>JBGQNO010000001.1:0-133272 GCA_041501125.1 Candidatus Nanoarchaeia archaeon
AAGAGCATTGATTGAGTCTGATGTCAATATCTCTTTAGTAAAAGAGATAAGCGACAGTATCAGAAAAGTTGCTGCTGATGAAAAAATCAAAGGCATTGAAAAAAGAGAGCAGATTATCAAGCTACTTCACGACAAGCTTCTTGAGATACTTGGTGGAGAAAAACGAGAGCTTGAGCTGAAGAAAGGTAAACTGCAAAAGGTTATGCTTCTTGGCTTATACGGCTCTGGAAAAACAACTACTACTGCAAAGCTCGCTAATTATTATAACAAACGCGGACTGAAAACTGCTATCCTAGGCTTGGATATACATCGTCCAGCAGCAAGAGAACAGCTCGAACAGCTTGGCAAGCAGTATAATCTAAATATTTTCATAGACAAGCAGGAGAAAGATCCTGTAAAGACATTCAAGAAATTCAAACCAGAATTAGAAAAATATGATGCAGTAATCATTGACACAGCAGGCAGACATTCACTTGATGCTGAACTTGTAAAAGAAATAAAAACTTTTGCAAAAGAAATCAAGCCTGATTATGTAATTCTTGTAATTTCAGCAGATATTGGACAAGCTGCAAAAACTCAAGCAAGCGAATTTCAAAAAGCAGTCGGAATTGATGGTGTTATAATAACAAGGATGGACTCAACTGCAAGAGGCGGCGGTGCACTGACAGCCTGCCAGGAAACAAAAGCCCCTGTCTTTTTCATTACAACCGGCGAAAAGGTAAATGACATTGAAACATTCAACCCAAGCTCATTCATTTCAAGGATTCTTGGCATGGGCGACTTAGAGGCATTAATGGAAAAAGTCAAGCTCGCTTCTGAACCTGAAAGCCTTGCCAGAATGCAGGAAGGCAAATTCACAATGCTCGAGTTCCAGGAACAATTAAAGTCTATGGAAAATGTCGGCCCTCTTGGAAAAATAGCTGAAATGATTCCAGGTCTGGGAAGTCTTCTTGGCAATAAAACTAAGATTCCAGAAAACATGATTGAGATGCAGGGCGAAAAAGCTAAAAAATGGAAGTATGCAATAGACAGCATGACTCCAGATGAAAAGGAAAATCCAGAGATTATAGAAAAAGAAACTTCCAGGTTGTCAAGGATAGCAAAAGGTGCAGGCATAAACACATCGGACGTCCGCGCTCTGGTGAAGCAATACAAAATCATGAAAGAATTCGTTAAGTCTGGCACGCAGGAACTCTCGCAGAAACAGATGATGAAATTCGCAAGAAAATTTGGCAAGAAGATGCGAAGGTAAAATGAAAATAGCAATTTGTGGAAGTATGTCATTTGCAAAAGAAATGCTTGAAATAAAAAAAGAGCTTGGGAAACATCAGCACAGCGTTGTTGTGCCAAAAGAAACTGAAAAATATGTTAATGGAGAACGAAAAGCAGAAAACAAATGGGACAAGCTTGAGTTAGATGTAATTAAAGCATATTTTAATGAAATTAAAAATAGTGATGCAATACTAGTATTAAATAAAGACAAAAATAACATCAAAAATTATATTGGCGGAAATAGTCTAATAGAAATAGCATTTGCTTATGTGCTTGATAAAAAAATATTTCTGCTAAATCCAATTCCTGAAATGAGTTACACAGATGAGATAATCGCAATGAAGCCCGCAGTAATTAATAATAACCTTTCTGAGATAAAATGAAAATTCTAGCACGCGGCGCAGAAGCAATAATTGAACAAAAAGGCAGCGAGATTACCAAGAAAAGAGTAAAGAAAGGCTACAGAATTCCTGAAATTGATGAACGATTAAGAAAACTGCGAACACGCCAGGAAGCAAGACTTCTTGAAAAAGCATTCCAGGTAACGCATGTTCCTCAAGTCATAAAAGTTGACGAGCAACAAAAAGAGGTTGTTATGCAATTCATAAAAGGGCAGAAACTCTCTAGTTACTTGAATTCTTTCCCACTGAGCAAGCAAAAAGAAATTTGCAGGCAGATTGGAAAAGAAGTTGCAAAATTCCATGACATTGATATTATTCATGGCGATTTAACAACATCAAATATGATTCTTTCAAAAGAATGCCAAGAAGATGCTATTTATTTTATTGACTTTGGACTTGGTTTCAAGTCCTCAAGGCAGGAGGACAAAGCAGTTGATATTCATCTGCTTAAACAAGCCCTTGAAGCAAAGCATTACATGAATTGGAAAGTGCTTTTTGAAAAATTCCTTGAAGGTTACAAATCAAGCAGGAATTACGAGTCAGTTTTAAAACAACTGAAGAAAGTCGAGGCCAGAGGAAGATACAAAGGAGAGTAACAAGATATATTAAGTTTGGAACAGGTACAATTATATCAAAAAGAGGCAAGTATGACTAATACCGTAGGTATATGCGATGTTCTTACAGTGGTTAAATTTCCTACAAAATATGGTGTTGTAATTTCTTACGAACCTTACAAAGAATCCAGAAACAGAGTTGTATTATATGAATGCGGAATTGAAACAATGGAAGAGTTTGAATTAGTAAGTAGACTTGCTGAAGAAGCAAATAAAACCGGCAGAAAACTTGCTCCATCTGACATTGAGGCAGCGCTTCTCGCAGCATAATTTTATAAATCATTTCAAGTTCTTTTTTGCATAGCCCCATAGTACAGTGGTCAAGTATACTGGCCTTTGGACTTGCGAAGGAAAGCCAGTGACCCCGGTTCGAATCCGGGTGGGGCTACTGAATATTAAACTTTAAAAACCATGAAATTCAAGTGATAAGATGACTAAAGTAAAAACAGAAACAGAAGGCAAAAACGTTACAGAAGTAGCAGGCATAGAAGAAAAAATACTCGAGCTTGCAAAGAAAGATCTTACAAGTGAAAAAATAGGACTGGAACTGAAGAAACAGGGCATCTTTGTAAAATCTGCATTAAACAAAAGAATTGGCAAAATTCTGAAGGAAAAGAAACACTATGTTGATGCTGATTTGCAAAACATTGGCAAAATTGTTGAAAAATTAAAAAAACATCTTTCAACAAACAAGCACGATTATCCAAGCAAGCGTGCGCTTTTAATAAAAGAAGCATCTTATACTAAACTAAAAGCAATCAAACAAAAAAGAGGCTAAAAAATGCAGCAATACATAAAAGCTGCAGTTTCTAAATTTTTAGAGAGCAGCAAGAGCAAACATACAACCATAGTTAGTCACTACGATACTGATGGCATAACTTCTGCTGCAATTATGGCTCGCACTCTTTCAAGACTGAAAAGAAGCTTCTCTTTGAAGATAGTAAAGCATCTTGAACCTAGCATTCTGAAAGAACTCAATGGCAACCTGATTTTATTTTTAGATCTTGGAGGTACATTCCTTGAAAGGTTTTCAAACCTGAACAAGGAAATAATAGTCATAGACCATCATGAAGTTCCTGGAGAGATTCCAAGCAATATAACTGTTGTGAATCCCAGAATCTATGGACAGGAAGAAATAAGCGCAGCAGGTCTTACTTACTTGTTCTGCAAGGAGATTGATGAAAAAAACAAGGACCTCGCTAATCTCGCGGTAATAGGTATGGTTGGTGATATGCTTGACAAAGAGATAGGCAAGCTTAACAATGATATACTAAAAGATGCAGACATCAAAATCAAGAAAGGACTTCTCATCTATCCAGCAACCAGGCCTTTGCACAAGACTCTTGAGTATGGCTCAGGATTCTATATTCCAGGAGTTACTGGAAATCCAAAAGGCGTGTTCGAGCTGTTGAGTGATGCAGGAATCAAACGAGAGAATGGCGAATACAAAAGTATAATTGATTTGAATGAAGAAGAGATGACTCATCTCATAACCGCTGTTCTGCTGAGAAAGCAGGATGCTGTAGACTTGGTAGGAAATATCTACCTTGTAAAGTTCTTTAACAAGCTGGAAGATGCACGCGAGCTAAGTGCAATGATAAATGCCTGCAGTCGTCTTGAACACAGCGATATAGCCTTGGCACTCTGTCTTAACAACAAGACTGCAAAAGAGAAAGCAGAGGAAATATATGCAAAATACAAGCAGCAACTCATCCAGGCTCTGAAATATACAGAAGAAAACAAGATAGAAGGTAAGGGTTATGTTATAATAAATGCAAGGAATATAATCAAGGACACTATAATTGGCACTGTCTCAAGCATACTCTCATCTTCTCATCTGTACACAAAGGGTACAATTATCGTAGGGCTTGCATATGACAATGACAAGATAAAAGTCAGCGCAAGGGTCTGCGGCAGAGAAGGCAGAAATGTGCGAGAAGTGCTGGAATCAGCAACAAAAGGTTTTCCAGACGCTGAATGCGGCGGTCATCCAATGGCAGCAGGTTGTCTTGTACAAAAAGAATTTGAGCAGGAATTTATGACCAATCTTGTCAAGGCACTTGAACTCGAAGTCGTAAAGGTTTAAAAAACTCTATTTCTATTCTGAGGCATGCAAGAAGGCGATTTAGCGATGTGCACTGTAGAAAAGATAGTAGGAACTACTATATTTGTAAAAATAGCAGGTAACGGCGAAGCCACCATAGTCACCAGCGAGATTGCGCCTGGCAGAATCAGAAACCTGAGAGAGTATGTCGTCCCAGGAAAAAGAATTGTCTGCAAAGTTATCGGAGCAGAGCCAGAAAACATAAGGCTGAGTCTGCGAAGAGTCACGTCAAAAGAGAAAAACGAGATTTTTGACAAATATGAAAAAGAAAGAAGCTCATTGTCAATTCTGAAAAGTATTATAAAAGAAAAAGCAGAGGAAGTCGCCAACAAGATAAAAGAAAAAGAGCCATTCATCAATGATTTTTTTGTAAAGGCATCCTTAAGTCCAGAGCTTTTGAAGCCTTATCTAAACAAGGAAGAAGCAGACAAATTGCTTGCAATATTGAAAGAGAAAAAAGAGCGGGAAGTGTCTGTAAAGCACGAGTTCACATTGTCAAGCGATTCGCCAAATGGCATCACAATAGTAAAATCTGTTCTCAACCCATACCAAAAAGGTATAACCTATCTTGCAGCCGGTCGATACCTGCTGAGTGTCTCTGCAAATGATTATAAAAAAGCAAATCATGAGATACTAAAGATTCTTGGTGAGATTGAAAAGAAAGCAAAGGAACAAAAACTGAAGTTTGAGAGTAAGAACAAATAAGATGAAGATGAAAAAATGCGCAAAATGCAAGCACTACACATTGAAGGACGAGCACTGCGCAACAAAAACTGTTGATGCACATTACAAGTTCAAGAAGTGGATTGCCCCTGTTCACCCCGATGGGTAAAATCATTTTTACATGTCAAAAATGCAAATTTTTGAGCATGCTCAAGAATCAAAGCCCAAGATTCTTGACATTAATAACAAAATTCTAAAATAATTTTTTCTGCGATTCATTCAAGACAGCCTCACCATACTTGCCATCATAGCCAGGAATAACTTTTATCTTTCCTTGCCTATTAAGCAAAATCTGTTCAACCAGCAGCAAATCAATTTTTGCTTTCAAAAACTCTTCTCTTGAAACATTTAGCAGGATATTAAATTCATTTCCAAAATTTGCAATCAAGTCATTGTAAACGCTCCATGCTTTCTTGCTTGACATCCCAGTTCCATAAACTATTGAGATAATTTCATGCAGAGGAAGCATCTTATAAAATTTCTTCCTATTTGGATTATCTTCTGGCTTCTGATTGGTAAGCTCTTCAACTCTGTTCTCAACTCCGATTATAAGAGGTTTATGGCAAACCGGACAAATTCCCCCAAGTTTCTTGGTTTCCTCAGGTGAAGAAGAAAAATTGCACAAGCGATGTCCATCCCAGTGATATTTTCCATATGCAGGGTCTGTCTCTATTGTGCCAAGAATTTTATTGTTCCTTATAGCATCAATAATGTCCTTGTAAGAATCTGCTTTTGCAAAAATTGTTGCTTCTCTGCCAAGTCTCCATGGCCAAAAGCTATGGCAATCAGAGAATGAAACAATTGTCTTGTCATTCAGCTCAGAAATATGCCAGTTCATTTCAGGATCAGATGACATTCCAGTTTCAATTGCATGAATATTTTTGTACTGTGAGCCGAACGCTTCCTTCAGGCTGTCAAACCCACTCTCGCTTCCAAAAACACCGAAATGCGGCGTCCATGCGTGCGCTGGAATTATTTCAATGTCATCAGAAATCGATTTCATGTCCCTTACAAACTCTTCTGCCTTGATTCCAAAAATAGGCCTGCCGTCATAATCTCTCCTCAAGCCTTTCTTGTCAATATAAGCATTAATCTTGTCAACAACTTCAAAACTTGGTGCAAGCAAAACAAGATGCACACTTCTTCCTCTGCCCTGCGTGTAAATCAGGCTTATCTCACCAGTAAGCAAAAATTTGAATCCAGTCTTGGAATATAAAATTCCATCTTTTTCTGTCAAATTCTCCTTCAATTCTTTCAGCCATACTGGATGCGTGAAATCTCCAGTTCCAAGAATATCAAGTCCCTTTACTCTTGCCCATTTCTCCAGACTGGACAAATCAAGATTCTTTGAAGTAGCTCTGGAATACTTTGAATGAATATGCAAGTCTACAAATATACCTTTTATTTCCATAAATGAAAAAATTAAAAGAAGTTTAAAAACTTCGCTATCA
This sequence comes from Candidatus Nanoarchaeia archaeon, assembly GCA_041501125.1. Lineage (GTDB taxonomy): Archaea > Nanobdellota > Nanobdellia > Pacearchaeales > GW2011-AR1 > JBGQNO01. The sequence continues at coordinate 6,566 of JBGQNO010000001.1, forward strand.
AATACTATCTATGAACAAATACATAAAAAAAGCCATTAAAAATGCAGACAAGTGCAACTCGCTGTTCAGCAAGATTAAGGGCTTCATGTTCTCATTCAGCAGAAAACCAAAGCTTTTCATATTCAACAAAGAACAACAAGTCAGGATTCATACTTTTTTCTGTTTCTTTCCGCTTGAAATAATCTTCTTCAATAATAATTGGAACATTGTCAAAAAAGAGACAGTAAAACCCTTCAAAATTCTGAAAAGCTGCAAAGCACAATACATTCTTGAAATTCCGCACTGGAAGTAAATATTAAAAGCGTCTTCTATCTTTATTTGTAGAATAATAAGGGCAAGTAGTATAACCTGGACAGTACGAGACCTTGCGGAGGTTTTAATCGGGGTTCAAATCCTCGCTTGCCCACTTAGTATAAATGTAAGTTTTCTAAATGTATCAGTGCCATTTGGATTGCTTGTTTTGTGTAATCCTTCCTGGTTATTCTGCCTCTTGTCAGCATTCCTATAGCACCCTCAGAAGAACCAATCTTTTTATCTTGAGTTAACCCGCATCTGTAAAATGCCTCATTAGCATCTATATTCAATTCATGAATCATCCGAGTTACCTTGATGGGAAATTCAAAGGCGCATGATAAACCTAAGTGATATTGCGTCCCGTCATAGATAGCACAAACACAGAAATCCATGCTTCCTGTTTTTGTCTGTGGAACTCTCATCAACCCACTTTCAATGCCAAAACTATACATACAATTGCTAAAAGCTGACTTTGCCCTATTTATTGCGCCTTGAACAGTTTCTTCCAATGATTTTGGCTGTTCAGAGACTCCTGAATTAATTTTTAATCCATTTACCTTTGCATTTTTTAGAAAATCATAACTCCTTACCAATTCTTTAACAGCTTCAATTTTTACAGAATTATTTGATGCAACATTAATTTTCATGATTACTCTTCCTCAACCTTAATATCAGTCAAGCCTTTCTCTGTTAGCATGAAAACTGTTTCATTGTCAGGCAGGTTTGGACTGTCAATCAGCTTGGCAACCCTTGAATCTTTTTTGCCTCTTCTCAGGTATATTCTGTAAGTTGAAGCATGTCCGACAATATTCCCGCCTATAGCTGTTGTTGGATCCCCAAACATCATTGCAGGATTTGCCATTACCTGATTTGTAACATAAACCGCAAGATTATGCTGCTCAGCCAATTTCATTAAAGTATGAAGATACTTGTTCAGTTTCTGCTGCCTGTCAGCAAGCATCCCTCTTCCGCTGTATTCAGCCCTGAAATGCGCAGTCAAGCTGTCTATTACAACAAGCCTGATTGGCTCGCCATTCTTTATCATCTCTGTAATTTTATCAAGCAGCAAAATTTGATGGTCTGAATTGAACGCGCGGGCAACAAAAATATTCTTCAAAACTTTTTCAGGATTTGCTCCGATTCCTTCAGCAATCTGCCTTATCCTCTCTGGTCTGAATGTTCCTTCTGTGTCAATGAAAACAGCCTTTCCATTTGCACCGCCATTCTCAATAGGCAATTGCGCATAAACTGCCAAGCACAATCCAAGCTGTGTCTTGCCAGAACCATATGCACCAAATGCCTCTGTTATTGCTTTAGTCTCAATCCCCTTTCCACCCAGAAGCTTGTCAAAATTCTTGCTGCCTGAAGTAATATTCAAAACCTCTTCTCTTTTCTTTGCAAATTCTAATCCGTCCTGGAATCCAAGGTCAAGCATCTTTCTTGCTGCCTGTATAACCTTTCTTGCCACAGCCTCGCCGACGCCTGCAAGCTCAGAAAGTTCCACAGGGCCCATTACTGCAACACCCATTATATCATAAATTCCAGCTGCCTCAAGTTTTGTAGCAACAGCAGGGCCTATTCCTGGTAAATCCGTAAGCTTAACCTCTTCTTTGGACACCTTTTCATCTTTTGCCATTCATTCTGTATATGCTTTTAATTTATAAATATTAGCTGAATGAAAGATATACATTATATAATACATTCACAAACGCGCAGTTACAAGAAAATTGCAGCCAATGCAAGCACATTGAGTCCAATGAATACAAAGAAAATTGCTTTTTCAGCATACGCGCCTGTGCGCATCATGCCATTAACAGTCCTTGACCACGGCCAGAATGGTTGTATGCCCTCAATAGTAAAACTATCAGCCAGCAAATGCAATGAATATCCTAAAAAGAAAGGAAATGCAAGCATTGGAATGAAAAAAGCGAATAAAACTGAAATTAAGATGCATAAAGTGAAGCTATGAATCACTCCTCTATGTTTTACAAAGAATTGCAGCAGCCTCATTACCCTATGGCTTCCCATCTTGGAATTCGCATTATCAATATCAGGCAAAATTGCTGCAACCAAAGCCACTGGAACAAAAACCAGCTTGTTTGGCATGCTTCCCATGAACAACAGTACAAAGAATAATGCAATTGCGAGATGCGTCCGACCCATCATTTTAAATTGCTAAGCCGCGGGCTTTTTCAAGCTGCTCAATTATTTTCTCAATCTCTGGCTTTTCTATGTCTGAAATAAACAGCTCAGGATTATTGAACAGTTTGTTCTGCCTTATCATTCCAGAAAATACCATCTCGTCTCCAAGCAGTCTTTCCTTCAGGTTCATAAAATTATCCAGCTCCTCAAGTTTGGCAATCTTTTCTATGTTTTCAGTGAACATTATCGCTCGTATATTGCCAGTGCCGTCATCAATCACCAAAGATACTAAAGCTTTTCTTACTGGTACGATTCTTCCGTGTTTTTCACAAATCGCTCCTTCAGCGCTTTCAATAACTTTAATACTGCATTCTGGACAAACATGAAAGAATTTAGGCTCAAAAGCCTGCACAATAAATGCTCGTGTCTTAACACCCTCGCCTATCTTGAAATCTGCAATCTTTTTCTCATGAGATTCAACACTTGTCTTGACATTTTCAATAATCTTGGCGCTTTTCTTTATGTCAGAAAAACTCGTTAAATGAACTTCAGAATTTCTCACAACTGCATTGCCCAAATCTACCACATCCCCCTCTTTTATAACGCTGTCCTCAATCAATTTGATATGATTAGTATCCCACAAAACACTTCTTACAGCACCGGTTTCGTCAGCAATCATAAAACTCCCTATCTTGCCTTCTCTATTATCTTTTTTGAATGATTTGACTGGGAATATTTTCAGTATCTTTCCGGTAAGATTGACTTTCTTCATTCCTGAAACAAGCTCATTAACCTTCATCAGCTGCTTCTCAAAATTAATATTCATCTCAGCTGCAATAATCTGCGCAGCTCCCTCTCTTGAAATAAGCCCAGAAAGCTTTGCTCTCTTTCCTTCAACCTTCCTGTTAATCTCCTCGACAGAAACATTTGCAGCCTTTGCAATCCTCTCAATCAGCTGATAGTAATTCGAATTCATTTTAACACCAGCAAAATGGATTTTAAAAGCATTATTGTTTTGCAAGACTACAGAAGTTAGATTTAAAAACATGCCAAGTTTAAAGAAAAAATGGCAATGACAGCATTAAAAATCAAGGTAATGCCTGAATCTCCGGAAACAAACCTTGATGAAATCAAAAAAGAAGCAGAAGTTCTGCTTTCAAAAGAAGGCGCACTGAACATGTCCTTCGAAGAAGAGCCAATTGCCTTCGGCCTGAAAGCCCTTATAGTCACAATGGCATGGCCTGAACAGCTTGATACTGACAAGGCAGAAAATGTTCTCATAAAAATACCAGCAGTTTCCTCAGTAGAAATTATTGATTATCGAAGGGCATTTGGATAAAATATTATTTTTAGAATTACTTCCACGCTTTTCTTATTGGAGCAATGATTTTCTCCAGATATTCTGTCACAGCATTCTTTAAATCAAGCGGGTGCAGTCTGCCTTCAGAATAAATCTTTTCAAGTTCTTCGTAGCTATTGAATTCAAGCTTTCCTCCGAATTTTTCTGGTCTTGCTATCTTCATGGTATCAATTCTTGGAAAGATTATCAATCTTGCAATCTGAAGAATTGGATTTTCTGAGATTTCACGTTCAGGGCAGTAGGCATTTTTTATAGAATTTTTAATTTCCTCATATGAATCAGTGACTGAGATTCCGCTTCCTGGAATTGATTTTGACATTTTTTGGCCAGGACCTTTTAAAGACGTTATCAAAGGAGTATGAACAGCCACAAACGGATGCTGCAAAATTTTCATCATGTCCTTTCCAACCATATGAACCTTTCTTTGCTCCAAACCGCCTTGAGCAACATCTGCATCAAGATACTTGATATCAGCAACCTGCATAAGAGGATACCACAGCTGCGAGATTGTAGCATTTTCAATGTCCCTTGCAACTTCTTGCATGCTTCTCATTCCTCTGTTTACAGTAGTTGCCTGGCTAAGCCTCATGACATCCATCTGATACTCTTTCTTGAACTGGAAATCGCTTCCACATACAACTTCTGCCTTCAGCCCAATTGCCTTGATAGTTTTCTTCCAATTATCTACTTCCTTTTCAATTTCCTTCTCAGAAGCTTTTCTGTTTAGAAACGCATGAATATCTGCAAGCAAAACTTTAACCTTGAATCCTGCTTTCTCAAAATCCATTAATTTTGTTATAGTCACAAAATGCCCAAGATGCATCGGTCCGCTAGGCTCATAGCCGCAGTATACTACGGGTTTCTTCTTTTTCATAATTAGCTGCTTCAATTCTTCCTCAGTCACAATCTCAGCAGTATTCCTCTTTATCAGCTCAATCCTCTTCTCTATGTCCATTGTCAAATTTAAGCAAAGAGCTTAATAAATTTAACTTTTGTTTATCAGCAAACATTAATTACCCATATAAGTTTTTCCAGATTTGAAAAACTTATTAAACCTGTCAAGGTTAATACCCTTATGATATCCGAGGAACACGGTGCCAAGATTCGCCAGGCACTTCTCAAGCAGGTTGACAGCATGAACCTCTCTTCCGAAGAAAGAGACAATGCCATAAACCAGATTGAATCCATGCCTGTTGGAAAGCTTGAGGAATTTGTGACTCCGAACTGCATATTCTGCAGCATAGCCAGAGGCCAGGTAGACGCATACAAGATAATGGAGACTAATGATGCTGTTGTTGTCCTGGAAATAAATCCGATGTCAAAAGGCCATGCAATACTGATTCCCAAGACTCATACTACACTCAAAGACTTCTCAGAAGCAATCTTCTCGCTTATTCACAAAGCAATACAAAGAATCAACCAGGTTCTGAAACCGCAGCAGATTAACATAACCAGTTCAGAGACAGGAGATCATGCTGTAATCAATATAATGCCTATCTTTGGCAATGAGACAGGCAAAAGGGAAAAAGCAGAACCATCAGAACTTGAAGCTTTGGCCAACGAGTTGAGAACAGAAGAAAAACACGAAGTAAAACCTGCAAAGATAGAAAAATCTTCAAAGAAAGAAAAAGAGCAAGTATCAGAACCCGAGATTATAATTGAAAAAGCTCCAACCAGACTGCCATAGCCAGACAAAAGCTATGAAAGCCAGCAAGAATGAGATTGTAAACGGAATTCCATCTTTTACTAAAATGGCTTTGTGATATTTCCTCAATATTCTTAGATCGCGCTCATTCAGTCCTGTTGATCGTGGTTCAATGACATGTTTTCCTACTTTAATCGGCTGGCACAGCCAATCGCCAAGTGTCAGCTCTTTGCTTGATAATTTCTTTATCATTATATCCTCCACTGCTTTCGCATAGACAAACAATATCGGAAAAATCAGCATCAGCAATACCAGTGGCAAGAAGATTACATTGAAAGCTGTAAGAACAAAAGGCACGATGGCAAGTGCGAGCAATCCAAGCATAAGATTTCTGTGTTCTGTCAATCTTGCCTTGAACCTGTGTTTGAATTTTCCAAAATTAAACAAAACAACACCCATACTATACACTAAGCTGTAAATCGCTCCGATAAACAATAGCATAAAGAAAAATATTGCCATAATCTTTATATTTTCAGCATAAGAGAACGAGAATGGTATGACAGTTCCCATAGCCATCAGAATTTTTGTGTCTGCTCCTCCAAATCCAATTCTATACATTACATTTCCCAGAATCCAGAACACTGCAAATCCTGCAACTCCTGAAATTAAAAAACTCCAATCGCTTGTGAAAATAGAAACAAATGTCCTGTATGCAATTGCAAAAGCAATAAGCGAAAAACTCAGCCAATCAGGAATCTCATGAGTTTTAGTCTTGAAATCAAAAATAGCTGCCCCAATTAACCAAAGCAAAGCAAGGACAATTAAAAATAGTTCATACATTTTAACACGCTACTTGCTTAATCGCGCGATACTTGCCGCCTTTTTTGTAAACATTTCGTCCTTTCCACTTGTGTTTCTTGCTTTTTCTTTGTTCAGGCACTCCGTAATCCATTTTATCCTGTCAATCCTCCTAATGCAACCGAGCCCAGCAGCGACAATGCTATTGTTGCAACCAAGGCTACTATTAAGTAAAGATAAACTCCTCTTTTAAGATTAATGCCTGTTTCATAAACAGTTCTCAGCTCGTCTGCTCCAGAATCCACAGTCACAAGTGTTCTTGAAAGTATGAAGATTATCTCAATGATATAGATTCCGATTGACAGCTGTAAGAAATAAGCCGGAATCATGCTTGATACATCAAATATAGACATTATTTCTCCAATATGTTCAAGTCCTGCAGCAGCTCCTCCGCCGCTGACATTTCCAATCTCAAATAAATACTGAAGCTTGCCTAGTATTAGTGAAATCATGCTCGCCAGTCCTACAACTATTCCTGCAAGCAGTGGCGCCAGGAAAGTCATATTGCTTTTCATATCACTTACAACTTCTGCCAGCAAATCATGCAGCCTCTCGTTTATCTTGTGGATATTTTTTACATATTCTGAAATCGAGATTAAGCTTACAGCTGCTATTTTCAAGCCCTTTTTGACGCTTTCAATGAGTATCTTCATCGACGTTGCTATTAGTTCAGATGGATAATAGACAATAGCTCCTCTCTTAGGATTGAAAATAGCTTGTTCCAGAGACATGCCAAGTGACTGAATGTTTGAATTGACTATTCTGAAGAAGTTTTCTGTTTTCGTGCCTCGTGTTGATTCAGCAACATGTGCAAATGCCAGCTCTGCCGGTGTCCCATCACCCAATCTGTTTCCAAGCTGGAAGAGTGATGAGATAAATTCATCCTCAAGATTTCTTGTGTCTTCTCGTGCTTTAATCAAATCTTTTGTTTTCTCTCTGTATGCTGTAGCAAAGAATAATGCGATTCCAAGAGGAATGAACATGCTCAGCAAAAGTGCACCAAGCCCAAATGGCCCTGTTGTTCCTGTATCAAGTTGTTTAAATCCAAATATCTTGTCGTCTCCTCCAATAAATCCGAGTCCTATCTGCCTGAAAGTATAATCGCTTTGCAAATGAAAAAGATTTGTAAATGCTGCCCACTGGAACAAAAATGGCAGCAAGCCAAGCAAAATGAGAGGTATTACAATCCACAGAGCTTTTTTATACGGCTTCTTGGAAATGAACTTTGGATAATCTGGATTCATCTCAAGCAGTTCAGATTCACCATATCCGCCCGGTCTTTTCAAAAGTATTTCTGTAGTCAGATAATAAACGAAAAATGGAATAAGCAGATTAAATATCACAAAAACATGAATTGTCCTGAATGCCCCTCCAAGCAATGTTGATGCCAAAGGCAGAAGCGCGATTCCCAATGTAGGCAGCACAACTCCAAGCATGTAGATATTTGTCAAAGGACTTCGCACATCTCTTGTGAATTTAAGCATCTTTTCATAAACACCATCAAGAATTACCTGCAGTGCTCTTTCTAAAACCTGGACTCTTCTCTCTTCACTTGGCTCATACAAACTTGATTCAACAAGATGAAAACTCTCAACAAATTCAATATTTGTATCTTTCCAGCCAGCAAGATAAGCATCAAGACTCTCTTTGATAGTAGAATACTTGCCTGTCTCTACATCCCAGAAAACTTTTTTCAAATCCAGGGAAATTGGCGGCGGCAAGTATGTAGCAGCAAATGCAATCGCTCTTTCCAAGTTGGAAGTATGCTTCATGTAAGCAACAACATACAAAATGCACGGAACCATCTGGCTGCTTACCTGCAGCCTGAACTTGTTTGCCATGCGGCTAGGCGTAGTGTAAAGATAGTAGAAAACAAATAATGAGAATATAATTGCTAAAAATATCAGCACAAACGAAAGATTTCCTGATATAAAATAGTACAAGATAAACAACAAAAGTCCAACAAAAAATACAGCAAACATAGACATCAATGCAAATGTAACTGTCTGGCTTGGAGTAACATCAAGATGTGCTGCATCAAGTTGCTTCTGTATTCTGTCGCTGTCTTTCTTTGCTAATTTCAAGGAAATCATAGAGCCGACAGAATGGCACCATCTTTCATACCGTGTAAGCTCAGGCATCAAAGACTGCTTGAATCTTAGATAATCACGGCTAAATTCCTGGACATTGGTATTGTCAGATTTAACCTGTTCCTCAAGCTTGCCGCCATATTTTCTCAGAATCTCATCCACCCCTTTTACCATTCTCGTTAAAGGCAAATTGCTTTAATAAATTTAACTAAAAACCAGTAAAAATACAGCACTTTTGCGTGCAAATTATTGATAAAGGAGTTATTTAACTAATAAATATGCTAACAAAAAAGCGAAGATTAAACAATAATAGAAAAGTAGTATAGCAATAATTAAATATCCCGTATCATAGAGAGAAACATGAGTTTCAAGCAATATCTTGGGGCATTTTTGCTTGGCGCAGCTGCATTTCTTTATTCTCCAATCGCGCCAGCAGAAGACAAAGAAGCCAGGATTGAATTTCAAGACAAAGGAACGCGCGGTATTCCGGGAATAGGAAAGCCAGACTTAGAAGCCATAATTAAAACAAGTGCTTGGACAGAAAATAACAAAGTCTTGTTTTCAGTTAAAACAGAAGACTGTTCAATAGAAGAGCATTCAAGAATTTTTATTGGCTTGCAGATAGACGCCGACCCTATAAATATGATTCAAAGAGCATATGTCAAAACAACAGAAGGTGAAAAAGAAGTGGATCTAAGTTCCTCTTCCATATTAAAAGAAGTAGATAAATTAATTGGAAAAGGTATTGTAAAATTAGCAGACAACATTCCATTTTTCTCAGATGGAATCGACTTAGTTCAATGGCTTTCAGGAAGCGAAGACAAAAAAATTGAAGAAAAAATGCGAAAAGAGAATCGTCTCTTATTGCGAGAACTGCCTCTTCACACAAAATTTATTCTTAATCCAATAATAGGATTAAGCTATGAAATTCCGATAGACAGAACTTTAACAGAAATACCGCAAATCATCTTTAAGATCTCTCTTAAAGATAATTATGGAAGAATTCAAACTATGCCAGATGTCTATCTGAAATGCGACAAAAAGTCTCAAAAGCCGCAGCAAACAAGAGTACCTAAATCAGATTTAGAAAAATTCCTGCTGGAGGACATATTAAACAGCGGTGCAAGGCTGCATACATTCGAGAACAAAAATTGCAAGTTCACACTGAAAGAATTTTATGACCCAGGCGAGTTAAGCAAAGCTCTTGGTATTACAGTAAAGAATTCTTATCTTGTTAAATATCATTTTGAACTGCCAAGGCCTGACGGAACATATGAAACTGACTTCTATCTGGCATTAATAGACTCAAATGCTGATAAACATCTGGTCAGCAATAAACATACAAACACGCTGGAGGATATTGATTCAAAACATTCTGTCATGCACATAAATTTAGAATGGCCTGGAAAAGACTTTCTTCCAAAAAATATAGATACAGAAGACTCAAACTTTGGAGTAATTGATTTTAAAAATATTACAGATCTCCATACACTTTATGGAAGTATAGCCAGAAGTTTGCAAATAAGATCTAGAAACAATCCATTATTCATGTATATAGAGTACTAATTATGCATCTCCTCCTTTTACATGCTCAAATACAACAATAATTAAAAACTAATCATTATTCATATGTCTATGAAGTATAGATGTCTGGCAGAATGTCTTCTTGGAGCAACTTTAATTCTGCCAGGTTGTGATTTAAGTTGTGAAAGAAAACCAGAAAGAAGTGATTATGCTGCACAGCATACATCCTTGCAACAAGTTCCTCAGCAAACATTGGCACAAATTCCAAAGAACCTCGAAGCATATTTGATTGACGACCCTGATTTAAAAATGACAAGCTTCTACGGTCCGAAAGAATTCTCTGAAGCTGCTGGCATACCAGTTAAAAATTCTTATTTTATAAAATATAAAACAAGCATGCAATCCAACATTGCAATTTATCTTTTACTTGACAGGACTGAAGAACATAATAATGCTCTCGATGAAAAACAAATGACATCACTTGCAAATTGGCTTAAAAAAGCTGAGCCTGAATACTTTTCAGTCATTGATAGAATTAATAATTCTAAGGGACTTAGTCTTATAGTCTACAAATACCATAGAGTAGGATACCCAGTAGAATTGTGGACTAAAGGTGATTTTCGCGCACATTATATGGGAATTATAGACAAAAAACTAGTAGATGAATATGACATAAATAGTAAAATAACAGACGAATATCAAAGAAAAAGAAGTGGCAAAAGCATTGCCGAGATAAAAGCAAATAGATTAATCGTCGAAACCAGCATAAGCACACTAGTTGAAAAATTGGCTAAAATACGGGAATCAAACGAAAATAAAGGACTAACCACTGAGGGTTGTTCAGACTTGCTTCAGGATATTAAGCCATGTCCGATAATATTTGACGAACAAAATCCTGATAACGTTCATCCTGTTTCTAACAACCGCTGATTTTCTTCAGCATATCGCCCCTCAGCTCATAAGTATAAATGCAGTCTCCAAAGCGGAAATTAAACTGGTCTCCAAAACTATAACTTATGCATTTCGTGCTATCTTTCTTTGAACAGATATCAGCGCCATTTATGCTGCATTCTACAGACCCTGCTCCAAAGTCGCAGTACCAAGTGTTTGTGCAGTCATCTCTGAGACTTGTACTAATTTCAGTTATAAAACTTTGAAACTGACTCTGAGTGCTAGGATAAATCGTCGCAATTAAAGACTGCAATTTGCTTGCAAAACCTTCTTTTGTGTCTTGGCCAAGAACATCCAGGCTGCTTCTTGCAAAATTATCAGCAACTGCTGGGTCTTCTGCCCTACTAAGTCCAAACTTTTCTACAAACTTTGGGACAGAACCCCCAAGATCGCTTAATGTAGATAAATTATCACAATTGCTTACATCGCCATTAAGTTTATTAGATGAGCATAAGTTGCTTCCATAAAAGTATGCCTCAGCTTTAGTTCCAAATAAGTTAGTGTTTGTAGACCAAAGAGATTTGCCAATATACGCCCTTTTCTGATTATTGTCAAATACAAAATAGAAGTACTCGGAATACGAAGTATCTCCAAGTGGATGCACACAGTTTGCTCCGCAAATATTAGGACTCTCAGCTTTCAAAATCAACGGGCGTGTCTTGCATCTCGAGCCTTCACTTGACGAAAGGCTTGAAGTTCCTTGCTGAACCTTGCTTACAATTTCAGCATCGCCTCGTTTGATGCTGATTAATTCTCCAATGCTTAATATTTTCTTAATTCCTGTAAGCAGTTCTGTTCTGCCCTGGCAATCAATAAATGGATTTGCATTAACATCTCTTTCAGCTGCACTGCATACATCTCGAACTCCATTATGCACAATCGGGTAAATAAAAGCCCCTTGTGCCTGTTTTAAGAATTTTGTAAGGAGTGGTGAGTTACTCAATCCTGGAACATTTTTATAGAGCTGCGAATTTGTATCAAAACCCCAGCAGTAAAGTCTCAAGTATTTTTTGCCTGAACCTTCAACTTTTCCAATAAGTATACCCGCATCAATATTATTATTGGCTACCTTAACAAGAGTAGCATCCTGATTAATGAAAAAAGGCGTGCCTACAGCAAACAAAGCATTATCCCTAGGTTCTAATCTTAATAATTGATAAGGATAAAGAATCGGACTTATAAAATTCGCGAGTCGATCCCAGAATCCACCAACAGCTAATGTGCCCAACTCTCCAACTTTCACAGGACAATCGCTCGCAACAGGCACTGTCTCATCAACTTCATACTCTGTAAATGGAAGCTCATTCACCCTCTGCGTCAGCCCAGAGCGTGTCATAAGATAATATGTTCCAACAACAACCAGCAGTCCGATTGCAATTGCAACAACATAATACATAGGTGATCCTTCTGCCTGCGCTTTCTTGTTCATTTAACCTCCAGAAAATCCAAAAATATGTTTAATCGCAGCCAGTGCTGCACTGCCTTTGTTGCTTAAAGCAAGATAAATAAAAATGCCTATTACCAAAACACCGATTGCAATAAGCCATTCAATAAGCTTGTCAATCGCAATTCCTCTCTTGCTCTTACCTGCCTCTTTTGACATACCTCTCCGAGGAAAAAAGAGTTAATAAATGTTTTTCAGACAGTTGCTTAATATCCCCTAAAAACAAGTAGTAAAAAAGAAAATTAAGAATCAAGGACATCCAACAAGTTCTAATTCCTTGCATGTTTGTGGAACTTGTTTTCCAGTATCATCAATATATATTTTTTGAGTATTACAAACAGTTGCCAATATAGCGCCAGATTTTGCTGCCGCAGCTGTACATTCTGCTATCACGTCTGCTTTTGTTTTCGTAATGCAAACATTCGTACAGTCTATATTACAATTATCAGGCTTAATCAAAGCATCAGTGCATACGCCTGTTCTTGTCAAAACATTTCCTGTCGCTCCTTCTTTGTAATTTATTGTCTTTGTAACGCAGCAGTATTCAAAAGTACTTTGTGTTGTGCATGCAACAGTGCAGGCCTGCTTCAAACTATCAACATTGACAGCTCCGCCAAAAAATCCACGTACCTTATCAAAAAGATTGCTCCATCCTGTTGCAAAGCCGAATGCAACCAATACAAGAACTAATATTGCCAAAACTATCACCACAAGAGTGCCAATAGCCATCTCAGCGCCCTTTTTGTTAATCTTTGTCATTTGTCCTCTTCTTTATCTTCTTGTTAGGAGACATTTATTTAAAAACCTTTCTTTTCATGCCTGGACAGGTTCAAGCTTCGCTTCCTGCTCAATGTCAAATGTATAAGACACAAGTTTTATGCCTTTTTTAGTGTTATTATATTCCACTCGTGCATTTTTGATGATTATTTTTATGACATCAGAAGTCTGCTGAAAGTCAGGGGTACCCAAATATGGCTTGACATCGGGTCCAAGAAGTGATTTCAAGTCATCCAATTTGAAGTTGCTTCCAAAGTTTTGTTTGACTGTCTGGACATCTGCAGTATCCTTTACAGATTCGCTCAGCACATATCCAATATAACTTTTGCATAAATCACTTTTCTGCTGAAGCTGGATAACAACATTGGGATTCTGAAGCTTGAGTGTTTCTTTATATGACGTGTAAAACATGTACAAGCTCGCGCTTGTCACAATAAGCACAAGCAATACAAATAGCATGATGTCTATCTGTCCTTTTTTATTCATTTTATTGTTGAATTGCATTAGCGCACAAAACCCCCTCGCATTTCATATTTCTGCAATATACCCATTTATAATAATATCCTAAAGATTTTTGGCATGTGGTTTTAATACTCGTTGTTGCATAGTTTTTGTACGTGAAAGTTATGTCTTTCTCATTGCAGCAGTAATTGATTGCATTATTAGTCTGGCATGCAAGCACGCACTCATCAGTAACCGCATTTTCAATTGCACTTGTCTGCACTGTTGACATCTTAGGAGAAACAAATACTGAAAAAACATTGAAAACAAGCATGATTACAAATATTGCTATAAGAGCAACAATCCACATAATAGTCTCAGCTAATCCTTTTTTATTCATTTATGCCTCCGATTATTCTTAAAGCATATTGTTTTCCATCCTGTCCTGCAGCAATTATTGTTTTATATGAACAATCAGGCATCTGTGTTACTTTAATGCCTTCCAAAGTCAAACACCTGTCCATCAAATCTCCGTGAATGTATCCCTTGTCAGGCACATAGTCAAATGCAACTGACGAGGAACATGATGTCTTGTCCGCAGTTTCTGTGCATTTTGCCAAATCATAAATCTGCAATCCAATGTAATAATCAACTTCCGGCCTGAATTTTATACTGCACATGGAATAAAGTTCTGGCTTGGCATTTGCATCAACATTAAACTTGAGATTATTGTTATCAATCAGACAGCGCTCAAGCTTTGCCGTCAATATGCCTGCATCCAGTCCAGAAACATTTGTTACACTCTGAAATCTGTATACTGTAATTACTATTCCAGCAAGCACAATTGCAAGGCAAAGATACCACCATATAGAAAGCCACTTCTCAGCTCCTTTCTTGTTCATGCAAATAATGAATCCTTGCTTCTTGTCCATCACGCACTAACCTCCATCCTGATAAAATTAGCGTCATATTTCACATCAAGTTTGTTGTCAGAAAAATAACTTGCAGTATATCCATTTCCTGCCCTCAAAACAACTTTAACCTGTCCGTCTGCAATCTGTATAAAATCTTTAATCTTATTGCTATCTGCAATGCTTTTGTATGCCGCAATATCCAGTTCAACGACAGTTCCAGGCTCAGCAGCATCAATAAACGACGCGATTTCTTTTGCAAGAACTTTTTGTTTCATTCCAGTGCCTGATGCATTGTCCATCACATAATAAAACAGCAGTGCAGCAAAGACTATGTTAAGGATAATAAAAATCACATTGCCCATTAAGATGCCTTTTTTATTTTTTGGAAATACTAACGATTTCATTTTGTTTTACAAATATCAAGTCCACAATATAAATTTCAATGTTATCACCAGCAATCTCAACCTTGCCCTTGTTGATAGAAATACATCTCTTATCTGCAAGTTTACACTCTGCTTTTATGGCATTACATACACACAATTTGTATGCGCTTAATTCTGTCATTTCAGCAAACAAAAACCATTTCTTTGGCCCTGTTATCGTCATAACATCTCTCTCGCCAGAATTCAGTGAATTTACTCTATCACCTACCTGCTTCAGGATTGCTGATGCTTGTTCTGATTGTTTTGATTTCTGGACTCCGCTGTACAGCATATACAACAATCCAACAAGTATTACAATTGAGATACACACAAGAATAATTTTCAGTGTGTTTTCTTCCAGAATTTGTGCTTTTTTGTTTATCATGGTATGCTCTCTATTGCTCCGCAGAAATTCTGAATATTCTCAGCGTCATATGGGATAACTCTTATTGCACTGCATCCATATTTGTAATCATCTGACTTTTCATCTCCTACTGTAAGATCACCGCAATATCCCAATGCTGTATCATACCCTTTGTAGACATTCCACGCTTGATATCCTGCAAATGTGGCAATTCCAAGAGCAGCAGGAATTCCAGTGTAAGGATTGCTGAATATTAATACAGTAGCTTTTCTTGCAATACTTCCAACGCCAGGCAGAACAAAGCTTGCTCCGACAACGCCGAAAGTGTTTGTAATAACAGTGTAGTAGTTTGGCGCATTGAATTGCATAAATATAACTGCAATTTCTGGAGATTTTGTAACAGGAACAGAAGTAAACTCTTGAGCTGCTCCTGATTGACTTTCAAACTGAGGTAACACAACATTGTTAAACGTATTGCTTCCAAGCACACTCGCTGTATCAGTTATAGAAATACCTGCAGGCGAACCTTCTGCAATGTAACTCGCGTACGTGAAATCCTTGCCAGGAACTTTGTGACTTATCATATAATCATAGACATTCACATTTGACTTGTTAACCTTAGCAGTGTTTTTCATGTCAAAAGCAATTCTCGAGCAGATTACGCAACTCGAATATGTATCTTTCTTTAAGCCTCCCAATCCAAATTGACTTTTCCAACCAGAAGAAAACAAGCTCAGTCTTCCCTGTCCCATCATGTCCCAGCACGATAGTACTTCATCAGAAATAACCTTTGCAGATTGATTTTCACCAAGCGCAGAATTTGTAACTTTTGCTTTAACAACACTCTCTTTTCCAAAATTCTCCTCGCAGGTTCCTCCAATTAATCCTGAAGTTATGCAGACTTTTTCTGTCTTGCACTTAAGAGCCGCAAAACTTTCGCCAGTAGTTCCAGCCACACCAGATGCGATTCCCCTGAGATTTACGCTTTCAGTGCAAACCTGTTTATCAACAATTTGGGGAAAATTAGTCTTGTAATAAAAGCTGTACAGAACTATGCCAAAACCTACAAGCAGCAGGATAAAGCCTATAAGCACCTTTGTTTCTATTCCTTTTTTATTCTTCAATTTCAGCATTTTACGTGAACCTCTTGAACATAGCATAAATCCCTAAAAGCAGCAGTGCAAAGATGGCAATCCATAAAATATCCTTGAACATCTCTGTAAAGTCCCCTTTTTTATCCATAAATCCAAAAGAAAAACCAAATTAATAAACTTAACTAAGAATAGCTATTTACCATCCATAAGATTATCGTTTAAAGTAACATGCAACCTGGAGTCTATTCTTAAGTTGTCTATTTCTTTTTGCTGGTTCTTATTATTTTTTATTGTATTTCTTTCTAATTTAATTTCTGAAATGTCAGTGTCACTAATATGCTGTTTGTAAGAGCCAATGTGAATACCTCCTCCACGATATGTGCAAGAATTATCTGTTACAACATTTTCAAGGATACTAACACTAAAACAATCCTGTATTCTCATTCCTCCTCCTTCCCCCATATTGCCTGAAATGTTATTTCCTTTGATTACATTATTCTTGCCGCCGCCCATATAAATACCACCTCCAGAGTCCCGGGCGATATTTTTAATTATCGCATTTCCATCTATTAAGGGACTTGAACAATTCCAAATATAAATGCCTCCACCTTCATTATATGCTGAGTTATTTTGCAATAAGCTGTTCTTTAGAATCAACTTAGAGTTTGAGACATAAATGCCGCCGCCACGTGCTGCAGAATTTGATTCTATTTTACAGGATTCTATTGATATAGCAGTATTGCATATTGATAATCCTCCACCATAAGATACACCATCACTTATGACGCCGCTGCCTCTTTTTATTGTGCAGTACTTAAGAATAGAATTGCTCGCAGACTGGCCTTCAATATCAATATTCTGCCATTTATTTTCAGATGAAGAAAGCATTACTACACCATTACCCTTAAGCTGTCCTTCTGCTAAAGAAGAAAAGACAATGTTTTGCTTTTCAGTGCCTACAGCAATTAATGTGCCATAAGAAATTATGCCAGCCTTCTTTCCAAAATATAACTCTGTTCCGGCTTCAATCTCCAGTTTAGAGTCTTTTGGAACAAATATGTCAAAATCAATAAAATATTTGCCTTTCGGCATTGCAACATACTGCGCATTCATATTCTTCAGTGTGAATTCCAAATTGGTCGCATCAGCAACTTTTGCGCCTTCTTTTGCCTTTCTGACAGCAAAGTTTTCGCCGCACCCCTCACATCCTCCAACCAGTCCTACAAGTCCTACAGCCAAGCCAAGGACAGCATTTCTAAGCCAGCTTCTTTTCTTAGGCGTTTCATAACTTAATCTTTGTTCAAGCATTAAGAATCAAGAATTTTTGAGTTTAAAATAATTATTGTTCTGCATAATTACTTAGATTTCTGAAACAATTTCCAGTAAGAATTAATGAAACAAACTTGTGAGCTGTTTAACAAGGGCTTCATTTGTTTGAATGTTGCAAAGCTTGATGAATGTTGTTCAACAAAACATGCTGCCCCACCACCTCGCGAGGTAAAATCGTTTTAAATTTAATGACAAAATAATATTATTCTTTTCAGAAATCTAAGCTATAACTGCTCTTTAGAATATTCAACCTTTTTTCATCTTTTCAACTTCACCATCAAACCACTTTTTCCATTCTGGAAAAACCTTGTCACTCCAGGGCAAGCCAACCTCCACCTTAACTTTCTCAGAAATTTCGTGAAATACAGAGTTTGAAAGATAAGTGAACTTCGCTTCAAGCAAGTCAGGCAGGTTCATCTTCTCTGCAGTCTTCACAATCTCTTCTTTTATGTTTCCTCTTAGAAGAATATTATCATAAACAGCGTCCCAGTTTCCAGCCCAGCCCTTGACACTTCCTGCGACAGACTTGATAATCTCTGACTCGCCATTAATCAAGTCCTGCGTAGGCTCAAGTGTATCATTTTCAACATTGTATCTCAGCAAATCCACAAATCCTTTTTCATCTAAAGGATCTGTTTTCCATTCTTTCCTTACTTCAGAAACACTGACAACTCTCCTGAATGCCCTGCCGCCACTCGGACTCTTTATTGGATTTGCAACCAGAATAATATCAGTTGCCTTGAAGCTTGTGATAGGCACTCCAAGATCATTCACAACTCTGTCAAAAACCGCGTATGGCGAGCCGCCGTGTATTGTGCCTGCAACAACATTTGACAATGCTCCAATTCTCATTGACTCATACAAAGCTTTTGCTTCCTCGCTTCTCACTTCTCCAACAATCAGGCACGAATCTCCAAGTCGCAAGCTTGTTCTGATACCTTCATCAGCCGGAACTTCTGCACTTGTTTTCAAAAGCGCTGAACGGACTTTCATTCTCAGAATATCATAACCTAGTTCTCGCAAAGCATCAAACGGCAATTCAAGAGTATCCTCAACAGTAATTATCCTGTACTTTGGCATGATTTCAAGCAACAAGCTTCCAAGCAAGGAAGATTTTCCAGCGCTCCTTGTTCCTGCAACAAGTATTGTCCTGGCACCTTCAATCAAAAAGCTGAGCAGTCCAGCTGTGAATGAATTAATGAATTTGTTCTTGATAAACAACGGCAGAGTCCATGGCTTTTCTCGATGTCTTCTGAACGCGTATGCAATTCCATTTGGTGAAAGCGGCTGCTGTATTATCGCAACTCTCGCCCTTGCGTTCTTGATTGTCAGTTCAGTATCAAGAATTGGATTTGCCTCATCCAATGGTCTGCCTGAAAGCATCCTGAACTTTGCTGCCCATGATTCAGCATCCTCAGAGCTTGGAAGGATATTTGTCTCGCATTCATCATAATTGCCGTGCCTTACAAATATGTTATTGAGAGAAATCGGGGCATTCAAAACAACGTCCTGGATATTTTCATCCTGCAGCAAAACCTCAATTACACCAAAACCGATTGTATGCCTCACAAGGATATTGGATAATACTTCCAGCTGCGAGTAACTTAACGGAATAGTTTTTGAAGTTGCCAGGTCTTGCAGCAAGTCTCTCGCAATATTTGAAAATACTCTCCTTGTCCTTTCAAAGTCGCTGAACTCCTCTGCCTTCGGCTGATGCTCAATCAGCACGTTTCTTGCAAGATTAAGCAGCATCTGATAATCCTCTTCAAGAGCATACTCTGGAGGAAGCAGATGATAAAAGAATTTTGACTCATTCTTTCGTTTCAAAATAGTCACAGTTGATTTGTCAGGTCCTGATGCAATCTCGTACTGCTCAACAATCTCCGCGTCCTCTGGCAGCGAAGCCACAAGTCTTGTAAAAGTATAATTTGGAACAATGTCTGGCCTGAAGAATTTCTGATAGATTTCTCTTTCTCCTTTTCCATACGTCTCATTTCTTGCCTCTTTTATCAGTCTCAGGTTTTCCATCAAAACCAGTATCTTTTCAATCAGCCTGAGATAGTTCATTTCATATATCTGGAATTCTGGCGGTGTCTTTTCAAGAACCTCTTTTTCCTCAGCAACAAATCTTTTAATCTCAAGATATGCAAAAAATGGGTCTCTTTTCAGCAAAGAAATAAAATAAGTCATGTCATTATACTTGTTGCCAAGGCACTGGCTGCAGTCTAATACCAGTCTGCTTGGAGTCAGGACTCGTTCTTCCTTGATAAGATAATTGTACAGCTGGCTAACTTCTACCAGCAGGAAAACTTCAACAGAATCATAGACATAGTTTCTCTGCTGCACAAATACAAGTTTTGAGACATTCGGATTTTCAGCAAGAGAATCAATTGCCCGTGCCATAACATCCCCAGACTCGGCAAGTGAAGGGACAAATCCCGCTGTCATGTAATTCACATACATGACATCAGCGCCTGCTTCCCTCACAATCTCGTAAGCATAAAGCGGAGTCTCTTTTTTGAAAAACATAAACCTAGATGCAAAGAAAAGTTAAAATACCTTGCGGTGCACTCAGTATAACTATTGTCGAGTAAAAAGTATTTTAAACCCTTTTACCTTCACTATAAAAAGAGGATTATGCATAATGGCCAACGAACTTTCTTCAGTCTCTGATGCTAATCTAAAAATCAGGGATTTAGAAGACAGACAAAGACTGATAAGAGACAAATTAAACCTGCTCAGCACCAATTTCATAGACTTGAAAAATACACTTGAGAAAGAAGTTACAGACCTGAAAATCTCTACAGACAGCATCAAATACGAAATTGCAAAAATTAAAGACCTCATAGTAAGAATATCAGAAGAACTTGACAACCGGGCAAAGCGCTCAGAACTTGAGCTGGTTGCAAAACAATTAAAAATAATGAAACCTTTGATGATTTAACATGGCAAACGACTCACTAATCAATCGTGTTGTAATGATGCAGCAGCAAGGATACTCTGACGACCAGATTGTTGCCTCCCTGGGAGACGAGGGCTTGTCTCCTAAAGAGATAAATGATGTAATGGCAAAGAGCAAGATTAAAGCCGCAGTTTATCAGCCAGAATATCAGTATCAGCCTCAGCAGGCACAATATCCAATGCCAGCTGAACAGCAAATGCAGCCATCTGCGCAGCCTCAACCAGCACAACCACAGCAGCAGGAACAACAAGCATATCCTGAATATGTCCAAGGTATGTCAACAGAGACAGTTACTGAAATAGCTGAACAGATTGTTGCTGATAAGATTACTGACCTGACAAAAAGCATTTCTGATATTTCTTCATTTAAAGAGCGAGTTACAAGGCAGATTGCAATGCTTGACGAGCGGCTTAGAAAGATAGAGACAACAATCGAAGACCTGCGCTCCGCGATTATAAGAAAATTAGGAGACAATGCCGAGAATGTCAAGGAGATAAAAGAAGAAATGGGCATGATGCAGAACTCATTCGCAAAAGTCATGACTCCTCTTGCCGAGAACGTCAGAAAGCTTGAAGATATGCTTGGAAAATCGCCAGCACGGACAAAGGCATAAATCAATCTCAATAGATTCTCTTGCTGTAAATGAATAATTAAAAAGAATCTTATCTGTTCGTCGCCAGTATCCATGATGTTATTATTCCTGTAAAACAAACAAGCATCGCGCCGATAATCATTTCCTGATTGGCAATTGTTTTTATGAATGGCATAAGCATGCTTGAGAAAACAGCAACACCTGACAAAAAGAAAACTATCATTATCAATGTTACCAGCACTGTTTCTATTCTCTTGCCCAGAACTCTTTCAATATTGCTCTCTTTGAATCCTACAAAAACCAGGATAAACACCAAGGATGCGGCAAGCACAACAAACCATGGAAGTATATTTGCAATATACAACTTTGCGCTTGCAATAGTTATGAAAGTAGTGGAAATTATAAAAGACACAAGCATGTTGGCAAATTCGCTCTCGCCAAGAACCTTAATTTTAGCAAGCAAGGCATAAGTTATCGTGAATACAAAAAGAAATCCGAATATAGGCATGAAATATGCAAGCCCAGAAACATCTAATGCCATTTTATCTTTAACCTGTCTTTGAACTCTCTTTTGGACTCTTTGAGCCGAGTATTACAGCAACTATTCCTGCAATTATCAGCAGTCCAATAATTAACATTGCGCCATAATTCTCCCAGAATCCATACTGGATATTGTATTCTGAGAACGATGATATGACTATCACTAGAAATATAATTGCGCCAAGCCCAAAGAAAATCCATTTGTATGCATCTTCATCTCCTATGAAAACTCCTGCAAGTATCAAGCCAACAAGCAGCACACTAAGTCCTATTCCGAAATGCGGGAATATTGTTGCAAAAAATGCTGGCACTACATTGAACTGCAGAGAAAGCATGCCAAGTGCAAATGCAATTATTGCAGCTGAGCCTTTGTTGCCCTTAAACACTGTTATGTTTCCGAGTATTGCATACGAGAATGCAAATACAAGCATGAAAGGCAGTATGAATGAAAAGAATCCTAAAGTGTCAAGCTGGCTTAATAGGTCGCCAAAACCAAAGCCTGCCCACTGTAAAAGTAACATAAGTCTAAAAGAAAAATCTTATTTAAATATCTTTCTCCAGCACCTTTGCTTCCAGAATTATTACTTACCTGCCACAGCAGCTATAGGTTTTACCACAACAAATACAACCACTGCAAGCACAACAACAATCACCAGATTCACAACAAGTTTTCCTTGCGTATTGATAAGATTGACAAGATTTCCCCAGTAACCTGTAGAAACCAATACTGCAACAACCAATGATGCAAGAATCACTATCAAGAAAAATGTCTTAAGCCCACCTTCAATCTTAATCTCTCCCTGCATGATAAATCCGTAAAGCAGCATGAATACAAGGAATATAGCTGCCATTACCGCCATGAAAGGCACGATTGAATTAATCACATCTCTTGCAAACGGTGCAGCAACCAGTATTACTGAAATTGCCAAAGATGTCAGAGCGACAACCTGATTATTGCCGCCAAGTATTTTTGTCTTTCCAAGAATTGCAAAGGAAAGCAAAAAGATTAACAAAATAGGAAAAAGATATAAGGTTAATCCTGACCACAACACAGATGAAAAGTCAGCTGCCATGATTACATTAATTCTTTATCTTCACCAAGTAGGTCTGTAGGCTCTTTGTCCAATGGCAAAGATGCATGTGAAACGATGAATACATTCTCCACTGCCTTGACGAAACTGTGCGGAATAACAACTCCTCGTGCCCCGCCAAGTGTCTGGCTTACCTTTCCAGATACTTTAATTCTCCAGCCAGCAATCTTGTTCTCAACAAGGCTTGCCTCTTCAATTTCTCCGAAAAATTCACCAAGATCAGTGTATGCCTTTAGTCCAATTGCCTCACTTATCTTTTTTATTTTCATTCTATTCAAAACCCTGGGCGCTTTATATATTTTTCGTTACTTTTCTGCCATATTCTGACTGAAAAGTCCTTGAAAAGTTTTATAAAACACTCTGTATATATACTATACACACAAAATGTTCACTGAAAAAACAAGCATAATCCTGTCAATAATAATATTAGCATTGTTATTCTCGTATGCAAATCTTATCTCCTTGCCAATATTTATAGTAATTTTCGCTCTTATTCTCCTTGTCAATGTTTTTGCAAAGAAATTGGTTGCTCATTATCTTGAAATATCTACCAGTGTGCATGTCTGGGATTTCCGGCAATACTGGTTTGGCGAGTCATTTAAATTTCCAAAGCCAGTCCCAATCGGACTGATACTTCCATTGTTCCTTCTGATATTCACTTATGGTGTAGTACAATGGCTTGGAATTCTGGCGACAGATTTTGAAGCCAAGCTCACCAAACTCATAAGAAAAAGAAAGCCCTGGAGCTATCCAGGACTTAGAGACTTGGATGTAGCATTAATCTGCTTCGCAGGATTCATGGCAAACATTGTTCTCGCACTGGCAGCAGTAAAATTTGCTCCACAGCTTGCGGACCTTTCATTCTTGTATTGTCTTTACAACCTTCTGCCAATCGGAAAACTCGATGGTTTCCAGCTTTTCATGAACAACAGAGCCCTGTATTTCCTCACAATGCTCATATTCATCGTTGGGATATTTATTTCTCTAATAATATAGACTTAACTATATAATAGTAACAAAACAAAACATTTATAAACCCCTTCTTTATAGTAACAACATGGAAACAAAAACAGCTAAAGTTTTGCTTACAGTCTTTGCAGTGCTTGCTGCAATAGGAATTTTGCTAACTATCGGTTATGTTATCAAGGATAAAGCTGGAAAACAACTTCCGGTATTCACACTCGGTTCTCAGGAAGATAATTCAAAGAACACAAATGCCTCAAAGATTGTATTCTCATTCAATGCTTCTACTTCAAACACAGACAAATCATTGACTGTCAAGAATCTTGAAGCCACAGAGATTGGAACAAATTCCATTTACTGGACATGGACAAACCCGTCAAACGAGAATTTCAGCAGATGCATGATTTACCTTGATGGCAGGAATTACAAGAACACTACAAACGAATATTACAATGCAACTGACCTGAATCCTGGAACAAATCATACTATTAAGATATACGTTGTAGACATACACGGTGTCAAACAAAGCACATATGCTGAAGACACTGAAACTACGCTTTTCGGAACAGACACATCTGGCCCAAGCCCAGTAGACAATGTCAAGGTAACTGCAAGAGACGCAACATCAATCGAATGGTCATGGACAAACCCAGCAGAGTCCGACTTTGACAAAGTGCTTGTTTTTATAAATGACACAAATGTCAAAAATGTTACAGACAATCATTACAAAGCAACAGGACTTGCACAAAACACCTACTACACAATTTCACTCCAGACAATGGATAAAAACGGTAATATCAATACTCATTCAGTTACAGACACCAACAGAACAGGCATAAGAGTATGTTCATGGACACATTGTAACACTTATCTTGCATAAATAGAAAATGGCAATCTACAAAAAATTCAAGGAAATTGCATTAAGCGGATTAGCTGCACTAGTTATAGGTGTAACTGGTGGCTGCGCTAAAGATAAAGCAGTAAGAGAATACTCACCAGAATCTGAAACAATTGCTACAGAAGAAGTAGTTCAAATTGAAGTGCCTGAAGCTCCAGAAATAAATATGTCAAATGCTTACGTCAAGGCAAGTGCCAGCGCACTCATGCCAATTGGCTCAGATGTTTATAACAAAGGCGAACCAGCTTTGGGATTCAGTGCAGGAGTGATAAACAGAAACGGTTTAGAATTATATTTAGGCGGAGATTTCTTTAATTCAAAAGCAAAAGGCAATGAAAATGGCACAGAATGGAGTGCTGACAGCGAGTATATGCTTATGAGCGCAGGCGTAAGGAAAAACTCAGCAAAACAAGGTGCTGCTGAAACATATATCGGAGCTGAAATAGATAGTTTAATTGCTAACTCCAGATTCAAAGTAGGTGGAGATTATGCTATTGATGAAACAGACTCAAGTGTTACATACGGACTTGGTATTAACGCAGGAGTAAGTGTCGGAAGAAAGATAGATTTTAACTTGAGATTAATACATTTTCTTAACAGCGATGAAGTCACAGACATTGTTGGACTTGGCATAGGTTGCAAGTTCTAAGATTTCATTTTAACAATTCAAAATTACTTATTTTATCATTAATGTTAATAACGTTTTTATCTTTCTGGATGGCGGGAAACATTGGGCATCGCAGATAAATGGTTGCTCAAACGTCCCCTTCATATTGTCTATTAATTCTTACTCGTATTGCTAAAACTATAAAAATCCTTTAACTTAATAGTTGTATGCAAAATATATTAAAATTTCTCACAGGCATTGTTCCAAGAGAGTATCAGGAAAAGATATTCAAAACTTGCAGCCAGAAGAACTGCCTTGTTATCCTGCCGACAGGCATGGGTAAAACCTTGGTAGCATTGATGCTGGCAATTGACAGATTCAACAAATTTCCTGACAACAAGATTCTTTTCCTTGCACCAACGCGTCCTCTGGCAGAACAGCACATGAATTATTTTAAAAAATACCTTCCAGAACTTTTTGGCCAGATGGAGCTTTTCACAGGCAAGACACAAGCTGAAAAAAGGCAGGAACTCTGGCAGAATGCTGACTTGATTTTCTCAACACCTCAATGCATCGGAAATGACGTAAAAAATAATCTTTACAGCCTGGAAAATGTTTCGCTGCTTATAGAAGATGAATGCCATCGCTGCATCAAGAACTATTCTTACACCTATGTCTGCCAGAAATACAAAGAGCAAGCCAGAAATCAAAGGATTCTCGGACTCACAGCCTCACCAGGCAGTGATAAGGCAACTGTTGACCAAATCTGCAAGAATCTGGATATAGAAGCAGTCGAAATACGAACACGAGATAGCGGAGATGTAAAAGAATATCTGCAAGAGCTTGAGTTCAACACCATCAAGCTTGATTTTCCTGAGGAATTCTCAAAAATGCGCGAATTTATCCAGAAAATTCTCAGCAGGAAAATCGACGAGTTAAAAAACAGAAATCTTTTGTTTGGACCTGCAACGAAAAAGAACCTGCTGGAACTCCAGCGCAGGCTGATACGCAGCATTAGTTCTGGAAACAAGAATTTTAATAATTTGCTTGGAACAAGTGCATGCGCCCAGGCACTTAAGATTCAACACGCACTGGAACTGCTTGAAACCCAGACTCTTTACTCTTTAGAATGTTATCTCCAAAGTTTAATGGACAAAGCAGAAGCAAAAGAAAGCAGAGCAGTAGAAAAACTTGTCAAGCAAAAGGAATTCATACAAGCAAGAACTCTTCTGACAGACTTGAAAGCTCGGGGCATAGAACATCCTAAGCTAGCCAAGTTGCTTGAACTTGTAAATGAACGAAGAAATAAAAAGATTCTTGTTTTCAGCCAGTACCGTGATACTGTTACAAAAATCTGCAAAGAAATCAACAAGCTTGGCATAAATTCAAAGGTATTTGTCGGCCAGGCAAAAAAAGGCGAAGGCAAAAATGAAACAGGCTTGTCACAAAAAGAACAGCATGAGTTACTTGAAGAATTTGCACTTGGCACAATCCGTGTTCTTGTTGCAACTTCCATAGGTGAGGAAGGACTTGACATTCCAGAAGTTGGAACAGTGATATTTTACGAGCCTGTTCCAAGTGCAATCAGAAAGATACAAAGAGCAGGCAGAACCGCAAGATTGTCAAAAGGTGAGTTAATTATCCTGCTCACTAAAAAAACGCGTGATGAAAGCTATCACTGGGCTGCCTTCCATAAAGAAAAGAGAATGCACAGCATTGTGAATAGTTTAAAGAACCGGCTGTTTCTAAAACAGCCAAAAGAAACTAAACCTGCGAGCTTGGATGATTTTAAGAAAAATGTTTGAAAATATATTTTCCAAATCTAAAGAAAATGAAACAAAAGCAGAAAAGGAAAAGCCAGTAGTAATTGTAGACATTCATGAAAAAAATTCTCTTGTGCTTTCAGAGCTTGTTGCCCTTGGCGTTCAAGCTCACGTCCAGAAACTTGAGGTTGGAGATTATATTGCAGGAGATGTTGTAATAGAAAGGAAAACAATGCCTGATTTTGTCTCAAGCATGCTTAGTAAAAGATTGAGGGAACAGCTTATCAACCTGAAACGTGCAGAAAAACCTCTGCTTATTGTAGAAAATTTTGATTTTGACTATGATGTTAGAATCAATCAAAACTGCATTAAAGGATTCATAATGTCAATCATGCTGAACTATCAGATTCCTGTTCTTTTCACGAAAGACAGCCAGGATACTGCTGATTACTTGTTCTTGCTCGCAAAAAAAGACAAGCATGCCTGCGAGTCTCTAAGGTTGAAGAGAAGAACATTGAACAAGAAAGAACTTGCAAGATACATTCTTGAAGGCTTTCCAGGCATTGGTCCAGCAACAGCCGGCAAGTTGCTTAAAAAGTTTGGCTCAATCAAAGCCATAATCAACGCATCCGAGGAAGAATTAAAAAAAGAAATAGGCAAGAAAGCCGAGGCCTTCAAAATTGTAGATAACTTATTTTAATCTTTTCATGCTTTAGAAAATATTTCAGGTCTACTGCAGGGCACGGGACATGCGGCCTGATCCTGTCTTGGGAATCAATAATGAATATAACCAGAAACTCATTCTTTTCACAGTAAGTTTCCCTAAGATGTCCATAAAATTTGACAAGGTCTAATTCAGTTTCATCATCTATCACAAGAGGATAAAATTTATAATTAAATTCGTCCAAGGAATGTAGTTCTGAATATCTTCGTTTATCATCCTCAGAGTAAGGCAGCCTGACTGTTTGTTTTTCTTCCAGTCTTTTCTTGATATTTCTGCTTCTGTCAAAAATTTGCCACATTAAAGGCATTCCGCTGCAATTCTCGCCAGTCATTCTTATAAATGGTGATTTGTTATGATGAACAAATCCTAAAATATCATCAATAAGTTCGTCGTTAAATTTATTTTCTAATCCAGAAGTATTTTGAGGTTCTTTAGCAGTCTCCATCAAAATAAAGTTAAGGTTTAGAAGTTTAAAAACAAGACTATATTGAAGAATATGCTATTCTTAATCCAAATTCTTCACAAAAATATCAGAATAAACCGGTCCTTTGGACGTCAGCACAGAACTCTTCAAGCAGATTTTATCAACCAAAAACTTTGTCTTGTTAATCTTGAGCTTTCTTAAAAACTCCTTGAACTTTGTCTTGTCAGCAACATGCTTGATACGCGCGAGAGTCACATGGCACTTGGTTTCCTTATCATTCTCTCCAAACATTTCCTCAATCTTATCAACAAGCTTTGCTATCTCGCTGCATTTTAGTGCAATCCATAGAACCCTTATAAAATCCTCGCTAAAATATCCCAAATCACAAAGTTCAGTATCAAATTTTTTGAATTTGAATTCTTCAAGCTTCTTTTTTATATCATCTGCCTCAGCATCAGAAAGTTCTCCAAAAAACTTTAGAGTCAAGTGCAAATTCTCAGGCTCAACATATTTCGCAGAAATAAGTTTAGTTTTCTCAATCTCTTTGATAACCCTTGCTAATTCGTCCCTGGCTTCTTTATTCAGTTCAATGCATAAGAATGCTCTCATCTTCTAGCATGTTTAAGATGCTTTTGTTTTAAAAAGGTTCCAACTTTTTCGATTTTATTAAAACCATCCTTAACCCCATCTTTTATGCCCTCAATATATTTATTGCTCAGAAACAAAAGAGAAATCATTCCAAGCAAGGAAATAAATCCTACTATATAGAACAATTTGTCAAAACCCAAACTCTCAACAGTAAGTGCTCCAAGATACGCAGTAAGAGCTGTTCCTAATCCAACTCCTGTGCTCCAGACACTCCACTCAAAACTTGTATGCTTCTTATCAACATATCTTGTGAATAGTGCAAACCAGGCAGGATACGCCATTGCAGCCCCAAATCCATAAACTCCCTCTGCAACATAAATTATGTGTATGTTCGGTGCAAAAGCATAGATAAAAGGCACTGCAACAATCAAGGCTGTTCCAATCCACAAACAACCAAGCTTGCTTCTCTTTGAATCAATATACAAAGAAAGAGGTACTTGCGTTATTGATTTAACCAGAAAGAACACAGTAGCTGCAATTCCTACAGCAGTAATGCTTCCGCCAGGAATTCCGCCATTAAGGAATATTGCAAATATAGGAGAGACTAAACCAAATGCAGACAGTATGAGTATGTCTGAAATTACAAGCAGTATAATCACCTTATTCATTTATTCTAAAGCAAAATAGATTATTTAAAGATTACAGCAGCTCAGCCAAAAGCTTCGCTGCCACTCTCACTGTTTCACCAGTCCTGTCTTTCTCAGAATTTACCTCAACAATATCAAACGCTTTCAGGTTTTTCATTAAGCCAATTCTTGAAACAATATAAACAGCCTGTCTTGAAGTCAGTCCTCCGGATTCTGGCAGCATCGTAGCAGAAGCAAATGCAGAATCAATCATGTCTATGTCAAAGCTTACATAAAGCTCCTTGCCTCTTGAGAATTCCATTATCGAATCTGTAACATCTTCAATATTTGGCACAAGTTCATGTATGTTAATCCTCCTGATGTTATTTTCCTTCAGGAATTGCAGCTCACTCGCCTCAATATTTCGTGCTCCCACCAGCAGAATATTCTCAGCAGGAAATCCATGACTCACCAGGGCGCGAAGCCATTCCCGATTACTTGGATGCTTGTCAGATTTTAGACAATCTGCATGGCTGTCAAAAACCACAAGAAATCCTTTTGAAAATGTTTCAATAAATGCTCTTCCAATCGGAAAACTTACGCTGCCATCTCCTCCAAGAAAAAGAACCCTGTCCTGGCTTTCAAAAAGTTCCTTTGAATTTTGATAAATTAAAGCATCCTGCTCATCCAGGTTATCATTATTGACGTGTATCTCTTCAAGCGCAAGAGTCTTGACATTAATCTGCATGCCGCGCTCATTACTGAACTTGTTTTCCAGTTCTTTCAGGATTGCATTGCCAGCATTTCTGCAGCCATTTGTCTTGCCAAGTCCGTTAATTCCAGGTACTTTTACTACTATCATAAATCTTACTAAGAAAAATTATTTAAATATCCTTCTCCTTGTCCTATAAATAAATTAAAAGGAGGTTAACAAAATGGCAGGATGGAGTGGTTGGGTTGCAGCCATTGGTGGAGCAGTATCCTTGATTGGAAACTATGTTTCATCAATAAGTGGTTGGGCTGTTCCCTTGGGAGCAGTGGTTGCAGTAATCTTTGGAATCTGGGCAGCATACCAGTAATTCTTTTTCTTTTTTTCTATTTTTTATCAGGTATTAATGAGAATGTGGAAAATTTGCCAAGTTTAAAATTTCTAACATCTGACAACTTAACAGCATTGATGTTCTTCTCAAAATTGTAGTACTCTTCTGCTTTTTTGCCAAACTCCTCGAATGCCAGTGTAGACATCACGCTTGCAGAATCTTCCTCACTTACCTTGCGGAGTCCAATTAACTGTTCTTTTGTTTCCTGAAAGTCTTTTTGTTTAATATTCTTGAGATTCTTGAACTCTTTAAGTATAAGCTCTCTTATTTTCTTGATATGCTGTGCCTCAGTACCAACATATATCATAGCATACCCAAAATTCTTCTCGCGGTCAATGTCAGGATAAACTGCATAAGCCAGTCCTCTTTCGTCTCTGATTCTGCTATGCAAAACCGACGACATCCCGCCCGCAAGATAAGTCAGCACAATGTCATTTACATACCTCTTTTTGTTTCCTAGTACCGGACAATGATACCCAAACATGAAATGAGCCTGGTCAATCCCCTTCCTTTTCTCTGTCTGCTCCTTATTTATCTTTACTATTTTGCTTACTTCCTTTGAATAGCAGCATTTTGGAAATCTTTCAGCAAGTTTGCATAAATGCTCAAAATCTCCGTGTCCAACAGCAGAAATTACAATTTTCTTGCCATAATCTGAAAAATAATGCTTTGAAACCTGCTCAATGCTCATATTGTCAAGACTTTCAAAAGTGCCTGCGCCAGAAATTGCAAATGGCTTCTTGTAAAGCATCTCTTTAATTTTTTGACTAACATAAAATAACGGATTGTCTCTATGGAGCTTAATTTCCTCGGCAATAACCCTTTTCTCTTTCTCAAACTCCGGTTTGCTGAACAGCGGATTAAGAAAAATGTCAGACAAGACATCAAAACCCGCATCAAGATGTTTTGATGGCATCTTTGCCAAGAAAGCAGTCATCTCCTCCGCAGTAAAGCCATTAAGTATTCCGCCTTTCTTCTCTACCTCGCTTGCAAGTTGCTTGTTGCTCCTTGTTTTTGTGCCTTTGAAAACCATGTGCTCAATCACGTGATGGATTCCTTTTTCCTTTTCTGTTTCAAACTCGCTGCCAGAATTAATATTCACTGAAAGTGAAATTACTGGAATATTTCGCTTTTCAAACAGCACAGTTACTCCATTTTTCAGCACTCTTTTGTAAAATTCGGTCATATTATTCTTGTTATTTTTATGAAATGTCGGTATTTATCCTCACTGTATACATCAAACTCTATTTTTATTTCTTTGCTAAACTCTGGCATCCACAAAACCGCACTTTCTGCCTCTCCGCCTTCAAAGTCCAGCCTGAATTTGTATTTCTCAGACAATTTCTTCAGTTTGTCAAATTTCTTTTTAATTATAACTTTCCCGATGAATTCCTTAGGAATGCCTTCGCATGCAATTTTAGTTATTACAACTTCAAATTTCTCATCTAGCAACTCTCGCCAGAGCTGCTCAGCACTATAATTCCATAATGGCGCAAATACTCCTAACTCGAGCTCATTTGCAAGACTGTTTATTCTTGTTCCTTGATAACTGCTTGCAATTCCTCCAATTACAATTGTATCAAATTTATACTTCTTTTTTGCACCAGCCAGCAATGCCTTCATGTCATCTAACTCTTCTGACTCATTTCTTGCCCGTGTTTTTCTTGTCATTAACTCAATTCCAAGCATATCTGCCTGCTTTTTCAATAGTTTTTCATCTGGAGTATGAAACATCATGCTGTCCATGCTGTCTGGAATAATTGAAAGCAGCACGCTAATCTTCATTCCATTCTTTATTGCCTTGTGCAAAGCTAAGCACGAGTCCTTGCCCCCTGAAAATAAAACTCCATAATTTGCCATGTCAAAGAGAAGAAACATAGCTTTTTAAAATTTAATAGCCTCAAAATTTTATGGCAACCAACGCATCTTTAGAGTATACTCTTGCAGAAAAGCGCTATGATGCAGCCAAGACTGATGAGGAGAAGCTTGCAGCCTTAGAAGAGATGATAAGCCTGATGCCCAAGCATAAAAGCGCTGAGAATCTCAGAGCAAATCTGCGGCAAAGATACAAAAAATTCAAGGAGAATCTTGAAGTTAAAAAGAAAAAAGGCAAAAAGTCTGGCAAGCCTGGAATAAAGAAGCACGAGTTGCAGGCAGTCATTGTCGGCTTGACACAATCAGGCAAGTCCTCGCTTCTTGAAGCACTAACAAATTTCAAGCCTACGATTTCTCCTATTCCTTACACAACTAAAACAATAAATTTAGGCATGATGTTATATGAAGGCGTTCAAATACAAATAGTTGACCAGCCTGCAATTGATTCTGAAAACTTTGACCAGGGAGTTGCAAATGGTGCAGACGTTTTGCTGGTAACAATTACAACACCTGCGGAGATAAATGAGATTTCCTCATTTCTTAAGCGGGCAATGGGCGAAAGAATAATTGTCCTGAACAAAATCGATTTGCTTGATGAAAACGAAAAAAGAAAGCTTTCTGCATTCATGCAGTCAAAAAAGCATAATTTTGTTATGACATCTTGCAAGACAAATGAAGGGCTTGCAGAGCTGAAAGAAAAAATTTTCAAAAGCTTCGGCAAAATACGAATTTATACAAAAGAGCCAAGAAAGCCTTCAAGCAGCATGCCAATGATACTGCCCAGAAATGCAACTGTAAAGGACGTCGCTGAAAAAATCCATGCAGGTTTCTCAGAAAAAGTCAAAGAAACGCGAGTTACAGGGCCATCAAGCAAATTTCCAAACCAAAAAGTCGGACTAGAGCATGTTTTGAAAGACAAGGATATTATAGAATTTTATTTTGATTAACATGCCAAAAAATAAATCTCTTAAGCTTTGTCTGGCAGCGTCGATATTTTTGACACTTCTTCTTTTCATTATCTTCAGGAACATTTCACCTGTTGAACTCAAATCAGTCTCTGAGCTGGACAAATTAAATGGCAAGTACATCAAAGTTGACGGAGAAATTAAGAACTACCATCTTCTTTTTGGAAATTCAAGCATTGAGCTTTATGGATGGAATCTTCCAACAGGAAGGCTTACAGTTTACGGAATTTATGAAAACAGCAAGTTAGAAGTTTTCAGGATAGAAAAATGAATCAAATATTTTATTACTTACTCTGCGTCTCAAAAGTTATCTGGAATAATGATGTCTTTCTTGTGATTTTTTCCTTATAATCAAGACAACTACAATTGCGATTATTAAAACAGCAATTACAGCAATAATAATATATTTTGTCATGTTTGCTTTTGAGACTGCTTCTGGCGCGCCTGGCGTTGGCTGCGCTTCTGGCGCAGCAGACACAGGCACAGCCTGCATTCCTTTGATTGTGACATTTGCCTTGCTATTTGCTATTCCATTAAGCTTGATATAGACATCATAGTAGTTGTCAGCATTAACATCAACTTTCCATTCATCTCCGATTGAAAGTGTCTTTTGTTGTGGAATACTTGAAACATTTATTGTAGCAGTCTTATTTGTCAGTTTGAATATGCCTACAGTATGCAATGTATTGTTTAGCTTGAATTCAAATCTCCATTTCTCTGCAAGCTCTTTTGTATATCCATCCTTGAAGCTTGCATCATTCGCAAAGAATGTTGCTATCCAGAATTCGCCACCGCCAGCAGCACCTCCACCTCCTCCAGCTCCACCTGTTGTTGTGCCTCCTGTAGATGCTACAGATGTTGTGAAGTTATAAGTGCCATTAGTTGCGCAGTTTCCAGCCTGGTCGCATACAGTTGCATTGTAATAATAAAGAGTGCTTGCACTTAATCCGCTGATATCAACGCTTCCGCTGGGAGCGTAAGAGCTTGAAGTGGCAGATGAACCAAGCGAAGCTGATGTCCCGTAAGTTACATTAATGTTCACTGACTCATTTGAAGTATATGAAATTGTTGCTCCGCTTGAAGACACTGATGAAATTACATTGGGCACAGCAGGAGCCTGTCTATCTACTGTAAAATTTGTTGTCACACTGTTATTTAAGTTTCCAAGAGTATCATTGCAATAATATCTTGCGAGATAATTGCCTTCGGCTATAGAACTTGTGCAATTGAAATTATCGCCTAATTTAGTCATCGTGGCATTATTACTTCCATTGTTTAGAGTCATCCAGCATGCAGCAGAGTTTGCTACATCAGTAGAGTTTATATTAAACATTATGCTGACAGAATTTGTATAGGCTGACGATGGTGAAATTACAGTTACTTCCGGACCAACTGTATCAATAACAATGTCTGCCACTGATTGATTTGTATACTCGTTTCTGTTGTTTGAAGTGTCATAAGCTATAATCCACAAACCCGTCCCTTGCACTTGCCCCGCAGTTATGTAAGAAGAAACATCAATCAATCCATCCCACAATCCTGTTAAATTATTATAAGACAGGTTAGAATAACAGTTACTTGGCTCGCAACTGCCATTGTTGATTCCATGTAAATCTGCCTGCACTAAACTTACATTTTGATCATCTGTAACATTTGCACTGATATTGATTACATTGTCAGAAAATGAAAAGAAGTTGTCTGGATTGTTTATTATTACATTATTTACAACCGGCAATTCATTGTCCACATAAATATTCCATGACCTCATACTGCCCCACCAGTAATCATTAGCAGAAAAGGCAAATTGATAATTTCCAGAAGGCATATCTTGCGTCAAATTAACATTTCTCAAATCCCCTGGGTTATAAAGAGTTCTTGGTGTTAAATTATTCTGAGACCAGTTTCCTGTCTCAAAGTTAAAAGAATCTTTTTGTGGAACAAATTTACTTGCCCCAGAATGTATCAAACTAGTACTAATATTACATCCACTTTCATTGCACCAATCATCTCTTACTAAACCAAGCAGTCTTCCTGTCCAGATACTTCCTGTAAAGTTTGAAACATTATAAACAAGATGCCATCTCCATTCTCGGCATGATGGCATCATGCCTTCGCAAGTTTCATAACATGAATAATTACTTCCTGTTTCATTCTCATCAAAACATCCTGGAACAGAAACATAACTTGTTTTGTTATTTAAATTAAAATTGAAAACATAGTGCGCAGAAACATTTTCTCCATTAATGGAATACTTCTCTGCATGCCATGTTTTATTAAACATCCCGCTTCTTGATTGATTGCAATTATCGCTGTCGTTTTCATTGCAGTGCTGTCCCCATTCTATAACTGTGTTATTGCCATTGTCCAGAACGTATACTCTAACATCTCGTAAATAAGTGTCTAAAATGTTTACTCTTGCATTCCATTGTTTCATAGAATAAAGACCGCCCATATTGCTTGTTTCTAAAGTTAATGTTGCATTCGGATTAATGAAAGGAGGAACATTATCAATCAAAATATTGCTAATATTGCTTTCATTGGAGTTGCCTGCTGTGTCATACGCAATTAATTGCAAAGAATAATTCCAGCATTCAGAATCAGGACAAGAGACATTAGTATCCCATGTACAAAGATAATCCTGATTAATATTGTTTCCGCTGGCATCGAAACAAGCTGCATTCACAAATCCGCCAGTTTTATTATAAACATTAATGCTCCAATTTGCTAAGTTTCCTGCTGAAGCATTTACAGTTCCGCCAATGTCAATAGTACTTCCGCCAACAACAGTCATGTTTGTTCCATTAATTTCATTTATCTTAACGTTGCCTTCTCCAATAACGACTTCAAAAGGAGTGGCTACTGCAAGAACAAAAGATATCACAATAAGAGACAAGAATATTAAGACTGCACCTAGAAATAAAACCGATTTTGCTTTTTTATTCATCTCTTTTCTCGCACCTCATTTTACCCTGCTAATAGTAACAAAAAGCTGCTTATAAATATTACCAAAAACAATTTACCAAAGAAAAAAATATAAACAACTTTGCCAGATACTTGTATGCTGCTGGAAATAACACTCGCAATTCTTCTCGGCACTTTACTTGGAACTTTTACAGGCCTCACTCCCGGCATCCACATAAACCTTGTCTCAGTTTTGCTTGTCGCATTTATTCCGCAATTCTCAATATTTCTTATAGTAATGATTGTTGCAATGTCAATCACCCACACATTTCTTGATTTTATTCCTTCAATCTATTTGGGAAGTCCGGATGAAGATACTGGATTAAGCATCCTGCCTGGACATCGTCTTTTGCTCGACGGCAAAGGACACTCTGCAGTCATGCTCACAGTTTATGGCGGAATACTTGGACTTGGAATTATTTTCCTGTTCGCGCCGTTTATAGTCCATGTTCTTCCGAACCTTTACCCTAAAATTGTTCCATACATGTTTTATATTTTGCTTGCTGCAGTTTTCCTCCTTGTCTGGAAAGAAGAGCATTCGCGCTGGTGGGCAATTCTTATTTTTGCCTTGACTGGAATTCTTGGTTTGATAACCTTGAATCTTCCATTAAAAGACCCTTTGTTTCCTCTGCTCACAGGCTTGTTTGGTGCATCTTCTCTTGTAACTTCAATAGCAAAGAAACAGAAAATTCCAAAACAAAAGTTTGCAGAAGAAAAAATTGAAAACAGGACTCTTGTCAAGACAGGCTTGCTGTCAGCAATTGCCTCTCCAATATGCAGTTTTCTTCCATCCCTCGGCTCTGGGCAGGCAGCTGTCCTCGGCTCAGGCATTAGAAAACTTGACACAAAAGAATTTCTTGTCCTGCTCGGCTCAATTAACACAGTTGTCATAGGACTTTCTTTTTATGCTGCATACTCAATCCACAAGGCACGGACAGGAGTTGCAGCAGCAGTCATGACTCAGGCTTTTCCACAAAACTATGTTTATCTTATAACCCTTGCAATTCTGTTCTCAGGAATTATTGCAGCATTCCTTGCATCAAGAATTTCAAAACTTTTTGCCAGAAACATCAATAAAATAAATTACAGCATACTCTCGGTGATAATCCTTGGATTTTTGACGCTTCTTGTTACAATTTTCTCAGGCTGGCTTGGATTTCTCGTTTACCTGGCAGCGACATTCACTGGACTTGTAACAATACTTTCAGGAATCCGCAGAACGCACATGATGGGCTCTTTGATGTTGCCCTCAATTCTTTTCTATCTGCCGATATAAGTTTAAAATAAAAAAGAAAAAAGATTTATTTTTTCTGCTGTTTCATCAGTTTTGAAACAATCCATATCCACAGATATGCCTGTGCAAGAATAACCACTGCGCTTAATAACACGCTAGACATGCTTATAGCATAGTAATTCTTGATGGTCATATACAACGATGCCAGATATGCAAGCAGAAGAATGCCTAAAGAAACAATCGCAATCGTATTCCATGCTTTCATAAATATAAAAGAACAAAGCAGTATTTAAATTTATCAAAAAATGGTTAAAACCATTTTTTTAAGTCTTGCTGCTTTTCTTTCTCCTTGCCGAAAATGCTTTCAATATAGCTTTTTGTAAGTTCAAGGTTTTGCGTGAGATACTCAGTAACCTGGTATTTCTGCGCGAGCTGCAAAGCAGGCTCAAGATATTTTACAATGCTTCCTTCTGAAATTGTAAATATTATGTTTCCTCCGCACTCAAGACACTTGCCCAAAAGCGGCGGCCTTCTGTATTTCTGGTTGCACTTGCTGCATCTGAATTCCTGCTGCGAGAATTTTCTCAAGTTTCCTCTTATGTCTCTGATAAAATGTCTGTCAATTACAAGTCTTGCCACATCATTTGCGTCTACAGCTCTTAATTTCTCAGCAAGTTCCATTTGTTTCTGAACCTTGTCTCGCATTGTCACAAGCCTCTTGTAATTTGAACACAAAACTCCGTGATTAATATCACTTGTTTCATACTCATACCATAAATTAGTAAATTCTTCTTTGCCAACTCTTGATTTTATCTGCTCAATAGAAATCTTTGACGGATGCTCTCCAGCTCTTGCCTTCTCATAAAGTTCTAGTGGCAGCTCTCGCACAATATCAACATCAAATATCATGTCATCAACTTCTCCTGCTCTTATTCTGGCATTTAATACAAGCGGCGCATCCTGCGTTCCACCACGATGCGCAGGCAAAAACTCCCTTGAAAAATTTAGCAGCATGTCAAGCAGCAGCATAAATCCTGCTTCATCACCGTCGCAATCACGCCTCATTGCAGCATGCATATACGGACTTGCCACAAATGCCTGGCTCTTGCTGAATCCAATTATCCTGCCAACAACACTCGCGCAATTATGCGGTGCAATGCAGGAAATCAAATGTCCTATCAAGTCCTCCCTGCCTTTGACTCGGTAAAAAGGCTCCAGTCCGTACAATCTCACTAATAAAGAATCAACAAACCCTGCTATTCTCACAAACACATCATCCGCTTTCTCATCCCCAGAAACCGGGCATGCTGGTAAAATAACATCATGCGGAAAAATTTCAAGTATCTGCTCCTCATTATCAAGTTCATTGCCATTGACGTCCTTTGTATAGCCCAGTTCCCTAAGCTTTGCAACACTCGCTGAAACTTCCTTTGGCTTAAAATGAGTCAGTGGAAGCTCTGTAGCATCAAATCTTATTGTGCCATCCTTGTTTACCTGCAGTTTGAACATTGTTCTCAAGATTCCCTTGGCAAGATTTTCCAAAGCATGATTTTTATTCGAAGTTCCGCGAACACCTTTAATCAAGCTTGGAATTTCTTCAGGTGTTAAGTCCAAGGACTTGATAGCAGAATTAAAATAATGCTTAATATCTACTTTCTTAGACATGTAATTCTGTCCTTGATTATGTACATTGCATTTTTCACCAGCCATTGTGGTTCTGCATTCAGGACAGAAATATATTCTCCTGCATTCGCTCTTGCAACTCTCACATCTCTTGTAAACAGTTTCCTTTTTGCATGCTTCACAATAAAACAATGGAAAGTCTGCCTTAACAAAACCTTTTTCGCATGCTTCGTTCAGACTTCTCAGTCTTCCACCTTCTTCTCCGACAGGAAATAAGACATTAGGACTTCCAACAAGTTTTCTCAGCTTAGCTTTCTCAGGCCTTCCCATCCTCGAGCCAATGAATGTTCCTGCCTTGTCTCTTATCTGAATGCCTGCAAGCTTATTAATAATTGACAATACCTTTTTGTCCTCTTCTGAATTTACAATTTTCATTATCCTGTCAATCTCCTGCTCTAAATTCTCGCTTTCAATTCCTAAGCTAAAAAGCAATGCCTGACTGCTTTCAATATCTGATAAAACATTCTCAGTAGTCACTTCATGTGGAACGCCAAGAATTTCCAAAGCTCTCTTGCCTTTGAGAAATCTCTCGCTTTCTGTTTTGTTGTATGGAAAAAGTATTTTCTTCTCAAAAATGTTTGAATGCGCAAGCCAGTCAAGCAAAGAAATCAAGTCGTCATATGAAATTTGCGTCCAGAAGAAAGTATGCTTTGGATGCAATGGTGTTCCTGTTTGCTTGCTCAGACTTTTAGCGACAGTAAATGGAACATCGTATATGCTTTCCAGCTCAGACATTGTCTCACCCTTTGCATTTTTCTTTAACTCCAGAAACCATTCCTGTTCTGTATAACCCGCAGGCACTAACACATGATTTCTGTTTGCAAAATCTCCAAAAGGAACTAACAAGTCTCCTGTATAAAGAATTTGTTCAACATCATCATAAATATTTCTTGCAGTGTCAGCATCCTGTATTCTGCGCACAGAACCATTATATAATTTAACAATCGGTCCTTCAATACTGTCGCAAGACACAATAGCCGCACCCTTTGTTGGAAGCTCAATTTTTATCTGTGTGCCTATGCCAATAAATCCTCCAAGCATGTGCATTGTCGCAGGATGAACAGCCAGACAGCTGTAACCAGTATTTCTTGCTCTTCCATATCTTAATCTGAATGCTCCTGCAGCAGACGGATGCCCTAAAACTGGCCTGCCAGCAACTAAATCTTTGATAAATGTCGGACTTTCGTTTGCTTTTCCTTTTTCCCTCTTTTCATGAAGTTTATTATACTCTTCAAGGAAACTCCAGTCAGTAAGCTTAAACCCCTTCTCTCTTAATTTTTTAATCATTCTTTGTATTTTCGGTGCTTTCTGCGCAAGCCCTTCTGCAAAAACAAGGCAGAATCCTCCTCTGATCATGTTTGTTTCAATTCTTTGAACATCTTTGTAATTGCTGACTTCTCGCTGCTCGCTCGCATCTCCAGTAACCTGCACTGGAATATTTTTCGCAAGAAAAATTGCTTCTTCTTCTGTAGGCAGATATTGCAAATTATTGACTTTTTCGTGATAATCAAACATTTCAGTCACCATTCTTTTCACTTCTATTTCTGTTGGGTCATATTTTGCATATCCCAAAGTCTCTCGCAGATAATCTGCAATGACAAGTGAAAAAGCTGCGCCTGTTCCTCCCGCACTTCTTATCGGCCCAGAATAATAAATCATAAAATATTCTTTATTGTCCATTGTTTTGCCAAGTTTAAATTCTGTAAAACCCTCAATTGGCGACGACACAACTCCAAGAGTGATGTATGCCATTCCAACCCGTATTCCAGCATCAATTCCTTCATGCAGGCTGCGGAATTTGCAGAATTTTTCTTTTGCAATCTCTTCTGCAATTATCAAGCAGATAGCAGGATCAAGATTTCCATACTGCTTTTCAAGTTCAAGAATCCTGTTCACAAGTTGCGGATTATTCAACTGCGGATAAACCGCAGATATAAGTCCGGCAACCCTTCCAGCAAGGCTTGTTGCCAGAGGTATTTCTACTTTATCAATAGGGTCAAGTCCTTTTTGCCTTGCAGCCTCGGCTACAACATAGCTTTTTTTAACCTGCTCTTCAAGCTCCTTGAAATATTGGTCGATTTTCATTTTAACTGAAATCCATAATCTTTATTTTCCCTGTTTTTAGGTTCATGATTGGCACCTTGCAAGGATCTGGCACATTTCCTACTTTTTCCTCAAACGGCGTTATTGATTGCCAGCAGCTCGAGCATACAATTGCAGTTCCATTATAAAAATCAACATCTGTCCTGTGGAAATCTGCAGTATTAATCACATCAGGCACCTCTGATATTACAAGATAGTCCCTCTTTGTATTTGGAATATAAGTCACGAGAGAGTGCATAGAGCCAAGATGCCTTCTCTTTAAGATTTCCTTGACAACTTTGCTTGGATTCTGGTGAGCCTTGCTCAGTCTAAGGCTGTCAATTTCATTGACAAAATGAATCATGCTCGCTCCGTGGTACATCAAAATCCTTACTCCACGCTTG
Organism: Candidatus Nanoarchaeia archaeon; assembly: GCA_041501125.1. Classification (GTDB taxonomy): domain Archaea; phylum Nanobdellota; class Nanobdellia; order Pacearchaeales; family GW2011-AR1; genus JBGQNO01. Next base: position 48,297 of record JBGQNO010000001.1, read on the forward strand.
CCAGGCGTGTTCTTGATTTCAATCAGTGCTGGATTGCTTACTAACAGAACATTCTCAAGCTCATAAAGCGGTGCAGCATAATCCTGCCCAACAGGCGGCTGGGGTTCAGCAACTCTCACGCAGTCGTGCTGTCCCGGGCACATTATTATCTGCACATCCTTTCTGATTGTTTTCAGATAGCTTGATAGTTTCTTGTATTGCTCCCTGATATCCTTAATATTAAGAAGCTCTTCCTGGCCAGGGAATACTCCAACTCCATCAACAGTATCACCAGTGATTAAAAGATACTTGACTTTTGCAGCTTCTTGTTTTTGCAGTTCACTATCAGACTCTCCATTCAGCCACCTGACAAATTTTGCAAAATTCTCCTCAAGAAAATTCGCAGAGCCTACATGCACATCAGAAATAAAGGCAACACTCTCGTCCCTGTCAAGCAAAGTTTTTTCCTGCAAAACCGAATCAGGATAAATTATGTCATTGGCAAAAATAATTTCCTGGTCGCCAAACCCTTTTACACCAATTATGTCATCTATCAGGACATTTTTTGCCTTGTCATATACTTCTTTCTTGTCCTTGTTAATCAAAACCGAGATTCTGCCAGTTATATCTTCAATATCCAGGAGAATATTCTTGCTCTTTGATACCCTCTTGCTGTAAACCATGCCAATCACCGATATGCTTTGTCTGTTGGTCGATAACTTGTTGACAGAAGTCAGATTCTCAAGATTCCTGTCCTTCAAAATATTCTTTATCTCATTATATCTTGCTCTGAAATGCTCTGTAAAATCCTTTGGTTCTATCTTCTTGCATGCAGCAGGCACAGACATCAATACCCGGACATTTCCAAGCCTGCTTTCCTTTTCTGCCTGTTCTTTCTCCTTGTCCATGACATACTGCTCTCGCGAAATCTCAAAGCTAAGCCCAAAATTTATCTTTATTTTCTCTACAACTTTCTTGTCTGACAATAAATTCTGAATCTTATCTACGTTTTTGAATATTGAATTTCTATTTATGACTTTTTCTTTCAAAAGAATGAATTTGTCAATAATGTCTTTTGCTGTCGCTTCTTCAAATCCAGAAAGAAAATCAAAACTCTCTTTGTCAAGCAAGACACCTTTTTCAATGCAGAATTTTAATATGCCTGTCATGCACACCTCAAAGGCTTAATGTTTCCAGTAAAAGTGCCTTTACTTTCTTGACTTCCTGTTCAGGTATCGCAAGTTTTATCTCCCGTGTTCTTCCGTGTCTGCCTTTGCTGATTACCATTGCAGTGATTATCCCAACCATGTCAAACTCAGCTATGATATCTGAGACTCTTCGTGGTGTCAAAGCCTCGACTTTTGACTTCATGCACAAATCACTGTAGACATTAAACACATCTCCTGTAAATATTTTCTCGTGTCCTTTCTCTACCAAGTCAATAACAGACAGCAACACAAGCTGAAATTGCTTTGGTGCTGTTTCAACAAAACTTTTTATTTTGTCCTTGTCAATCTTTTCATTTGCAGTGTCAACATGCTCTATTTTTACTTTCTCGCATCCCTCGCGCTCAGCAATATCTCCGGCAACTCTCAAAAGTTCAAGTGCCCTTCTCGCATCTCCGTGCTCTCTTGCAGCATAAGCAGCGCATTTTGAAATAACTCCATCCTCAACCACATTTTCCTTGAAAGAATCCATGGCTCTGCCCCTCAAAATCTCCTGAAGCTGCAAAGCATTGTATGGCGGGAATATAATCTCTTCTTCACCAAGAGAACTTCTTACTCTCGGATCAAGAGAATCAATAAATTTTAAGTCATTGCTTATGCCAATAATACTTATCTGGCTCTTTGAAAGTTCAGAATTGATTCTTGTAAGATTATAAAGAAAACTGTCAGACATTTTGTTGACTGCCTGGTCAATTTCATCTAGTATGAGAATAACGTACTGTTTCTCACTTTCCACAATCTCTAAGAATTTATTATAAACCTGGTCTGTCGGAAGGCCTGTAGAAGGTACATTTCCACCAAGTTTTTTTATAATCTCTGCCAAAATCCTATATTCAGTATCAGAAACCTTTTTCAACTTACAGTTTATGTATTCCATCCTCAATGAAATGTTCTCTTTCTTTGCTCTCTTAAGCATTTCATTCCTTACATACAAGGTGCTGAGAGTTTTTCCAGTGCCTGTCTGTCCATAAATAAACAAATTGCTTGCCCTCTCACCCCTCAAAGCAGGCGCAAGTATCGTAGCTACCTGTTCTATCTGTTTTTCCCTATGAGGAATATTTTCTGGAGTATATTGTGACTGCAAAACCGACTTATCCTTAAACAAGCTTTTTTGCGAGAAAGAATCAAAAATTTTGTCTAATTGCATCACCATCACAATCTACCAGTTTTCCTTTTTAAAAACCTTTATATCATTTGAAGTATATCTCACACCCTCATTTCTCATGGAAACGTTTCCCGACGGTAAAATGAAATATTGTAACTCATAAGTAAAACATTCGCAAATCCACCTTCATTTCTTTTGGAGCATTATACTATTATATTATATATATTATATTATAGAAAAGCTTATAAATATATAATAAGAAAAATAAAATACATTTCTTTATAAATCTTTTTACCTTTTCCACACGAAACCATGGGGAGAGGGTATTATTAGTCAAAACAGCGTTTAAAACAATGCGAACTTTTGAAAATCCCAGAATACTTGAAAATTTATGTTTATTCTACTTGATTCTGTTAGTTTGCTTATACACTTAATTCAAAATATTTACCAGGCCAACATTCATTAATTCTCACCTCTTTTTTTGCAATGTGCTAATAATAAAAATACATACTTTTTTATAGAAAAGTTTATAAACAAATTATCTCTACATCTCTAATGGACAAAAAACCATTCTCATCACTTCTCGGAAAGCTAATAGTAACAAAAGAAGGCAAAAGATTAGGTTACGTGAAGGATATCACATTCGAAACCAAGTCAGGAGAGCTTATACAGCTTGTTTTGAAGGACCCTTCAGCCTATACAAAGTCATTGAACCTTGAAAAAACACAAGAAAGCGAAACCTTGATACCATGCAATTCAATAATGGCTATTGGCGATTTCATCGTTGTTTCTGAAGAAGATATAATCTAAAATGAAAATCATTGGATTTAACTTTACAAAAATTCTAGCTGAGAAAGAAGGGCCTGTAGAAGGCAAGGTCAATGTCACAATGGGCATTGATATATCACATATGGAAAAACAGAAGCTTTCTGCTATTGGCCAGGACGTAATCAAGGCAGATTTTAACTTCTCAATTAAATATGAGAAGATGGCAAATCTCGATTTCAAGGGCGAGATATACTTTACAGCTGAAGAAGAAAAATTAAAGGAAGTCGTAAAGAAATGGAAGGACAAAAAAGTTCCAGACGATGTCCGGGTCCCGCTGTATAACTTGATTCTCACAAAATGCAATATTCGTGCTCTTGAGCTTGAAGATGAGTTTGGATTGCCAACACACGTGCCTTTGCCAAAGGTTTCGAACAAGCAGCCAGAAACAAGTTACGTCAAATAAGGTTCTTGACAACATAATTTAAATATAGTCTGTTATTTCTAAAAATATGCTCCCGTCGCATAGCGGTATTGCGCCGGTCTCGAATTAAGCAAGTTCGCTTTCAAGCGAACCGGTTTCCGAAAGGATCTCCAGGTTCGACTCCTGGCGGGAGCGTGTCATATTGTTAGGCTCGCTGATGCTCGTCTTATTTTAAGAATTAATGTAATAAACGAGAAGAAGCTTGAGCAACCATTCTTTAGCTTGATGAGGATTGCTGCTTAACCCAGAAGGGTAAAACGTGTTAACATTAATGAACAGCGAGCCATCAGGCGAGCTAAGAAATCAAATCAAAGATTTTATAAATCCTCTAATTCTCGTTTTAACATGGCAGCAACAGCACCCGGACCACAAAAAAGAAAGCTAGACTATAATGTTGACAGGCAGGTTTACGACGAGTTTGTCAAAGCATGCACAAGGAAAGGTTATGCTCCAAATGTTATCATTGAGCAGATGATGAAGAAATATAATCAAACAGGCCAAATTTAAGAATAGTAAGAGGTGATTGCACCTCAGAAGCAGATTCTGAGAAAATTAAAATGCCGATAGATCCAAGAGCAAGAAAACTTGCGCAGCTAGCAGTAAGATATTCTGTAGCTGTAAAGCCAGAGCAAAAAGTAATAATCTCTGGAGATACAGAAGCGATTCCTTTTTTAATCGAACTATATAAAGAAATAATTCTCCAGAAAGCGCACCCAATTGTCCGCATACATTTGCCCGATGTTAACGACTTCTTCTACAAATATGCAACTAAAGAGCAGATAGAGTTTTTTCCAAAATACTGGTTTGACACAATAAAAAAAGCAGACGCTTACATTGGTGTTGATACAGATGTCAATACTCGCGAACTGACTTCCTGCGACCCAGCAAAACAATCACAAAGGCAGAAAATAACAAGCCCGATTTCACACTATATCTGCAATACAAGAGACAAAATCCGCAGGGTAACAATTGCATTCCCCTGCATTTCGCATGCACAGGACGCTGAGATGTCTTTGAATGAATGGGAGAATTTTGTTTACACATCATGCCTCATCGACTGGCATGTGTTTGGCAAGCAGCTTGACAAGATAAACAAAATCTTTGAGAAAGGAAAGCAAGTGCATTTGCTCGGCGAGAATGTTGACTTAAAATTTTCAATTGAGAACAAGAACTCAATAGCTGACAAAGGCGAGGAGAACATGCCTGGCGGAGAGATTTATATGGCTCCAGTAAGAACAAGCATGAACGGCTGGATTAAATTTGAATATCCTGCAATTTATGCAGGAAAAGAAGTTACAGACATCTCATTAAAATTCAAGGACGGAAAAGTTATCGAATACAATGCTTCAAAAAACAAGGAAATGCTTAAGTCTGCCCTTGAAACAGACAAGAACTCATGTTATGTAGGTGAATTTGGCATTGGCTGCAATCCGAATGTCAACAGATTTACCAAGAGCCTCTTGTTCGATGAGAAAATTTCAGGCACAATTCATCTTGCACTAGGCATGGCATACAAAGATAATGGCGGAGGCAATGACTCTGCAGTGCATTGGGACATTGTTAAGGACATGAGCAAGGCCAAAATCATTCTTGATGGTAATGTCGTTCAAGAAAATGGCAAGTGGAAAATCTAAGAGATTCTTCCAACATCTTTCACTTTTCCTAAGTCATACACTTTGTTGCCAACAGCATAAACTTCAAAATTCTTCAAGTCAAGTTTTAAAGCAAGATTTGTATCTTCCACATAAACATCGCTTCCCTCTGTAAGCGGAAAGAAACTTGGCAGAATCACAATTTCTTTGTCTTTCCATTTTCCTTTAAGAAAACATTTAAACGTTTCTCGCTTCGCGCCTCTTGAAATTGTTATTGCAGGATGCTTATGTCCCATGAAAATTCTTTTTACTTTTTTATCCAGCACTTCAGGAAACATCTTATGCCCGTGAATAAATGCATTTTCTCCTCTAACGTAAAAGTCAACCAGCTCAAGATTCTTTTTCCTCGCAATCGGCTCAAGGATTGTGTCATGATTTCCTTTTACAAGCACAATCTTGTCGCAGTATTTGGCAAGAAACTCTAGGAAATCTGTTACTTCTTTCCATTCCTGCCCAGAAACCGAGCTAAACTCATGTTTCAAATCTCCGAGTATGATAATTTCTTTAAGTTTTCCAGTTTCATGAAAAATTCTTTCGCAATCAGCAATTATTTTTTTATACTGCTCTCTGGGAAGCATGAACCCTGAGACATTCAATGCCTGCTCAAATCCTAAATGCAAGTCAGCTATCGCTGCAATTTTCTCTTTGGAAAAATAAACAGCCTTGTCAATAAACTCAAAGTCTTTTGTTTGTCTCATCCAAAACGGTTTGCCTCAAACCCTTTTAAATATTGCTGGCACGTGGGTTCATATAAGGGGCATTTCAGGCACGCTTCATTATCAATCCTTTCAGAGTCATAAAAGCAGCCTAAAGCCAGTTCTGGTTGTTTGCCTTTTCCGGTCTCGTCCCTTTCTTTGAGCCTTTTAAGAACTATCTGTATAGCTACTCTCGAAATTTTATAAATATCTTTCTCCATTCTAAAAACTCCTTACGCAAACAAGTCGCTTAAACTCTCGCCTTCATTAATCCTGTAAATTGCCTGCGCAAACAAAGGCGCAAAAGAAATCACTTCAACTCCCGTCTCTTTTAATTTTGGGTTTATAATAGTATCGCCGACTATAACAAAATCAAAGCATTTTCTGACCTTTTCAGAACCTTCAGTAAATAATGCATGCGTGCAATAAACCCCAACCCTCTTTGCCCCCGCTTCTTTTGCTGCACTGCCCGCCTTAATCAATGTATTTCCAGAATCAACCATGTCATCAACAATAAGGACATTCTTGTCCTTTACATCGCCGGTAATTTTTAAGTTGCTTATCTCGCCTGCCTTTTGTCTTGTTTTATACCCAACCACAATGTCTGCATCAGAATTTATCCTTTTTGCAAATGCTTCTGCTCTCTTGCCGCCGCCAGCATCAGGACTCATTACAACAAGATTATTGATAAAATCCGGATGCTTTTCTTTCAGATAAGTTATTGCATTAGAAAAACTGTATAGATTATCAAAAGGAATATTATAAAATCCTTGGATTCTCGGGTCATGAACATCAAGTGTCAATGCCCTGTCAGCATACATTCCAATTACATCAGCAATAACCTTTGCACTTATCGGAACTCTTGACTCATCTTTCCTGTCCTGTCTGCTGAATCTTAAAAAAGGCAGCACAACAGTTATCTCCTGGCTGGACGAGTTTTTTAATGCCTCAAGTATCAATGCCATTTCAAGAAACCACTCTTTTGGCTCTTTGCTGGAATCATGTATAAAAAAGCAGTTTTTTCTTCTTACATTTTTCTCTATTTTTGGCTTAATTTCGCCGTCTCTGAACTTTTGAATTACAACTTTATTTAATTCAAACTTGTCAGGTGTTTTCATGCTTAACTCTTGATAAACCTTTTCTGCAAAATTCCATGCGCTTCCATTAGGATCAGCAATTATCGAGCACTTGTACATAGTCATGCTTAAAACAAAGAATTAAGATTTAAAAACAAATCTGTTCTGCAAAATATAACTTTAATCTATGCATACAATTTAATCATGCGCTCATTAGTCTTTGTTATAAACACCTTAGCGCATTCCCTGAATACATCAAAATATTTATTTGGTAAAATATACTTAAAAACATACTTAAAATATTCTTCAGAGCCCTCTTTATCAAGCTTAAATTTTACTCTTTCTCTGTTGCTAGTGTCTGTTTCAATAAGCCCGTACGCACAGTTTATTGAGAAGAATTCATCTGAGTTCAATAATGAATTCTTTTCATGTGATTCCAGCAATATTCCATTTTCTTCTGCCTTGGCTATTGCTGCCTCAAGTCCTGCAATCACAGGATTGATAACTGCTGTAAAATCAACAAGACCTTCAAATCGCAAAGCAGACGCAAGTCCTCTGACAAATTTTGTTTTATCAAGACAAACTTTAGTCGGTGGCATAACTTCTATAAAAATGTATAATATTAAAACATTTGTATAGCAAAAGCATTATTTTTCTCTTTTTTCCTTTATCTGCTTGTACACTCGCTTCAAAAACTCAATCTTGTCCTCCATTTTCAGCAAATCCATCCTGCCCTGCATTATAAGATTCAGGGAAAACGGCGAAGGAATGCCTGTCTGCACGAATTTAATCTTGATTCTTCCATCTTTAATCAAATCAACAATCTTTTTTGCATTTTCAATGTCCATTACATCTTCAAGAACTTCTCTTCTTGCTTCTTTTAGTATTGGAAATTCTCCGGAAATTCTTTTTATAGCATCAAGAATAAAGCCAGACTTGACCTGCTGCCTTCCGACAGAATTTGTTCTGCCCTTGTAATTCCTGAGAATCATCAATGCCCGTGTCGCGCAATGCCTGAACCTTCTTTTCAGTATTTCTGTCCTGTCAATTGCTTCCTTCAAAACCTCATCAAGATTCTCGCTTGCTAAAAATTTCAGTGCTTTCTCAATTTTCTGCCTGTCAACATTTTCCCCTGAAACAAAAAATCCATTGTCATTGATTCCAATTTCAATATCCCTGGAGCCAATCCTTGAAACAAGGAATGCAAAAGCTCTTGACAGCGCGTCATTAACCCGCCTGCCATAGAGTGTATGGAAAATAAAATAATCCTTGTCTCCTTTGTAATTCTCAACAATAATCTCTTTCAGTGAAGGAATTCCAATATAATTTTGCTGCTCTTCAAAATACTCATAAATCTCCTTGACACTCTTGTCATGAACATAGCAATGTTGTTTAATAAACTCCTTGATTTCACATGGACTTAGTTTTTTATGAAATTTTTCTTTAACCAGCTCCCTGAATCTCAATATTTCCAAAGCAAGGTCAAAACTTAATGGCAGCATCTCTGAAAACCAGCTCGGAATAGTCGGTGCTCGTTGCACACTTCCCCGGACATATGCATTCATGCCTCTAGTATAAAGAAACTCATACCTCTCGCCTCCAAGCACAAAAACATCCCGTGGTTTTAATTTCTCGGCAAATGCCTCATCTATCGCTCCAACTTTATGCCCTTTTCTTTCTCCACCAGCAATCACCACATTAACAAAAGACTCATCCGGAATTGTTCCAATATTAGTCATATAAATGACTCTTGCAAGCTTTCCCCTCTTTCCAATCTGTTTTGTTTCAGAGTCATACCATATCTTTGCATACACATTTTTAGCTTCAAGAGCATACTCTCCTGCAAGATAACTTATTACTCCAAGGAACTCTGCCTTGCTCAAATCCTTGTAAGAATAACACCCTTTAATCAGTTCATAGAGCTTGTCAATGTCCCACACCTGATAGATTGCCATGCCAAAAATCTGCTGGCTCAAGACATCCAAGCAATTCTTTGGAATAAACACCCGGTCAATCTTCCTTTCTATAATTGCTTTCTTTATTATGCAGCATTCTACAAGATCATCCTTGTCTAAAACAACAAATCTTCCTATTGCAGTATCATGAAGTTTGTGCCCTGCTCTTCCTATTCTTTGCATTGCCCTTGAAACAGCCTTCGGACTTCCAAGCAGTATAACAAGGTCAATATATCCAATATCAATTCCAAGCTCTAAGCTGGTTGAGGTTACAACAACTTTAAGTTTTCCTTCACGCAATCTTTGTTCAATGTCAAACCTTGCATCCTTGCTTAAGGATGAATGATGTGCACCTATGTTTGCAATATACTTTGCCGGAAACATCTCCTTTAGATGGTGGATAACTCTTTCAGTCGCGCTTCTTGTGTTTGTAAAAATAACAGTAGTCTTATGCTCCTGGACAAGTCTGTCAATCAAGCCATAAAGTGAACTGTGCATCTCCAAGCCAGTCGTGTCCAAAAGACTTTCCACAGGTGTAAGAACATCTAAATCAAGTTTCTTGTCAAATTTTGCATCAGCCACAAGGCACTCTTTTGTTGAGCCAACCAGGAACTTTGCCATCTCATCCAAAGGGGCAATAGTAGCAGACAATCCAATCCTTACAGGAGTAATCTTGCTGATGTGCTGCAGCCACTCTAGACTAAGGCTTAAATGAACCCCTCGTTTGTTTGCAAGCGCATGTAGTTCATCAACAATAACAAACTCAACACTCTCAAGTTTCTCAGCAAACTTCTTAGAGATAAGAATAATTCCAAGACTCTCAGGTGTAGTTACTAAAATATGAGGGGTATTCTTGGTCATTTTCTGCCTTTCAGAAGTGCTTGTGTCACCTGTTCTAAGCCCGACTCGTATCTTTTGAAGTTTTATTCCTTTTTTCTCAGCCAGTTCATTAATCTGTTTCAAAGGAGTTTCCAGATTAACATAAATATCATTGCTTAGGGCCTTCAAAGGCGAGATATACACTGCATAAACCTTGTCTTCAAGTTCTTGTCTCTCAGCCAAGCTGACAAGATAATTAATAATGCTTAAAAACGATGTAAGAGTTTTTGTTCCTCCTGTAGGAGCTGAAATCAGAATGTTCTTTCTTTCATGAACAGGCATTACACCATAGAGCTGTGGTATGCTGAACTTCTCAAATCTCGAAAAGAACCACTCATTCACAAGAGGGTGCATAATTCCAATTATCTCTTTTGGTTCCCTAAGCTTAGCTTCTCCAATTTTCCAATCCATTTTAACAAAGAATCCTTTCGCATCTTATTAGCCTTTTGTGTTGCTTATAAAGTTAATGATATACCCTTTTGCAATCAAATCTTGTCAATTTTTCTTTAGAATACTGCAATATAACTTCAAATACCCCTTCCTGCTGCCCTATTAAATCAAAGATTTTCCTGTCTCCCTCGTACATTCTTATTTTTGAAATTTCAGAATTTGTAACCCAAACAAGTTTGTCTTCAGGCCTTTCTTCTTTCAATCTCCCGTTAAAGGCACTAGCATCATAAAATTCTACTCTCCAGTCTTCAGGATTTTCTTTTCCATTCAAAACCCTGCCCCTGTTAAAGAACGTTGCAATCACCCTAAGCCGAGGATCCATCAGCCTTAAGCCAGTCTCTTCTTTAATCTCTCGGATTATGCAATCAATACTCCTTTCACCTTCTTCCAATGTCCCGCCAGGAGCAACATAATACCCTTGGTGAATGTCCTCTTTATCCCGATTTCTATAAAGGAAAAGTGTTATTCCCCCGCTTGTCAAGAAGCACGCTGTCCCATTTTTCATAACTACTGCAAAATCTCAGAGTTTTTAATTTTTTATGTGTTTTTACACATATATTTAAAAAGATATTCGGTATTAATTTTCTATGAAGCTCAGCCAAGTAAAAAAAGACAAGATTTCAGAGCAGATTCTATCGCATCTTTATCACATCTATCCACAATCTAGGTTTACTGCTGAGATTGCAAGAGAGCTTGCCCGCGATGAAGAATTCATTAAAGCCCTTATGTTAGAGTTGCAGAAGAAAAGCCTGGTCACAGCAATCAAGAAAAACCCTGCAGGAATAGATTATGAAAGAAGAATCAAATGGAGACTGTCAAATAATAGTTATTCTGCATATAAATCTTTATAAAAAACACTTCAAGTAAGATTAGATGAACGAGCTAAGAGAAGCTTTTAAGAAAGTAAAGGAGGACATTCTTCTGCTGAATGACGAAGTCAGCACATTAAAAGACGCTTTCTCAGACATTGGTGTTAAGCTGGATGAAATATCCAGAAAGACAGATATTCTGCAGACTAAACCAACATACACTCCAACACATCCTTCTTATGAAACAGCAACTCCGACACATACTCCAACAGTTCCACAGGCAACAGGGGGGTTAAAACCCCAGTTTACCAGTATCTCCATAGGAAATGAAGGGGTTCCAACAGACAGACAGGCAAACCAACAGACAGGCATCCAACAGATAATTAAACAAGAAAACGCCCTGGAAAGAGCCCATGAAATACTAGACTCTTTAGACAGTCTTAAGAAAGAAGTTCGCATTAAATTCAAGAGACTTACTGAGCAGGAGATTAAGATATTCTCCTTAATCTACCAGCTCGACGCTGACGGAGAAATGGTTGATTATAAGCTGCTCTCCCAAAGGACCGGACTTTCAGAATCTTCAATCCGGGATTATGCCCATAAAATCATTCAAAAAGGAATCCCGATTTTCAAGGAAAAACTTAATAATAAGCAGATAATATTACATGTATCCCAGGATCTCAGAAAAATTGCATCCCTTGACACGATTTTGAAGCTCCGCGAAATCTAGTATTTTACCGTCGATAAAACACCTTTTTCCAGCATCAAAGACAAAAATTTAGAATAAGACATTCGTTTAAACGAAAATCTATTTACTTCTGCCTCTTCTTCAATTCCCACATCGTTTTATGCATTTCCCACGATGTTTGACATTCTTTTTCAAGCAAATTTTTATGCTTATTCTGCATTTAAAACGAACCTTTGTAACCTCACAAGTTCACCTTAATTTTAACTCTCTCTTCTGGAATCTTTCAACCGCAGCACTCTTTTAGTATGTCTTTTGCCTTCATGTCTCTCATATTTCTGCACTCACTTCTTTTTCTTGATGGTTTTACCCTCGTCTTCCTAATCTTTCCTGTCTTTTTTACCATTCCTAACTCTCACTTTTACACTTTTTAGCATTCTTTCTTTAACATCATCAGGCACAAATACCCTCTTTTTACCGTTTTTCTCTATTATTTCCTCAATCATGCCCTCACTTTTCTGTTTGATAGCATTTACCTGCCCCCTAATCGTAGCTCTGCTTTTTCCTAGCATCACAGCAAGGTCATCGTAACTCAACTTTAGATCAGAGTTTAACATGATGGCAAACAACGCGCGCTCCATCATTGAAAAACTATCTAAAACACCTGTTTGAACAGGTGTTTGAACAGGTATTTGAACAGCTTCAACAGCCCGCTGTTGCTTCAAAACAGCCCTGGGTGTTTTAAACAGCTGTTTAACCACCCTCTCGTCAGCCATAGACATCACATCTTTTAGGCTTTCCAGTTCGCGTTTTATCGTCGACAAATCATCTTTGACGCTGTTTATATCTTCCTGATGGCCCTGGTCCTGTTTATGCAGGTGTTTTATCCAGCTGCCAATCTTATCAATGTCATCTTTGACTAAAGAAAAACTATTCTGAACATCCTCTTCAAGCTTCTCAACACTCTTTTTCTTTCCAAACAACCAATCAAACATGTAATCTAATCAGATTTAATCTTTATAAACATTACGTCTCCGACGTCACTACTCAATATTTCGACGCTAAAATAAGCATAGATTCGGCATCGGAAATAAGGGTGTTTAACCAGTCTTTTCCAAAACAAACACCTGTTTAAACCAGTCATTTTTAAAACAAACACCTGTTTAAACAGCCCTAAACAGCGTTTATCGACGCTGACACCAAAAATACCCCATCTCCAACACTCCTAAACACCCCCAATAGAGCACCTTCCCGTCGCTATTTTTCAGGATTTTCCTCAATTATTTTTCTCAATTTGCAAGGAGAAAGGTTTTTAAACATCTCCGTCGTAGAGTAATCAATATATAATTAAATTAAAAAGGAGGATAAATAAAATGGCAAAATTGACTGCATGGCTTGTAACCATTATCGGTGTTTTGTTACTGTTACCTTTGATCGGCGTAACTGCATTAGCTGGAATGAATGACTGGCTTATTGCAATAGCTGTAGTGGTAATCGGTATCGGCAAGCTCATGAGGAACTATAGCGCAAAAAGGAGATAATTTTATTATTTCTTTTTTCTTTTTTTTATTATTTTTTGTCATTTTATCATGTCATTATAAGCTAAAACATCTAAGCGCTGATTAAAACTTTCAGCATGAATAAAAATCCAAAAAAGGTCATTTAAACCATTAAAAATTCATTAAAAATGCTATCAAAATTCAGGACAGAATTCAAAAAACAGACTCGTTTGGCAATAGCAGCTGCAATCGGATTCATAATTGCATTCGCCTGGAAAGATTATATAACAGCCACAGCCCAAAACTGGCTTTCAGGTTTCTCAGCATTCTCAGGCCATATTCTTTTATCATCTGCAGTTCTTTTGACCTTGATTGGCACGATTCTGATTCTAATTGCCTCCTGGGCATTAGAGTAGTCATTAGAATAATAAGCTCGCTAAAACTTCCAGTCATCAGCAGAAAGTTTCAGCATGAGAAAAATTTCAAAAAATGCTTGTTTTCCAGCATAGAAATCATTAAAAACTTCAGAAAAGATGAGAAATTTTATGAGAACGGGATATCTGGTGTTAGCATTAATGTTATTATACTTCTTAGCAGTATCCTACTTTTGGAATGCATATATTGCAGCATCTTTGATCTTGTTATTAGGCATTTCAAGTTTTATGATATCACATCCACATCCAATTAGTAAATTAGGTTTAGGCATAGGAATAGGAATATTTGCAGGATGGATAATTGCCCTTTATCAACATGTATCTTCTAAAGGGTATTCTTTCAATGGACCAGAAGTTGGCTTTTTCTTTGCAACATTTGTTGTGGCCATTACATTAATTGCTTTTGATGCTAGGTCATATTCTAGGCAAAATTATCAAGTTAAAACCTTCAATCACCGCTTAAACCTTCCTGCATGAGTATAAACCTCATCAAAAACCCAAAGTTTTAGGCTAAAACTTCGCACAACATATATTGTGACTACCCTTGAATTTAACTAAAAATATATAAAGATGTTCGCACAATTTATCATATGGACAAAGAGGAGTTTCTTAAAAAGATTGAAGTAGAGCTGAAGATTTCTAAAAACTCAGTCTACACACTCAGAAACTATCTTGCTGCTAATACCCTGCTTCTTGACTATGTCAAAAAGAATCCAGATGAAATAACCTCTGATGATATCAAGCAGTACATGGCTGACAAGCTTTCTGACAAAGCCGCAGTTTCAGTTATTATGTTTCTTGCAGCCATAAGATATGCCTATACAAACCTGCTGGAAAAAGACCCGACCTTAAATATTAAAAGGCCAAAAAAAGAAAAGAAACTGCCAGTTGTTCTTACCAAAGATGAAGTAAAACGATTGATGGCTGCAATCCAAAGTAAAAAAAGCAGGTTAATGGTAAGCCTGATGTATGCCTGTGGTTTAAGGGTGTCTGAGTTGCTTAGCCTTAAGCTACAGGACATTGACTTTAATGATAAAGTAGGATATACAAGGCAGTCAAAAGGCAAAAAAGACAGGGCTTTTAATATTCCAGAATTCATTTTTAAAGAACTCGAAGAGCAGTCAAAATCACAACAGGCAGAAGCAAAAGAATTTTTGTTTACAGGCCCAAAAGGCAGGCTTTCCTCAAGAAATCTGCAAAAAATAGTCAGAAAAGCAGCAAAAAATGCAGGAATAAACAAGCCGGTTCATTGCCACACACTCCGGCATAGTTTTGCAACGCATTTGCTCGAGTCTGGCACAGATATAAGGTTAATCCAGGAGTTGCTTGGACACGAAGATCTTTCAACAACCCAGATTTACACCCATGTTTCTCGGGAAGAACTAAAGAAAGTCAAGTCTCCATTAGACAATTTAATGGCTGATGTAAAATGAGCATGCAGCAAAACAGCCTGTCTGAAAATTATAGATTTGTGGAAAAAGTTTTGGTTCAAGGTGATTCAAGATATCTTAATCCTTATCTTACGAAGATTCTTGCTTATTTTATTACAAAGAAAGCGGTGTCTATCAACGAGCGAGAAATTCAAAAAATTCAAGAGCCAAAAGAAAACGATTTGCATGAACTAACCAATCCTCAAAAATTAGCGAAATATATAGCAAAAACTCTTTTAATCAGCGAGGGCTTTTTAGATTCCGAAATATTTTTTGAAAGAAATTTTGGAGACAGCAGGCCAGACGTCTCTGCTTTAAATTCAAACAGGGAGATATTTGTTGAATGTTTTTCGTGCAGGATTAACAAAGTAATAGATTATCTTTCTCAAGATAGAGAGGTGTGGGTTTTAACATCAGGTTCATACCCCTGGGATAAAAGTCCTCTTACTGAAAAAATTAAACTCATTGAATTTAAAAAAGGACAAAACTGGGATTTAATATTTGATGAATACAAAGCAAAACAGAACAAAATGTTAGGTGATATAAAAAATCCTCTTGACAATCTGTAGTTTTATTTGTCTAATCACGCATTTCCAGACCTTCTGGCATAAGATTCCATATCTTTCCAAGATCATGTCCCAGCAGCTGATGCTGCTTTTCCGGGTTCTTGTTTTGAAGACTCTGGCTGAATTGACAGAGCTGGCATAGGTGTAGGTGTTGATGAAACATGTTCAGCTTTACTGGATTCTGGTTTTGCAGATTCTGCATCTGTTTGTTTTATGTAAGCTTTCAAAATCTGAGTGCTTATAGGGCTGTTAGGGTTTTCTTGTAAAATTTGAGGATATGGTCCAACATAATACTGTGCGCATAAACCCATGATATATTCGCGGACAACAATATGAGTTTTTGACTCAATCACGCTTCCTGTAACAGTGCTGTCTTTGTCAAGTCCATACCTCAGAGCCTCGCCAAGATAATGCCTAATCCATCTCTCTTTCCTTTCTATACGATGTTTGTATAACTCTATGTCCAAAACATTATCTTTTTGCTCCGTGACTTTTTCGCCTTCTTCCGGCTTTTTCTCAACAGGTTCTAAACTTGTTCTTAATATGTTAACATCCCTAATCAATCGTTCTAATGTTCCTACAAGCCATTTTTTTCTTTCTAATCCGTGCACTAATTCATTAACATTCTGAGCGCTGGTTTTTTCTTCAACTCCCATATCCTGAAAACACATTTTCAATTTATAAGAATTCGTATGTTTTACCCTAAGCTTTATAAACCATCTTTATATCCATAAGTCTTATGTCAAATAATTTAGGTTCAAGAAGTTCAGACAATGAGCACTCAATTGATGGAATTGTAATTCCAGATACACTGAAAGAAGGTTATTCATTAGAAAATATGCAAAATGTTATAGAAATACTCAGAGAGTCAGTTTCTAATCTTCAAGAGCTCACAAGAGAGCATATAATGCCTGCCAGTGAAGCAGCTAACATTGCACATGCCCTTTATGACAGGACCGAAATTATTGGCTGGCATCTTTTGCATAAAGATAAAGAGTTTAAAAAGAATGATGAAAGAAAGTACGGCAAGATGATAGACTGTGTTACAGATATCCATACAAATCTTTGCAAATTAATGATTGCTAAGGTTGTATACTCGCCTAGCGAACTTGCAGAAAAAACAAGAGAGGAATATTTCCAATTGCATCCAGACCAATACAAAGAAGATGCAGCTTAATTCTATTTAAAATGAATGCCACTCAGGAACAGCCATCCACTCTTGTTGAAAGAATAAATTTTCTCAGAGAAGAGATGCGCAACAGAAGAAGACGCGGAGAATACTGCACAGCCCAGGGCATATTAAAAGACGGCAGTGATAATAAACACATAATTTGTAATTTTCCATACATTGAAAAATATTGTTGGCACAAATGTAATCAAATTCGTGGAGTTCGCTCAATGCACGATCTTTGCAATTATCGTCCGACACCTTTTGATTAATATATTTCTTTGCAAGTAAGTTTATAAATTAAAGTTCGCTTTAATATGAATGAGAAAAGAGGTGGAGAAAGTTTACATAGGTGTAGACGAATCTAATCATGGCAAATATCCAGAATATTTTGCAGCAGTCTTCTCGCCATTTGAATCAGATGTTACAGCCAGAAAAATGAAAAAACAAAGAGAAAAATGCAAACATCAAAATCTTCTGTCAATGCTTGCGCGGGAAAGAGATTATTCTTTTTTAAGATTAGAAAAGCCCGATGATGAAAAATTAGGAAAAGATAAACTTGGAATTGTTATAGCTAGTTTAATCTCTGATTGTGTAGAAGATTATGAAATCAGAGGAAATTATACTGAATATGCAATTTTTGTCGATGGAATCATAGACAATAAATCAATCGGTCGAGCAAGAAGTATAGTCTCAGATTTGACAGAAATTGAGAAGCAATTTTTAATAATCAAACCAAGCAGCGATGAAAGAATTCCAATTGTGAATTACGCTGATGAGCTTGCGCATTTCTTTTTTAGGCATACAACATCTCATGATCAAAATACAAAATATTTGTCACACCACAAGGCATTGCTGAGGACAGGAGAAATAGCAGCATGATAAACTACCTTGAAAAAATCTCGATAGAATTGAAGCTGAAAGGCTTTAGCGAGAAGACTGTAAAAATATATTCCTACTTTGTAAAAAAATATCTTGATAAGCTAGCTTTGGAAAACAAACAGCCTGAGAATGTAATCATTGATGATATCAAGAGTTTTTTAGCAAGCTTGATTGACACCTACAGCAATAAATCAAGAGCATTGGCAACATCATCGCTTAGATTCTTCTACAAATCAGTAATGAACAAGCCAGAAATTATGATTGGAATAGAAATTCCAAAGTCCGAGCAGTATCTTCCAAGTGTATTGACAAAAGAAGAAATTAAGAAACTTATCGATGCTGCTTTCACTGAAAAATCAAGATTAATCATGTCTCTTTTGTATTCTTCAGGCATCAGAGTCTCTGAACTTGTAAATATAAAAGTAAATGACATTGATTTTGAAAATAAGCGCGGGGTTGTCCATGGAAAAGGAAACAAATCACGTCAGATTTTCCTGAGCGAAAATCTTTGCAAAGACTTAAAGGCATTTTTAGAGAAGAATCCCAATCAGAAATTCTTGTTCACAAGCAAGGAAGAAGCCCTGACAACAAGAAACATACAAAAAATAATCAAAAAAGCAAAAGAAAAAGCAGGCATAACAAAAAAAGTCACTCCGCACACTTTTCGCCATTCTTTTGCAACGCATTTGCTTGAAGCCGGCGTCGATATAAGAAAAATCCAGGTTTTACTTGGACATAGCAGGATTGACACAACACAAATTTACACAAGAGTTTCTGGAAAAGAGCTTGAAAATATCAAGAATCCGCTTGATGGTTTGGAAAATGTGTGATTTATTCAATAATTAATTCAAGAGTGTCTTTCAATATGATTTGATGCCCCTTAGATTTTTTAACTTCTTTTTTTAATTTCCAATACATATCTTTTGATAAAGTGATATCTGCTGTTTCAGAATCAGGCGTTAAATATGTGGTTATGTCATTGTCTTGTTTTAATCCAGTAAACTCAAGATGTAATTTCAGCAAATATCTTTTGCTTCGCGGTCTGTATATCAAATCTCGTTCACGAGCATATCCTGCAACTTTAATTTTCATTCCACGCTTACAATTGCTGCTTTTAAATCCTTTATTGCGCTTAAGAATATACAACAAAAGCTAAGAATTTATCTGTATGATTTCTGCATGCTTGCTCGTGCCTTACTGTCATTAGGTTTCCTGTCTTCCTTTCTTCTTGTGTCTGCAATAAGCAGATTTTTGTCATAAGCAGAGAATGCTTTCTTCAAGTCATTTGACCGTGTTGCCTTGATAAGAGCTCTTGCAATAGCAAGTCTTGCAGCTTCAATGCCTGCCTCTTGTCCGCCGCCATTCAATCTTATTGAAATATCATAATTCACATTTCCAAGAATGTTCTTGGCAATCCTCAAAGGCTCATCTATCATTAATTTTCTGAACATCGGTTGCAACTCATATGGCTTATTGTTGATGGTTACTTTGCCAGTTCCTTCTATGATTGTTGCCCTGGCTACACTCGCTTTTCTCTTTCCTGTAACTACTATTTTGCTTTTGGTTTCCATACTATTTTCCGCCTCTCAGGAATTTTGAAAGTTCTGCAAGCGCAATTCCTTTTACTTCTTCATTTCTTTTGCAGATTATTTCCTTCTTGATATTCATGTAAGTTCCAGGCACGCCAGAATAACATTTGATTATTTTGAATGCTATCTTTCCTCGTCCTTCATTGTATTTCAGCATTCCTCTTACAGTCCTTTTCATTATCTTCTCTGGCAAAGTCGGGAACAATGGCCCTTTCATCTTCATGTGCTTGCCCTTTTGTCTCATTATAATATATTTTTCAAAGATGCTATGCCTGTTTCCAGTTATAAATATTTTTTCACAATTCACAATAACAACTTCATTTCCCTGCAAAGCCTGCTTGGCAGCATAGCTAGCAATTCTTCCCATAATGCATCCGTCAGCATCAATTACAATTGTCATTTTATTTCATGAAGCTTGTCCTCCACAAGCGAATGATTGAAAATTATTTATAATTTTCATTTTTTGAATATATTAAATTTAGTTCTTTGATTTCTATCAATTTCATCTTTTATCTTTCCAAAATCAATCTTGCTTTTCTTTAATTTATCTTCAGCAGATTTTGAAAATGAAAAAGCTATCAACCTGACCTTCTTGTTTAAGGCCCCTGTGCCTAAAACCTTTCCAGCAACCACAACAACATCTCCATCCTTGGCTTTCTTGTCAATCTCGTCCAAGTTTGCATCTATCATCCTTCTTGCTGGACACGAGAGCATTCCTGCAACCTCAACCCACATTCCATTCTTTTTTGCTTTCAGAATAGTTTCAACTAGTTCAGGATTAACCTTTCTTTGCATTTGTTTATCGATTAGTGTTTTTGATTTCATTGTAAACTTGACAGAAGTCTTGATATCGACTCCTGCTCAGCGCGATTAACTCGCAGGTTGAAACTTGAATTGGAGTATGCTTTATAAAACTTTCCAAATAATGTTTGATTCACTCTTGCTGCGGCGAACAAAACAAATGTTTGACATTGCTTACTGCGGACGCCTGATGGCGTTCCTCGTTATCGCAATGCGAACATGCGGGGAGAAGGAATCGAACCCTCGCAGGCACTAAGCCACTTGGTCCTTAGCCAAGCCCGTTTGACCGCTCCGGCATCCCCGCTTGTATGCAATTTTACAACTCTAAGAAATCAACTGGTTTTAAAACTTTACTCTAGCTCTTTCAAATTCTCTTTCAAAGCCTTTACAGCTTCAAACAGAATTTCCTTGGCAGGCATCTGTCCCCAGGATTCTATGCAGAACACGAGTTCCTTGCCTGGAGCAATCCTGAAATCAAGATTTTTGTCAGTATCATAAAAATCAGTCTTGTACTTATCAATCAACTTAATCTCTCCGTCTTTGAACTCAAGAATTCCCTTTGGATATCTTTCAATTATCTTGCTGTCTTTCTTGTTTCCTTCAAGTTCAGCAACATTTCGATAGTAAGCCAATCCAGGCGAATATTTTGTATGCTCAGTTCCTTTTCCAAGCCTTGCAAATGCAACAAGTTCAAGCTCCTGTCCTTCATTCAAGTACACTAAAGGTACATCGGAATAAACAGGCTTTGCGCTTCCTTTTAATTCCTTAGAATAAACAAATCCAGGCTCTTTAGCCCCAAGTTTCAATTGTATCGTGCACTTCGAGCAACCCTTGCCCTTGCAAGTGCACTGGTCTGGCATCTTCATGTCCTTGTCCATCTTCAATGGAAGAAGTCCAAGTCTTAATGCAAGAACTTCATCATAGAGAACAGAATCATTTTTAACAAACTCAACTTCATCAATTGCAAGAACCGGAATTTCAAGCACACTTCTCCTTATCGCATTCGCCAAGCTTTCTGACATTTCTGCTGCAAAGCAGATTTCTTCATTAGTGTTTTTTATTATTTTCATTTTTTAACCTCATTCCAGTCTATTTTCTCTCGCTTAGCATTACCTATTGTGAAGCCATTAGGATATCGTTTTTTGAGTTTTTCAATATTTTCATTTAATACGTCCTCAAGTTTCCAGCCGAAGAAATTGCAAATCATTGCTATATACCATAAAGTATCTCCCAAGTTTTCTTTTATTCCGGGCTTTACATCGTTGTCATGGGCAAATGTTTTCTTTATGCAGCCAGCCACATCCCCTGCTTCTCCCGCCATTCCTAAGCCCCATGTAAATATTTCTGCCTGCTCACTATCAAATTTCTTTGCAGTTATCTTGCACGCTTCCTGATACTCATTAAGGTTCATTATACTCTCCTTCCTCTTTTTCCGCCCTTCTTCTTTGGACCGCCGCGAGGAACGCAGCTTATTTCAACAATATTTAATATTTTTAATCCTTCTTTTGCAAGAGCCTTTACAGCAGAATGTGCTCCAGGTCCTGGACCCGGACTGTTTGTCTGTGCCTTAACTCGAACATACAGCGATGTAATTCCAAAATCCTTTGCCTGTTCAGCTGCTTTCTTGGCAACAAACATTGCAATTGTTGGATTTGCCTTTAATCTGTCATGCTTTGTTATCTGTCCGCCAGAAACCCGGCTGATTGTTCTTCCAGCCAGGTCAGTGATATGCACAATAGTGTTATTGAATGAAGTGTAGATATGAGCAATTCCAGCTATTTCATTTGTCATTGCATTTCTCCCTTCTTAGCTGCAACTTCTTTCAGAGGCTTTGCGAGAACTTCTATCTTGTGTTCCTCAGCAACATCTATAACATAGCTCGGAATATTAACAACTTTTTTATCAACCATAACATGCCTATGAGTTATCAGTTGTCTGGCTTGCTTTGGTGTTTTAGCCAGGCCTTTTGTGAATACAATTGTCTGCAGTCTTCTGTCAAGCCAGTCTTCTTTCTTCAATGCAAGAATATCAGCTATTTTTTCTACCTTCAGCCCAATTTTCTTCAACTTTGTTATAAGAACATTTTTCTCTTCTTCTCCTCCAGTGATAAGCGCCTTTGCAATGTTCCTAAACTCTCGTATTCTGGCTTCTGCTTTCCAGATCTCTCTCTTCTTTTCAAGTCCGTATTTCTTGACTATTCCCGCTTCTACTTCGAATCGTGCCTTATCAAAAGGCTTTCTTGGCTTGCTGTATGTTTTTTTCTTTCTAATCCATGACATTTTATTTCTTTATAGAGCTTTTAGTTACCCCAACTGTTTTGTTTTTCCTGAAGTGTGATCTTGTTCTCTGGCCCCTCACTGGCTGTCCCATGATATGCCTGATACCCTTGTAGCATCTTATCTTTTTCATTCGTTTAATATCAAATTCTTTTTGCAAATCCAAATCACTTCCAATCAGATGTTTGTTCTCGCCTGTGTCAAAATCTTTTTTCCTGTTCAAAAGGAAAGCAGGCAAATTTGGTTTTGCAATGAATTCAGAAATCTTTGTAATTTCATCTTTGCTTAATTGTTCAATCTTCTTTGTCTTGTCAAGCCCAAGCTTATTGAGAACTGCATTTGAAAATGTCCATGAAACTCCTTTAATTCTTGTCAATCCAGCCAGAACTCTCTTGCTTCCTGGAATATCTGTTGCCAGAATCCTGATTAATGCTTCTGTTTCTTCGGCAATAGGCTCTGGTCTGCCCTTTTTCATTTCTTCAGGCTTTCCTTTCCTTGCTTCCTGATGCCTTTGCCTGCTTTCTTCTTGTCTTTTGTTTTGCTCTTCAGCCATTTTATTTCGTGAACATCCTGTGTCTTTCATCCGGAGTTGTTAATTCAACCCAGATTCTTTTTTCAACTGCTTTTCGCGGATCAGGAATGTTTTGAATCCTGTTTTTGATATCCTCAAAGCTTTCGAACGGCTTTTTCTCCCGCTCATTGATTATGTCCAAGGTATGTTTCTTGCCAAACCCTGGAAGCAGCTCAAGTTGATGCAATCTTGTATTTACTGCTTCTGCTTTGTTGAAAAAATCAACAAATTCCTTCTCTTTTTCTGTAATCACTGCCTTAATAAAGTCTTCTAATGTTAATTTTGCAGTCTGTGTAAGTTTTTCTGAGGGCAGTCTGCCAAGGATGTAGGATATCTGGTCTCTCTTGCCTGCACCGATATAAACTTTTTCATTCGGCTTGAGAGAAATTCCCCGCCTTGGAACAAGCTGTAATAGAGTAAGATTTTTAGTTCCTATAGCCTGGGCTACGGGAAGTGTTTTCCCTTCCAGAGGATATCCGTAAGGAAGGAAGTCTAAGACAATCGCATATTCTTCTTTTTCCATTTTCGCTATTTGTATTTCTTAACAACCTCAAGTATTTTATTGATTTCATCCTCGTTCAAACTAACATCAACAAAGATCTTATTCAAGTCTGATGCGTCTTCAGGCATCAAATCAATGACTTTGACTGCTGTATCTGGTTTCATCTTGATAATTTCAAGTTTGTCAAGCTCGTCTCGCATTTTCTTTGCCTCGTCAGGTTTCATCTTGCAGAATGTTTTTACAAATTTCTCTACTTCAGGCTTGTCCTCACTGACCATGCTCTTGACTTCTGCCAGACTCAATGGTTCTTGTTTTAATATCATTTTACTTTAATTTCACCAAGTGTATTGGTTTAATTATGTATCTCTTCTCCATTCCTAAGTCTTTAATCTTTATCATGTATGCCCTGCCGACCTTTTTCTCAACTACACCCGTATTTCCCTGTATCCTTGCTGGGAAACTTCCAGTTTCCGAGAGTTCTCGGAATACAGTAACCCTGTCTCCAGGCTCCAGTTTCTGAAACATGCGACTAAGTTTGATTTTTCCTTTTTCTCTTGTTCCTTTATGCTTCTTTTTCATTTTTTATCGTTTTCTGAACATATGCTCAATCTCTGCAAGGATTTTCTCGAAAACCCCTGCCAGAGCAACATATAGATTATAATCTGTTTCCTTTGAACTGATAATATTTCCTTTCATTATCAAGTCGCCTTCAATCTCGTGAAGGAAACTCTTTCCATGCATTGACTTTTTCAGTCTCAGTTTTAACTCATCATAGGTCTTTACACGATCTTCTATCTTTCCAAGGTACTTTTCCAGTACTTCATTAACCTTCTCCTTTTCAGAGGCATCGAGATTAAATCCTGACAACGACAGCTTTTTATCTTGCATTTTTTACACTTTTAAGTGGTATTTTTCATTTAAAAGCTTTTTTATAACTTTCCTTTTCGATTTCCCGCAGGTCTTTATTCTCCAATTGTGAGCCCACAAATCCCTGGTTCAAATCGCCCTTATCCTTGGCTCTTTCCATGCCGTCTTTTATCGCCTTAAGCATTTTTTCTCCCCATACACCTCTTCCGCATACTTCGCAAAAGTCAATGACACTTTCTTCTGCTATCTGCTTCTTGCAATAAATACATTTTTTCATTTCAGAAATAGCTTTAAGCAGTTTTTAAATTTAATCTATATTCATTAATAGTAACCTTTTTAAATCGTCCCTAATTCAAACAAACATGATTATTCCAATAAGGTGCTTTTCCTGTGGAAAACCAGTAGCGCAATTGTATGCTGAATACAAGAAACGTGTTGCCCTTGGCGAAGAACCCGGAAAAGTTCTTGATGAACTTGGCTTGAAGAGATATTGCTGCAGAACAATGTTCCTCGGACAGGCAGATTTGATAGAAGAAATCAGCCGCTTTAAAAAAGCCTGATGTTCTTCGGCTTTTTAAAGCCACAAAAATTCTTAAAATTTTTGATGTTTAAGAAGGCTTAAACTTTCCACTTCATCAAATTTCTGCATTCTTGGCATTCTACATTCTTTATGCCTTTTTTGATTCCTTTTACTTTCAAATTCGGACTTAAACATTTTTTACAGAATCTTTTTCTCAGATCTCCAAGGCGAATATTAAACTTCATCGCCATCTTTTTTATTTTCTTGATGTCAGAAATGTGGTTAAAACCACACCCTTTACGGTGCTGCATTTCTGAGCATCCAAAACTCAAGGAGTTTTCGATATCGCTGGCAGATTTTCCATCAAGATTTTTGAAGAAATCATTAATCTTTTCCTGAACCTCTTTTCTTGTTAGCTCTGCCATAAAATAAAAAAAGCAAGACAGCTTTTTGGTTTCGCCTCTTGTGAAGACTACACCCAAAAACGTAACCAGCTTAACTTCTGTGTTCGGAAAGGGAACAGGTGTTTCCTGGTTACTATGGCCGTCTTAACTTTAATCAATATGACTCGCTTTTAAAGTTTTCTATACGCTCCCGATAGGATTTGAACCTACGATCTTCAGGTTAGGAACCTGCTGCTCTATCCAGGCTGAGCTACAGGAGCATAATGATATGCAGAATCTGAATTTAAAAAATGTATCCTTTAATGCTTCCAGAACCAGAACCCTTTTTTCTTCTTTTCTTTTGGTCTTATGTAAACTACCTGCAAATCATAAGCTTGGGCTGATTTTGCCTGTACAAGATCTGATGTTATTAATGCAGATTTTGTTTTCATTGCAATCTCTCTTATCAGCGCATCAATTTCTCCTGATTTCGCAAATTTGATTTGCTGTTCAGTTGGTCTTAACCCATAAAAGTAAATGTCAATTTGGTATTTTTTCTTCAACTTATGCAGCTCAGCAATCTCATCCAAGCCCCGAAATCCTTCTTCTCTGCCTTTATTTGCTAGGTTTTCCAGTTCTGCCATCACCGCATTTGGAACTACAATTTTTCCTCGCAATCCCTTTGAAATCAATCTTGGCAGAAATTTGTTTATAACCGCAGAAGTGTCAACAACATAGCTTCTTTTCTCTTTAGAAAACTGAGAACTGAGCGTTCTTCTGGCATGTGTCTTTACCTGCTGGCTTACTGATTTTTTTTTGAAAATAAACATTTTTTCCATGCGGGAGATAGGATTCGAACCTACGAAGGCACTAAGCCGCAGGATCTTGAGTCCTGCCCGTTTGACCGCTCCGGAACCCCCGCATGAATATCGAACTTTAAGGCTATTTATAAATATTTCACAGAATGCTATACACAAAACTTTAAAATGCGATTATTTTAATAGTATATAAGCGCCGCTAGTTTACCGGTAGAATTACTGCCTTCCATTAGTAAAGAAGTTAGCAGTGGAACTGGGTTCAATTCCCAGGTGGCGCATTTTTAAAAAAGACACAAAATGGAACAACAGCACGCAAAACAGCACGAACAGCATCCCGTAGCAATACCTGAAAAGTCATGGTATGACCGATATTATAAAATCCTGATGTTCATTCCAGTTTTGATTGTAATCGCTTCATTAGTCTATCTTGGCGTTTTCTACTCCCAGCATGGAGATATCATGCTCAAGGACTCTAGTTTGTCAGGCGGAACAACAATAACTATCTCAGGAGATGTTGATGCATCCAAGTTAGATTCATTAAAACAGGATTTTCCAGACTTGATTGTAAGAAAGCTTTCTGATGTAAGGACAGGAAAATCAATTGCTTCTATAATTGAAAGCTCGTCTCCTCCAGAAACTCTTAAGCCTGCACTAGAAAAAACTTTGGGTTATAATTTGACAGCAGATAACTCAAGTGTAGAATTTTCAGGTCCGACATTGAGCAAAGGATTCTATAATCAGCTTATTACAGCATTAATCATCGCATTTGTCCTTATGTCGTTCGTTATATTTATAATGTTCCGGACAGCTGTACCAAGCATTGCAGTCATCTTTGCAGCTCTTTCAGACATTATTATACCTCTTGTTATTATTGATTATCTTGGAATAAAACTATCTGCAGCAGGAATTGCAGCATTCCTAATGCTTATTGGTTATTCTGTCGATACAGATATTCTTCTTACAACCAGAGCCATAAAAAACAAAGAAGGTTTTGTAAATGAAAGAATTTTCAGAGCATTCAAGACAGGTATACTCATGACACTGACAGCAATCGCAGCTGTTCTTCCTGCGTTTTTCATTGTCACAGGATTGCCAGATTCGTTCAGGCAAATTTTCCTTATTCTCGCTTTAGGATTATTTGCAGACATAGCAAATACATGGCTTACAAATGCAGGCATAATTAAATGGTATTGCAAAGCGAAAGGCATACAATGAAAAATCAAAGACTTCAAAATTCAAAGAATTTTGATAGCACTCAAAAATTTACATTTTTGATGTTTTTCAAGCATACAAATTTCCAAGATTTCCAAAAAAATGTGGAGGAAATTTTCATACAATGAAAATAACACTAAGAATATGGATACTAATTATTGTACTGCTATTCGCATTCATAAGCATTGTAAATCTTAATGCATTCCAGCCAGGAGTACTGGTAAAGTCTGTTGACAAGAACTCTACTGCTTTTAATGAGGGTTTGCGAACAGGAATGATTATAACAGAAATAAATTCAGAAGCGATAAAGAATTTAAATGATTACAGTAATGTAGTTCATAATCTTTTCTTAAATTTAAGTAACTCATCTGAAAAAATAAGACTGGACATTAAAACCGATCAAGGAGAATTTATTTTTTACACTAAAAATACGCCAGAAATTTCAGTCGTCGACATTCCAAAAACTAAAATAAAAACAGGCATGGACCTGCAGGGTGGTTCAAGGGCACTGGTAAAGCCAGAGAAATCTCTCACAGCAAATGAAATGAGTGATTTGATTGCTGTAACAAGCAACAGGCTTAATGTCTTTGGCATTTCAGATGTAACAGTAAGGCCTGTCACTGACCTTAGTGGAAACAGCTTTATGCTGGTTGAGGTTGCAGGAGCAAGTGCAGCAGACATTAGGGAATTAGTTTCAAAGCAAGGCAAGTTTGAAGCAAAAATAGGAAATGATACTGTATTTGTTGGAGGCAAAAAAGATATTACTGATGTCTGCAGGACTGATGCTTCTTGTTCAAGGATAGAAGCATGCTACCCTGATCAGAACGGCGGTGAATACTGCAGATTCAGCTTTGTTGTATATCTAAGCGAGGCAGCTGCGCAGAGACATGCAGACATTACAAGCAAACTTGGAATAAATATGACAGAATCCGGCAGATATCTTGACAAGAAGCTTGATTTATATCTTGATGATAATCTCGTTGATTCACTTTTCATAAGCGAAGACCTGAAAGGACAGGTTACAACACAGATACAAGTGCAAGGTTCCGGTTCAGGTAAAACCCATGATGAAGCATTAAATGATGCGAAAGATAATATGCACAAGCTTCAGACTCTTTTGATAACTGGTAGCTTGCCTTACAAGCTTGAAATTGTAAAGCTTGATACAATCTCTCCTGCATTGGGAAAAGAATTTGCAATGAATATAGCTTATCTGGCAATAGTTGTATTTATTATAATTTCAGCAATACTTTTTGTAAAATATAGAAAAATCAAGATAACATTATCAGTTATACTCACAATGTTTTCAGAGGCATTCATAACTCTGGGAATTGCAGCATTGATTAGATGGAATCTGGATGCACCAAGCATTGCAGGCATTATTGCAGGAATGGGCACAGGTGTAAATGATCAGATAGTAATAGTTGATGAGTCTGTGTCAAATGTGCAACTTGGCTTAAAAGAAAGAATCAAACGCGCATTCTTCATAATCATAGGAGCATTCTTCACAATCATTGCAGCAATGCTTCCTTTATTTTGGGCTGGCGCAGGAATGCTGAGAGGATTTGCATTAACAACGATAATAGGCGTAAGTGTAGGAATAATTATAACCAGGCCAGCATTTGCAGATATAATAAAACAAATACAGGAATAAACAAACAAAAATGATAATCAAAATACTCGGATTTTTTGACATTGTCGCAGGAATTCTTTTGTTTCTTACACCGTTTGTTTCAATTTCAAAAACTATTCTTTTAATGTTTGCATTGTACTTTGTGGTAAAAGGCGCATTCTTCCTGATAACAGGAGGAATTGGAATGTTTGCGCTAACTAACATAGGAGATATTTTTGCCGGACTGATGTTCTATCTTGCTGTTCCATTCGCTTTACCGAAAATTTTACTTGCCTTAGTCTCGCTGTTCCTGGTGCAAAAAGGAATCTTTAGTTATTTCTAAAATGCTTCCGAAATATCACATTTTGATAGGATTTATTGTATCATCAGCAATATTGCTAATCTGGCCAGACATTGGCTTGTTCAACATTGGAATAATTTTCTTTGTATCATTCTTTGTAGATTTTGACCATTACATTTACTTTATTTGGACTAAAAATGATTTTTCTCTCTCGCATGCATACAGATGGTTTGTTGCGATGGGCAAATTTATCAGAGGTCTTCCCCAAAACAAAAGAGAAACGTATAAGCATACTGTATTGCTATTCCATGGCATTGAATTCTGGCTCTTTCTTTTATTGCTGTCTTTGTTCAATAAAATGATTATTTGGGTGCTTGCAGGAATTGCAATTCATATGGTTTTTGACTTTGTCGAACTTGTAGTTCATAAAAACCCATTGTACACAAAGATATCTCAGATTTATGTTCTGATTACCAATAAAAACAAGAAACTCCTGCCTTCTACATTTAACAAGGTAATTTTATAAATTAGTGTTTGCTTGACAAAATATGGCTGAAAATGAAAAGAGTTTAACTGACAGAATTGTTGATGCCTGGTTCTCAAAAGACAAAACTTTTGTTTATCTTACAATACTTCTTGTTCTTGGTCTGGTATTAAGAATTATTGCAGCTATGAACCTTGATGTTGCTGCAGATGACATGCATTTTGCTCCTGGTGCTATCAATTTTCTTTCGTCAGGCAAGCTTGAATATTGGGACCAGTCAGCCGGACTTTGGTTTGCAGTTACTGATATATCCTATAAAATCCTTGGTGTGACACAACTTGCCTCGAGATTTGCACCAGTCTTGTTCGGCACGCTGCTTATATTTGTAGTATTCCTGCTTGCGAAAGAACTATTCAAGGATAATAAAACTGCATTGATTGCATCGTTGCTTGTTGCTATCTCACCTTTCCATATAAAGAGCATGATGGCAGAGATGGATGTGATGGCAATGTTCTTTGTTTTCCTTTCATTGTTCTTATTTTTAAGAGCATTGAACAACAATACCGATAAGAGGCTCTTGGCTCTGAGTGCGATTGCCCTTGGCCTTGCGATTTATACAAAAGTTTATCCTTTATTGTTTATTCCAGGCATGGTAATCTTCTGGTTTTATAAAAATCACAAAGAAAAAATTCAGGAAAGAGGAAGTTTCTACAAAACTCTTATTTTGTTTCTGGCAGTAATCTTTATTTTCTGTCTGCCAACTTTGACTCATAATTATCTACTTTACAAAGAAAAAGGCATAATGGACGTAAGATTTTCAGAGATACTTGGAATCAATAAAAGCTTAGATATGTACTCATGGGCAGCAGGTAGTGGAGCCAAGCCAGATTTTGCAGGATTTTTCTTAGGCAGGTCAGGAGCATATAATGGAATGCCAACTTCCCTGCTTGCTTTGTACTGGGTTTTTAATGCAGACCCGCTTGTCTTTATCCTAGGTATACTTGGTCTGATTCTGCTCTGGAAGCGAAAAGATTTGTTGCTATTAATGGGTTTAATGTTTATATTTCCATTTGCATATCTTGCATCTCTTGTATTGCTAATTAAGCATTATCTGTTTGTCTCACTTATTTTAACAATTCCAGCAGCAGCAACACTTGCAAGAATTTCAAAATTTGTGAGGCTAAGATACATTGCAGTAATTATAATAATATTCTCCTTAGTTTACTTGAGTTTTCCTAACCAGACAAATGCTCATTCGATTTACGAAAAGAGTACTATTGCCAAATTGATGGACTTTAAACAAAACATGAACCCAGAAGCTATAGTCCTGGTAGACAGCAGAGTATACAGAGGAGAGATGACATGGGCATTCAGTGATAGGCATTACCTTGAGGCCAGCTATATAAATGAATTTTTCAAAATGCAGGAAAACCAGACCAAAGTTTCAACACCTGTCTATTATATTGAGTGTGCAAGAGATGACTGTGGCTGGGGAACAGTTTACAACCAGCCAGAATTTAATGCAACAATGGAAAATATGTCAGCATACTTCAGAAGCATATCAAACAAAGTTGGAGCAATTAGTGATGCACAAGGAGAATACTTTGATGTTTACAAAACTGAAATGAATCTTGTTCCGCAATCTGCGTCAATTGTAGATTTGACACATAATTGGTGGCTTTATCCTCTGGGCTACAATAAGCAGATTTCAACAATCTTTGATGAGTATACACCAAAGTCATTTTCAGGAATCTTGCTTAATAACATAGCCCATGCAATACTTTATTTTTCAATAGCAGCATTCCTTTCAATACTGGTTGTATTATACCTGCTAATTAAAGAATTATCCTGAATTTGAAAAATGAACAATCAGCCACGATACTCGCTCAAGAATATAACAGACAAAAAAAACAAGAATGCTTTTGTTCAACTTATTAAATACTTTTTTACAGGCGGCATTGCAGCAGTAATTGACATAGGGTCTTTTTTATTATTCTCAATAAGTTTGCATATTGATTACAGAATTTCAATAGTTCTTAGCTTTACCTTGGGCACATTAACTAACTTTTTCATATGCAATGCTTTTGTTTTTGAACGGAAAAGCCTGTCACTATTCGCAGCAGCATACAGGCATTACCTATCGAGCCTTGGCGGACTGGTAACCAATGAGATAGTTATGATGTTTCTTATTGAACTTTTGAATTTCAGCAATCTGCTTATCGCAAAATTAATAGCTACTGCAGCAGCATTCATGGTTAATTTTTTGTTGATTAAATTTTATGCATTTAACAGCAAGATTAAAATACTCCAAAACTAGCGTTTTCCCATGGAAAAAGTTCTGGTTACCGGCGGAGCCGGATTTTTTGGAGAGCTGCTGAAAAAAGAATTGCTTGAGAAAGGATTCTTTGTAGTAAGCATCGACTTGGAGAAAGACAGTTGCAAACATAAAAAACTTGTTGCAGTGCAAGGAGATATAAGAGACAAACAGCAACTAGAAAATCTATTCTCAAGGTATAAATTCAATGCCATTTTTCATATTGCAGCAATTCTTGCCCACTCTGTAAAAGATATTAATTTTTTATGGACTTCTAATGTGGATGGAACAAGAAACATTGCCGAGTTTGCCAGGAAATATAAGGTTCCAAAAGTTGTTTTTACATCTTCTAATTGTTTATGGGCTAAGAATTTTCACAGGCCTGTAAAAGAAGAGGACATTCCAGAGCCAGTAGAAATTTATGGTAAGTCAAAGCTCGAAGGTGAAAAAATACTTCTTAGCTATAAAAAATATTTTAATGCAGTTATAATAAGATGCCCTACAATAATTGATGAAGGCAGACTGGGTTTGCTCGCAATTCTTTTTGATTTTATAGATGAAGGCAGGAAAGTCTGGATTGTTGGCAAGGGAGACAACAAGTACCAGTTTATTTATGCAAAAGACTTAATTGATGCCTGCATAAGAGCATTAAGGTATAACAAGTCTGATATTTTTAACATCGGCTCTGATAATGTTAAAACTTTTAAGGAAGTTTATGAGCATGTTATAAAAAAGGCAGATACAGGCGCAAGAACATTTCCATTGCCAAAAGGGTTGGTGATATTTTTAATGAAGCTTGCACATAAATTAAAAATCTCTCCGCTTGGCCCGTATCATTACAAGATGATTGCAGAGGATTTTGTTTTTGATACTAGTAAAATAAAAAACAAGCTTGGATGGAAACCAACACTAACAAATGAAGAAATGTTGTGGAAAGCATATCAGTATTATCACCAAAATAAAGCCGAGATACTCGCAAGAAAAGATGTTTCTGCTCATAAAAAAGCAGCAAGTATGGGTGTCATTAAGCTGGTAAAGTGGCTTTCTTAACTCTTTTTTTCCTCGTGATACTCAGCATCAGTATTAACCTGCCATTGGTCATATTTTCCTTCGCCAAGGATATTTTTTACAGCCAAAAGCGCAGTCATCATTGAGTGATCCGAGTTATTGTATCTGTGCAAGCCCCCTCTTCCAATCGGCTGAAGAGAATTATCTTTAAAATTATTTTGCAGGTATGCTTTAATTATATTTACCTTCTCTTCATATCCTACAAGGTAAACTGGATAAACCTCTTTCAACCTGATAACCTCTGCATCAAAAACTTTTTCCACGCTTGCGAAGCTGAGTCTTTTCAAGTCTTGTTTTGCCTGTTCAATTAATTGCTCTTTAGACATATTCCATAATTCATCTCCTTCATTGCAGGCATATTCAAATCCTATGCAGGATTTGCTTGCATCAGGCACCATGAAAGGACTCCAGTTCTTAAAAATTTGCGCTCGAATCGGCTTCATGCCTTCATCATGAGTATAAACCCAAGTGTCTGGCACAGTTTTGGGCTGGTCAATCATCAAAGCGACAGTTATGAAATCCCTAAATCTCAAAAATTTAGCAGCATCAAGTATTTCCTGGAAAGGTTTGGGTTCTAATGAAAAAATTAGTTCTCTCAAAGGCATTGTAGACAGTACATAATCTGCCCTGAATTTTTTATTCTTCTTGCTGTTCTGTGCAGTCACTGAAACAATTTTGCCATTTTTGTGTTTTATCTTCACGACCTTCCATCCTTTCAGCACCTTGCCTTTCTTTGCCTCAATCAACCTGGTTACATGTTCCCACATCATGCCAGGCCCGTATTTAGGATATTTGAACTGCTCAATCAGGGACTTTATGTTATTGTCCTTGACGCCAAGAGATTTCTTTAAAGCATCTTTCAACGCGCTCATGAATGAAATTCCTTTGATTCTCTGACTGGTAAAATCCTTGCTTAAATACTTTGGATGCACACCCCAAAGCTTAAAATTGTAGTCAATGAAAAATGGCTTTGCAAGATAATGCCCAAAATTATTAATGCACCAGTCAGCAACACTAATCTCAGGAACTATAGGTTTGAGTTTTGCCTTTGCATAGCTCAATGCTATTTTCATTGAGTCAACCAGTCCAAAGACTCCAAGCAGTTCAAGGGGCTTTATTGGATAGTCAAAAAACTTCTTCCTGTAGTACCACCTTGATAATCTGGGTCTTGTCAAGAAATCTTCGTGCAAAATATTTTCCCACCATGCCTCAATTTCCCTGTTTTTAGTAAAAAATCGATGCCCTCCAATATCAAATCTGAAACCTTTGTAATTTATGGTTCTGGAAATGCCGCCGACAATGTTGTCTCTTTCCAGCACAGTCACCTTAAATCCCTTTTTAACAAGTTCATAGCCGGCAGTCAATCCTGCAGGTCCAGCACCGATTATTAAGACTGTTTTAGGCATTTTGAGGTAATATTAACCTATATAGAAGGTTTAAAAATTTCATTATACTGAAGTTATAATGGAACGTGGCTTGAAGGAGCAAGTTGTTAAGAATTCATTCTGGGCTTTCGCATCTTCTTTGATAAACAGGCTTGGAGCATTAATTTTCACAATCATACTTGCACGATTCCTGCTTCCAGAAGGTTTTGGATTATATTCAATTGTCCTATCAACAGCAATGATATTCTACACATTTGCAGACCTTGGAATAAACTCAACAATGATAAGGTATGTCTCGCATGCCCTCGCAAATAATAAAAAGAAAGTCTATGCATATCACCGTTATTTGCTCAAGGTAAAGTTTTTCCTGACACTGGCAGTGTCAGTTGTGTTGCTTGCCCTGTCCTATCCTCTGGCACTTTATGTTTTTAAGAACTCTGCATTATTTGTTCCATTCATAACGTCTGCATTTTACATTTTTGTGCTTTCATTTGACACCTTTTATACATCATTTTTCTATACAATTGAAAAAGTGCAGTATGTCAGCTTTAAGGAGTCATTAAGCCAGATTCTCAGAATTGTTTTTGCACTTGTGGTGTTCTATGTTCTGGCATCTTCATATTATGTTGCAGGAATATTTGTATCCTTGGCATTAATTTCATTATTCCTTGTTATTTTTATGTTGTATTACTTGAAAAAGTTGATTCCAGAGATATTCCTGCATCCTGGAAAAGAAATTGGGATTGACAAAGCAAGAGTTTTGAAATTTGCAGGTTTCCTGACAATTGCAAGCATCTCTACAATATTCTTTTCTTATGTAGACTCAATTATGCTTGGAATGTTTTTGAAGCCAGAGTTTGTTGGTTTCTATCGTGCGGCATTCTCGCTTGTTTCAGGAGTTTCAGCCATTATTCTTGCACCAGCAGTTATTTTGTTGCCAATGTTCACAAAACTTAAAAAATCCAAAACTGAAAATGCATTAAACCAGATTTTCAAGTATCTTACAATCTTTGCAGTTCCAGCAGCATTCGGCTTGCTTATTCTTGGAAAATATTTTGTAAGATTTTTCTATGACTATTCATACATTCCAGCAGCCCTGCCTCTTTATTTTCTTTCATTTTTAATAATTCCAGTAGTTTACGTGTCTGTTTTCCTTCCGCTTTTTTCAGCACGGGAAAAACCGCAGATTTTTGCAAAAATAATTGTGGCAGCAAGCATACTCAACATAATACTAAACTACATTTTAATCAAGGCACTTCTTCCAGTATCGTCAATCTGGGCAACTGCCGGAGCCAGCATAGCTACTTTGACAAGCTGGATTTTCTATCTTATTGCAGTTGTTTATGTCTCTAAAAAAGAACTTGGCATTGCAGTTTCATTTAAGCATTTAATCAGGCCATTTATTGCAGGCATTATTATGTCCGGAGCTGTGCTTTATACAATGACCTTCTTCAAGGACATGACTTTTATCTCAGGCACATTAGAGATATTGCTGGGCATACTAGTTTATTTCGGCGCATTGTTCTTGATAGGCGGGATAAAACGCGAAGATTTTGAACTTATCAAGTTATTAAGAAGATTATAGCTTCTGTTACATAATCATTTATAAACCGCTTCTTTCAAATAAAGGAATGGCAAAAGTTCTTTTGATACAGCCAAATTATGATATCAGCACACCGTATAGATGGCAGTCAGAAGCATGGATGCCGCTTGCCCTTGTCTCACTGGCAACTTATGTCAGAGACAAGAAAGGTCATGAAGTCAAAATTTATGACAGAAACTTGGACTATAACAATAACGGTTTTATTAGCATTTTAAGAAAATTTAATCCAGACATTGTTGGTTTAACATGTTATACATCACCTGCAATAAAGGATGTTATGCAGGTTTCTAAAATTACAAAGGAAAATTCCAAGGCAATAGTTCTTGTAGGTGGTCCGCATGCCACGCTTGAGCCAAAGTCATTGCTTGATTATCAATACATTGATTATGTTGTTCGTGGCGAGGGCGAGCAGCCTCTTCTAGAAATCTGCGACCTTGTTGACAAGAAAAAAGCTGCAAAAAATAACATCTCAAAATTGAAAAACGTAAACTATAATGAAATGAGGCCCTTCATTAATCTTAACGATGTTCCTATAATGGATTACGACCTGATTGATGTCAAAAGATACACAGTAACTACCTTTGCAACCAGCAGGGGCTGTCCGGGAAGATGCAGATTCTGCTACAACCAGGGAAGAAAGTTAAGATTCTATGATACTGCAAACACAATTGAGATGATGTCAAGAGTGATAAAAAAATACAGGATAAAAGAGTTTACAATAGCAGACGATAATTTTGCAAACATGAGCAAGAGAACTACGGACATATGCAATGCCTTGGCAAAATATAATTGCTCATTTTTCTGCTTTCTAAGAACTGACCAAGTCTATGACAAGGTAATGTCTGAGTTAAAGAAAGCAGGTTGTCTTACAATTCAGTTTGGTTTTGAATCAGGCAGCCAAAGAATTCTTGATTTTATACGCAAAGACAATACAGTTGAGCAGAATGCAAAAGCTGTTGAGCAATGCAGGAAATACGGGATTTTTGTAGAAGGAAGCTTTATGATTGGACTGCCGACTGAAACAACCCAGGAACTTCAGCAAACAATCAGCTTCATAGAAAAAAATAAGCTCGATAATGTATTTACAAAAGTCTACAAGCCATATCCATCAACCGAACTTTATGATTATTGCATACAAAACAAGCTGATGAAAAAGCCGGAAACACTTGAGCAGTGGATTGAATTCTCAAATCTTTCAGAAGGCAACATAAACGTGAGTGACATTCCCACACAGGTTTTGCTTAAGGCATTGCAAAGAACCAATAAACACGACGTATTAATGTACATTAAGAAAGGTTTGATAATGGTAAAAAGAGGAAACATCAGCTACGCATTATTGAGAGCCAAGCAACTGATAACTCAGCAACTTAAGAAATTCATTTAAACTTTCTGGCTTTAATGACAAAGAATGAAGAGAAAATATTTGGACTAAGATTTGCCATCATCAGCCTAAGTCTATAGGGCAGCAAAAGATTTCCTGTCTTTGAAACCAGTCTTCTGGCAAATTCTTTTAGATTTCCAGTGTTGAGCGGCTCATTCCCATTAAATTTAGGCGAGTAATATGCATACACTATTTCAAACCCTTGACACTCAATCAGTCCTAATAGTTTTTCTTTTCTAAACCACTGCTTGTGGTGCGAGCCATCAGGCTTTACATTCGGCACGCTTATTATCACTTCACCGCCGATTTTCAAAATGCGTTTTATTTCACTGACAGTAAACTCAGGCCTGTCAAGATGCTCAAGGACCTCGCAACAATATACAGTATCAAATGAGCCATCCTTAAAAGGAAATTTCTTTTCGACATCACCTTTAACAACATCAAAATTAAATCTTTTCTTCGCGAATTCCAGTCCAGAATCTGAAATGTCAAACACTATTGCATTCTTGACACCAAGATACGCAAGCATTTGCCCATTCCCTCCACCAACATCAAGAATCTTTTTCTTTTCTTTTGGCATTATTGACGTCCTGATTTTGTCATACGCCTTTTCATAATATCTTGTTCTTTTGCGTTCTTCAAACTGGTTTTGCCAATAGTCAGAGTAATCATATTTCATGTTTCAAAATCCTCTTGTAAAGGTCAAGATGCTTTCTGGCGACTTCTTCCCATGTTAATGTAATTTCTTTGCTTAATCTTGCTGCTCCTTTTCCTATCTCATTCCTCAACTTTTTGTCCTTAACAAGCTCTTTGATTCCTTTTGCAAGGTCATTGGTAAGATATGCAGTTTCCCTATGAGTCAAGAGATAACCAGGCCTGCCTTGAAAAGCAAGTATTGGTCGTCCAGCCCTTATGTACTCAAAGAATTTGAAGCTGCTGTCCTGGTCAGCTGGATTTATCAGAATATCTGCTTGCTTCAAAACAGATGGAATTTCATCTGCAGGAATAAAACCCATGAAGTGAACATTTTTTCCAGCAGTCTTCTGGAATTCAGGATTCGGTTTTCCGAATAAGTATAGCTCACAATCCAAGCCCTGAACAGCATCTATCATCTTGTCCGTCTGCTTGTATCTTGACTGGTCACCAATGTAAACAACTTTAACTTTTCCTTTAAGTCTTATTTCAGTTAGCTTGACATTTGGCTGAACTCCATGTGGAATAAACTCTACTTTCTTGCCAAGAATCCCAGCCTTTACTTGATTATATTTGCTCATTGTCGTTATGTAGTCAGAATTAAGAATTGCAAACATCTCAAGATAGCTAGGCAAAGCTCCCCATTTCTTACCCATCTGCTCCGCATAATAATCATCCCACATATGCACAATCGGCGTTCTTAGCAAGCCAATTTTCTTGAAGAATGATGGAATAAAGCCAGCAATTCCTGTAGCTACAACAATATCTGGCTTAAATCTAAGATACTCAATATAAAACTTCCAGAAACTTCTTTTTGTTATCACGCGAACTTCATTGCCAAATTTTCTGAAAAAATACACGTCAGATGTCAAACCCCATGGAACCTTGTCATATGTGTCCAGGTCAACTGCTACGAATAGGATTTTCATGTTTTGATTTACTTCTAGTGATATATAAAATTTTGTTTACTTGATTTTCTTGGCGACAATGTGGAAACTCCAGTAAGCATCCCGGCTTGGATTAAACTCTAATATTTTCATTCCATTTTCATTCAAAAATTTGTTGACAACTTCATACGTAGGAATCCATTTGTGATTGTCGCTTACCCACGGGCCATTTGCATTCCACAGTTTCATAGATTTATGAGGAATGTAAAGGAATAATATCCCGCCAGTTTTAAGTTTGCTTATCCACAGTTCAAGCGCTTCTTGCCACCTGTCAAGATGCTCAAGGCAATGGGAACTGAACACATAGTCTAAACTTCCATCTTTGAAGTTGTCAAGCTTGTAGGCATTTTGTCTAGGTTCATTCTCAATTGGAACTGCTCCAGGAAACGGGAATCTTCCAGCACCAACATCAATTCCTTTTCCCTTGCAGAAATCTTTTGCCCTATTAAGTATAAATGCCATTGCATTGCTTTTGTTTAAATATTCTGGATATAGTTCGCCCTGATATTTGTAAAAAACCTTTCCATTTATCTCAATTCGCTTGATTTGGCGCCTTCTCCACGCATTTAACAAGAAATAAAATACCTTTTTTGGGCTTGCTATGAAGCTTTTGAGTTTTGATGACAGTTCCATTTTAGTGTTTTCTTATAACGCCTGAACTCTTAAAAACCTTTCTGAAATAAACTTTTTAAACAACTTCATACTGTCTAGCCTATGGCATTTAGCAGCATCAAAAACATATTCACTTCGCATCAGAAGGAAGCAGTCAAAAATATATTGAGAGATTTTGTTTATTACACCTGGAAGTTCCTTAGCCCCTACAAACAAATACTTGATTCTAAAGACATTAAACATGTGCTTGTGGTAAACAAAGGTGTAATCGGTGACTTGCTTGTTATAACACCGATGATAAAAGCGCTTGCTAAAAAATACCAGAAAGTAGACATTCTTATGCGGCAGGACATGGCAGAGATATTATCTGGAAATTCCAACATAAACAAACTCATGTTCTACACTAATTTTGATGACGTGCTTAAGCAGATTAAAGGCAAATATCAGCTGGCTATACTCTTTAATCCGCCAACCTATGAGATGAAGAATCTATGCAGGCAAGCAGGCATAAAATACATTGTAGGAAACAGTTTTTCATACTCCTTGTCTGATTTTCTCTTAACAGCCAGAACACGAGAAAATTCCAATGAACATTTTGTCCAGAAAGCACTGGACCAAGCAAGGCTTGCTAATGCAGACATCAAAAACCCAAAAACAGAATTCTTTTTCTCAAAAAAAGATGAGGCATACGTTGAAGATATGCTGAAATCAAATAAGATTAAAGACTTTGTAGCTGTTCATGCAGGCAAGCGCGGCAATATTAAAGACCCAAATACAAAAAGATTCTTCTGGCCTTCAGAGAGATTTGCCCAGGTTATTGATTACATTGTCCAAAAATATAAACTTCCAGTTATTCTTACAGGCTCAAGCATGGAAAAAGAAAGAAACGAAGAAATAATGTCTCTTGTAAAATCAAAAAATGTTTTTAATTTCTGTGAAAAAACAACTCTTAAACAATGGGCGTGTTTGCTGAAGAAAGCCAAGCTTCTTGTAAGCCTGAATACAGGTGCAACACATATCGCAGCCGCTATGAACACTAAAACAATTGTAATAAATGAAGAATTTCCAGAACTCTGGCATCCATGGCTTCCAGAATCAAGATATAGAACTTTGCCTTATCCATCAATTGAGCAAGCCAAGGAAGCAATTGATGAGATGTTAGATTAACATCTTAAATGAAATCTAAGCCACAATAACAATTCTTGCATACAGGCAACATCTTGTCTATAAAAGCATTTTTTCTAAATTCTTTAAATTTCTTAGAGTTCCATATGTTATCAATATTATCAGTTAGAATATTTCCCATATTCATTCTAATAAAACCACATGGAATTATGTCACCATTATAGTCCAAAAAAAGCATGTTTCTTGCCGTGCAGATTAGTCTCTTTGACCTTAAACTGAATACATTGTAATTAGACGATTCTTTTAAAATAGGGTTAATCTCAATCCGGGCATCAATATTTTTCATTCTTTTGTATGTTTCAAAAAACTCTTTTATACTAATATTATCACTTTGCATACAAGTCGATATCATCCCCCCCCCCCGTCAATAATTTTTAATGTATCTTCAATTTGCCCACTTTTCATATTTTGAATAGGATAAGTTAACCCAAATGATTTTGTCCCTAGGTCCTTGCACAATTTAATAACTTTTTCTGCATCATGAATGTTCTCTTTTTGCAAAACAAAATTAATACCCACATCAAAATTTTTAGTCAAAATTTTTATAGTCTTTACTGTTTTGTTAAAAGCCCCGATTCTTCCACGGATTTTGTCGTGAGACTCTTGTAGTCCATCTAAGGATATTGAGACGCCGGTAATCGGATAGTTCTTTAATTTCTCTGCAATATTTTCATTGATAAGAGTACCATTGGTTCCAAATTCTATGTTCATTTGATTGTCTTTTATACAGTCAAGAATTTGAAACAAATCATCTCTCAGAAGGATTTCACCACCAGTTAAACAAATCTTTTTGATGCCAAACTTCTTTAAAGAGAATATAGCCTTCTCAATCTCTTTTGAAGACAACTCATCTGCATGCAGTTTATTCAGATTTTTAGCTCTGAACTCTTTTTGATGGCACATCTGGCAATTTAGATTACATCTCATAGTAAGAAAAATTAGAGCATTTTTTGGCTTAGGAAAGTCTGCCATATTCTTAATCCTTGAATAATCTACTCTTTTCTTTAATTTTGAATATGCTCTTATTATATACTCGCCAAAGATGTTACTATCTAATGATTTTATAAGTTTTTCTTTCAAAAGTTTAAAGTTCATTTTGTAATCTCTATCCTCTTTGCGTAAAGAACATTCAGCCCGTTATTTCCAGGATACAGCATCCTGACATCAAACCCGTTTTTCTCAAGAAAGTTTTTCATTGTCTGCACATCTCTTTTCTCGTCAAGAGCATGAACTTCCATGCTTATCTTGTCAATCCTTTTAAGAAGTTCTGGAGCAGAGAAAAGAATTTCATATTCTGCTCCTTCGCAGTCGCATTTAAGAAAATTTATCCTGTCTATTTTGTTCATCGCAAAAACATCCTTCAATGAAATTGTCTTTATCGAAAATTTCTGCCTGTTCTCGCCGCCTGTTATGTAAAATGAATGCCCTCCGGTGTTTATGCCAGAAACCATTATGTCTTTGTTGCCAGTCTTGTCAGAAACACCAGCATTATATGCAACAACATTCTTCAAATTATTCAGTTTTGCATTATCCTTAAGCCTGTCAAAATTCTCCTTTACAGGCTCAAATGCATAAACTTTTCCTTCAGAAGCTTTTGATGCAGCATAAACAGTAAAAACTCCAACATTTGCGCCTATATCCATGATAATGTCATTTTTGTTGATTTCAAATCCCTCTGGATTATACTCTTCATATACCCAAATTTCATTTATCATATTCCTCTCAAAACTGTCAGACTTTATCAGCAACTGAATGCCATTCCTGAACTTATAGACTAAGTTTGTATCTTTGTATTTGCCAAGAAAATCTTTGAAATATGTGGGCCAATTTTTTATTAGCTTGATAATCTTGAATCCAGCAGCTATCTGCTTGAGTCCTATTTTAGTGTCGCGATTCCTGCTTAATTTCATTTTTCACTCAAATTAGCGTCTTTTATTAACTTTTCCAATTTAGGCAGAAGAATCTTCCAGTCAAACCTTTTGACATTTTTTCTTGCTTCTTTGCCCATTTTTATTGCAAGTTTCTTGTTGTCAGCCAAGAAATCAATAGTCTCAGCTATGCTCTCAGGCCTGACTCCATCCAGAAGAAAACCTGTTTTTCCATTTATTACGCTCTCGCGTAATCCACCCTCGTTTTCACCGATTATAACTTTTCCAGAAGCTCCTGCTTCCAGAGGCACAAGCCCCCAGTCTTCATTAATGCATATGCTTATCACTCCAAGGCAATTTGCATACAATCTGGCAAGTTCCTTGTCAGACACGTTTCCAAGAAATTTAACATTGGAATAATTTTTGCACAACTCAACTATTTTGTCCTTGTCAGGCCCATCACCTACAACATAAAGCTCAATGTCTTTGTTCTTTACAAGCCCCATGCTTTTGATTGCAATATCCACTCGTTTGGCAGGAACAAATCTTCCAACAGACAGGATATAATTTTGATAGCTTTTTGGCTTGTAGTCATTATAATTTATTCCATGATAGACTACTTGTGCATCTCGTCCATAATACTTTTTCACTCTCTCACGTACATTTATGCTGTTAGTTGCTATTGTCTTTATGTTCTGGGCAGCCAGTTTGTCAAGTCCCTGAAAAAGAAGCTTTTTCAGCACCAAGGATATTTTTCCCAGGAAGCTGGCATTATTCCAGTAATATCTTCGCAAATCATAAAAATCTCTTTTTGGAGAATAACAAACCCAGAATACATTGTCATTTCTTAAACTTGCAAAATTTGTCGGCCAGTCATTTGCAATAACAACATCAAATCCATCAAATTTCTTGAACCAAAACACAAATGGCGAGAAGATTTTTGACTTTAGCCCAAGAAGATTTATCTTCAGTTTCTTGAAACCAGGATATGCTGTTTCGGAATTGTATCTCTGGGTAAAGATTTCAACTTCATGCCCTCTTTTCTGCAGGTAAAGT
The DNA here is from genome assembly GCA_041501125.1 of Candidatus Nanoarchaeia archaeon. Taxonomy (GTDB): domain Archaea; phylum Nanobdellota; class Nanobdellia; order Pacearchaeales; family GW2011-AR1; genus JBGQNO01. The sequence goes on from JBGQNO010000001.1 coordinate 92,084, forward strand.
GCGTAGGTTTCTATAACTCTCTGGGCACCGCCAATTCCCTCAATATAAGGCTGGAGTATTGCTATCTTCATACATTTTTTAGAATGGTTATATATTTAAATTCGTTTCTTTATCATAAAATGCCTGAAAATGGAAAGTTTTGCAACGAATTTAGCGACATTGTTTAGAAGACTTGGTGTAATGGCAGATTATATAGCCTGGCTTCTGCTTGACCCAAGCAAATTTACTATAATAAAAAAAGAAAAAATCAAAAAAGTCTTGGTTATTCATCTGGGTGCTATTGGAGAAGTCATTATCTCAACCCCGATTATTCCTGCTTTGAAAAAATCATTGAAAGCACAAATAGTATACATGGTTTCCCCTGGCAAGGAAGTTCTTTTTGAAAATAATCCTTATATAGACAAGGTTTTGACTTATCAGGACAATTTCTGGAAAAATATTGATGCCTTGAAAAAAGAAAAATTTGACATTGTGTTTATTATTTATCCAAGCTCCCAGAAACTGGCTCTTGAATGTCTTTTAGCTGGAATAAAATACAGGATTGGAGGATTTAAGGCAGTAAAATCTCCACTTAACCTGCTTCTGACAAGAAAAATGCTTGACTTCAGGAAAAAACACGCTGTTCACTGCAATCTTGATGTTATAAGAACTATAGGCATTGACAACAAAAATCCAGAGCTTGAACTGCATATTCCAGACATTTACAACAGGAAAATCAATAATCTGCTGAAACAGCTTAAGATAAAAGAATTTGTAATTATCCATCAGGGTTCAAGTTTCCTGGGCAAATTGAAATATCCGTCAAGGCTTTGGCCATTGGACAGATATGCAAAAGTTGCAGACTTTATTTCTAAAAATTATAATGTCAAAATCCTGATTACAGGCGCTCCTGGAGAAACGCCATTTACAAACGAATTAATAAAGCAAATAAAAGATAAAAGAAATGTCATTAACCTTTCAGAGAAGCTGAATCTTGGAGATATGATGGCTCTTGTTTCCAGGGCAAAACTATTGATTGCACCAAGCACAGGCATTGCTCATATTGCAGCAGCCTTAGGAACTCCGATGGTTCATTTGTCAGGTCCGGACGGTTATCACTGGCAGCCATGGGCCAAGAAAGGCAAGTGCATTGCAATACAGCACCTTGAAGTATGCACAGGATGCAACACTATAATCTGCAGAAAGAAAAATACAGAATGTTTAAAAGCCATAACTGTCAGCGATGTAACCCAGGCAGCAAAGCATTTCCTGGGGAAAATTAAGTAATTCTTGATTACAATAATCTTTATAAATTTCCAGCGTAAGCTAGAGTATGGCTAAGAAAATTCTTTTGGGCGCAGAATATTCAGTTTTAGAGCCCCTGGCATTGTTCTATCTTTCAGCAGTCGCCAAATCTGAAGGAGTTGAGTCTAAAATTGTTTTTGGCAGAGGCCCTCAATATCCAGAATGGAGAGAAGCTTTAAGCACATTCCAGCCTGATTTTCTAGGACTAAGTGTCTATACCGGACACCATGCTGCAATCAAAAAATTCTTAAAAGACGTCGTCAAGCCAAAATATCCAACTCTTGAAGTAATTGTTGGAGGCCCTCATGCAACCTTCTTTCCAAGACAGGTTTTAGATTTTGCAGATTACGTTGTTGTAGGAGAGGGATTTGGTTCATTAAGAAAAATTTTGAAAGGTGAAGCTCCAAAAGGGATACTTCTCCCACTGGATAAGGAACAGTTTCCAAAGTCTGACAGGGATGATTTTTACAAAGAATACCCGGAGCATCTTAAAAATAGAATCAAGAATGTTATAGCTGGAACAGGCTGCCCATACATGTGTTCATATTGTTATAATAGTGCAAATTTTGACGAAAATCCTGACTTTGATGAATCACAGAAAAAACTTTTGCTTGAAAAATATCCTCATAAAAGGTTCTTTCCCTTGGAGCAAAGGCCTGTTCAGGATTTTGTTGATGAAATTTCAGATGTCCTCAGATTATCTCCTGAGACAGAATTTTTTTATTTCCAGGATGATGTTTTTGGCAGTAACCTGGACTGGCTGAAAGAATTTGTTTCCAAAGCTTCTATAATGGACATATCTTTCCATGCAAATACACGATTTGAACATATTGACCCAAGAAAGGATTCTGGAAAAGAAAGAATTGACTTGCTGAAAAAAGCAGGCTGTACAGGGTTTTCAATAGCTATAGAATCAGCAGACCCTATTATTTGCAGGGAAGTTTTGTCAAGAAATCTCGACCATGATTTAGTATTTGCTTCAATGAATTATCTTCATGAGCACGGATTCAAAGTCAGAACCAATAATATGCTTGGACTGCCGCTTGGAGCAACTATGAATCCGACAAAAGTCAATCTTGAAGCAGACCTGGAAACTCTTGAGCTGAATGTCAAGTTATACAAAGAATTTGGCATTCCAACTTTCGCATGGGCTTCTACACTTGCACCTTATCCAGGAACGCATATTGACAGATACTGCAAAGAGCATGGTTTCTATGAGAATGTCTTTACAGATTTAACAGGAGAAGAAACCTACAGGATTAAAAGTGTTCTAAGGCATCCAAGAAAATGGGTTGGCTCGGAATTATCATCAAAAACACCTGAGGTATGGCTGTCCAATTATGAAGAGGAAATGTACAGGAATCAGATTAATACTTTAATGAACTTATTTCCGACTTTTGCGAAAATTCCTGATGGGCATAAACTTGCCCGGGAATTTTTAGAACACGATAATCTTAATTTTGAAGTTCTTAATAAAGCATTCAGAACGCATGTATACAATAAAGAACTCTTTTTATAAAATAAGGCTTATAAAGTCAAAAGTAACTTCTTAACTAATGAAAATCAACCTTATCGTTCTTCCATTTGAAGAAAATGTCAAGTCACCGCCGATTTGTCTCGGTTATATAGCCTCGCTTTTAAAGAAAGACAGTAATGATATCAAAATCATAGACTTAAACTTTGAAACTCAGATTTCTCAGGCAGATTTGAATATTGTAACTACAACAACAGTCGATTACTATAACTGCCCTTTATTGAATATGGATGTTATTGACAAATGGCTCTCTGTTATTTCCAAGATAAAAACACCCCTTGCAGTCATAGGTCCGCATGTTACAACAATGCCTGAATATTTTGAAAAATATGCCCAGTATCTTGTTGTAGGCGAGCCAGAACTCACAATAAAAGAACTGGTTGTTTCATTAACAGAAGGTAAGTCACTAAAAAATATAAAAGGACTTTATTATAAGCAAGGCAGGAAATTTATCAAGAATAAGTCCCGTGAATTGCTTCAAAATCTCGATAGTTTGCCTTTTCCAGACAGAAGTTTGATTGATAATTCTCGCTATGTTAATCCAGTATGCAAAAATCATCCTTACACGATGGTCATTTCAAGTAGAGGATGTCCATACCACTGCACATACTGTTATATGGATGTCTACGGGCATTTTTGGAGAGCAAGAAGCGCTAAAAATGTAGTTCAAGAATTAATAGAAATCAGAAGAAAGTATAATATAAAAGAAATTGTCTTTCGCGATGATTTATTCTCGCTTGACAAAAAGCGCGTTATAGAAATCTGCAATGGTATTGTAAAGAATAATCTTGATTTGACATGGACCTGCCAGACCCGGGTTGATTCTGTAGACGAAGAAATAATAAGCAAGATGAAAGAAGCCGGCTGTTACTCTATATCCTTTGGCATAGAAGCCGGCTTGCAAGAGATGATGAACCGGTTGAAAAAAGGAATTAAAGTCGAGCAGGTCAAGAAAGCAATCTTTCTCTGCAAGAAATATGATGTAAGAACAAGAGGATATTTTATAATTGGCTGTCCAGGCGAGACAAAAGAATCAATTCAGCAGACACTTGAACTTGCCAAAGAGCTTGACTTGGACTATTTTATGCTTAGTATACTAACACCATATCCTCAGACAGAAATTTATGAAGATGCTTTTAAGAAGCGAATTATTAAAAAACGAAGTTGGGATGAAGCGCTGAGATGCGCAGGCATTATTGAAACGCCTTTTACATTCAATGAACTTGTGAAAATGAAGCGTGATTTATATTTAAGATATTATTTCAGGCCAGGATACATACTGCCAAGATTAGCGCCTGGAAAAATAGACATGCTTTACCATGGCTTCATGCCGTTTGTCAAAAACATGATGATAAGAAAATTCAGAGGCAAAAAACTGGATTAATTCTTGACAAGTTTTCTGTACATGCTAAAAGTTTCCTTGGCAATCTCTCTCCACGAGAATTTCTTTTCTGCTGTTTTCCTTGCAATCTTGCCAAGTAAATCTCTTTTCTTTTCATTTCCCAGAAGACTCGTAAGCTGTTTTGCCAGTTCATCAGATTTAATTGGGTTAAAATACAGAATTTCTTTATTCTTGCCGAGTTCCATGTTTGGTGCAATGTTTGATGATATTATTGCAAGCCCAGACGCCATTGCTTCAAGCAGGACAAGAGGCAACCCTTCTGCAAAACTCGGAAGAACAAAAATATCAGCAGCCCGGTAATATTCAGGCATTTTGATATTCTCAACACTTCCAATAAATTTGACATATTGCTGAAGATTGTTTTCATTGACAAAATTCATAATCTCCTCAAAATATTTTTTATCATCAATTTGCCCGATAAAAATGAATTTTACATTCTTGTCCTTGGACAAAACTTTTGGAATAGCTTTGATTATTGCCATCTGGTTCTTGATTCTTGAAATCCTTGCAACGCACAATACTATCTTTTCATCAGTCTTGGCAAGCATTTTCCTCACACCAGACTTGCCTGGATAAAATTTGATTAAATCAACACCATTTGAAATATGAATAACTTTTTTGGAATCAACACCTGCGCGTTTTTCTATTGATTTTTTTAAGGTTTCAGACACTGCAACGACCTCATCAGCATTTTTGAAGCATAGTCTTTCTACTGAAGTTTTCAGCCAGAATGTCTTTGGCAGCATCTCATTGGACAAAGTCCAGAATGGTGTGTGCAAAGTATAAACAAATTTGCTTTTGTAAAATAATCTGTTCATTAACGAGAGTGCAAAGCCAGTGTACTGGTTATGGCAGTGTATTATGTCAAATTTCTCCTTACACATCAAAGGAATGAAATTAACCAGTGTCTTGATTGTGTATAACATTCTTCTTGCCACATGTCTTAATGTGCCAGGTGTTGTGTATACATCAGGCCCCCATGCTTTTGGCATGTCAATATTATGGTAGATAACCCCGGATAATTTATCTCGGTTATTATCCTTAAAATCAAGGATATGAACCTCACAAAGCTTGCTAAGTTCCTTTGACAGGTTGTATGCTACAGATTCTGTTGCTGTAGCACTCTTGGCAGAAATTGAGGACATTCCAGTCCCGACTTGCAAGACTTTCATGACATACAGAAAAGAAAATAATTTATAAAGGTTGCCTGTTTGTCCGATTGCAATGATAAGCGTAATCATAACATCATACAAAGAACCTGGAACCATAGGAAGAGCTATAGAATCAATTGCTGAACAGAAGCTTCTAGATACTGAAATTATAGTTGTAGCTCCAGATATGGAGACGCTGGCAGAAGCAGGCAAACTCCGGCAGAAGTATAAGAATTTGCGATTAATACAAGATGAGGGCAAAGGAAAGTCATCTGCACTCAACTTGGCAGTTTCAAAAGCAAAAGGAGACATTCTTGTGCTGACTGATGGCGATGTTTACGTTGGCAATGACTCTATACTTCCACTTTTAACACCTTTTACTGACGGCAAGATAGGTGCTGTCTCTGGAAATCCAGTCTCATTAAATCCCAAGGATAATAAATTTGGTTTCTGGGCGTATGTTCTGACGAAAGTAGCAGATGAAAGAAGAATTTATGCCTCTGAGCATAATCTCAGATTTTTCTGTTCAGGATATCTGTTTGCAATCAGAAAAAAACTTTTTCCAAATCTTCCAGAAGACTTGCTTTCAGAAGACGGATATATCTCGCATAAAGTCTATAAAGAAGGATTCGAAATCGCATATTCTTCAGAATCTAAGGTATTTGTGAAGTATCCTGATAACTTTGATGGTTGGATAAAGCAGAAGAAAAGAAGCGCCGGCGGTTACAATCAGATTAAAAAAATGATAGGTGTGGAAATTCGTTCATTTAAAAAAGAATATTCGGGCGCGATTTCATTCTTCAAGTATTTTAAAGGTTTGAAAGAGCTGTTGTGGCTTTTTGAACTGTTCGCAGCCAGAGTTTATCTATGGATTATTATCTATCGGGATATAGATGTCAAAAATCAAAGCCATCATAAAATCTGGCAAAGAGTAGAAAGCACAAAATAAAGTATAGAAAAATCTTTATACCTCTCGATTGTCGTTTCGGCATGAAGCACCAGAAAATTTTGTCTAAAGAAAAGCTTAAGCAGATTATTCGCAAGTATAAATCTAAGGGCAAGAAAGTTGTCTGGACAAACGGATGCTTTGACCTGATACACTCAGGACACGTAAGATACCTTAACTCAGCAAAAAAACTTGGTGATATCCTGATTGTTGGTTTGAATTCTGACAAATCTGTCAGACAATTAAAAGGTCCAGACAGACCGATTCAGCCGCAGGATCAAAGAGCAGAAGTTCTTGCAGCTTTGGATTCTGTAGATTATGTTACAATATTTAATGATACTAGAGTTACTAAAATTCTCAATTATCTTAAACCAGACGTTTTTGTAAAAGGCGGCGACTATACGCTCGAGAAAATGGATCAGAATGAGAGAAAAGTATTGGAAAGCTATGGAGCAAAGATAAGATTCATCCCAGTTGAAATAAATACATCAACATCAAAGATGCTTGACAAAATTACCAGCTCAGAAACTAAAAAAGGAGTTAAAGAATTCCTGTCCAACCTTCCTGTCAAAATGCACTATGACTACAAGGATTACAACGAGCAAAAATACGAGACTGGTTTCTGGAACATCAACCGCTCAAAATACAAATGGTTCCAGAATTATACAAAACTAAAGATTTTCAGCAAATGGATAAAGGCTTCTAAAGGCAAGTCAGTGTTCTTGGATGCAGGCGGCGGTGTTGGAAACTGGACATTTTATTTTCTTAAAGATTTCAAGAAGTGCATAGTTCTTGATATTTCAGAAAACGCTTTAGCGCAGATTCCAGAAAAAGAAATTGTTAAGCTGCACGGCTCAATTCTCAAAATCCCCTTGCCCGATAATTCAGTAGACTGCATACTACTTGCAGATGTCTTTGAGCATATTTTTTTGAATGACCTGCCAAAGATGCTTCAGGAACTTGCAAGAATCCTGACAAAAGATGGCAGAATCATAATTTTTACATCAGAAAATGGATATGGCATTGATTTGATTTTTGATAACTTGTTTGGACAGATGCGCGGAGGATTGACACTGGCAGATATAGAGTGCGGGCATGTTAATCGTTTGACACTGGATGAAAAAAGAAAACTCTTCGCACAAGCAGGCTTGAAGCTGGCAGATTATTATAACTACAGTATCTTTTTTCAGCAGCTTACTGACTTTGTTAAAGACAGTTCAGCCAAAATCATAGGCAAGCTGTTTGCAAGAAACAAGAGTGAAGAATCCGGCCAGTTTTTGAAAGACAGGTTCAAAACCCAGAAAGAGCCAAGCATTGTCACAAGAGCATTATTTTCTATTCCAACATTAATTTCATATCTGGATATTTATCTTGGAAGATTTATCCGAGGCTCATACATTTTTTTGCTCCTCGAAAAAAGCAATAAAAAGGAATAAAAACATCCATTTCTAGAAATAACCATGCCAGAATCAGAGAAACTTGAAGATAAAAAGAAACAAAGATTGAAAGAATGGCTGTCTGACAGAAGCAATCTTGCACTTATTGGAATCATGATTTTTGCCTTTATAGTAAGGCTGTATTATTATTTCTTGACAAAAAATCAGCCCATGTGGTGGGATGAATCAGGTTACATGGCAGCTGCCAAAAGTTATGCAGGCATCGGACACTACCAGCTCGAAAACATCAGGCTTCCAGGATTTCCACTTCTAGCCTCAATATTTTTTAGGATAGGATTAACAAGCGAACCATTAATGAGGTTTGTTCTGTTGTTCATTCCATCAATAATCTTGATTTTCCTTACATACAAGATGATTAAAGAAATGTATCCTGACAAAAGAATAGCATTAATTTCAACGGCAATCATAACAGTCTTATGGGAGAATCTATTTTACAGCAACCGCTTCCAGACAGAGAATCTGGCAATTGTATTTGAATTCCTCGCAATATTTATTCTGTTCAAATCATATATTAAAAAAGAGAATTCTTGGTTTATCTCGCCAAAATACTCTTTAGTATGGGTCACGTTACTTGCTTTTGTTTCAATACTTTTCAGGCCAGGAAACGTAATGTTCGTGCCGGCAGTCTTCCTTTTTGTAATTATACTGAATAAATCCATAATATTCAGTAAAAAAGGTTTAATTGCCTCAGCAATTTTAGTAGTTGCGGCAATCTTAGCAGTAATTTTTATTCCTAAGATTGCCGGTGCGCTCATTAGCTATTACTACCATCCTGAAAGACCCCTGGCACTAAATGTCTTGTCAGTATTTTACGGATTTTATCAGTCATCAATATCCTGGCTTCCATCATTGTTCTTCTGGGCATTCCTTTTCGGTATATTCTTGTTAATCCTGGACTTTTCTATAAGCTTTGATAAATTCAAACAGATTGCAGTTAATGGAGAAAATCTTGACTTTAAGTCAGATGTATTTAATATACTGCTTATTATCTCAATCCTTTTCATTTTTATATTCCTAATGAGAACATATGACGGATTTGAGTACAGGTGGTTTTTCCCTCTTCTACCAGGCATGCTTGCATTTACAAGCAAAGGAGTTATAAGCTTCTCACAATATCTTGCCGGAGCATTTAAAAATAAGAAATTTGCAACCGCTCTGATAGTTATTATTGTTCTGCTTGGAGTTTGCACTCAACTAGTTCATGCTGATAACATCATTCGAGCAAAACTTGATTCATACTTGCAGGTTAAACAATCTGGCTTGTGGCTAAAAGAAAATTCAAATCCTAATGACATAATAGTCAGCGCATCTGTGCCGCAGCATGCATATTATTCTGAACGGCAAATTGAAAATTTCTATGTTAACAATTCTAATGAGAATGAAACTGCATTTGACCAGAAACTTCTAGCACTTAAGCCGAAGTATCTTGTTATCTCAGTCTTTGAGCCGGGTTTCCAGCCAGATTGGGCGCTTGCATGGCCTTCAGAACATAATCAAACAGCAACTCTGGTTCAGGCATATTATCTGGATTCTGCAAAACAGCAGCTTGCGTTGATAATTTATGAACTGAAATATGGTCAAAACAATAGATTATTATGAACATTGGAACAAAGTTAGACAGAAAAGAAATTTTCTTCTAGACAGAGAAAAAGTTGCTTTGAAATTTATTTCTTCTATTTTAAAGCATGACAGTGTTTTATTGGATGCTGGTTGCGGCAGCGGCATATTCATGGAGTTTCTCTCTAAAAAATTTCAAGATTTAAAACTTCAGGGTATTGACTTCTCAAAAACCGAAGTAAATGAAGCAAAACAAAAAGGATTTGATGTAAAACAAGGAGACTTTGAAAAAGGCATTGCATTTAAGGACAAAGTTTTTGATATTGTGTATGCAGGCGAAATTATTGAGCATCTTTATAATCCGGATTGTTTCCTTGCTGAACTAAACAGGATTTTGAAAAATCAAGGCTATCTTGTTCTCTCAACACCAAATTTATGTGTTTGGTATAACCGGATTTTAATGCTTCTAGGCATACAGCCGCTTTTCTTGGAGCCTTCAACAAAGTCAAAGTTAGTCGGCGCCGGGTTCTTGAAAAGATTCAAGAAAGAAAGCCAGCCTGTAGGACATGTAAGAATCTTTACTTTTGAAGCTCTGAAAGATATGCTCAAGATGAACGGTTTTAAGATAGAAGCAGTCAAGGGAGCTGTTTTTGAAGAAGGATTTCCCAAGTCTGTTCTGATGTTTGACAGGATATTTAAAGTATCACCCAAACTATCGTCGCATTTTGTTATTTTAGCAAGAAAGATGCAAGAAAAGTGAACTTAAAAACAACTAAATTTATAAACAAGCATTAGTAATTTTTGGTATGGGAAAAAAGGTATTGGTTACTGGTGGAGCAGGTTTTATTGGAAGCCATTTAGCAGATTATTTGACAGAACAAGGCCATGAAGTAACAATTATAGATGATCTTTCCGGAGGTTTGGAGTCAAATGTTAACCAAAGATCCAGATTTATCAAAGGCTCGATAGTTGATAATGCGCTAGTTTCAAGAGCAATGGAAGGACAGGATGTTGTTTATCATCTTGCAGCATATGCTGCAGAAGGGCTTTCTCATTTTATAAGAAGATATAATTACATGAACAATCTTATGGGTTCTGTTAACCTGATTAATGCAGCATTAAAGAATAAAGTTAAGTGCTTCTTATTTACTTCTTCAATGGCTGTTTATGGCTCTGGAAATCCACCTTTTAATGAAGACGATATTCCAAAACCAGAAGACCCGTATGGAATAGCCAAATATGCTGTAGAACAGGACTTGAAAGTTGCAAAAGAGCTTTTTGGCTTGGAGCATGTTATCATCAGGCCGCATAATGTCTATGGTGAAAGGCAGTTTTTAGGAGACCCTTACAGGAATGTGATTGGTATATTTATGAATAGAATCATGCAAGGCAAAGCTCCTTTAATTTATGGGGATGGAGAGCAAACAAGAGCTTTTTCATATATCCGAGATATTGTTCCATGCATTGCAAATGCCCCTTTTACAGAAAGAGCTAAGAATCAAATAATAAATCTCGGTGCCAAAAAACCTTATACGCTAAATGAGCTTGCTAAGATGACTCTCGAGGCAATGGGTTCTGATTTAAAACCTGTTCATATCGAGGCAAGACATGAAGTTAAGCATGCTCACTGTACAACAAAAAAATCAGAAGAACTTCTAGGATTCAGAGATAAAACACTTCTTTATGATGGCCTAACCAAAATGGCAAAATGGGCAAAAGAAGTTGGTCCAATGGACCCTATTACTTGGAGTGACTATGAAATAAAGGATAAGCTTCCAGAATTTTGGAAAAACCTTAATGATGAATTTCCAGATTCAAAAGTAAGGGTAAACATAGAGAAATTTTAATTAATCTATCTGCCTCGAAATTTCTTGCTAAAAATCTTTGCAAAATAAAAAATTCTCTTTGCAAAACCTTCAAGGGTTAAATCAGGATATTTGTAATTTCTCCATGGAGTTTCATTAAGATATTTCCAATAAATTTTCTTGTAGGGAATAGGATCCAAGAAAAACCACGGCTTCATGAAGCTTGCATAGTGAATTATTTTAGCATTCTTGGAGATTTCTCTTAAATTAACATCCTCATAGCCATGTGCTTTTAGGAAGGGAAGATGTTTATGATAAAATAGCTTAATTATAAAATTCCAGCAAGGGTTAAGTTCCTCCCATTTGTTTACAAGAACTGCATTTAGTCCGTCCTGGTCAGCATGTTCTATTTTTTCTGGATTTTTTCTCATAAAATCAAGGGCTTTTTGCGTTATTTTCTCTTCTCTCCATCTTTTGCAGTCTACCAAAAGCAGTCCAGAATTAAAGTAATGCTTGTCACTGGGTATGCCTAGGCTTCTCTTTTTGGCTGGTGACCCGCCAGGATCTTTGACAGCGAAAACTATATTATTTTGAAAAGGAGTATTGTAAATCTCCTTTATATCACCTGTCACAACCATGTCAACATCAAGATAAAGAAGCTTTGTAAGATTAAGATTTTCTATAAGCGGAAACCTGTAGTAAGCTTCAAGAGTAATATGCCTGCAGACTTTCATGCCTTCAATCAATTTCTCGTCAGGCTTGTGATAAGAGATTTTTGCCTTGGAGTGGTTTACAATTGAATTTAATTTCTCCTTGTTTTTCTGAGAGATATTCCCATCCATTACAAATATCCTTATCTTCTCAGGACACGAGCAATTATCAAGCATCGAATAAAGCATTACACCCAGATGCTGAGCATAATTGTCATTAGCTGAGCATCCTATGTTGATATATTTATTAAATTTTTCCGCCATTTTTTTCTTGTTTTAAGACAATTTTTAATTTTAAAGATATTGCTGTTGTTGATTTAACCTATAAATATACAAATCACCTATTATTTTTTCAGGAGTAGCATTTGTGACAGGATGATAAAGCACAACATATGCCACTTTGTTCAGGATGTCTTCAGAAGGAACAGGGTTGTTTATGCCACTAAAATATCCATCACTCCAAAAGAAAATATCATCCATCCTTCTATTCTCCATGCTCATCTTGAAATATTCTGTGAGATAGGAAAGAGAAAAATTTAAAGAGGGTTTTGTAAGGTCATTTGCATAAAACTCTCTTCCAGTATAGTATCCTATTCCCTTCGGGCAGATAATAATATCTGAAGGCACGGTATTTTGGTTCAGGTAAATTCCTGCTTCCTTGATATGTGTTTCATTAGAAACCAGCTTTATGTCAAAATAGAGGGAGTAGCTTAATGTAAGGGCCAAGAGAATGAGAAGCACAATCTTCTTTTTGTTTCCTTTGTAGAGGGGCGCAAATGCAACTGGCAGCGATGCAAGAAGATTAAAGACAAAATCAGGCAGGTTTGTTGATTTTATAAGCCCGTTACTGGCATAAACTGTTAGTTGTGGAGAAAGCATGAACAGCAGAATTAAAGAAATAAAAAAGCTGACAATTGAAATTAAAATGTCTCTCTTCTCAATATTTTTGAAAGGCAGGTTTTCCCAAACACAAAGAACTATGAGTAGAGAGGCGCCTGCCAGAAGAGTCATAAAATATCTTGGGTATCCAAAAGCAGGACGCGGCACAGCAAGGAACAGAAAAAGTACAGCGAGAACAGAAATCATAACAATTCTTGTATTTTCGTCTTTTTTCTTAAAGAAGAAAAAGAATGAATAAAGAAGTAGCAGCGTTGCAGGAAATGTGAACAAGCGGATAAACTGCGATATATTAAGTGCAAAGCTGCAAAGATAAACTGCAATATCCTTGAATTGCTCGGACCCAAGGCGGGCATTGTGCGTGATAAAGAAAAAGAAGTTTCCAGGCTCAATTATTATGCTGTACATTGCCCAGAGAATTATAAAAATAACTGAAGATATGACTCCCATCAGAAGATATTTCCAGAAAATTGGCCTTAGATTCTTATTAAATAGAAAGTATGCCCCGAGACATACATAAACAAAAATAGCTATAGGATACCTGTTGGAGATACTGAAGAAGAAAGCCGCGCCAGCAAGGTAAAGAAAAAGGGATTTTCTCGTCTTGTTATAAAGCAAAATCATGAAAACAAAAGCGAAAACAAAAAAAGTAGACAGCGCGTCTATGTCTATAATCAAAGATGAAGAGAAAACAAAATAATTCACAAGAAAGAATGCAGCAGATGCCAAGCCTATGACTTTCTTATTTTTATTATCTACAAGAGTTGTGCAAAAGAGATAAATAAGAACTGCAGTCAGGAGAGAAAATAATATGTTTATGCTTCTTGCAGATGCCTCGGAAACGCCAAAAATGGAAAATATGCCAGAGAGCAGAAAAATATACATCGGTGGATGCTGAAGACCAACTTCATTAGGCTGCTGTCCTGAATGATAATAAACCGGATGTCCTGTTTCATCTAGTGCAATTGCTGCTTTGACAAAATCGCTTTCGTCTGTTGAAATGTCCTTGTTAATGCTAAGAAATCTTATTGTTATTCCGAATAAAATTAGAGCAATAAGAAAATAAATGAATAATTTTCTTGAATCCATTTTATTTTTTTCCAATTATGCCCCAGTAGTATCCAAGTAGCATGAAAATCATAACCATCCCGAGCTTGAACGCCCTTTTGAAGTTTCCTGTAATCTTTGATTCTCCAACTCTGCTCTTGTAATTTACAGGTATTTCCACACATTTTAGCTTGTTCTTTATGCATAGAAGCATAAACTCGGGAGAAAAATGCGATTTTCCAACTGTAAACTTTCTCTGGATTTTTCTTAATGCGTCCTTTTTTATGAACTTAAATGTGCATCCTACATCAGTCAGGCACGGACCATTGAATAGATATTCAAGCATTTTTGCGACCGCAACATTTCCCATCCTAAGGAACCACTGCATGTTTGCGCCAGTCCAAATAAGAGATTTGGAGGTTCTTGTTCCAAATATAACCTCAAATTCTTCAGAATACGGCAAAAACTTGAATATGTCCCTTGCGACAAATGTTCCATCAGGCTCGCATGTAAAAACATAATCTCCTTTTGCCTCATAAAGCCCTCTTCTAAGAGCCCAGCCATAACCCTGGTTCTTCTCGCTTACAACTGTTGCCCCTGCTTTTTTTGCCTCGCTGAAAGTATTATCCTTAGAATTATTATCAACGACTACAATTTCATCTACAACACCTGTTTTGAAAAATTCATTTACAGCTTTCTTTATGTTTTGCCCTTCATTGTAAGCTGGCAATACAACAGATATTTTCTTGCCTTCCCACATTTTTTTAATTACAAGACACTATTAATAAATATATGCATAGTTTAGGTTATTTTGTGAAACTTCAGATATTCAGGCAGAGCGTTACCTCCCAAATCCGTAAATAAAATTTGTGATTCTGCTGTATGCATCTACAACTCCTTTGAAAGGCGAATTATAAAGTCTTAGCCTTATCAGTGCCAGAACCATCCACGGTCCTGCTCCAAAAAAGTTTATTCTCGAATATTCTCTATCACTCCAGATTATAGGCACTTCTCTTATTGCAAAACCAAGTTTTCTCAGTGAATATAACAAGTCTATATCAAATGCCCATTGCGACATGCTTAAGCAAGGCAAAGCTTTCTCTAGCGCATTTCGTTTGAATATTTTTGCCCCACACTGTGTATCCCTGTAAGGCATGAGTAACAAGGTCCTAATCAAAGTATTAAACATCATCTTACAAATTAATCTTTGTATCGTCGGCTTTGGAATTACAATTGCACCTTTCATATACCTGCTTCCTACTACTCCATCATAGCTCCCAATTCTTCTTATCAGCCTGAAATATTCATTGGCGTTTGTTGAATCATCAGCATCGACAAATCCTATTAAGTCAAAGTCTTTCTGCAGGGCATATTCAAAACCTTTTCTTACAGCAAATCCTTTTCCGCCCTGCTTAAAATTCAGGTATTTGAGCTCTTTGCATTTTCTCTGGAATATTTTTACAATCTCCTCTGTCCTGTCTGTGGTGTTATTGATTACAACAAGAATTTCAAAATCAAGTTCCTTGCTTTTCTTCAACTCTGAGAAAAACCTGCAGTAATCTTCAAGAGTTCTCGCTATTCTTTTCTCTTCATTATATGCAGGCATTACGATGCAGATTTTCATTTTGTCCTATTTTCTTACTATTTCATGCTTTTTAAAAATAAGCTTCCTGCAAGGTATATGGGACTTGTAAGCAAAGAGTTACTTTATTCGCAGCGTGATTAAACTGTAAACAAACATTAAGAAGTTTGCAGCAACAAGAGACAAAGAGAATTCAATAATATTAGAATTAAAAATACTTAGCAATAACACTTCAATAAATACAAATAGCAGCAAAATCCATGATGAGCTTTTCATTTTGTTTGTAGATATTTTATAAAGCAATATTATACTGGAGAATGAAGTAAAAGTAAATGCCAATCCCAGCAAGAACAATACATTAGAAGCTGCCAAATACTTTAGCGAGCCCAATGAAATTATCCTCACAACTAATTCTGGAAACAGAAAATAAATAAGCAGCAGAGGTATAGAAATAAGCAAGACCATAGTAAATGATTTTTTAAGCAATCCCCTAGTTTCTTTGCCTCTTTCAAAGTGTTCAGACGCAAGAGGCAACATCGCTTTCCCTACAGCAAGGTTTGTCAGCAAGATTACTTTTGCTATCAAAGAAACGAATGCATACTGGCCAGCAAGTTCAGGAAGAAAAAATCTTTTAGCCAAAATAATATCTATGCTGTACATCAAAACAATTGCTGTTATTGTAATCAGGCTTGGAAAATTGTAGGCATAAACATTATCAAATCCTTCTTTTTTCCTTTTGCTCTTTAACACTTCCTTAATTAAAAAGAAAGACAGCCCGAAGGCAGTTAATGCCCCAATCACCACTCCTGCCATAGCTCCATAAACCTTGAATCCAACCGAAACTAAAATTATTGCAAAAATTATTTTTATAACTGCTTCTGTAACTAAATTCATGCCCATTTCTTTAAACTTCTTTCTTCCCTGCAGGATTCCCCTGTTAATTGGCAACAAAAATGAACTGAATATAATCAGCCCGGCAATTGCAAACAAATAAAAATTAATTTTTAGCCAATTTGATATAAAAATAGATGCTATAAGATAAATAACAAAAAATCCTATTGAAATTTTTATAGCTTTCTTTATGCCTTTAAGCAATAAGTCCTTTGTCTTTCCATATTCACCCTGAACATTGAATTTGCTAGTGTACCTTGAGATGATTGTTTGTATTGCCTCGGAGGGTATTGCCAGAATGTAGATAACAGACATCAGGGTAGCAAGTATTCCATAATCTGCAGGTCCTAGCATTAGAGCCATGGACATCTGAAATATATAATTAAAAAAATTGTATAAACCAATTGCCACAACGAGTATAAGACTGCCTTTAATAAGCTCGTCTTTGTAGATATTTTTTAGTTTATTCGACATCTTAGAATAGGACACTTCTGAATATCAGCAGGCCAACCAGTATTATTGCTAATTGAACTATATTTATGAATCGTACAACATCATTTTCATATACCTTTCCTTTGATTTTTTTTAGCATGGCAATTGCCCAGTGCTCAACACCATAGATTTTGTCATAAGGCATCTCAAGTTCATCAAGTTTATTCGGCTTCCCGAATGATTGTTTCTTCAAACCACCCCTGGATTTTAAGAACACTTCAACAATGTAAAGCAAGAAAAAGAATACTGCTATTGTCTCTATCTTGCCAAATATTGCAGCGCACGCAATTAATCCTCCTATAGCATAGGTAACACCATTCCCTGGAAATACCTTGGCTGGAAATTTATTGTATATCCAAAATCCCAGGAGTGCAAATACCATCAGCAAACAAATCATAGTTAGCCAGCTAGTTCCTGTAAGCCATGTGACAAGAGCCAAAGCTGAAAGTATAATAATTCCTTGGCTTGCCTCAAGCCCATTATAGCCAGCAAGAAAATTGAAAGTCGTTGCTGCACCAGTTACACCTAAAGGAATTAAAAGCAAAGGATACAGCAGTCCTACATTAACACTTCCTAAAAGAGGAATTGAAATCTCAGATACTCCGGCATTCACAACAACTAGTGGTATTGATGCAAAAATACACATCAAAACCCTGAATCTTGCACTCAAGCCACCTCGCTGCCATCCCAGTAAATCATCAACAAAGCCTATACCAGCTAGCAGCAAAATCGTTGTGGTTAAAGCAAATATTTCTATGATGCTGCCAGTAGTATGAAAGTAAAATGTTTTAATTGCAATGTAAACCAATGCAGATAAAATAAAAGCCACTACCGCAATAACTCCTCCAGAACCTGCAACCAGTGGCTTCTTGAATTTGTTCATGTCCTGCCACAGCAAGCCTATCTGCTTTGCTTTCTCTATCCAGAAAGGCACCGTATACAAAGTCACGAAAAAACCCAGCAACACTGGAATCAGCAGTATAAGATTCATTTTGATTCAATGAATTTTATATTTAATAAGCTTACTCTTAGTAATATCCTGGCTTAGCTATTGCAATATCTTGACTTGGAAATGCTGTTGCAAGGTAATCTGGATTTGACTTCATTCCTTGAGGATACTCTACTTTCCATATCTTGATAGGCCCACGCACGCCATTGTAGAATACAAAATCCGTAGCATTGAATCCCTGAGCCCTCAACATCTTGACAACTTCGTCATCTTCGCTATGCACAAGCTTGAAATTCTCTCCCTGGCCGAATAAATACAGTTTTGCAAATTCTGTTTTCATGACTCTCGGACTTATCAAAATTCCTGCGCCTTTCTTGTCCAACTGCGTTTCAGACATGACAGCAGGCATCATGTAGAAGCATCCATCATATCCTGTTGTATTGAAATTATAAGTTTTTCCTTCAAAATATACACAGTTCAATGGAATAAACTGCTGTTTGCCATTATAATACAAGAGTGCTTCAGCACCTGTAATGCTTTTATCAGACGAGAAATCCAGTTTTATCCATGGTATGTATGCTTTTCTGCCAGGATAAAGCGTTTCTGAAGAATTTGTCTTGTACATAAAATCCTCATCAAGCAGGAATCCGCCCTGGTAATAATATTCAGTTCCGTTCATCAGTTCTTTTGTTTCTTTGTCATTAATCAAAAATGTTGTCATCCAGCTGTATCTATCATAGTTTTCATCGCTTCCAATGCTTGAGTATGCAGGATATTTGCCAATATCTGTTGAATCTATCAAAAGATAGGAAACATTATGGGTATACAAAAGTTCCAGAGCTTCCTGTTCAGACTGCCCTGTCAGTACATGCCTTCCAAACAAATAATCCCAGTAGACAATAATATTTCCACCATCGAGCATTGTAGCTCTTTCTCCAATGCTCTGCAACCAGTATCCATAGTCCCACCAGTGGCTGAAAACTGCATTTGTAGGTGTATTTGCACGTGTCCAGTTCATTGCATACTGCCACTGGATGTTATACACTCCAGGAACATAATTTTGTGCACTAGCATAAGTCGTTTGATAGAAGTTATAGACAGTAAAGATTGTCAGCAAGGTAACTGCAATCAATGCAACCAGCCACAAGGTTTTTCTTGCCTTGTCTATGCTGTACCTTGACAAAATTTCAAAAGGAACAAAAGCAGCGATTATGCTTGCTGGTGGAACTAAAACCATGATTAACCTTATCGCGCTTCTCGCGCCGATTATGCTTACAAAGAAGAATGCAAAGATGAAAATATATGAAAGGTTGAATTCCTTGAGCAAATGTCCCTCATTTCTTTTTTCATAGATGTAAGTTATGTACATGAAGTATAGTGCAAAAATCGCAATGCCTGAAAAATAAATTAATTTGCTTATAAAATTTGTGCCATTCATTACACTGTTCTGAGCATACCTGCTGAATACCTGCGAGACTAAGAAATATGAGTATACAATAATCATATACACTTTGTCTCTTTTATGAAGGCCCAAAGTCCTGTAAAACAAAAGTATCGAGCCTAAGAAGAACATCCAAAAGAAAACAGGAAATCCATAAAGCATCGGACCAAACTCGCTGCTCCATTCTCCGAAGAATGGCTGCCTGTTTTCAGCAACTGTGAATGAGAACCTGTCAGAATATGGCTGAGTAAGATGGAACATGACATCACTAATAAAGCTTGGAATAAAGCCAATTCCAAAAACAATGCTGGAAGCAACAATTCCTAGTATGATAAATACTGCAATGGACACAACTTTCTTCGGATATTTCTCTCCAATTCTGCTTACAAGGCTAATGTCTTTAATTCGAGTATTAAACAAAAGATAATCCACGAATATCAATGCAAAAACTGCAAGACTGATTCCACTTGAAGGTGATGTGGCAAGCCCCTGGAAACTATATCTGCCAGATAATCCTGCAAGCAGGCTAAAACTTACGAAAAGCCATATGCCATATCCGATTATCTCTTTCTTGTCAATCTTTCCCAGTATCCACAGGAAAACACCAAACACACCCATGACAGTAAAAACATAGATTACTCCGCCCCATATCAGCCCCATCGCTGCTGTTGATAATCCTGCCAGTATTCCAAAGATGATTGTATTTCTTGTATTCGAAGACCTGAAAAAGCAGAGTATAAAATAAAATGCAAGGAACATGAAGAAAAATCCAGCAGATTCCTTTTCTGGAATTCCAGCAATTGTCCTGGATAAGAATGAAGGTATCACCATCAGGAATAGCGAAGCCAGTGCCGAAATCCACAAGCGGTATTTATGCTCATAAAAGATTTTTCCAACAAGGAAGAAAAATGCAACTATTGTCAATAAAAACATAAACGCTGGAAAAATAACTGCAGAATAATTCACGCTTGTTGTCGTAAACAAGTTCAAGAATTTATGAAAGTATGCTATAAGGTATGGCAGAAGCTGTGTTTCCTGCAAAGTATTAAATCCTAAAGGAACAACTCTCATTGTGTCAATGACAGGAATGCTGCCAGTTGCTACAATATCTTTCGCGTACCTCAGGAACAAGAATGGGTCTAAGTCTGGACCAAGAGTATAGTCGCCAGTTGTAACATCTTTGAGTCCAGGAACATTAGCTGTCCTTATGTGCCATGCCAGCAGAAGCAGAACTAAAAGCAGGACTGCTATTATTATCGTCTGATGGGACAGGAGCTCCTTCAGTTTCTCATTTCTTTTTTCTATGATATCGTCACTCATAGTTAGCATCTTTTAAAAATTCTTCAGCGCTCTTTTCCCTTTCTATTTTGTTTCCACCGCAGTAAGGGCATACGTTTGGCTTGACTTCTTTTTCAAATTTGAAATGGCAATTTTTACAGCTAAATTTCATCCTATTCATAGAAAATTCAAATTTTTAAAAGTATCTAAAACCTGTTGGTAAGTAAAACTTCCAGAATTCCGGCAAAAAATAAGAACACTATTGCTATAAACACTAGTGTTATGAAGTCATGCAATATATCTTTTAATCTCTGCTTGCTAAAATCCTGCTTGACAACTGCCATGCTCAATATTCCGCCTGCAATAGCTCCTATGAAATATGCAGCTATTTCAGGCAACCCATGCACCATGTATCTTGCTATTCCAAGAGGCCAAAGGCTGAGGTTTGTCCGTGCAAATATCCCAACAGCTACTGCTATGACACTGGCATTCCATGCAAGTATAAAAATCGCGCCCGCGCCGAAAATCAGCGAGAATATGAGGGTAAACATCAGAACATAAACATTATTTAAGAAGATGGTCATGAATCTCTCCGTGCTTATGACACTTCCTGTGATGCTGCCACCGTATTCCTGCGTGCATAAATCATAGTTTGAAGGATGGTTTATGTAGCAGTATGTGTCTATCTGAGCCTTGAAATCCTGCCCATTGCCAGCAACAATATACCAGAACGAGAACGCAATTACAAATCCCACAAAAAGCCACAGCAGCGACGATATTGCCTTTGAATGTTCCTTGATGACCTTGAATTTCCCATTATACTTGATATCTTTCTCCTCTTCATGCCTCAACAAGTAGTACATGAAAGGCATTGTGAACATGACAACAAATGTGATAACAATTATTCCAAGATAATCTGCAAGAACTCCTCCTGAGAATATCCAGTTTGCAAGCACCAGCGAGACTAGAGAATAGAATATTCCTACCAGAAGCATCTCCAGCGGTTTCTTCTCAGCTCTCCTTGGTCCTAATAAAAGTTCAAGCATTTTCCTCTTTCTACTAAAGTTTTTATACTCTGGCGTATATAAAAGTTATTATCAAAAAGTCCATGAGGTTTTCTATGGCTTAAATTTGTATGGACTTTTGGATGCTCGGAAATGTTATTGGGCATGCAAACATTTATATAAAAAATAAGGTTAACATTTCCGACATGAAGAAAGAGGTTAAAAATATTATCAAAAAGATAAAGTCTGTTAAGATTCATGGAGCTTCTAATATCGCCAAAGCCGCGCTGAAAGCGTATCTTTCAGAACCAACTCCTGCTGTCAAAAAAGCATTAATTAATGCCAGGCCTACAGAGCCTTTTCTTGTCAATACAGTTAATTCCCTTGAAAACTGCCTTTCAAAAATAAAAAAGCCGTGTGTAAATATTCCATTGCATTTCTTAGAGTCGCAGGAAAAAATTAACAAGCAGGTTTATGGACTGATTAAGTCTGGCGATACAATCTACACTCATTGCTATTCAACAAATGTAAACAATGCCCTGATCTATGCAAAGAAGCATGGCAGGCATTTCCAAGTTTACAACACAGAAACTCGCCCGCTCTATCAAGGAAGGGAAACCGCAGTTAGACTAAGGCAGGCAGGCATTTCAGTAACAACCTTTGTTGACTCTGCCATGGCAATTGCACTTGAGAAAAAACAAGGCGCAAAAAAAGTTGATAAAATATTTATCGGATGCGATGCAATAATGAAAAATGGAATAATAAACAAGATAGGTTCTGGAATAGTCGCAGAACTTTCATATATGCATAAAATTCCTTTGTATGTGGTTGCAGACTCGTGGAAATTCTTTCCAAAGAATGTGAAAATCGAGGAACGGGATTTTCATGAAGTATGGAAAAATGCGCCAAAGAATATTAAAATAAGAAATCCTGCTTTTGAATTTGTGAACAAGAAATATGTCCATAAAATTGTTTCAGAACTTGGAACACTTAACTTTACTCGCTTTCTTGAAGCTGTTGTGCACTCTCTACCAGAGCATTAAGCTGCATATTCAAAGAACCCATTTCTTTGCATAACTGTTCTTTAAAATTCTCAAGTTTTTTAACCTGTTCATCTATAAGTTTTCCAGTCTCTTGCACGCTTTTTTTAACAACAGTATTAGAACCGATATTCACCCAAAGGCCCCTGCCTTTAAGTTCTGCCTTTGTGTAGATGCCATTTCCAAGAGAAACCAAAGCATTTTCATTCTTAGACTCGGCAAAACTTTCTAGATTTATCTTCAGGATTCGCAGCTCATTAATTTGTCTTTCTACATTCTGATTTTCCTGGCCAATTCTTTCAGCTTCCTGCTGCAATTCCCCAAGTCTTATAAGATATTCTTGTTTTTCCATCTTAACCTTGCTTTAATGCACATTAAAAATCTTTCTGAGTATGGTGTTGGAAAAAATTCCAACTATAATGTAATACCATATCCAGCTTCCCGAGATTGCAGTAGCACCATAAATAGTTCTTAGCCATATAATTAATATAAACAAAGGAAGCATTGTCACCATCATCGGAATTAGTGAATGCTTCATCATCTCTCCTGACAAAGACAAGACTTGTTTCTGTATCTCCATCAATTTTTCTGGATTTCCCTTGTGAAGCTTCATCTCTTCCTGATATTTCTTATTCATGTCTTTGATTTCTTTCATCCTTGTTTGATTGGTTGTATACTTGTAAACTATAACCATGAAGATAGATACTAAGACAGCTATCAGGCTGATGCTTGCTCTTGGATAAGCTTGTAGTAGTTCAATTATCATTACTGGCTTCCTCCCATCATTCCTCTCAGCGCAGGATGCATGTCTACAGCATGTTGCTTTGCGATATTTTCATAGAAATTATGCAAAATCATGACAGCCAGCAGTATGGCAGTTCCATTAGTCAAAGCTCCCATCAAATCTGCAGCTGATGCCAGTAATCCGATTGCTGCACCGCCCATAACTGTTAAGGGCACAATATATCTTTCCAAAACACTCTCAAGTATTCTTTCATCTCTCCTGAAGCCCGGTATCTGCAATCCCGAAGACATGATATTTCTTGCCTGGCTTCCTGCATCCAAGCCTGCAGTCTTTACCCAAAGCACTGCGAATAATACTGAAAATGCTACAAAGAACAATGTGCTGCTTACTCCTCTGAAAAAATCAATAGTTCTGAGACTTCCAGTGATTAACCCGCCAACAAGATTTACAGGCTGAACCCAAAATGCAAATCCTGAGATTGGTGTTCCCTGGGAGAATCCTCCCAGAATTGTTGCATGTCCAAAGCTGCTTTCAAGCAGTCCTGCAAACAGCTGCACATTTGCGACAAGTGCCGCAGTTAATATTACTGGAATATTAGATGTATAGAAAAAATTAAGAGGCCATCTGACACCGTATCCTCTCAACCTGTCAAAGCTCAATGGAACTTCTATCTTCAAAGACGAAGCCCAGATTACTACAACGAATATAAGTGCAGTTACTAAAATAACTAAAAGTGCATTCAATGCCCCTCCAGGAGACTGGTTTACTAATGACTGGATTATGACCAGGACTTTTCCTGCACACGATGTTCTTGAGAAATCAGCAAGACAGTTTGAACCATCAGCGCCGACAAACTGGAACAATCCTGTAAAGATTCTCCATGCTACTCCTGCTGCGATGAACAAGCTTACACCAGAACCGAATCCCCACTTTGTTACCAGCCCATCAAGATACACAATCGCTAATCCACCCAGCATAAGCTGGAATATAACTATCAATTCAAGTCCAGGAACTGCCTGCAGCCCCTTCATTAATACATAGACACATGCTTCAAAGATTATGAATAGTATTACTACCAGCTTCTGCAGCCCCTGGAAATACTTTTTTCCTTCTTCAGAATGCAAATCAATTTTTAGGATTCCTCCTCCAACTAGCAGTTGAAGTATGATGCTCGCCATAACAATTGGGCCGATACCAAGCGAGATTATGCTTCCAAAATCAGTTCCCAGGATTATTGCGAGATACTTGAATCTTTCAAGTGAGTTTTTCTCCATCCCATAGAGAGAGATATTGGCAAGAAGAAAGAACAGAACGAGAACAATTAAGGTCCATTTTAATTTGGTGTTAAAACTTACCTTCTTCTCCACAGGCCCCTTGACCTCTGGAAGATTTTTTATTATCCCCTCAATCACCATTTTCTTTTGTTATTACTTTTCCGCCTGCTTTTTCAATTTTTTCCTTAGCAGACTTTGTAAACGAAGAGGCTTTTACTATCAGCTTCCTTGTCAATTCTCCGTCGCCAAGCACCCTGTAACCTTCAAGAGCAACTTCAGTGCCTTCATTAGTATGTTTTGCAAGCCCCTTTTTGACAAACATGTCAAGTTCTTTATCAATATCCCCTAGATTTATTTCTTTATAATCTTTTTTCTTTACCTTCCGTGCATTCCTTCCTGCCCTGCCAAAATACGGATGTTCATATCTTAATACAAAACTTTTTTTGTGCTTGCCAGAGCCAGCCATGCCATGTCCGCCGATATTCCCACTGCCTTTATTTTTCTTGGCAGAGTGGCCGCACAGCCTTGTTCCCCGTATCCTGCTTCTCTTTGTTCTTTTCTTGAGCTTCATAGCATCCTCTCTATTAATTTATTAATATCAGTTTTGTGATCGCCTAAAACACCTTTTGGATAATATTGCTTAGTGTCTATCCCGCCTCTTGGCGGATGCATTCTGAAAAATGGTTTCAAATTCAATTCTTCCAGCTTTTTTCTTCCTTCAAAAAATTCAAGAGCATTTCCAATACTCTTTTTCTTGTCAATCTTCTGTCCTCGTTTTTCGACAAGCTTCATAAAAGTTTCCTTGCTGATGTCGCCATATGCAACAAAGTTATCCAGTTTTCTAAGCACACCAAGCGTATCAGGCGTATCTTTTAAAACAACAAGAGCAAATTTTCTTCTGAGCCTGATTCTGTCGAAAGCCATGTCTACTCTGTCTGGAACATTAATCTGACCCTTGATTCTTATTATCGCTTTCATTATTTGTTTCCCCTTGTTTTTTGCAATGCAGCAACGCATGCTTTTGCAAGATTGATGGTTGTTCTTGTCTGGCCGAATGTCTTGCTGAAAACATCTTTTATGCCTGCAAGCTTTAGTATTTTCTTGCACTCGTCTCCTATAACAAGCCCAGTTCCCTGAGGTGCAGGCTTTAATCTCACTATTGAACTTCCACTCTTGCCCTCAACATCAAATGGAACTGTATGCTTCTCATTGCACAAACAGTCAAAGCTTGCGCAACTTCTTTCAATTTTGATAATATTAAGTTTGGCATTCCTGATTGCTTTTTCTCTTGCAGGCAGCGTTTCCTTCGCTTTTCCATATCCAAGGCCTACATGCCCATCTTCATCGCCGACAACAACCATGCATGCAAATGTTGGAACATTACCCTCTGCAGTTTTCTTCTGTGTTTGTTTCCAGACTCGCCTCTTTCCACCGCCGAATTTTCCCTTTGCTTGTCCTATGGCAAGAAATTCTGTTTTTAATTCAAGAAGATAATCTACAACTTCAGCTTCCAGAATCTTGTATTTATCAAGTATTTCATCAATATTTGTTATTTTTGCTTCCAGCACAAGTTTTCCTATTTTTGTCTTTGGCTTCCATCTTGCAAGTTTTTCTTTCTCAGCCGCCTTTATTTTCTCTTCTCTTGTAAGCTCAACCTCTTCCACAGCAACGTCTTTGTTTAATTTTTCTGCATCCCCATTTATGACTATTGTGTCTGTTGCTTCCACCTTCTTGGTTTCAGGCTTCACTTTTTCCTTAATTTCTTTATCCATTCTTTATGCTCTCCTTAACTTTTTCGAATATATGTTTGACCTTTGTATGCTCTCCTTTCACTCTCTTCTCATCAGGGAAAACTTCCTTGCTTGCATTAATTTTTATTCCAGCATCTACAATGCCTTTCAAGAAAGCATAAACTCTTGACTTTTTCACATTTCTCAGCATGCCTATATCAAGGATGCATTCTTTTGCGGTTTTCTTTAATATTCTCTTGCCAAGCAGCAATCCTGTCAGGTAGCAAGCTGGCATGGATTTAAGGCTTCCTAGATTTTCCTTAGGCCATCCGTATTTCAGTAATTCCTTGGATGTCAGCCCAGTAACTACTTTGTCCTGTGCATTCTCACTTTCAAGGCACTGTCCAATTACATACTTGTTTGTTTTTCTGAAAACTATTCGTGGCTTTCCGCTTTTAAGCAGTCCTATTCGCAGTTTATAATCTGTCTTGTTCTCAAGTCGTCTTCGTTTTTCTACATTCATTTTACGGAATTTTGCTTTGCTTTAATTGCTTCCATCAGATGAGCGCGAGTTTTGAAAGTCCTGGCCTTTACTTTCTGTCTCAGGGAAATATAATTTTCTCTGTTTATAGTGCCTGCTTTTCTCAGGTTTTTCAATGTTTGCCTTAATTTTCTTACCATAATCATGTATTCATGTTTTCTCACACCCACCATCTTTCTGATCTTTCCTTTTCCTCTCTTTGTAGTTCTCTTCTCTTTCTTCTTTGTTCCTCTGGTTTCTCTGAGTCTTATTGCTCTGCTCTTGATAAGATCCTTGACATCCTGCCTTGTTAGAGACTCCTTGATTTCATCAAGCCTCGCGCTGTCAAATATAACCCTGTTTGCGCCAACCCCCAATACTCGGGCTACCAGATGTTTTTTGTTTCTTAGGTTCATTTTAATTTAACACCTTCAACTGTTTCTCCTTGGCTTTTTCAGCAATACTCTGCCTGTTTCTCTTGCCAACATGAGCGATGATTATGCTTTGTCCTTTCTCAACTTTCTCAAGTTCTTTCAGGTTTTGGATGACTGGAACACAAATTTGTTTGTCCGCAGCTTTTTTGAAACCTATTGTAGGCATTATTGGTTTTCCTCGGATATGCTCCCTGATTTTATTGTGCCTTCCTCTTGGCACTCTCCATCTCTTCAGCTTTTTCCTTCCAAGTCGCTTGTATTCTCGCGTGTTTGTCCTGAGGAATTTTAATTTTGCTACGTTCATCTTGTTTTCCCCTTAGATTTTTGTATTATGAATAAGCCATCCTGGAAAACTCTCCTGTCGCGATTCCTGATTCTTGAAGCAGTTTCAATATTCGCAGCAGTCTGTCCAGCTATGTCCTTGTCAAAGGATGAGACAGTTATAATGTCCTTGTCAAGCTTTACCTCTGCGCCAGCAAGAAGTTTTGCTTTTCTGGGAACTTTCTCTCCAAGGAAATTTTTAATTAGAAGCTCTCCCTGCTTGAGTTCTACAGAGATTGGGAAATGCACAAAGCAAACCTGCAGTTTGTAGACATACTTTTCACCCAAGCCGGAAATCATGTTTCTTATATGGGCTACCGCTGTCTTAATCAGTTTCTTGGTCTTCTTGGTCGCTGCAGGATAGTGCAGCACAATGTTTTTTCCTTCTTTCTTTATTTCAAATCCAGAAAATTTTCTTTTAAGTTCGTTCTCGCCTTTCTTGATTGTCAGAGTTTTATCTTCAAGAACTGCTTCCATTCCCTCTGGAATTTCTGCGGTTTCAGTAACGTCTTTTCTCATGTTAATAGAAATATGCCACGAGGCATCCTCCAATTCCTTTTTCCATTGCTTCCTTGTGCGTCATCAGTCCTTTATTTGTTGATACTATAAGGAATCCGAAATCTCTTGCAGGCAGATATCTTCGCATATATTTGTCGATGTCTTCTTTCTTTACAAAGAATCTTGGTTTAACAACGCCGCATTTGTTAAGGTTCTCTGAGACCTCTATCCTGATTTTCTTGCCGTCCATCCCAATGTGCTTGATGTATCCATGCGATTTTGCAAGTTCAAGGATTTTTATAAGAAGCTTGGAATAAATAGTTGCCACTACCTCGTTCTTATTTCGCTTTTTCGCGTTCATTATCTTGTTTAATGTGTCTGCAACACTATCGTGGCTCATTTTAACTGTATTTTTTGAAACCTATTTTTTCAGCAATCTCCCTGAAGCACTGCCTGCAGAAGTTCAAGCCATAGCTTGATATGTGCGCTCCGAATCGTCCGCATCTCTCACAAACCTTGCTTGCTATTCCATTCTTTCTTTCCTTTGGCTTGTTATGCCTTGTGTATTTAGCCATTTTTTCAGGTTTGTTCTGCAGTTGTTTCAATGCCTTTCTCCAGTCGCTTGCTGTCATTTTTTATTTTTCCTTCAACTTTATGTTGAATTTATCCTCCATGAATTTAATTATCTCGCTTGGAGAAATATGATGCCTTCTTGGAAGTTTGCCCATTTTAATCTTTTTCCTCGCAATCCTTTTTCCAGGCCTTGTGAATGCAACCGTAGCATCAAATCCTATGATTCCGATGTCTCTCTGGTACTCCATTCCCGGAATTTCAATATACTCCTTGATTCCGAATGAAAATGAATTTTCTGAAAACTGTTTTTCCTTGAGCTGGTTGTCAATTGATTCCAATAATCTTTTCAGCATTTCCTCTGCTTCCTTTCCCCTCAGAGTTACAAGGCAGCCAACTTCAAGTCCTGGCCTTACATCCAGTGCAGGAATCCTTTTCTTTGAACATCTTCTCGAAGGTTTTCTGCCAGTCATCCTGGAAAGCAGCTTATACCCTTTCTCAAGATCTTCTGCAGTCCCGCCTATGCTTAATACAACCTTTTCTATTTTGATTTCCTGCATTTTGTTTGGTGCTTTCATTTTATGTAATTTACTCCAGAGCTATCAAGCTTTCAAGATTGACATTTATTTTTTCTGAATCTGATTTTATGGCTGCAAGGTTCTTGTTGATGCTTTCAACAGTGCCTGTTTTGCCCATGTGCTTTCCACTTGAGACAAAGACTTTTGATTTCTCCTTCAACGGGATAAAATGCTCTATCTTCTTCTCAGCCAGGTTGATTACTGCAGAGTCTCCGATTTTGCAGTCTTTTGCCAGTATGTAATTCCTGCCGTCGCTCAAATTGACCTGTATCTTCTTTCCCTTGAGGATTTTCTTGCCGATTATTTTTGCAATCTTTGTTTTGCTTTCCTTTTCGCTGATTTCCTGGATAGCATATTTTTTGTTCAGCATACTAACCCGGTATTCCTTGTTCTGCAATTTCAAAACATCAAATAATTTCAGCGCGTATTTTTCATCCTTGACAAGGCTTCCATTTACATGAACATTATTCTCATGGATTATCTTTTTTGCTTCTTTCTTAGTCTGAGCTACTTGCAAAATCTCTCTCATGGCAATAAGAAGAGGCAAACCTTTCTCATTAGGCACGACTATGTATTTTGTGCCTTTTCTGTGGACAGGCCATGTTTTTGGGCTTGCTTTTCTTTTAATGTGCATTTTTTCTCTCCAGTGATTTTGTTCGTTCCTTGTCATCAAGGTTCAGTTCAGTAATCTGAATATTTGATGGGTCAAAGTAAACATTGACTTTTGTGCCGTCTTTCTTTTGCACTTGCAAGCTTTCAATTGCAACCTTCAGCTTTTTCAAGTTTACGATGCTGACTTTTCCAGTTTTCTTCTTAAATTTGCCGCGCATGACTTTGACAACATCGTTCTTTCTTACAGGAACATTCCTTCTTCCGTACTTTTTCCTCAAGTCTTTTGTAAGATTTGCAGACATAAGCTTATGCCTGAGGTGCAATGGCAGATTATATCTGTACTTCCTCTGCTTTCTGGGCTGTTTGCTTCCTATCCATGATGTTGAAAATCTTTGTTTCATTTTATGGAAATTTCCTCCCAATTTCTTGGGAAATTTACATGATTGAAAAATGTTTGATTTTTCATTTTATACTACTCCTCCAGTTGCAATCTTTGAGATTTCTTTCCATCTCTCTGCAATCTCTCTAGGGACTACTCCCTTGACCTGTGTGCCCTTGGGATTTCCCTTGTCATCCTTTAACAATGCAACAGCATTGTCCGTGAAACATATTCTCTCTCCAGTAATTCTTCTGTACGGTTTTTTCTGCCTTACAACAACAGCATCAAACACTTTTCCTTTCATTTCAGGGTCTCCTTTTCTTACGCTGACTTTAACCCAGTCGCCAACCTTGCACGCAAGCTGCCTTCCTTTGACTGTCCTTATTTTCTTGACTCCGCAAATTCTTACAATTTTTGCGCCGGAGTTGTCTGCGGCTACCACTTCGCTGCCCATGTTCAATCCTCGTGACATTCGTGCTGATATTGCTTTCATTTGGTTTTCTCCTTCTTCTCCCTGCTGACTTTCTTTATCGCAACAAAGTGGAGTATTTTGCTCAATGGCCTGCATTCTTTAATAAGAATATAGTCTCCGACATTAATTTCATTGACGAGACAATCAGGCAGTCGGGCATGAATCCTTGACTTTCTCATATAGTATCTTTCATATTTCCTTGCAGGTATTATTCTTTCAAACTCTATTGTCAGCCTTCTTGGGAATTTCTTTATGACTGTGCCTTTAAACTCGCGGCCTCTGACTTTCAGGCATCCATGAACAGGACAATCTCTATCTGCGCAGCTAACTTTGTTTGTGCTGCTTTCAGCTATTTTTTCTTTGTGAATTTCTTTTTCCATTTTGTTTATCCTATTATCGAATTTTCAGGGAAGCCGAGTTTTATCAGGATTTGTTTTGCTTTTTTCCTGTGCTCGCCTTGCAGTTCTATGTGGTTTTCCTTTGCAGTCCCGCCACATGCAAGCTCTGACTTCAGCTTCTTTGCGACATCTTCTATGTCGACTGTTTTGCTGAAGCCAGTTATTATCGTCGCTATCTTGCCGAACTTTTTCTTTTCGGCACTCATTTTTATCTTCTGTTCTTCCTTAGCGATTTCCTGGCATACGCAGGCTTCCTTTGGCAATCCGCATTTTGGGCATATATCCATTTTTATTTGAGTGTAAGTATCCTTGCAATAGCCTTTTTTATCTCTTTCGCTTTAATCTTTCCGGCTCTGTTTGCTGGGACATACTTTTTAATTAATTCAAGTTGTAACTCTTTCAACTTTTCCTGTCTTTCATTTTCAGACATTCCCTTAATTTCTTTTTTTCTTAGTATTGCCATTTTCAATTTCTTTCAGTTTATTTTCCTGTATTCTTTGAATAATCTCGGGAGTTATATCAATTCTATCATGAATCTTTCTGTCAGGAGGCAGTATATCAACCTTTACCCCTATGGTTCCTGCCATGGTGTTTGCCACAGCCTGCGCACGTTCAACTATCTTTGCTGTCTCACCAGTTTTCTTTAAGTATCCTTGTGCAAATCTCCAGCTCTTTGCTCTTTCACTTGGCAGTTTTCCACTGAGCCTGATTTCAGCACCAAGTGCACCCGATCTCATAATCCTCTGGAGCATTTTGTATGCAACAACTTTGAACTTAAGGCTTCCAAATCTTTCAAGAAAGACCGCAATTTCATCAGCAACAGTCTGGGCATCAAATTCAGGCTTGTCAATTTCCTTTATCTCAATCACCGGATTCTCAAGTTTGTAATCACGTTTCAGAAGGCCTGTCAATTCAGAAATTCTCTCGCCCTTTCTTCCTATGACATAGCCAGGCCTGGCGGTTGATATCACAATCTTCTCTCCAATCGGGGTATATTCAATATAAACACTGCTGACTTTTCCTTTTCCCAGCGCAGTCTTGATGTATTCCTTAATCTTGAATTCATCCTTCTTTAATTTCACGAATTTCTTTTCTTCCATTTTACTTCTTTGCCTCCTTTTTCTCTTTCTTTTCCTCGCCAGCCTCTTTCGCAATCAAAAGTATGTGCGTTCTTTTAAATCTTCTAGAGCCAAATCTTCGATGTGGGCTTGAAGCCTTGTCTGGCTTGGCAAAAACTATTTTTGGTTCAAGTATCTCGCTTGCCCTTGCATTAGCATCAAGACCCTTCAGCAGAGTTATTATTGCTTTGCTTGCATTAACAGGATATCTTCCTGACATCATATCTCCGTGTCTGTGAGGAATTTCTCCTTTCATTGGAATAGCTCGTTTAAGTTTTACAACCTGTTCAAGTTCTGGAATAACATCTTTTATTTTTCTATGTCTTATAAAATCACAAATAGCCATAGCATGCTTTGTTGAAATTCCCATATCCATGCCCCTTGCAATAACCTCAGTTTTCTTTGGCTTTTCTTCCTTTTTTACTTCAAGTTTTTTCTCCTCAGACTTTGTTTCTTGTTTCACTTCATGTTTAACCTCGGGTTTTGCCTCAGGCTTCGCTTCATGAACTGGAGCAGCAGCTACCTTTTCCTGCATTCTCCTTGGTTTGATAGTTTCTTCCATTTTAGTTTTATTTCACAGATGCAGCAGCAGAGCTCTTTGTTGCTCCAATACCTGGCGCACCGTGTTCAACTTTTTCTCTTGTCATGGCAAATTCTCCAAGACGATGCCCAAGCATTTCAGCTACTATAACAATAGGCACGAACATCTTGCCATTGTGAATATGAATTGTCAAGCCTATCATCTCAGGCACAATCACGATATCTCTCAAGTGCGTTCTAATCTGCTTGTTTCGTTCTGTGCACTCTCTGCATTTCTTCACGAACTTTTCAACTGTGCTTGTCTGTCTAAGCAATGTCCTTCTTGCTCTTGAATCAACATACTTTGCAAATTCACGAATATCCATTTTCTTCAATTCTTCTACAGTCTTGCCGCGATGTGTTTCTATCTTTTGCATTTTCTAATTATCTCTTCTTCCTCCCTGTTCTTCTTGGTCTCAAAAGTCCTACTTTTGCTCCAGCAGGCACGTTTCTCTTCGCAATCTTTGATTTGATACGCTTGCCTCTGCCGCTTCCGAATGGATGGTCGACAATATTCATCTTGACTGCAGAGGTTCTTGGCCATAATTTATTTCTTGCCTTCATCTTGTACCATTTGGCTCCTGCCTTTACAAATGGCTTGTCCATTCTTCCGCCGCCAGCAGTAACACCGAGTGTTGCCCTGCAATTTTCATCAAGGAAAATCTCTTTCTTGCTTGGAAGCAAAATAGCAACCCTGTTCATAATCTTCTTTGTGACCATTGCCGACAAACCAGAAGTTCTTACAAGCTTTCCGCCATTTCCAGGGAAAGTTTCAATGTTGAATATTGATGTTCCAGGAGCAATGTCTTTGAGCTGCGCAATATCTCCGTCCTTACCAGCTTTTCCTATTTCAATTTCCTGTCCTTCCACAAGTCCTTTGCAGGCTGGATTGAAAAATACCTTATGGTTGATTAATATTTTTGCAAGTGGAGAAGTATGAGCAGGACTGTCTATCAATTTAACAACTTGTGCTCTTCCAACTAAATTAGTAGGCAGGTATCCTATCCTAAATCTGTAGGCTCTCGCTCTGACCTGATATGTCATGCTTCCGTGCCCGCGTGCTTGCTGAATAATTCTCTTTCCCATTATATCATTCCTAGCTTTGTTGCAATGTCGATTGCCGGATTCTTCTTGTCAAGCTTGACATATGCAATTTTCTTGTTTTTTTGAATAGCAGTATTCACACTTAAGACCTTGACATTAAAAACATCTTCAACTTCTTTCTTTATCATAGGTTTTTTTACACTCCTGTCAAACTCAAATACAATTGTATTATTTGTCTCGACGAGCCTTATTGCTTTCTCTGTTGCTATCGGTCTGAATATCATTTTGCTTTGCTCCCAAGATTCTTTAGTTCTTCAATTGCTTTTTCTGTAAAGGCAGTCAGTCTTCCAAGAGGATAGACATCTTTCATTTCAATTTCATTGACTTTTTTTATGGCTATGCCGGAAATATTAACACTCTCTTCTTTTCCAATGACAAGCAGAAGTCCGGCAGTTGTTTTGAACTGTCCTTTTCTTCGTTTTCCTTTTCCAGCTCTCTTTATTTTTTCCTGGAATACAATATTGGAAACTTCTTTGAAAGCATTTCCAAGCAAGCTCAGCAAATCTTTTGCCTTTAGCTTCAATGCGTCAGATTCGATTACAACCGGCAGTTTTACATTTAACTTCTTGCCCTGCAGCGAGTTGTATCTTGTAAGTATGCATTTTTCTTGGGAAGTTGCTGCGAGCGCTGATTTCAAGGCACGTTCAGATTCTTTCTTATTCATTCTTCCAACTGTCATGAAATGTATCGGCTGTGGCGCATGCGCTCTTCTACCGCCTCTTGCGCTTGAAATGGTTGCGCCAACCCAATAGAACTGGTCTCCTCTTCTCCATAAAATCTTTCTTGGAACCCTGCTTATTCCGTGTCCATATGCGGTTTTCCACTGGTGTCTTGCGTGTTTTAATATTCCTGAAGCAGAATATCTCTTGCCTGCGAGCGGATCAGTTCCGTATGGCTGTATTCTTTTTGAGATTTCAAAATACTTCTGGCATAAATCTTCCCGGATAGTATCAGAAAACCAGCTAGGCAGCTCGATTTCTTTTCCCACACTTCCCGATTTTGAAATTACTTTTGTTTTCATCGTATCAGTTTAATAAAATCATATTTTTTCTTTTCCTGTATCTTTGTCTTTCTCAGCGGAACTGTTAATAGCATCTGCCTCTTTGCAGGTCCAGGCACGCTGCCGCTTACAATTATGTATTCTGTCTTGATATTTCCGAAGTTTTTCCATCCCTCCTTAGGATTAATATTATTCTCTTTTATTTTCCCGATTGACAGGACCTTGCCATTGTATTGTATCCTTGAAAACATTCCAAGCTGTCCAGCCATTGCAACCCTGAATGTTACAACATTTGGATGCCAAGGTCCAAGTGAACCCGGGCGTCTTACACCCTTTTCAGATTTGTGAGACCTCAAGCTTATTCCAAATCTTTTTACTGGCCCAGACAAACCCTGGCCCTTTGTCAAACCGTGAATATCAACAAGTTGCATTGGTTTTATAATCTCAGAAGCAGATATTTCCTTGTTCATCCTGTCCTTCGCAAAATTAATCTTCTCATCAAGAGTTCCTGCCAAACCAATTTCAGCAACATCCGGAGTTTTCTTTATTCCTGTTTCCTTTGCTTCAGAATATACAAGAAGCCTTATGTTGTCATAGTTTTGGAAATCTTCAAATTTCTTTCCGGTCTTTGCCTTTGGCAACTTTACAACCTTCTTTAATTCCTTGTCAAGATTTTCTGCAAGTATTTCGCCGATAACTTTGTTGTCTTTGTAAAATCTGACAGAAAGAACTTTCATTGGAGGTAATTCAAGAACAGTAGCAGGCAAAGGAATTTTTTTGTCCTTTCCAAACGAGCCCGGTGTTAAATCCTTAACAAGAACAGAAGTCATGCCAACTTTATATCCGATAAATCCTAACAATCTGGAATCCTTGTTGAATTGTTCGAGTACTTTCCAGTTCGCACTGGGTAAGAATTTCTCAGCCCGTTTTCGGGGCCAGTATTGTAAGCTTCCTGCTCTTGGTTTGTTTGTTCTTGGCATCGTAAACTAATATCTTTTTACTGTACATTTTCTACACCCTAACTCAAAAATCCTAAGAAAAATTTGCTTTATAAACATTATGCTACCCGGACTGTTTATGCAATCATTGCCTTCTCTACTATGCGTTCTGTTCCATCAGAAATCTTTCTTATTATCTTGCCTTTTCTTTTTGCCATAACTCTTATTTTCTCAAAATCTTTCTCATTTTCAGGCATTATAATTTCATTTATGACATATGTGTGCATGACACTTCCTTTTTTATCTTCTGGAAAGTCCCAAAAAAAGCAGTTTTTAAACGCAGGCCAGTATTTCTCTGGAAGTTCAAGCTGGCAAAACTTGGTGTCTATCTTGCTTTCATCGGATTTGCCTGGTTTAGGCAGTTTTTTCTTTGTCTTTAGCATAATATCTGGATCAGCAGAATCAAGCAATGCGTAACATACCCTGTCAAAAACAGATTTTAGGTCCTGCGAGTCTCCAGAAAATTCATACGACTTCAAATCCTTTCCTTTTATCATCTTGAAAGGAAGCTCTTCCTTGCTAAGCAGCATGCCCAAAAACTTAATATTTTTCAAGTCGCATAAAATCCTGACAACATCATTCACATATTCAAAACCAAAGTTAAGTTTCACCTTGCCGCCAGTTTTTCTGAAACCTGCAGCAGCCCTGCCTTTAAAGGTGCCTTTGCCAAACCTCACAAATTGCCGATGGACCAAGTCATCTTGCTTGCCCTCAAAAATCTTTTTTATAAAACACATAATCATTTCTCCTCATTTTGATTTATAAATCTTCCTTATTAAAAACTTTTATAAACATCCTTATCCACAATTTTTCATGGTTGACGGCAAAAATATAGGTGAATACACTTACATTCTTCTTGCTGCAATTGTGCTTATACTAGCTTTCCTTGTGATTAAGCCTATAGCCATGTCCATAATCACTGGCTTGTTGCTGGCCTATGTGCTGTATCCTATTTACACCAGGCTTTTGAAATGGATAAAGAGCAAAAATGCTACCTCACTTATTGTATGTTTCTCGCTTCTGCTTATAGTGATAATCCCGTCATGGTTCCTGCTGCCAATGCTCGCAAAACAGATGTTTGAAGCATACACTTTCCTGCAGAAAGCTGATATCATGGGAGTTCTTCATCGCCTTGTTCCTGCTCTGGATGTATCACCAAATCTCTATGCAACCATATCCAATTTCATAAACACAATAGCTACATCGCTTATAACTAGCACGACTTCATTCATTCTTGATTTCCCGACGATATTGCTTAATGTCACTGTAGTATTTTTCATCTTGTTCTTTGCGTTAAGAGACTGGGAAGAGCTAAGAAATTATGTGAAAAGTCTTTCGCCACTGTCCCATGAGGCAGAGGATTTATTTTACAACAAATTCAAGGACGTCACAAATTCAGTCATCTTTGGGCATGTTATAGTCGGTGTGATTCAAGGTCTTGTGGCTGGCTTGGGTTACCTGATATTTGGTGTCTCAAATATACTTTCACTTACTATTCTTTCAATCCTGTTCGGAATCATTCCTGTTGCAGGGCCATTCATAATCTGGGTCCCAGTTGTAGTTGCATTATTTATCCAGGGAAAAACAGCTGCAGCAGTCGGGCTGCTTATTTATGGACTGCTTGTGGTATCTACAGTAGATAACTTCCTCAGGCCAGTAATTGTTTCGAAGAGGGCAAAAATCAACACTGGAATAATTCTTGTAGGAACTATAGGCGGATTGTTTGTCTTTGGGGTTCTTGGTCTGGTGCTCGGACCATTGATACTTGCCTATGCCATGATTATTCTCGAAATATACAGAAATAAAAAAAGATAGTCTATGAGATGAAGCTTAAAGTTACGCCCTTAAAATTCTCAGCAGGACGACCGGTTGCGATAATCAATGAGTCTCTTGCACAGAAGTCAAGCATCCATGTCGATGAACGCATTGTCTTAAAGAAAAATCACAAGTCTGTGGTTGCAGTTGTGGACGTCGCAAAAAAGATTCTTGCCGAGGAAGAAGTCGCAGTATCCAGTGAAATAGTCAGGGAGCTTGACCTGAAAGAAGGAGACTCTGTCGATATAGAACTCTCGCCAAAGCCAGCAAGCGTACTGCTCATCAAGAAGAAACTGTCATGCCAGGCACTTTCCAGGTCAGAAATTACAACAATAATAAAAGACATTGTTCAGAATGCTTTGACTGAAGCAGAGATTGCATATTTTGTTTCTGCTGTTTACAAATGCGGCGATTCATTGAATGAGACTGCTGATATGACCCGGGCAATTTACGAAACAGGAAAGAAACTTGGACTGAAAGACAAAATAATTGTTGATAAACACTCTATTGGCGGAATTCCTGGCCGTGTGACACCGATTCTTGTTTCAATCTGCGCAGCCGCAGGATTGATTATTCCAAAAACATCTTCAAGAGCCATAACAACACCTTCAGGCACAGCTGACGCCATAGAGTATCTTGCTGATGTTGACTTTAAAGTCGAAGAACTTCGAAGAATTGTAAAGAAGACCGGAGCGTGTATTGTTTGGGGTGGTTC
Source organism: Candidatus Nanoarchaeia archaeon (assembly GCA_041501125.1). GTDB lineage: Archaea > Nanobdellota > Nanobdellia > Pacearchaeales > GW2011-AR1 > JBGQNO01. Next base: position 130,411 of record JBGQNO010000001.1, read on the forward strand.
TTTAGGATTAGCTCCAGCAGACGATAAAATAATACAAGTAGAGAGACTTCTGAACTTAGACCCCAAGCCTCAGATGATTGCGAGCATCATGGCTAAGAAACTGGCTGTAGGCGCCACCCATGTTCTTATTGATATTCCTTACGGAGAGAATGCAAAAGTAAACTACAAGGAAGCAAAGAAACTCGCAAAAGATTTTGAAAAGATTGCAAAAATTTTCAAGATTAAAATCAAGTGCGTTTTGGAACAAAATAATGAACCGATTGGAAATGGCATCGGCCCTGCACTCGAGATAGATGATGTAATCAAAGTTCTCAAACGAGAGGACAATTGCTACAAGCTTGAGGAAAAAGCATTGTCGTTGTCAGCCAAGTTGCTTGAAATGACTGGAAAAGCAAAGATCGGCCAGGGTGAAAAACTCGCAAAAGACATTTTAAATTCAGGACAAGCTTATAAAAAATTTGTTGAGATAATTGAAGCGCAGCACGGAAAAATAAGGCGCTTCCAGGAACCAATGTTCAAGCGGGTTGTAATGGCAAAAAAATCAGGCAAAATAATAGAGGTTAATACCAAGAAATTAAATCTGATAGCAAGAATGACAGGAGCTCCATTGGACAAGCTTTCCGGCATTTACCTGCATAAGCATCTTCATGACAAAGTCAGAAAACACGAGCCTTTAATGACAGTCTATTCGCAGAATGAATCAGAGCTCAATCATGCATTTGCGTACTGCGAATCTGAAGAGCCTGTTGCTGTGAAGTGATTATTTTTGTTTTATATAATGCCTAAAGCTCTTATCTTCTGGATTAATACACTTCACATATCCTGCCCGTTTTAAATCTAAAAGAACTCTGCTGACTGCGCTTCTGTGCTTTCCTCCTTTGCAATTTCTGTAGCAGTTTTAGCTTTATCTAATTTTTTCCAAACCTCTCTTCTAAGTTTGCTTTTCTTTAGGAAAATCTCTAATTTCAGCCCTCTTTCCATATAACGTAGGCGTAACAATTATTAAAAAGAAGGAGTGACAGGAGCGTAACATTTAAAAATAACGGAAATTAGTATTATTTATGGATAAAAATAAGCCAAGTATGGGAATTGCGATTGCAGGTTTGATTGTTAATCTATGCTTTCCAGGAGTAGGAAGTTTGATTGCAGGCAAAACCAAAGAAGGAGTTTTACAATTAATATTCTATATAGTAGCATTCATTTGTGATATTACTCTTATAGGTTTATTAGTAGGCATTCCTCTTGGAATAGCTATGTGGGTATGGGCTTTAGTTACAGGAATCAGACTCATAGAAGATGCAAAATAAAACCTCTTGGTTCAAACAACATTGGATTTTAACAAGTGTTCTTGCAGTAGTTGTTCTAATTATTATCATTGGAATTCTTGGAGGAACTTCTTATGATTCAAGTTCAAGCAACACCCCTTCTTCAAATGCTCCTGCTTCAAATGCAAACTCTCCTAATTCTTCAGCTCCTGCTCCTTCAAGTAGCAATAACCCACAACCCACTACAGTAACTACTATAGGAACTGTATATATGCTTGGTAAAAGCTGGGATGCAGACCCAGAAGTTGATGGATTATCATTTAATCTTCAGCCACAAGATGCTGATGGAAATAATGTTGATAGTGCTGGAACAGTATCAATAAAGCTATGGAAAATGATTGAGGTAAGCTTTGAGAATAAATGCTTGAAGAGGTCTCAAGACTTGTTAGAAGAATGGAACATTATTCCTATTAGTTCTAATGACTATGGTTTTATGGGCGCAGAAGTTAAAACAGAATATAAAATTTATAAACCAACTTCAGACCAGTATGCTTTTGGTTGCGCAGAAATCACATTCACAACATCTGATGGAAAAAACTTCACGTCTTTAGATGACAGTATTTTTATTAATAATGCATTCTGATAATAAAAAATATCTTTTTGATTTATTTTAACTAACTCTCTTTGTCCTGCTCTTGCTGTGGACGCTTGAAAGCATTCCTCGCTACGGCAGGCAAAGAACGCCACCGCCAGGAGTCGAACCTGGAGATCCTTGCGGAAAGCAGTTTGCTTGTTTAGAAGCTCAAGACTGCCGGAGTACCGTTGTCCCACGGTGGCATTTCGGATAGTAGAGTTTCTGATTCGGATTTATTTAAATTTAACTGATAAGACTCATACTTTTCTCTTTGTGTATATGCTTTAATGGGTTTATTAATACCAAACATTCCATTTATTAATGCTGACAATTCTTCTAAAAAAGCCTTGCTTCCTGAATGAAATATAATCGTTTTATTCTTTCTCACACACCCGTCAGTTATTAGAAATCCACGAATGAACGATATTTTCTCTTTTTTAGTGCCTTCTTCTATCTTTTTTGGTATGTGTAAAACATCTTTTTTAATCCCTTCTGGAAATCCCATCGCTTTTATTTTATTAGAAATTTCTTTAGAATATTTCATAAAAAGAAACAAGTCTTTTTTATTCTCTCTAGAAATGCAGCTTACTCTTCCTTTTACTGCAAATAAGTCTAAAAATAAACTGTCAAATAGAGAGATAAGCTTTCTGTCTGTATTATAAAACTGCACTGCATAATCTCTGTAGCCTTCACCATTGTGTTTTATAGGCAAACAGCCATCTCCGCACAGCATGCCAAGAAATAAGGCAAGTTTTTGAGTGTTCATTAAGATTTAAAGTAAACTTAATTAAAATAACTTGTCAGTCACTTTAAAGTTTATACTTAAAATTATCCTATGTAATGTCTGAGTAGACTTCAGAAATCAATGATTTCTGACAGTGCTCGAAATCCAAACAGAATATTCACAAAGATTTCGACAACTAATTAAGTCGTGGCTGACTGCTTTACAAAATTAAAATTAAC
>JBGQNO010000002.1:0-76036 GCA_041501125.1 Candidatus Nanoarchaeia archaeon
GTCTCCGCCGCTTACCACAACTGTGTCACCATCAATTATTTTTGTCACGACTTTGTCCTCCTTAACTGTAGGCTCAGGCAGCAATGACAACAAAACCATTCCAATCAATGCCAGTATCAAAACAATAACAAGAGGTAACTTTCTCATTTTTATAACAATCCTGAATGGTTTAAATAATTTCAGTACATATAAAGTCCAAATGCTTTTTTTATCTTGCTGATTATAATCTTGACAGCCTGGATATACTCTTTTGTCTTTGCCAGGTCAAAGAAAATTATCTTGTCCTCAACCATAATCACAACCTTCTCGCCTCGCGTGAAAACCAGCCCGCTTTCCTTGTGCTTTTTGATAATCAGCATGATTTCGTCAATAAGTCCAAGTTCCTGGGAAGTTATGCTGTAATTCTTTGCCACTATCTTGAATATCTGCAGGTTCCTTGAGCTTTCATTGTACAATCGAACATGCCTCGTTTCATGTTCAAATGTAAGAACAGCATTTATTCCGTATAGCAGGGCTTTGTACAAATTTTCAAGCACATTCAGCAGCAGCTTTTTCTCTTTAATGACATTGTAAGTCACATAGAGCAGATGGTCAGCATTCGCCAGGTACTTCTCGCTTGCCAGAATGCTTTCAACATGTTTATCCATTCAAATCACAAGCATAACAAGAATAAATAAGTTTTGATTACGCCAGACCTAAAATCGCTTCAGCCAAGTCACCCTGCGAGTCTTCCAAAGCTTTTGCAGCTTCTTCCTTCTGACATCCTGTCTTTTCCATGACTGTCTTAATATCTTCTTCGGAAATGCCGGTTTTCTCAGAAATCTTCCCACTTATCTGGAAGCTCTCCTGCCCTGACATCTTTATCTTTACAACCTGCGGCTCATCAATTATTATCTGCTTGTCTTTTGTTTCAATAATAACCCTATCCGCCTCGACAGGCTCCTGCGAGATGCCAAGCTGCTTCATCATTCCCATTGCTTTTTTCATATCGCCAAACATAACTATCTTTGTTAGGAGGGTTATAAAAAACTTTCTAAATTAACCTGCCAACAAATGCTCAATTAACCCCGACGGGTAAAAGCGTTTCTACATTAATGATAGATATAATAATAACTCGAGAACTCTTTTTCTTTCCTAAATTGAAATCGGAAAGAAAACTCTTAATGCCACAACAAACAAAACAGTTAAAATTACAAATCCAATTACATGAGCTGGACTAAGATGGAATCTTGATTCATATTCCTCATTATATCTTACCAGCCCGCCCATTCCGCTTGGGAGATTTATTGGTCCTTGTCCTGCCATGACTCTATCTACAAAGTAAGGTATAAAAAGTTAACGAAAAACCTATCCATTATATCTTGCATTTGCCTTTGACTCCTGCGCAAGATATGTTTGATACTCCTGATTTGACTCAAGCCATTTTTTTAGAATATATGCTCCAGCCAGCTGATATTTCGCTGGACGGAACGATGGGACATTTCTAGTAAAGGGTGCTATTGCTAATTTCGCAAGATACTTTCCAGTCTCCCCAACAAAATGTCCTGTTGTATAAAAATTCTGGTAACTTTTAATCATGCCTTCCTGCAGTTCTAGAGCAGTCATGTTTTTAGGCTGGAAAACAGCATGCATGCCATCATAATCATCCCAGTTGTTGCAAAAAAGCCTTCCTTGTTTTTCCATATCATTGTAACAAGGAGTGCCTGGCAATGGTGTAAGAATAGAATATTGCGCAAAATCTATGCTGTGTTCTTGGCAAAAGTCACTTGTCATTTTGAACACATCAGGCGTATCTGCATCAGAACCAAAAATGAACATGCCAAAAATCTGTATGCCATTATCATGAAAAACCCTTGTAGCTCTGACAATATCCTCTACACTCTGTTTCTTGTTCATATCTTTTAAAGTTTGAGGATTAATTGACTCGAAGCCAATATAAACCACATCAACTCCTGCCCGCCCCATTTTTGCAACTAGTTCGGAATGTTCTGCAACCTCTGCCCTCACCTGGCATGATATTTTTCTGTTGTATCCATCATCTCTCATAGCAGCTATTCTATCAAGTATATCCTCAGTTCTTGCAAGATTCGCTGGAAAATTATCATCAACAAAAAACATTCTATCTCTGTAAAAATGCCTTCTAAAGAAACTATTGCTCTCATGCTCTTTAAAAAGTCCTTCAAGACTTTCAAGCTCTTGCATAACTCTTTGAGGATTATGAAACCTGTATTTCCTGCCAAACATTTCAGTCACAGAGCAAAATGTGCACCCATGAGGGCATCCTCGTGAAGTCATAACTGGAAAAACATGCATTTTTTCCCATCCCTTAACAAGCTTAAAATCAGGAATAGGAACACTATCATCCAGATTGCATCTTTCTCCTTTTACTATCTTATCTTTGATTTTTCCTGATAGAACATCCAATATCCTAGTTTCTGCCTCTCCAACAACAACCTGGTCAAAAACATCAACAGATTCTTCAGGCATCATGCTTGCATGAATCCCTCCGATTATAACTCTTGACTCAAGTCCTGCTTCACTTCTTACTTCCTTATATCTTACTGCTATCTCCCTGCCTCGATTATATGTTGAAGTCATGCAGCTTAATCCAAGAACATCAGCTTCTGCAAGTTCCTCATCGCTGATATGCCTGCCGACAAGACCTTCCTTAAAAACAGAAGCATCATAACCAGCTTTGCGCGCAAGTGTCGCAAGCGACACAGGTCCTGTCATTGGAATATTTACATACTTTGAAAACACATTTGAGGATGCTCCTGCTGGCTCAACAAAAACTACTTTTTTCATCTTAATCTAAATATTAAATATTTGGATATAAAAGCATTATTGCGCTGGTATGCAAGTGCCATAAAAAGCTTTAAAAGAAATGCTCCCTAAATTCTGTGATGGAGAACAAAGAGTCACAAGGCTACGACTTAAAGGCAACAGAGGCAAAGATTAAGCAGTTCTGGGAAAAGGAAAAAATTTACCAGTTCAAGCCTGACTATAAAAAACAGATTTATTCTATAGACACACCACCGCCAACAGTCTCTGGAAAAATGCATATCGGACACGCATTCTCATATTCCCAGCAGGATATTATAGCAAGATACAAAAGAATGAATTCGCAGGTATTTTATCCATTTGGAACAGATGATAATGGATTGCCCACAGAAAGACTTGTTGAAAAACTCAATAATGTCAGGAGCAAAAGCATGCCAAGGCAGGACTTCATTGAACTCTGTTTAAAAACATTAAAAAAAGTAACACCTGATTTTGTGAATGACTGGAAAATACTTGGAATTTCATGTGACTATGATCTTACATACTCAACAATAGACCCTAGTAGTCAAAAAATTTCACAAAAATCCTTCATTGATTTATTTAAAGAAGGACGAGTGTACAAAAAGGAATTTCCAACACTCTGGTGTCCTGAATGCCAGACATCTATTGCACAAGCTGAGCTTGAAGATAAAGAACAGCAGACATTCTTTACAACAATTAAATTCAAAGTCAATGGCAAGGATTTGCCCATAGCAACCACGCGTCCTGAACTTCTTCCTGCATGCGTAGCAGTCTTTGTAAATCCTGCTGACAAAAGATACAAAACTCTTGTTGGCAAGGAAGCAATAGTTCCATTGTTCAGCCAAAAAGTTCCCATAATTGCAGACAAGGCAGCTGACATGGAAAAAGGAACTGGAGTTTTGATGATTTGCTCCTACGGAGACAAGTTTGATATCGATGCAATTAACCGCCACAAATTAAAACCAAGAATTGTACTGAACAAAGATGGAACTTTGAATGTAAAAGGCTACCAGGGAATAAGAGTAAAAGAAGCGCGAAAAAGAATCCTGCAGGAATTAAAAGAAAAAGGGCTGATAACAGAACAAAAACAGATTACTCATGTTGTCAATTGTCATGACAAGTGTGGAACAGAAATCGAGTTTTTAACAACAGAGCAATGGTTCATAAAAATTCTTGATATCAAGCAAAAATTAATAGAGCAAGGAAAGAAAGTTGTGTGGCATCCTGATTTTATGCTCAAGCGCTATGAAAACTGGGTTAATGGCCTGGAATGGGACTGGAATATCTCAAGAGAAAGACATTTTGGAATTCCGATTCCAGCATGGCACTGCAGAAAATGCAACAAGATACTTGTGGCAGATGAAAAAGAGCTTCCAATTGACCCTTTGCAAACAAAGAAAAAATGTTCATGCGGCGAAATTGCAGAGCCAGAGCAGAAAGTCCTTGATACATGGGCAACTTCTTCGCTTACTCCGAGAATTGCAGCCTCGCTTGTAGACAACAAGGTAAAGATACCATTTGACCTCAGACCTCAGGCTCATGACATAATAAGAACATGGGCATTCTACACGATTGCAAAATCATATTTGCACGAGCATAAGATTCCATGGAAAAATATAATGGTGTCCGGCTTTGTTACGCTTGCCGGAGAGAAAATGTCCAAGTCAAAAGGAAATGTCATAGAACCTCAGACAGTACTGGATAACTATGGCGCTGATGCGCTGAGATTTTGGGCAGCATCAAGCAAGCTCGGAGAAGACCTTGATTACCAGGAAAAAGCACTTGTTACTGGAAAGAAAACAGTCACGAAAATATGGAATGCTTCAAAATTCGTTTTTATGAATCTGCAGGGTTATACAGGAAAGAAACCAAAGAAACTAGAGAAAATAGATGAACTTTTCCTTGCAAAACTTAATTCTCTTGTCAACCAAGCCACCGGGGCTTTTGAGAATTATGAATATTCAAAGGCAAAATCAGAAATAGAACAGTTCTTCTGGATAAGTTTCTGCGACAATTATCTTGAAATCGTGAAGAACAGGGTTTACAATGAAAAGGGTGATAAAAAACTTTCAGCCCAGTACACTCTTCACACTTCGCTTTTAACATTGTTAAAAATGTTTGCGCCAATCATGCCCTTCATAACAGAAGACGTCTATCAAAACTATTTCAGGAAAGACGAGAAAACAAAGTCAATACACTTGACAGAATGGCCAAAAGCAATCAAGGAGCAAAAGGCAGATGAGCTTAATGTTCTTTACGAGCTGCTTGGAAAAGTCAGGCACGAAAAAAGCAAGGCTCAGAAGAGCATGAAAGCTGAAATCATTTTAACAGCTGAGCCAGAACAATTAAAGCAGATTGAACCCATGATTGATGATTTCAAATCTGTAACTGGTGCAAAAGAAATCAGGAAAGGAAAATTCAAGGTCGAATTTTTGTAATCATCCCAGATAATTTATCTTTATGAACTTGTCAATGTCCTGCCAGTGGATTGCCATCAAGTCTTCTGTCAGATAATGCCCGAGCCGATGCTCAAGCAATGTCACTTTCAAAAGTTTTGGGATCATTTCCTGTGTGCGTTTGATTGAAACAAAAGTATCATTCGGGTCTTGCACAACAAGAACAGGCAGTTTCAATTTTGAAGCATAGAACTCTGGCTTGAGCTCTTGATATTTTGCAAGAACTTTCTTAATGCTTTTGAACTTGAACCTGTAACAATTCTTATAGGATTTCCTTACAAATTCTGTCATTGCCTCAATATCCTGCTCTTTTCCATCCAGGTTATATTTCTGGAAATCCCAGATTGGCGCTGAAAGTATCAGATGGCTAAACTTGCTTGGATACTTTGCTGCCAGCCCGCATGCAATCGCTCCGCCAAAACTGTCAGCCACAATTATCTTCTTTCCAAGTTTGAACTGCTTTTTCTTTCCGTCCCATAAATCCTTTACAACCTTGCTATCCAGCCTGTTCACAAAGTCTGCAATTTCATCAACTGGATTCTTTCCAAGGAACTTTCCATGGCTTTGATATGTTCCTCTGTAGCGAGGAACAAAAACATGATACCCTTTGTTGTAAAAATGATGAATAAGTCCTGAAAAGTCATTATTGCTCGGAAATCCAGGCAGGATTATGACTGCATCAGCAAGATTATCTTGCAGAATAAAGTCAAAAAACGTGCTTCCAAAATACCCTTTTAATATCGGATTCCTCATACATATAACTGGGCTTTGAAGTTTAAAAGTTTAATCTTAATATATTGATTAATTTTATAAGCTCTTGATTCTAATTCTTAAAATGGTAGACAAAGCATTCATGAAGTTTGAAGACACAATAGAAGAGCTTGCAAAAATTAGAGGCAGGCACACTGAACTCGTTTCAGTTTACATACCGTCAGGTTTCAATATTAACACAGTATCAAGACAGCTTGAAGGTGAAGCCTCAACTGCCTCCAACATCAAAAGCAAGAATACAAGAAAAGCAGTCCTTGATGCATTGGAAAGGATTATGCGCGAATTAAAGCTCTACAAGCAGACTCCTGATAATGGCATGGCATTATTTGCAGGAAATGTCTCAGAAGTTGAAGGCCAAGAAGATATTAAGATATGGGTAATCGAACCTCCACAGCCTTTGAAAGTAAGATTATACAGATGTGACCAGGAATTCGTTCTTGAGCCATTGAAAGAGATGACAGAAGTTAAAGAAGTGTTTGGCTTGGTTGTAATGGACAGAAAAGAAGCAACCATTGGCTTGCTTGAAGGCAAGCAGATAAAAGTTCTAAGAAAATTAACAAGTGGAGTTCCAGGCAAGTACCGAGCAGGCGGACAATCAAGTGTCAGATTCGAAAGAATAAGAGAAGGAATGGCAAAAGAGTTCTACAGGAGAATTGCAGAAGCAATGAAAGACCTATTCTTTGACATGCCAAAATTAAAAGGAATTTTAATAGGCGGTCCAATTCCAACCAAGGAAGATTTCCTGAAAGAAGGAGACATTGTTACAGCATTGAAAGAGAAAATCATTGGCATGAGAGACCTTGGTGACACAGATGAGCACGGATTAAAAATGCTTGTTGAAGGCAGCAGCGATATTCTCGCTAAACAGGAAATCATCCACGAAAAAAAGCTCTTGGAAAAGTTCTTTGACATGCTTGGCAAATATCCTGACAAGGTTGCTTATGGAAAGGAAAATGTTGAAAAAGCCATCAGGTTTGGCGCAGTTGACACAATTATTCTCAGCAAAAAAATAGGCAAAGCAGAAATCGCAGAGCTGACATTAAAGGCAGAAAACATCTCAGCAAAAGTTGAGATAGTTTCTGTAGAAACGCCAGAAGGCGAGCAGTTTTATAATCTGAGCGGTATTGGCGCAATCCTCAGATTCAGATATCAGTAACTTAGAAAATTCTAAACTGCCACACAATAATTGCCCCTGTTCACCCCGATGGGTAAATCGTTTTAACATTAATTCTAAGAATTAAAAAACATTAACAAACCAGTTTGGCCATAATCCCGAATCATTGCAATGATAAGCCTTATGTATCAGCTGATTCCACCAGCCATCAATTTGCATTTCTTCGCTTACAAGCACTTTATTTGCAGAAGACAATTCCAGCTGCGGTGCCTTGAACTTTTCTGGCTTAAAACCAAAACATCTTTCAAAAATATCAACTCCCTCATCCAAATATGCTTTGTCTCTGTCTGTTTCAAACTCATTATAAGTATGATAAACTCCGTGCATCTCAAGAGTTTTATTCATTCCTAAAATCTGGTTGCACCAGCTCATATTTTCTGTCAAACTTATATTGCTAAACTTTGGAATAACATAAAAAACATCTGCCTTTTCCATTATCTCCTTGCCGCAAGGAATGCCTGGAGTGACATCATCAATCTGCCTCTCTGAAAAAAACCGTGCAATCCATAACACAAAGACAAGTTCTATGACAATCAGCAGAATCAAGATGCCTAATACCAATTTTTTGCTGGATTTTTTCATATAAAAGATACAATAATAACCTTTAAAATATCTTTGATTCTTGTATAGAAATGGATGAATTCGATGAAAAGCCAGGTGAACCTGAATCTATTGAAAAGGTTAATGTCGCAAATGACATTGAAAGTTTGAAGAAGATAGAAGCAGCCCTGTTCGTGGCAGGAAAATGGCTTTCTCTGCAGGAGCTGATTACATTGACAGACGTGAACCCGATTTCAATAAAAGACATGCTCCAGATTTTATGTAAAAAATATGCTGAAAATCCTGGCGCTATTGAAATTCTTGAAAAAGAAAACTTGTGGAAGATGGATGTCAAGCCCCAGTACTTGAACATGGTAAACAAGCTTGCTACCGGAACAAGCGAGTTTACAAGAGCAGAGCAGGAAACACTTGCAGTAATTGCATACAAGCAGCCTGTCAAGCAATCATTAATAATAAGGATAAGAGGAAATAAAGCGTATGACCATGTCAAAAAGTTTATACAACTAGGCTTGGTAAAAGCAAAACGAATGGGTCATACCAAGGAGCTCAATCTAAGCGAGGAATTCTATGAATACTTCCATATAGGCAAAGAAGAGGAATCAAAAACCTAAAAATGAAAATTCTGCCAATAGTTTATCTTGCATACATGTTCATAGGATTGTACATGACATGCTTCTTTCTTATTCTTTATTTCAAGAACAGAAAAACCCTTTTTCTTTCGCCAAAGCCAAACCGCAAATACAGCGTTTCAGTCTTAATTCCAGCTTACAATGAAGAAGAAAGTATTGCAAATACAGTAAAATCAGTTCTTGCTTCAACATATCCTATCGAAGAAGTCATTGTCTTAAACGATGGAAGCAAAGATAGAACAAGAGCAATAGTTGAAGAGTTGATGAAAAAGTATCCTAAGCTCAAAATATTGAACAAGCCAAACTCAGGCAAAGCAGACTCTTTAAACAAAGGGTTTAGGCTGGCAAAATCCGAGTTAGTCGTTGTCCTTGATGCTGACGGCCAGCCAGAGCCAGCTGCATTAGCAAACATGGTTGGATTTTTCAATGATGAGCAGATGGCTGCAGTTACAGGCTTGATAGTTCCAAAAAACAGGAATAAGTTTATTGAAAAACTTCAGGCATATGAATATCCAGTAATTGCATGGACAAGAAAACTTCTAAGTTATGTTGACGGAATCTATGTGAATCCTGGCGCTCTCTCAATGTACAGAAGAGAGATAATTTTGAAAGTCGGCGGCTTTGACATAACAAATATGACTGAAGACATCGAGATGACATGGAAGCTTGCATATCATGGCTACAAAAGGCAGGAAAGCCTTGCTTCAAAAGATTACACAGTAGTTCCAGATACAATAAAACAATGGTGGAAACAGAGGATAAGATGGAACCTTGGCGGCTTGCAGACAATCATGAAATACAAATCCTATGCTTTCAAGAAAGACATGCTCGGACTTTTCATTATCCCGTTTTTTGTCACCTCGCTGCTGCTCGGTTTAATTGGAATCTCGATTTTCCTTTATCTTACTGTAAAGAATTTCCTGTTCACATATCTTATGACAGAATATTCGTTTGCAGCAAATATCTCACCGCTTGCTTTGAATCAATTAAGCATAACTCCAACAGTCCTGAACTTTTTTGGAGTTGCATTTTTTGCTCTCGGAATGTTTTTCACGTATGTCGCAATAATGTCAGTCGGCGAAAGCCATGTAATGAAGAAACACAACCTTTTTAATTTGCTTTTCTATCTTATAGTGTACCTTACAATATATCCTTTCATAATGTTAACGTCTTTGTACAAATACATAAAAAGGGATATTGGCTGGGGTACAAAATAAGATGTCGCATAAATCAACATTCCTTGAAGCACTTTTCCTGACAATTTTAATATTCGGAATTGGCATTCTTGTAGGAATCTGGTTTGAAAGCTATCGTGTAGCACAAATAGACACATTGTATTCAACTTCTGAGTTAAGGCTGCTTGACTGGAATATTGAGCAAGCTTCGCTTGCATCAGTAAGCTGTGCTGAAGCTAATGAGGAAATAATGAATTTTGCAGACAGAATCTACGAAGAAGCAAAGCTTCTTGACAAGTATGAAGGCGCGAGCCGGTTGTCAGATGCAATAATGCTGAGGCACCAGAAATATGACCTTATGCGCGTAAGTCTTTTGCAAACTGCGATGAGCATCAAACAAAGATGCAATTCAAGCTTCCATATAGTTGCGTATTTCTACCAGTACCAGGAGCCTTCAACAGAAACCCGGGCAAAACAGACTGTCTTTTCAAGGGCACTTGGCGACTTGAAAGCAGAAAAGAATAATGAAATGCTTCTTGTTCCTATTGCCGGAGACATTGACATGATAAGTATCCAGTCCATTGTAAAGAAACTTAATGTTACTGAGCTTCCTACAATAGTCATTGACAGCAAAACAAGGATAACAACTGCCGAACAGCTTGATAAAATTGGAAGCTATATAACTGCTTAGTTAGAATAGATGAAATTAACTTCTGGGTCCTTCTTGCATTCAAAAACTTTTTCATAATTTTCGCTTAGCAATTTTTTAAGATATGTCCAAGTTTCTGTCTCAAATCCTGAATTAAATCTTGTAAAAATAAAATAAACTGATTTATTTGCAGATTCCAAGCTTTTCAGCTTTTCCAGAGTAAAATGATCGGGATAAAAGACGCTTTCTTGTTTAACATAATAATAAAACAATGGCGGATTTTCGCTTACCATCATAAAAGTTCCATTTATTCCTTTAGTATAATTGACAATTTCAAGAAAACATTCTGTATTTGTAGTATTATAAACTTTGAAAGTGGAATAAAATAACATGTTTAAAGAGATTAAAAGTCCAAAAAGTAATGCAAAGATTAAAAGTCTTTTTGACAACTTTGACATTTTTGTCTTTTCAACAAAAAACCCGCATACCAAGCATACTGCGGGCGCAATCGGCAGAATATACCTGTCTTCCTTATGTGAAAACATCATCACAAAACATACAATTAAAGCTATCCATATCAGCAAAATAAAAATCTCTTTTCTCCAGAAGTCTTTTTTGTAAAAAATATAAATTAAAGAAAAAATGAATACTAATGCCAAAGGCAGGGAAAACATTCCTAGCATGCTGTACAAGTAAGAATTCCATGGAACATAAGAGCCCCAGTAGCTAGAAGCTATATGCCCGTGCAAAAATGGCCCAAGAGGATTGCCATACTCCAGCCATCCATAGAAAAACCAGGGCGCAAGTGTCAGAAAAAATACCCCGACAGCATACCACAGATATTTATCTTTCAAGAACCCAAAGTTTCGATTTTTTAAAAATAGGTAAATCGGAAATAAAGGAAATATCCAAAACGTGGTATATCGTGCATATAATGACAAAGCTAAAAAGAATCCAAACAAAACTTTCCATTTGTTGTTATTTTCCTCATAACCCTTCCAGAAAACAAGCATAGAAAGCAGCAGAAAAAAAGTAACAAAAGCATCTGTCAAGACTCTGCTGCTGTAAAATACATGAAAAGGAGTAAGAGCAAGAAACAATGCAGAATATAATCCAACTTTTCTGCTGAAAAGTTTCGAGCCAAGAGAATAAACTAAAATAACTGTCAGAGTTCCGATGATGGGCATGAGCAGATAAATCAGAAAGTCTAATTTCAAAAAATAAAATAATGCTATCAAGTAAGGCAGCAAAGGTGCTCTAAATCCTGCTTTTGGCCATAAACCTCCAGGTATAAAGTCGCTCCAGCCATGATTTGCGAACGAATAATCAAGCGGATTATGGCTCAAGTCATAACCCAAGTTTACATAAACTGTCTCGTCCCATAGTTTAACAGGCGCAACATTAACAAAAACAAGCCTGACAATCAGTGCAATCAAAATTATCGCAAGCAAGGCCCAGTTTTTCTTCAAAAAACTCATGCTTAAAAAGAGAATGCCACGCTTTTAATCTATTACTGTCAAAAACTCTCTATTTAATTTGCCACTTCTCCGAACAACAAAATCGCCGAAAGATTTAAATATACATTTTTCTGTATACACAGCATAGTATACACAAAACTCCTTTCGCCTTCTCTTCGAAAGAAGAGAAGGTTTATGCTCATAACAAATAAAAACCAAGATAAAACAACAATAAAAATGTCAGATATTTTTGATAACCAGATTTTATGCAAGAACTGCAAGGTAGAAATGCAAAAGGTAATTGTAAAGAGAAATGGCTTCGAACTGAGGGCAATAGAATGCCCAAAATGTCATGAGCATATTATACATCCAGCTGACTTGAATGCTTCACAGCAGTTTAATGATTTAAAAGGAAAAACTTTCAGTGTAAAATTAAGAATGGTTGGCAACAGCCACGCAATCTCAATTCCAAAAGAAATAGTAGAATTTATGAATGAGATGCAGAAAATGCATAATGACATGAAACACGATATGGATAATATGGTAAAAATGTGTTTTGAAGACTTTGGAAACCTAAGAATAAATCTATTTGACAATTCAAATCCAGAAGAATATGAAGAGCATGTTATTAAATTAAGAGCAAAAAAGAAGAATTTCAATGGTTGAAGAAAAGAAGCAGGACAAACAGGATGAAAAAGAAATCAAGCTCAAGGTAGTTGAAGCTCTGCAGGATGATGCTTACAAGGGCATAGCAAGAATTGATGCCGAGACATTAAGAAAACTTGACTTGAAGCGCGGAGATATAATAACAGTTAAAGGCGCAAAAGAAACAGTCGCCACAGTTGACAGGGCTTATCCAGCTGATATTGGACAATCAATCATAAGAATTGACGGCATCACAAGAAAAAATGCAAAAATAAGCATCGGTGAAATTGCAAAAATAAAAAAAGCAGACGTGAAAGAAGCCAAAAAAGTAACAATCGCACCAGCCCAGAAGAATATAATGATACAAGGTGATGGTGAGATGCTCAAGCAAAGCCTGCTTGGCCGGGCATTCGTGAAAGGAGATATCTTGGTCCTCAACGCTTCTTCACGGGGAAAAGATATGATGGGACGTAAGGACATGTTTGATGATGCCGAAGATATATTTCCAGGTTTCTCAGATATCATGAAAAACTTTGGAGGCATGGGTCTTGGCATGGGCGGCTTGCAAAGGATTAATTTTATAGTTGTTTCAACAAATCCAAGCCAGCCAGTTGTTATAGAAGAAGGCACAGAACTGATAATTTCACCAAAAGCAATTGAAGTTTCTGAAGAAAAGATTTCAGATGTAACATATGAAGACATTGGCGGCTTGAGCGAAGAAGTCCGCAAGATACGTGAAATGGTAGAGATTCCATTAAAACATCCTGAGCTTTTTGAAAGGCTGGGAATAGAGCCTCCGCGAGGTGTTTTGCTTTACGGTCCACCTGGAACAGGAAAAACACTTTTGGCAAAAGCAGTCGCAAATGAAACTGAAGCTAATTTTATAGAGTTAAATAGTACTAATTTTATGTCTGCTCTACCTGGTACTACTGAAAGAAATATTAAAAAAATCTTTGATGATGCCGAAAGATTGGCACCAAGTATTGTTTTTATTGATGAATTAGACTCTATCGCATTCAAAAGAGAAGAGAGAGGAATAAATGAATTCCTAAATACTCCTGTAATGGAATTACTTAAACAAATGGATGGGCTTAAACAAAGGAAAAATGTTATTATCATCGGGGCTACAAATCGCCCTGAAGCAATTGATCCTGCCCTCAGAAGACCAGGAAGATTCGATCGAGAAATAGAAATTAATGTTCCAAACAGAGAAGGAAGATTGGCTATTTTAAAAATCCACACTAGAAATATGCCTTTGGCAAAAGATGTGAATTTAGATGAATTAGCAAGAATAACCCCTGGATTTGTAGGTGCAGATCTCACTGCTCTTGCCAAAGAAGCTGCGATGTCTGTTTTAAGAAGAATATTGCCTAGTATAAATCTGAAAGAGGATGAAGAATTACCTAAGAACATACTTGAGAATTTAAAAATTATGAAAATAGATTTTGAAGATGCTATAAAAATAGTTCAGCCCAGCGCATTAAGAGAGATTTTAGTTGAAACTCCCAATATTAAATGGGACGACATTGGGGGGCTTAAGAATGTTAAACAAGAGTTGAAAGATGCAGTTGAATGGCCCATGAAATGCCCAGAATGCTTCTCTAGAATGGGCATACGGGCTCCAAAAGGAATCCTACTATATGGTCCGCCTGGAACGGGCAAGACATTGCTTGCAAAAGCAGTAGCAAATGAAACTGAAGCTAATTTTATAAATATTAAAGGTCCAGAGCTAATAAATGCCTGGCTTGGCAAAACTGAAGAAGGTATTAGAAAAATATTCAAAAGGGCTAGACAAACAGCTCCTTGTATAATTTTCTTTGATGAAATTGACAGTCTTGCTGTACGAAGAAGTATGGACTCCAGAAGTGAAATTTGGAATACTATTATTAATACTTTACTTACAGAAATGGATGGCTTAGAAGAATTAAAAGGGGTATTAGTTATAGGAGCAACCAACCGTCCAGATATGCTCGATCCTGCAATCCTGCGCCCAGGAAGATTTGATAGGCTTGTTCTCATACCTGTGCCTGATGTCGATGGAAGAATATCGATATTTAAGATTCATACCAAAAATATGCCTGTTGATGAAACCATCAACATTAATCAATTAGCAAAAGAAACAGAGGGATATACTGGAGCAGACATCGAAAGTCTTTGCAGAGAAGCAGGTATGCTAGCTTTGCGAGAAGATAAGAATGCAAAATTAATCAAATTAAAACATTTTGAAATGGCAATGCAAAAAATTCCTCCATCTGTAACAAAACAACAAGCAAGTATGTACAATAGAATGGAGTTTGAATACTTAAAATCAGCAAAGGCATCATTGGAAAATCCAGTGTATATGGGATAAGTTCATTTTAAAAAATGGCTATTGATTTAACAAACAAGGAAGATATAAATTTAGTTTATCGAATAGCTATGATCTATTTTATAGGGTATTTAGTCACTGCTCTTTTCTTTGAAGGACTTTTTAGTATAAACTATAAAATATCTTTATTAATTTATGCTATCATAAATCTTGGAGATATTTTAATTCAAACAAATTACCTTTTAAAATTTATAAACTGGATAGTTAAAAACCGCTAACTCACAAAAGAATCACTTTAGAACAAATATTAACTCTTCGTTGTCACTTCAATCTTATCCCTGAATACAATCACTGTATGCTCTGCCTGCGAAACTTTGCCTTTTCCTTTCTCAATCAGCGTTTGATATTGTGAAATTGCTCCTGATTGCTCAAGGAATTTCAAAGCTATCAATGCCTTTGAAGTGAATTTCTTTACTATCCATCTTGAGCAGAATGGCATTGTTTCATATTCATCCTCAATGAATATAAGTATCTCGCGGGCGAGCTTGTCTCTGACTGGCTTGTGTTCCTTGAAAGAATAAATTCCACTTGGCTTGCTTTCATAGACTATGCCCTGGCCTGTTGTTGCAAAAGGCTCAATAGCATAAAATCCTTCGCCAACTTTCAAGTTATTTCCATTGTCGTAATTTGGAATAGAAACTCCTGAATGCAAAAAATTCTTCTTAACCTCGTGTCCTGTCAGGTTCCTTATCGGCGAGAATCCTCTTCCAGTAATTATTTTCTGTACTGCCTCTCCAATCTTTCTTACCTCAACTTCATACTTTATTGTATCAATCGCTTTGTTCAAAGCTTCTTTGCTTGCCTCAATCAATTTCTTATTCTCTTCACTATCTTCCAAGTCAAGAGAAAATGCAGTATCAGCAATATAGCCATTGACATGAACTCCAATATCAACTTTCAATAATCCACTTGCCACAGCAGAATCATTATAACCTGGCGTATAGTGCGCAGCAATCTCATTTATTGAAAGATTTACAGGAAATGCAGGTTTGCCATCAAGCTCCAAAATCTTGTCTTCAATTTTCTCAGCAATGTCCAAAAGCTTCATTCCTGGTTTGATGATTGTCCTGGCATACTCGCTTACCTGCTTGGCAATCTTGCCAGCTTCCTTGTAACCAAGAATCTCTTCATGGCTGATAATAGTTTCAACAGCGACCTCTTCTTTTTTCTTTTCTTCTTGCTTTATCATCAAATTTCTTCTTACAGGTTTCACTATCTTACCATCTGACCTTCCTGTTGCCCCGCCATATTGTTTTTCTGTCATTTTACTCTCCTCTCTCTAGGAACATAATTTATAACCTTTTTATCTTTTACCTTGCCGCATCCAATCAGTTCGCCTTTATTTCCAAGCAAAACCCATTTGTCTTCTGAATCAATTTCAATGTTTTCTCCTCTAAGCCATTCATCAGCCTGCTTGTCAGAAATATCAATAATATTTTTTGTAGCCATATTCTTGAAGATAAATAATCCATCATGCGAAATCCTGTAGCCATCGCTTTCTTCTCTCAAAATATACAAGCCAGGAAGCTCTATTCTTACATCATATGATAGTTTTGCAATCTCGTCGCGTGTCATTGAGCCAGAGAAAGCTCGTATCTTTCCTTTTCCAGCCATAACCAAAAGCCACGGAAGCTCTGTAATTCCAAACTTCTCGTTTAAGTCCTCAATTATTTTCTTTTTCTCGCCTGAGTTTAAAATTTTTATTTGCATGTTAATACCCTCTTTGTCATTAATGTAAAAACACTTGAGACTCTTGAACAACCATTCATCTGCTTAATGTTGATTGCCCCTGTAACCTTGCAAGGTGAAACGTTATTAATATTAATTCTCCATCTCATTTTCCTTCTCCTGACATTTTTTTAAACCTTGCAACAAAAAACCCTTCAGTGTTATTGTCCTGCGGAAAAATCCTGCATGCTTTAGTTACTTGCTCATCAAACTTTTCGCCTTCCCACTCTGTAACTCCCTGCCTGCATTTTACAGGCAAGCCAGCATCTTGGATTGTCAACCCCATTTCTTTTATCAGAAAGTCTACATTCTTTTCATTTTCTTCAGGAGCGTACGTGCATGTTGAATAAACAAGTTCGCCACCATCCTTCAGCAAAGGAACAGCAGAAGCAATAAATTTTCTCTGCATTCTTCCAAGTTTTTTAATCATTTTGTAATTCCACATAATAAATGTCTTTGGCGAACCTCTTGTAGTTCCTTCTCCACTGCACGGAACATCAAGCAAAATCTTGTCAAACTTTATGCCAAGTTTTAAAAATTTCTCGCATAATATAACAGCATCATGCCTTGCCACAAGCACATTCATTGCACCGCACCTCTCTATATTGCTTGCAAGTATGCTTATTCTTGAAATATCATTGTCATTCGCAATAATTGTTCCTTTGTTCTCCATTAAAGCAGCCATCTGAGTAGTCTTGGAGCCAGGAGCAGCAAATAAATCAAGAACAAGCTCTCCTTGTTTTGGTTTTAAAGCAAGCAAAGGTAGCATGCTTGAAAATTCTTGTATGTAATATAATCCTGTTAAATGCTCTCGTGCTCTTCCAAGCTCGCCAGGTTCAAGCTCGCTTGTAACTTGCATGACTTCAGGATGCTGGTCCCATGGTTGTTCAATTTTCCATCCTTTCTCCTCAAGTCTCTTTCTCAAGTTGAAAGGAGAAATCTTCAAAGTGTTGCAACGAATTGCATTTACAGGTTTAATGTGGATAATCTCGTTAAACCTGGCAAAATCTTTCTCATTGGACATCAATTTCCTCATTCTTTCCAAAAAAAGTGGTTTTGGTTCTATCATATTAAAATTTCCATCTTAAACATCGAAAATTTATATTTTCGAGTGCTATCAAAATTCTTTGAATTTTGAAGTTTTAATGCTTGAAAATTTTTAGTTTTCATTGTTTGAATTCTCCTAATTTCATCTGTTTCTTCTTCTCGCTCTTTTCTTTTAAATTTATGCCAAACACTTCAAAGATATTTTCAACAGCAGGAATAATCTGATGTCCCAGGTAATATCCAATGTCATACTCGCCTTTTTCATCAGGCAGTTTTATCCTGTCTCTTACCAGCTTCTTCGTCTTGTCCTTTGTTTCAGCAACATAATACTCAATCATCATTCCTGGCCTGACAGGCATGCCAAGTTCAAGCATTTTCTTTGCTGCTGTGACATGAGGAGAAATCGCAAGATATTCTGAAATTGGCTTTGTGAGTTGGCTTCTAATAAAAATCTTCTCTTTCTCTATCTCGTGTTTCTGCAGTTTTTTTATTACCTTTTCAACTGTTTCTAAGGCATCTTCATGCTTTCCTGTTTTTAATACACTTATTAAAACATTATTCTGCAGTTCTCTTGCCAATGCACACCAGTCTCTTCTCACAGTTTCAAAGCCTCGTATTTTCATTTTTCCAGATTCATTGATAAGAGCGTATTTTTTCTTTGCACCTGCCTCTGTCGTCCTTTTTGAAACAAAAATTCCGCGTTTGTAAAAATCTTCAAGTTCAAGCTCCATAATTCCAGGCAGCTCTGAATTCAATTTCTTTAGTATTTCAAGCACCTGTTTCTCACTCTTCTTGCCAAGCAGAAAAGCTATTGAATCTGTATCAGAATAAATAACATTGAATCCTTGTTTCTTGATTTTCTCAATAGTCTCAAGTATGGACTTTTTTGCCATTGCAGCTGTTGCAGCAGCAGCTTCTCTGCAATAATACCTTGCTCCAAAAAATCCTTGATATCCATAAGCTGCATTCGCCAGCAGTTTATATGCATTGCTTCGCGCTTTCAAAAGATTTGTCGGATTTTCCTTGTACTCTTTTTTATACTGCTTCCTTTTCCTTATAATTTCTTCAAGCATTTCAGGAAAAAATCCTTTTTCTTTTGAAAAATAAACTATTCCATCAGCAAGTTCAACTTCATGCCCTTCAGCAGCCAAAGTTGAAAGAGAAAGATTGTAAGTCACAATCACACTTGCATACATGCTTGTAAAATCAAGCATTGCAATATCCTGATACAATCCAGGCTGTGGCTGCAGGACAAATGCTCCTTCATATTTTCCAAGTCCTCTCCTCTGCTCAATCTCATCATGCAGGGGACGTTTCTCAGTAATCTCATTAAACCTGTCAAGATTATGCAAGACATAGTTCTCAACATGGCTTGCCATCCTGTCTCTTGTAATGTCAAACAAAGGCTCTTGTATCACTTTTGAAAACTCAAGCATATCCTGCCAAAGCTTGTCTGCAAGTTTCCATGTCAATGCCGAGTCCTGCAAATTATAAGCAAAAAAATCTCTCCAGTCGCCTTCTTTCATTTTTCCAAGCTTTGCAAAATCAAACTCATGCTTCTTCTCGCCAAGCAGCTCGCTTGCAACCTCATTTAAAGAAAGTGTTTCTGATTGTAAATATTGAGAAAATACAGCGCTGATAAACCTGAACAAATCAACATGCACAATTCCAAATATACTGGCGGAAGTTACACGGCCTCTTGAGAACTTGGGCTGTGAATTATCAAGTCCAAGATTCAACCTGACTTTGTTCTTTTCAGCTCGCGCCTTCAAGTACGGAAGGTCAAAGCCATCAGAAAAATATCCAGTCAGCAAGTCTGGCGAGTAACTCTTGACATATTCAGCAAACTTCTCAAGCATCTCTGCCTCATCCTCAAAACATTCTACATAATCCTGCTTTATCGGACAATTCTTCCATGTCAAAACTTTCTTGAAATTCTTTCCATAAAGCGAAATCATCAACACAGCACCCTTGCCAATTTCAAATTCCTCTGCTTCAATGTCAAACGCAAGAATCTTAGGTTCAAACTCGCGCTGCGAGTCCATCCGCGCAAACTTTTCAGCTTTCAAAACAATATCAACATCCAAAGCCTTGTCAATTCCACCAAATTCTTCTGAATTGTTAAGCACCTCCCCTTTCACTTTATACCAAATCAATGGAAGAAATTTCTTATCCATGATGTATTTGGACAAAAGTGGAATATCATACTCTCTTCTTTTTTCAATCTCTGGCCAGCCCATCTGGTCAGCTACAGCATGTCCGTCCTTGTAATTTGAGATAAAAATCTTAATCGCAGTTACTTGCTTTCCAAGGAATTTTTTATTATGAACTTCTGTTTTCAAAACCCGTGTTATCCTGCTCTTCGAGTCTACACTCAAAGCCATAATTCTTTTCCTTAAAGACTCAATATCCTTCTCTTTGACATCTTGCTTCAAAATTGCCCAGAAATACGGCTCAAAACTGTCAATTACAACCGCTCTTTTGCCATCACCAGTCCTGCCTATAACTTGGATGTAATTCCTGCCCTGCCAGTCAAAGTAGTCATAATCAACTGGTATAAACTCAATTTCCATAATTCTATCAGCAAAGAAAGATTTTTAAAGCATACGAAAGTCGTGTTGGAATGTCAAATTCAACATTAAAAAAAATCATATCAGATCTGCCTACAGAAGACAAAAGGATATTTACAGATGGTCTTCAATATGAATATGCTGATAATGACGAGAGAAAATTCTGGGAGATCTCAAGAAGAGCAGGACTTGTATCAAGACTGCAAGAGTTGCTGCCTTCAAGAAAAAATGGCTTCGCTGAGGAAATGAAGTATATGGAGGACATTTCTCTTGTCGTAACTGGTGTTGGAATTATGTCAACAGGCGAAATTCCAGAGAAGGTGATAAAAATGACATCTAACAGGGACTTAATGGGATTTTACATGGCACGAGGTGTATGTTTTTACCAAGATCTTCCTGACGATGAAATATTTCCAGATGATATTTTATACGGAATTTATGTTGGATGCATCAATGACGGACTCAAGTGCCTTAAAAGATTTCAGCCTGAATTAGACTGGTTAAGCAATGACATAACAAAATCTACTCCGATTGAATTAAGGGATGGAGGGTCAGGATTTTTTTTCCCATGGACTATGAATATTGGTGCAGGCAAAAGAGGAATTCTGTATCATTAACACCACTTCTAAGTGACAAAAACATAAAGCTTATAAACTCTGATTGCTAGGGCATTTTATGATAAGCAAAACAATAGATGATGTCGTTAAAATAGACAAGTCTGCTCAAGTTTTTGAAAGACAAAACCAAGCAAGAATCAAGGCCCATTCTAAATGTGATTACCCAGCATACGCTAGATTATGCAATGAACTTGGACTTGAGCCTGAATTTCCAGAAGATTATCAAACTGGACTTGCAGAAATTGCAATGAGAGCGACAATAAAAAAAGATGAAGAGTCTGATAAAAAGTATGAATTATACTCAGAATTTTTAAGACAATCAGGCAAGAAACTTGAATATTTGCCTGATGCTATTTTTAAGGATACACAAGCAAAAATAGAATTGCTTAAACTTTTAGGATATACCTATCTTAAAGGTCCGGATAAAAAAGGCATTCCGCTTAATCAGTGTGCTGATGAAAGAATTGGAAAAGCATACTGGAATTGCCGTAAAGCTGCAGAGAACTACGTCAAAGCATCTCGTTAATTTTATTAATACATTATTCTATCATCTGACATGGGTCTGCAGATAGGTGACATAGTTCCAAGGAAAGCTATAGAATTCTCGCAAATGAAAGGCAGGATACTTGCTGTAGATGCTTCTAATATAATCTATCAGTTTCTTTCAACAATACGGCAGCCTGATGGCACTCCGCTGCAAGACAAGAAAGGCAATATAACCTCTCATTTGTCAGGATTGTTCTATAGAAATATCGCACTTCTGGAAGAAGGCTTAAAATTAATTTATGTTTTTGATGGCGAGATGCCTGCTCTTAAAAGAAAAACAATTGAAAAAAGGCTTGAAGTTAAAGCAGAAGCAAGAGCAAAGTATGAAGAAGCAATGTCAGAAGAGGATATTAAAAAAATGAAAAGATATTCACAGCAGCTCGCGAGATTGACTCCTGAAATTAAAAAAGAAAGCATGGAACTCCTTGAAGCTCTTGGAATCCAAGTTGTACAGGCACCAAGCGAAGCAGAAGCCCAGGCATCATATATGGCAAGAAAACAAGTTGCTTGGGCATGCGCAAGCCAGGACTATGACAGCCTTCTGTTCGGAACTCCGCGTCTTTTGCAAAACCTTACGCTTGCAAGAAAGCGCAAAACAGTTTCTGGGTTTGTCTATATCTCGCCAGAAATGATAGAACTTGAACATGTTCTGAATTCTCTGCAGATAAACCTCGACCAGTTGATATGCCTGGGAATTTTGTCAGGCACTGATTATAATCCAGGCGGAGTCAGAGGCATAGGTCCAAAGAAAGCGCTTGAACTTGTCAGAAAATACAAAGAGCCTGTCTTGATATTCAGGAGTGTTGAAGATAAAATCAAGGCACAGGAACAAGAAGGAAAAAGTTTTGACTGGCAGGAAATCTTCCCGCTGTTCAAAAAGCCAGATGTAAAAGATATTAAAGTTGAGTTTCCAAAATTAAATGAAGCCAAAGTAAAAAAAATCCTGATTTCGCATGATTTTTCAGCAGAGCGAATTGACTCTGCGCTTAGCAAGTTGAATGCAGCAAGAGAACAGCAAAAGCAGAAGACTTTGTTTTAAATTACTGCTACTTAATCCCCCAGACAAATGTTTTAACATTAATGCTTAAAATCCAAACAGCAATCTTTATAAATGTTATAACATTGTTATAACAATGGAATTAGTAAGAAACATCGTCAGGGTAGGCAACAGCGCAGGCGTCATTCTGCCAAAGGACTGGTATGGCGGGCAGGCAAAAGTTGTGCTGATGCAAAAGCCAATCAGCATAAAGAAAGATGTTCTTGAGATTCTAAGCCCTTATCTTGAATCAATTCTTGGCATTTATCTTGTAGGCAGTTACGCAAGAAATGAGCAAACTTCAGACTCAGATGTCGATGTAATTGCAATATCCAAGAACCTAAAAAAAGAAATTATTAGTGGTAAATATCACATCTCAGTTTATACTCTTGAAAGCATAGAAAAAACCCTGCAAGACAACGCAATAACGATAGCACCAAGATTATTGGAAGCAAGACCGATATTAAACACCTCGCTGCTTGATGCTTTGAAGCAGTTAATTACCAAAAAATTTGTATTCAGCAAATACCTGGAAGAAACAAAAAGAGTAATTAAAATAAATCACGGGCTGTTGAAGCTAGACCAAGAACAGGCAACTCCAGCTTCAGAAAGCATTGTGTATTCACTAATATTAAGGCTAAGGGGTATTTTTATTATTAAAACAATCCTTAGAAAGGAAAAATATTCGACCCGTCTTTTCCTGAAATGGCTGGAGAAAGCCAATATGAGCAGAAAAGAGGCAATTATTTTATATAATGTCTACAAAGCAATCAGAGACAATCAAAAGATTAAAGAAACCGTGAGAGTTGATTTAGCTGAGAAATTGCTCAGATTCGTAGAAAAAGAGATGGAAAATGTCAAATAGAAAAAAGCGGTTGAGAAAAGGGCTTGACTCAATAGAAGAGCAAATTCTTTTCCATAAAGAAAAACAAAAGGAAGCTGAGAATAAGGGCGAAATAGAGCTGGTTGAGTATTATAAAAAAGAAATTGAGGGCCTTGAAAAGACAAAAGATAAAAAGAAAACAATGCTTGGAAAAGCAGGATAAAAAGAGGCAAAGATGATAACAGAAAAAGAGGTAAGAAAGCAGGTAGCTAGGGCATTCATGATTCTTGCAAGGAATGCAAGAGCCAGGATTACTGAGCAGGACCTGCCCCAGATTAATATAGAACAGGCAGCACATTCATTTTACATTCCAGAAGAACGAAGAATTATTGTCTCACAAAAAGACATTAACAATGGCTCTGCATATTTTGAAGAAGCCTCGCACGCCCTGAGGCATATAACTCAGGAAAAGCAAGGTGTTCCATACTACAAACAGGATGCTAAAGTTCATGAGTTTTTTGGCAGGCTCGGAGAAACACTTGGACGGCAATTGTCAAAAGGAACAGAACTAGAGCATCTTTTCCACAGAAAACCAAGAAATTTCACAAGATTTGCAGACGAATTTGAAAAAGACGAGGAAGCTCTGAAACAAGAATATCTTATGCTGAAAGCAAGAGAAGCCAAGGTCAAGACAGCAAAACAGATTCTTGCAATAAAAACTTCTGAAAACTACTCTCAGTTGCATAAGCTTCTCAGTGATTTCAAAGCTGAAAAAATCAGTTTCAAAAAGTTTTCAGGAAGATTTAGAAATCTTTATGACAGTTACAAAAAAACACTTGACAAACTCAGGACAATGCCAGATTCTACAATCTCTGAGATTGATATGATTGAAGCTGGCTTGTACAAGAACAACTATGACAACCTGCGCGAATTCATTCTTAAAAATCAAAATCTTGAAGAATCCCAGCATGCGAATGAAATAGAAAGAAGTCTTGACACGCTGGCATGCTACAAACCCAAATTCGTGAAGTGCGCTGATGACCCTAAAGCCATAGAAACAAAAATCAAGGCAAAAGAAATGATAAGAACTTTAGATACTCATACAAAACCCTATGTTTATGCTGAGCAATATTCTTTGGAAGAACTAATGCAATATCCTCTGTACAATCTCTCAGATAAAGAAATCAGGCAAAGATTCTTTAGAAAACCAAACTCAGTAGTTGAAAAAACAGTCGCAGCACTTTTCTATATCCTTTCGCCAGTGTTTATAATCAACATACTGTCAGCATTAAACCTCACCGGACACGCAATAAACACAAGCAACTCGCCTGCTAATTTTACACTGGGCATGATTTTCAACATAATTTTCATATTTTTTGCAGCAGCATTCATGTATTTCAAGCTATTCAGCCATGACAATGAATAAAAACTCAAACAAGCTAAGCAAACCATGAAAAAATCAGTAGTAATTATCGCGTTTCTTGCATTATTCTTATTAACTTTGATTTCAGCAGGTTTCGCTCAGGAAAATGCAACAGAACAGCAAGGGCTTGAAAAGCAGGTGCAGATTCCTGAAAATATGCAGGGCTTGGCAAGAGTTTTGTTTGGAATCAAGCCCGACACTACAATTGACTTTCAGCATCTCATTATCCTGTTTGCAGCATTCTTGATTGTATTTTTAGTTGTCAGGGATTTTATTGGATTTATTCCATTTTTCGATTCAAAACTCAAGTCAATTCTTGGAGCATTTGCAGTAACAATTATTTCAGGCTCAGCAGGCGGTTTCATTATGTTTGCTGATTTCATGCTTAGCATAGGCTCATTATTCGGCTGGCTTAAAACACAAAGCATCCTAAACCTAACAATTGCATTAATAATTTTTGTTAGCTTGTACCTTGTCTTGAATAAAGTTTCTGAGAATATGAAATCTGAAGCAAAAATTGAAGAAGCAAGGCAGGCTGGAGAAAAAGCAGGCACTGTTGCAAAAATACTTGGAAAGATGTTCGAAACTAAAGGCAAGAAATAATTACTATTTTGCTCTTTTCTCTATGCCTTTGGCAAATTCCTGTGTTGCCTTCTGCGCAACTTTTGTCTTGGCTTCCTCGCGCAATTTCTTCAATCCTTTGAGATACTTTGCAACAAGTCTTGATAACCTGTCAACAACAATTATTAATAAAATTACAGCCAATATCAGAAGTGTTCTTGCCCACCACTCTTCTTTTGAATAAATGAGTGTGCCTGTATAATCAACTATAAACCTGAAAATCTGCAGTTGCGAAAACATAATAGCAAATGCAAGTGAGATGCCATATGAAGCAGTGCCAGAAAAAGCAGAGTGAGAATGAATAATGTTTCCTAAATCCATAAAAACAATAAACCACATTGCCATGACAAACAGCAAGGTTATTGAAAGTGAATAAGGCATTCCAAATAAAATACTGAAGACAATTGATATTTTCTTGCAAAAGCTATCGATTCCAGCAATGACTGGATTTTTCATCAAGCTTTCCTGAAACCTGATGCCAAGATACTGCCATTCTGTCTGGTTTTTCAGTTTTTCAAGTTGCATGGCTTGTTTCTCAAGTTCTTCTGGCGAAAATGTTTCGGGGGTTATTTCTGGGCAAATTGCCAGTTTCAAAGCCAGAGGCAGTATAAATAAAAGGACAATTATTGCAACACCCACCTTTTTATTCATCAAACTTACAAGATAAAGAAGTTTTTAAAGTTTAAGAAAAAAGCTAAAATGCTTATTCGCTACTGCCATATGACCTTTCTAATTCTTTTTTCTGCAGTTTATGAAGAAGCCCGCCTCTTGCAACAATTTCCTCACCAGTTTCTTTCAGAGCAGACATTTCTCCCTTGAATAACAGATTTCTGATAGCTCCTATGCTAAAAAATATAGCAATGCCAAGAATAATTGCGCCAAGGTACAAAAGATTAACACCAGCCCATGAACCTTCAGGAGCGATAGCAATTTTATAAATATACAATGATATGTAATATACAACATATGCCAGCCATATAACTCTTGCAGCAAGCGCATTCTGTATTCTAACACTTGTTACAAGGACTATGACAAATGGAATCACTGTAAGAATTGCAGCACCCATTGCACTGTACTGTGTAACAATCACATCCAAAAGGTCTTTTGGTGTAGATAATATCGCAAGTAAAGTTATAACAACCGCAATCGCTACAGATATTCCTGTTTTCCCTTTTCCAAGTATCGAGGGAAGAATGTTGTATATAATCAAGCCGAGCAATAATGCAAGGAAGAATCTTGTCATTATCTGTTGATCGCCAAACAACGGAGATAAAATTCCCTTGAAAAATCCTGCAACTACGCTTCCTAATGTACTTCCGACTTTTTCAGCAGTTTGTGCAGGCTCCTGCGCAGCAACAATCATTGCTAGCAAAGAAATCATAAATAATCCACCAAGGAACAATGCAATAATCTTTCCTTCTTTTTTCATGTTTTACTCAGGGTTTTAGTATTTTTAAACATTATGCCTCTGCAATAGAAAATGTTTTTAAACTTCATCTTGTTAAAAGAAATATGAAAAAGAGCGCGTTGCTTGGCATTGTATCTGTTGCCATGCTTACATGTCTTATATATGCAGCAAGTGCCCAGCTTGTTCCAAGTGGCTATCAGATTGAACAATCATTCCGGCAAGTTATTGATATTGTATCCGGAGCACTGACTCCTGTGTTTGAAGTTTTGTTAAACACGCAAAATAATGAGTATTTCTTCGCGAAAGTCCTTCTGCTTCTGCTTTTGTTTATAATAGTCTATTTTGTACTTGGAAGAAGCAAAGCTTTCGGGCTTAACAAAGGAGCATTATTCGTTGTTTCTGCAATTGTAGCGTTGCTGTCTATACGATATCTGCCTGAAAACGATTTAATAACAGGCATTCTTCTTCCATATGGAACAATGGGTGTTGCAATTACAACCTTCCTGCCATTCTTGATATATCTTTTTTTCGTGCACGAGTCGCTTCCTGGAACTAAAGTAAGACAAGCAGCATGGATAGTTTATGGGGTTGCATTTCTTGCACTAACAATGTTAAGATGGGGTGACGTCTCGGTTACATCATTCTGGCTATATGTGTCAGGACTCATCTTGGTGATATTGGCAGTGATATTTGACCCTACAATACATGGGTATTTTGGAATGTTTGAGACAAGCAAATTCATTCAAGGCGCAAATCAAAGAGTAATAGCAGGGCTGCAAGAAGAATATGTTAAACTCGGCCCTATAAACACAAAAGCAGCAAATGCAAGAAAAGCAACTATAGTCGATCAATTATATAGATACCACGCAGAAGTACCAAGTATGTAGTTACTACGCTTTTCTTCTGTAACCTACAATCTCCTTGCCATGATAAATTGGAACCTCTGCTGCTGCCCTGCCCTCTTGCCCCATCATATTTTTTCCTAATGTAAGCCAGACTCCTACAGCAATCAAAGCCACTGCAACAATCCACAGGATATTGCCTGCAAGAATTCCTGGCAAGCTTATGTTCATCTTGCTTCCAAACAGTCTGACAAGAATCAATGCCACACCAAGCAGCATCACTATGTATCCTATCAACCTCTTTGTAGCCATAATCTTCCTAGCAATTCAATGTTTTTAAAACTTTTGAGAAAAATATAAACAGGCAAAACATTTAAATAGTTCTAATTTATAACATATGTTATATGAAAAGAACATTCGTTCCAAAAAAATACCTTAAGGTACATGAAGAAACCGCTAGAAATAAGGTTCTTGAGGTTTTATTTAAGTTTTCTGAAAAAGAATTTAGCTTAAGCGAGTTGGCAAAAGAAGCAGGTGTTGCCAAGGCAAACATCGGAAAAATATTAGAAGAATTGAATAGCAGGCAATTTATTGAGATAGTAAAACTAACCAAAATATGGCGCATAAAAGCAAATAGGAGCAACTGGTACTTTATCAGAAGCAAGATAATTTACAATCTTAATTTTGTATATCAAAGTGGTTTGGTAGAATTTTTAAATGAGCATTTCAAAAATCCGAAGGCAATAATTCTGTTTGGCAGTTTTAGAAAAGGTGAAGACATATCAAATTCCGACATAGACCTTGCTGTAGAAAGCGAAGATGCAAAAGAATATGAAATTATAAAATTAAATTCTCTGGAAGAATTTGAGAAAATTATTGGAAGAAACATTCAAATTCATGTATTCAACAGAAAAAGCGTAGATCTTAATATATTTAATAACATTGCAAATGGAATAATGCTATTAGGATTTTTAGAGGTGAAGCCATGAAAAGTGAAATAATAAATACCCTCGTCCAAACTGGAATTTTAAGAATACGGCAAAGAGACACAGAGAGGATTAAATCCATCATTAGTTCTGCTGAGACAAATACAAAAATAGCAGTAAACATTTCTTTAAATGAAGATAGTGCAACCTTAATATTTCGGGAAGTGTATGAATCAATAAGGCAGATTGGAGATGCTAAATGGTGGTTGCTAGGCTATGAGCCACAAAACCATGATATAAGCCTGGAAATTCTAAAGGAAATGGATATAAAAGAAAAAGTTAAGCTTAATTTTATTGACAGGTTTAGAAAAATAAGAAACGACGCGAACTATCGGGGATTTAAAGTTTCTATAAGCCAAGCAAAAGAAATAATTGAATTCTGGGATAAATGTGGAAAAGAAATGATTCAGATACTGCACAAGGAGATAAAATGAACATTCCCCATTCTTACGACACAATAGGAGACATAGTCATTCTTAAATTTCCAGAAGATACCAAAACTACGGACAAAAAGAAAGTTGCTAAGCAAATACTAAAAGAACGCTCAAGCGTCAAGACTGTCTTGGAAAAAACAGAGAAAGTTAAAGGTCGCCTGAGGACACTAACAACAAAATTCTTAGCTGGAGAAAACAAAAAAGAAACAATACACCATGAATCAGGCTGCTCATTTAAATTAAATATTGATACTTGCTATTTCTCACCACGCCTTTCAAACGAAAGGCTCGAGATTGCGCGGGAAATAAAAACTTCAGACAAGGTATTGATAATGTTTTCAGGAGTTGCTCCATTCACAATAGTTCTTGCAAAAATAGCAAAGCCAAAAAGAGTTGTAAGCATCGAACTTGGAAAAGAATGCACAAAATATGCAAAAGAAAATCTAAAGTTGAACAGGCTGCTGGACATGAATATTGAAATCCTGCAGGGAGATGTAAAGAAAGTCGTGCCAAAGTTAAAAGAAAAGTTCGACAAGATAGTTATGCCGCGCCCGCAATTAAAAGAATCATTCCTGCATGAAGCATTTCATGCTGCAAAAAAAGGCACAATCATTTTCTATTATGACTTTGAGAAAGAGCCTGGCATAATTCTTGACAAGATTCAAGAACAGGCAACAAAAGAAAAAAGAAAAGTTGAAATCTTGAAAGTCAAGAAAGCTGGCGAAATCGCGCCTTACAAATATCGTTGGCGAATTGATTTTAAAGTGCTAAATTAAATTTTAATGCTGTAAAGCTTGATGATGATTGCCCGTGTTCACCCCGATGGGTAAAGTGTTTTAACATTAATTCTCAAAAAAAATCTTCTCAGCTAAGAATTTGCAGACAAATGTTTTCTGAAAAACTTTTCAACAGGCTCTTTCATTTTTTCTATTGGTATGGCATGCCCTTCTGATTCGTAATGCAAAAGGTGTTCTGGCTTGCCACCGAGCATTTCATGATAAACTCCCATTGATTTTGCAGATGCTCTGTCATCCAATGCTCCGACAAGAGTCATGACATTCATACCATTTGGCTTAAAATTTGCCAGCTCCTGCAAACCATCAATTTTCTCAATTTCATCAAGGCATCTTATTGGAATAACTCTTGTTATCCCGCGCTGGGCATCATAAACAGAAGTTATTGGAAATTCCTCAATCAATTTCTTGTTTCTTGCATTTACAAGTGCATTTCTTAATTCTTCTGTTCCAAAATATTTCCAGCCGACAAGCGGCGAGACAGAAACATAGCATCTTGGAGAAATTACGTTTGTTGCTCCATTAGAAAGTCCGTAAGCGAAAATTGCTCCGCTGATACTTGAAGCAATAACACCAACTCTTGAAGTATCAACATTTGGATGTTGTGATAATTCTTCAAAAGCCTCTTTCATATTCTGCATGTATCGGCCTAAACTGAAATCGCAGACAACTTTGCTTCCAGAATCCTCAATACCATCATACATCATGCCCATACACACCATTTCTTTGGATAAATCCTCAAATATCATGTCTATCCTGCCGCCTTCTAAACCTTTTACAAATCCAGGCATTCCAAGAATAGCTGGTCTTTTTTCATGCCCTAAATTTCCAGAGGTGTACAGTTCTGTTCTTACCATTGGCATTTCAGAAAAAGTTTGTTTAAAAAGCTTTCTGCCCTAAATCCTCTTCTCAATCTTGATTGCAGTCGGAGATTCACCACCATGCCATGTGAATCTTGGCCTCACGCGCATCGGATAGATTCTTTCAGAATTATCATCAAGTATTATTGCACTTCCTTTCAAACTTGGAAGTTCATCCATGTATCTTTTTATGCTTTCAAGAAGATAAGATTGCATGATTTGGTTTAATGATGTTATATCAGGCTGTGCAGTTACACGATGCGATATAATAATATCAGCCTGTGTAATTGCATCTCTTCGCAGAGCACCGGGCTGTTGCGTTGCCATTACCAATGAAAGTCCGGGTTGTCTTCCTTCGCGCAGAAGCTGAATCAAAGCATCTGTCGCAGGAGTTTTTCCAACATCAGGCAGGAATTCATGAACTTCATCAATAAAAAACCAAACCATTGGCATTTCTCGTTTTACATTAAATGTCAGGTAGTCTAATCCGTGTTCAACAGACTGAATTTCCTCGCTTTTTCTTGCCAGCATTCTTTCATTCAAAATCTTTCTTGTCACAAGGCTTACAACAAGCGCGCGAACATTGAATGTCGCTACAGAGCTGTACATGCTCAAGTCAAGTATGCTTGTAATTCCGGCTTTGACAAGTTCAGAAGTTTCAGTCGCCTTCTGCTTCTTTGAAGCAAATATTTTCCATTCTTTTGCAGCTTCAAAAATTCCTATTGCTGCATTCTTAACATCTTCGGTTGCAGTCTTGTCAGTCTTGATTGTCAAAATAATATCATCAATATCATACTTTTCAATTTCTTTTAATGCTCCAATAACTCGTTCAATCAAAACTGCAACAGGGCTGATGAACTCTAAGTCAAATGTCATAAGCCAGTCTTCAATGTTCATATCTGCAGGGTCAAGAGAAAATTGCCCATCTGCAATCAATCCGCGCTTTTCATATTCTTCAATAAAACCAAAAGGCACAAGAACTTGTGCTGGAGTTGTCTTTGGCTTGAGACTCCAGCTCGCAAGCAAATCCTTTTCCTTGTCATTTGGATATTTCATTGTCCAGAATATTCCCATAGTGTCAAATACCAGGCTTGCAATATTTCCCCGGACTTCTTCAGGCAGTGCAGCAAGTTCCTCTGCAATAACTCCAAGCGTGTAAGATTTTCCACTGCCTCTTTTTCCAGAAACAAGAATTACATGGCTTCTTGCAACATCCAGGTAAATAGGATTGCTCAAACTCGTGTACTGCCCCATTTTCACAAACCCCTTGCCAATATATACCAGTCCCTTGTTGCCGAACTTTATTTTGTCGCTCTCATCTCTTCCTATAATAATATCATATGGCATAATCTAAATCATACTTTATTATATATAAACTTGTTGAAATAATGGTAAAAATTCAAATTAAAATGAAACAATTGTGACTATAACCCCGCGAGGTGAAGCGTTTTAATATTAATTCAAACACATTAAAAATGTTTCAAACAAAACATTTTTAAACAACTCGCTTCTTTGAAAATGATGGCTTTAGACAAACAAGAAGCAGAGGAAAATAACCTCACAGAAAGAGTAAGAAAAAATCCGTGGATGATTTCAACAATAGTTCTTGGAATAATTGCACTGTTGCTTGTTACATTTGTTATGCCTAAATCACTTACAGGCAATGCAATCTCTGAGAAGGATGCAAGCGATAAAATCATGACATATGTTAATTCAGTTGCAAGCGCACCAGTCACATTTGTAGCATCTAAGGACTTGGGAAATTTCTATGAAGTGCAAGTATTATACCAGAACCAGACACTTCCATTATATATCTCAAAGGATGGACAATACTGGACATCTGTATTGCAGGCAATGACACCAGCACAGACACAACCAGCAGCTCAAACAAAGGAAGTTCCTAAAACAGCAAAGCCTGTTGTAGAACTTTTTGTAATGAGCTTTTGCCCTTATGGTGTAAAAGCTGAAAGTAATATTCTTCCAGTGATTGAATTGCTTAAAAACAAAATTGATTTTAAAATAAGATTTATAGTCAGTGTAGCAGGTGACACAATAAATGATGTTAATTCCTTACATGGAATAAATGAAGCAAAAGAAGATGCAAGACAGCTTATAATAATGAAATACTACCCAGACAAATACTACAGTTATCTTAAGGAATTTGATGCAAACTGCTATCCAGTAGCTTCAGATTCTGCAAAGCTTGAAACATGCTGGAAAGCGACAGCAGGCAAGTATGGAATTGACGCAAACAAAATAGAAACAGCAGCATATGGACAAGAAGGAATTGCATTGTTAAAAACAGAAGAAGCAGAAACAGTCAAATACAAAGCCTCCGGAAGCCCTACACTTGTAATAAATGGTGTCCAAAGCAGTGCAATATATTCAGGAACATCTGCAACACAAGCTGCAATATGCAATGCATTCAGCACAGCACCTTCAGAATGTGGCACAGCAGTGCAATCAAATTCTACTACTACAACTTCTGCAAGCTGTGGCTAATTAAAATGACAAAAATTTCTGAACTCGAAAAAGGAAAAACCGGTATTGATGTTACTGGAACAATCAAAGAGATTGGCGAAGTAAGAAGTTTTGACAAATTCGGCCGCACATTGCAAGTTGCTAATGCAGTTCTTACAGATGACTCTGGCGAGGTTAAATTAACATTGTGGAACCAGGATATTGAAAAAGTCAAGCAAGGCGACACTGTCAGGATAACAAACGGCTATGTCAATGAATTCCAGGGCGAGAAACAGCTCACAACAGGCAAATTCGGCAAGCTCGAAGTTAATCCTAAATAATTTTTGCTATTAATTCTAAAAATCTTATTTAAACCGCCTTATTCAAGAAATCTACTTCATCCTGTTCAAGCTTCAGTTTTCTCTGGACTTCATCGCTCTTCAAAGTATTCACAATCAATGGAAATTCATTCATCGCTCTTCTCAAAGAGATGTGGCAGAATCTTGCATATTTCTTTGCTATCTCTTTCTTGATAAGATTCTTCTGGTTAATCATCCATATCTTCAAAATCCTTTCCGGACGTTTATAGCTTGTGAACTCTCTTTTGATTTTAGTCTTGCATGCCGAGATGCCATAAGAAAGCAAAAAGTTCTGATAAATCAAAAATCTCCAGTGCTGCTGTCTGTAGATTCTTCCCTTGAACACATCTGCCCTGCTTAGAATGTCAATTGCCCGCGCCAAGTCTGCTCCTTCATACTCTCTTGGAATATTCTCCTCAAGCCAAAGCGCAACTTCTTCTATAGGCATATTTACCTTGTCATACAAATCAATATCCCGCAACGAGGGCTGATCCTTAAACACCTGCTTCAGTGCATTGAATATACTTTCCTCCCTGTCTCTTCCTGCAAGAAGAATTGTCTCGTCTTCTATGCCTTGCAAATCATTCAAGGCAGCTCTGCAGTCGCCTCTTGCTGTGACTGAAATAGATTTCAAGATATCTTCGCTTAGATTGATTTTCTCACCACTAGCTACTTGTTTTAAAAGTTCAAGTATTGAAAAATGAGTTAATGCTTTTAACTCAATCATCTCTGCCTTTTTCCTGAGCTGCACGAATTTTCTGTCCCAGATATGGTTTGCGGTCATGATAATTGGAAAACTCGTCTGTTCAATCAATACAATCAGCTCCTGCAAACCTCCCCTGTCGTAAAATCCTGAAATTCCATCAACCTCATCCATCAGTATTACTTTGCTCTTGTTGAAAAGAGATTGCTGCTGCGAGGAGTTTCCAACAATACTGTCAATATTATCCCTGTTTCTCAAATCCGAGGCATTCAGCTCAATAATCTCTGCTTTCAGCTCACGAGCCAGCGCATATGCAAGGCTTGTCTTGCCGCTTCCTGCAGGCCCATAAAGTATTGCTGCTTTCTTTGACGGAAAATTCTTTACAAAACTTCTAAGTTTAGAAATCGCCATCTCCTGGCCCTTTATGTCTGCAAAATTCTTCGGCTTGTATTTGTCAACGAGATTCATTTTCTTTTGTTAAAACCCTCAAAATAGATTCTTGGGTCATTGATATCATAAACTTCTACTATTTTGTAAATTCCTTTTGTATACAATCCTTTCTTTAACACAAAGTGGGTATACTCTAGTATTATAATACTTGCCAAAGGCCTTGTCAATTGTTGATTTCCGCAAGTTTCTACTAAAGGAATTTCTCCTTCCAGCCAGTAATTTCTCTGCCCCTCTTTAAGAAATGGATAAGTTTCACCAGCAGCCAATCTCTCAGGAAGGCACTCTTCTATATTTCTGCCTGATGTTCCAAATTTTCTTAAAGCTAAATCTGGATTAAATTCTACTTTAATTCCCATTTTACTGCTTGCCTTGTCCAGCAAGTACAAAGCTTGCAAGCAGCGATTGAAGCTGGACAAATTCATCGCTTCCTTCAACCATCCTGAATTCAACCTCACCAATTTTTTCTGTAAGCCTGACTTTCAGGTCTGGCTCAATTTGAAGATTCCATATTTCTTTCTGGACTGATTTTATTACATCCTGTCCAGAAATACTTTCTTTAAGCATGATATCAAGCAGCTTGTCTCTTGAATTTATGAAATCTCCAGCAAGAGCATAATCTAAAACTATTTTTATGTCAGAAGGTTTTGCGCTTGATGCAATAGTTTCTACAAGCGCCTTGGTAACCCTTGGACTTACACTTGCAGTCGATTGAAGAAGGTTGATGACTCTGCGGCAATCTCCCTCGCTTGCCTCATATAAAGTATCAAAAGCATCAGCGTCAACTTCCAGTTTTTCAGTTTCAGCAATTTTCTTCGCGACTTTCTCAATATCTTTCTTTTCAAGAAGCCTAAATCTAAACACTACACATCTGGATTGTATAGGGTCAATAATCTTGCTTGAGTAGTTGCACGAGAGCACAAATCTGCAGGTATTTGAATAATTCTCCATGGTTCTTCTCAAAGCCTGCTGCGCTTCTTTAGTCAAAGCATCAGCCTCATCCAGGAAAATTACTTTGAATGGAAAATCTTTCAATGCCTTGGTTCTTGCAAAATCTTTTACCTTCTGCCTGACAACATCAATTCCTCTCTCATCACTTGCATTCAGCTCAAGATAATTCTCCTTCCAGTCCTTTCCAAAAAGTTCTTTTACTATAATCAGTGCCAAAGTTGACTTGCCTGTACCTGCAGGTCCTGCAAACAACAGGTGAGGAATATTCAGGCTTGACACGAGATTCTTTACTCTTTTGACAATCTCCTCTTGCCCAACCATCTCTTCGAACTTGTCTGGACGATATTTTTCAGTCCAAATCTCATTTGCCATAACATTAAACCATTTCATGTTCTTATAAATATTATTATGCTTTACAAGAAACAAGAATTGTCTCGCAAACAAAAGAATAAACTGCCCGTGTGCACCCCGATGGGTAAATCCTTAAATTATTAATTAAATTAAATAACAAGAAAAGTTTTATTGTGCTCTTTGTCTTCTCAGCTTTCTCTTTCGCTTTTCTTCATTAAGTCGCTTTCTTTGCCACTTCCATCGCATCTGTCCTTTCTTCTTCCATCTTCGTGATGAGCGTTTCATAATCTTTCCTCGCTTTGCGGATTTTTAAATCTTTCTTGCTCAGTAAACATAGGATGGAATTTCCACTCCCAGTCTTCTTCCAAGAACAAAATCATTCAAAGCATGAATAGAATCTTCAGAAAATGCATGCTCCAGTTCATGAGCCTCATCACAAACTTCTATGTCATCATATTTCATAATCTTTTTAAGAAAATTCTTTATTGTTTTATGCCTTTCATGCAGAAACTCTCCAACCTTCATGCCTTTTGATGTCAAAATTACTTTAGAGTAAGGCTCTAATTTCACTAATCCATTAACAGACAATTTTCTAAGCATTTCTGATACAGATGGCTTGCTGACTTCCAGCACCCTTGCAATTTCAACGCTTTTGATATTATTGTTTACTCCAAGCCCCAATTCATAAATTGCCCTCAGATAATCCTCTCTGCCTCTCTTCAACCCCTTCTTCAAACCCATAAGTTAGGTACGCCTAACTTATTTATATAGTTTACCTTTTCCATGAAACAAAATAAAAAATGCCCCTGCCGGGATTCGCACCCGGGTTTCAGCCGTTCTCTAACTGCCTCAAGAAGCTTTTGGCTTTTTAGAGGCACAAACGAAAATTGCCTGTCCTGAGAGGACAGAGGTTATTGTCTCAACGACTAAACCTCGGCGAGTTTCGAGAGGGCCGCGTCACTAGCCTTTTCCTAATTTTGCAATGAGGAAAATTTGGCTGCTAGACTACAGGGGCATGATTTTGAAAAGTGCAAAGTCTTTTTAAATGTTTAGAGTTAGAAAAGCCAATTTCTTGAATATATTTTTGAATCTCTGCCTTGCGTGACAAAAATATTTGCCTTCCTCTAATAATTTTAGAAGGATTAAAACCCAACTTCACAAATGAATCTCTTACGTTCTTGAGCAATTTAGGAATATAGCTAACAAAAGAAATCCTGAGGTTTTTATTATTCTTTGAGATGTAATGAATTGAACCATCTGTATCTATCAAGCCTCTTATACAAGTTCTGAGATAACCCTTATTTGCTTGTATCCATTTTGGAATGCCTTGATTATTCTGTTTTTTATTCCCAGATTCTAAACCCTTCTTTTTCAAAAAATTAACCAGATTTTTGCCATAAACTGATAGACAGACTGCATTGCGATTTTTAGATTTCATTACGCTTCCTTTTTCTCCAAGCAAATCAAAAAACAAATTTGAAACATAATGTGAAAGATATTCTTTATCATTCCTGCTATCGCCCGCAATTCTTAAAATGTAACATCTAATCTTCTTTCCTTTCTTGAATTGATTAATATTGCCATCGCCCAATATAGTCCCAAATAGCTCTGACAGTCTCTCTGATTCTTCTGGCTCTTTAAATTGCTTGATATTTCTGGAAGAATTAAAGGCACCCTTAACTCTCCCCCAATTATCATTTAATTTTTCTGTAACATGTCTACCAAAATCAATGTTAGCAATTCTGCATAATTTGTTATAACTCACTTCTGACAAGAGTACCTTCTCATTTCGCAATTCATTGCCAGTATAATGAACTGAAAGCCCCAATTGCTCTGCGAGTTTACTCCATGTTTTATCGGACTTAGCTAATTCTACTAATTCCTTTTGTTTTCCAGGCAGCAATCTTATTCTCACAGAATAGTATAAGATACCGAGGTTAATAAACTTTACTTGGCTACTATACCACAGGGGCATATGTTAGTGTAAAATCCCTTCTTTTAAATATTTACCCTTAACTTCTTAGTCCGGAATGAAGTCTGATTAACTTAACAATGTTTTAAATCAGCAACAGCACCAGTATTCCTAAGACATGCAGCACATAACTTAATGGAATGAAAATACTCTGCCTGATTTTAGTAAAACCAGCAAGCATAGTTACTCCTATCTCATCAGGCAAAGGACTTGCGATGATAAATCCGGCAAATATATACATCAAATAAATCTTGAAATGTTTCTTTAAATGATGAATTGTGTGATTTTCAACTTCTCTCACCAGCTTTGTTCTTTCAAGCCTTTTAATCTCATCCATAAAAGATAATCTGATAAAATGAAATATCAGCAAATCAGAAAGCATTGCCCCAAAGCCAGCAACCAGGCTTAAAACAAAGATATGCTCAGCATTGAGAGTTACCAGCAGACCAATAGCAAACGGCGCTGTAAAACCCAAAGGCAAAAGCATTCCTGCAATAAAGATTCCGATATAACCAATATTTTCAATGCTGGATACATAACTCGAGACATCTGGATTGCTGAATATAACATACGCAAGTATAATTGCTAATACAAGTCCTGTCAGTTTTGGGTATTTATATCCAAATAACATTTTTCCTCTTTTTGTTTTTTATAATGAATATAGCCCTGCCAGGATTCGAACCTGGGTCCCAGCCTCCAGAGGGCCGGATCTTTGACCACTGGACGACAGGGCTATAGTTAAAGTATAAAATTGTAACTTAAAAAGTTAACCTTAGACATCCACCTTAGAAAAAATATTTAAACACCCGCTTGCAAGTTAATCTATGGGGTGGCTAATAGCAATAGTAGCATTAGTGCTATTGTTTCTTTTCCTGAGAAAATATATCGAACATAAGGTAATTGTAGTACTTCTTGTGCTGCTATTCGTGTTTCTTCTCGTCTCAGTCATATCTATAAATAGTTCAATCCAGTCCAATAGTATAGACTGGAAAAGCGCAACAGGAATTATCCAGATAGGCAAGGTCTACGG
Organism: Candidatus Nanoarchaeia archaeon; assembly: GCA_041501125.1. GTDB lineage: Archaea > Nanobdellota > Nanobdellia > Pacearchaeales > GW2011-AR1 > JBGQNO01. The sequence continues at coordinate 38,696 of JBGQNO010000002.1, forward strand.
TTCATGGCTAGGACAGATGTTTACAAATCTTAAAACCATCACAGGCAATGCAGTCCACTTGAACTGGCAGGGAAATCTCCAGAATAACACTCAAATAAAAAAATGAAAGTCTGGATGTTTGTTATTTTCTTTCTCTTGTTCGGAGCATTTTTTATAATATCAGCAAATAATCTTGCACTGAAAAACCCAGGCACTGGAGAAGTATTTCTTGTAAAGTATATCGGCTGGTTCCAGAAAGTTTTCAAAAATACTGCAGACATAACTGCTTACGCAGTCAAGCAGAACTGGATGCCGTGAAAAGCCTCAGAAATTTCTAATTTCTGATGGCTATCAAAATTTAGTAAAATTTTGAAGCCTCAGGTGAGAATCGAACTCACGACCTCAACATGTCTGGATTACTCAGGGTAATCCTGAGCACCTTCAAAAATTTTATTTTTGAGGTTACCAATGTTGCGCTCTAACCGGCTGAGCTACTGAGGCGAATAAGAGTTTATGAAATTAATTTTATCTAAGTTTCTAAGTGGGACTCCTTTTAATATTTTCTGCATATTTCTTTTTGTAGCATAAATTTGATGATAGACATGGTTATTATAATGCCAAGGACAAGAAGTAAATGGAATTTTGAGCTTTTTAAAAGTTTCAATACAAAAACTTGCTAAATGCTCGCTCGCAGTAGACAATCCAAAACCATTACCCTTTTTACCACCATCAGTGTCCAACAATCCTGCTAACAAGTGAACATAATATTTCTGGGGAAGTTGAGGAATTTTTGCTATTTTTGCTTTTCTTCCAACAATATATCCTCTGTTTTCTAAAAACTGATAAATTAATTTTGATTCAATCCTGCAATTGTAAAGAGGATTTAATTTATTTTTAACTAATTCCTTTCTAGGCTTTATTCCAAAGAGCTCAGTAAACAATGGAAGGTAAACCTTATCACAAAAATCTGCAGAATTAGAAATAAAGTAAACATGGTATCTCTTTTGAAATTTGCCATTTAATCTTCTGGAAGAGGTTATAGGCAACGAGCCATCACCTAATAATAAACCAAAAAGATAAGCCAAATTTTCATTCCATCTTTTAGGAAAGATTACTTTATTTAGCATACCACTATTACGCTCTAATTATTTATAAAGATTTGGAAATCTTTATAAGTTCTTCTCTCATCCAAGAAAAATGGAAGACCTTTCCAAATTAAAAAAAAGTTACGAACATTTTCAGCAGAAATACAAGCTGCCTGGCTTCGAAGCACTCAATCATAGATTTGACATTGAAAAGCTAGCAGACCATGAAACTGATATGCTTGTTAGAGAAGTGCGAAGAGCTATAATGGAAAAAGCAGCTACCTACTTCAAGTTCATTGAAATCTTCATAAATCCAAGCGCAGCACCTATGTTCTTTGTTGCAGCCATAAAGAGAATGAATGGCATTGACCGGCAGCCTCTTGAACAGCTCTATGTAGAACTTGGCAAGCTTGAGGTAGACTCCATAGAGCTTGAAAACTCATATGACGAGAAAAAAGAAGCTGAGTTCATCAAGAAAGTCAATGAAAAATGGGATTCTATTTCAAAAAGATTTGCCGAGCTGACAACAAAGATGAAAAAATCTTTTGAAGGCCAGGAAGAAAAGAAAGAGAAAAGCTATTTCGGATAGACTAATTGAAAAATTCTAAAGTATATCCTTCATCATATATATTGCAGCATTAAATATTTTTTTAATAGAAAAATATTTAAAGCACTTACCTATATTTTTAACATGAATAAATGGCTTGAATTATTGCTAGGACTGATACTAGTTGTCGGAACAATCGTGTTTGCACTTCAACCGTATGGATGGGGATTAGCAGCATGGGAGTTCTTCAAAGGCGGCTTGGTATGGTTCGTAGGATTGATTGGACTTTTGTTTTTATTGCTTGGAATTTCTGACCTAAGAGAATAATGCACGAACTTTGTGTTCGATGCAAGGGCAGAGGACTATGCGGTAAACCGTGTCCAATTACCCAAAAGTTTTTTTCTTTTAAATTTAAAACTCATTTCTCTGGCTCATCACCGCCAGAAATATTCAAGAATAAGCCTGAAAAATTCTCCAGCATGCGCGAGGCACTTCAAGCCTGCCAAAAAAGAATGAAACTTCCTGTTCAGATTTTTACTGAAAAATCATGGCTCATAAAAGAATTCGGCAGGCAAACTCGGCTGACTAAGTGGGTTTAATTTGTAATCACTAGGCTTTCATTTGTCTTTAAGCGCTCAAGCAACTCTTCTTTCATGTCTGGATATCCTTTCTCAAGAATCTTTCTGCCTTTTTCAGCTGTCTTTGAATCTCTAAGCAATTTGGCCAGTGTTTTCAGTCCAGCATCACTTCTCAGCATTTTTCTTGCCCATTCATCTTTGTTTTCCCATCTCTCCATCAAAGAACCATAAACTTCCTGTCCGAGTACTTGCTGTTTTACAAGATAATCCCAGGCATGCTTGTTCAAAGGAACAATTGAATATGATTCAAGCCCTATCTGCTGCATAACCTTGACGCCATCTTCAAGCCTGTCAACATAAAAAAAAATTCTTTCAATAATTCCACCTTGTTTTTGTATTGCAGGCACCCAGAAGTCTCTTGGCGAACTGCCTTCATTGTTCAGGTCAGCAACATGAACCACTCTCTTTCCTTTTATATCAGCATCCAATATCCTGCCATCCTTGTATATTGTAAAGTGCGGGGTTTCTAATTCAACAGCAATTGGATACGAGAAAATCCAGTCTCTGGACTCACCGCCAGAAATTACATCTATTCCACGAAACTCCACAATAGATATCATTTCTCTCAGGTCTTTTATTGCAGTCCTATAGTCTTCGCCGTTTTTAATTATCTTTTCAGCTTTAACATAATAATTTCCTATCTCACCAGAAGTATACGGCTTGAATGTGTCTGAGAATTCAAAAGCTCCATTTCTTGCAAGTCTTTCCAGATTCTGTTCCTGGATGTGCTTAAAGCGCATCTCAGTCATTCCAGTTCCTCCACCTTCTGCCATTGGAAAAATTGTTAAAAGAAGTTTATAAATATTATCTCAAAACAAAGTATATTTTAAGCAATCGGCTTCAGCAGAAATATCAGTCCTGTTTCTATCAAACCTGCCACGAGCAGCAAAGGCAGAATAATATAGACAAATGTTTTCAGTGCCATTTTAAAATCAGACTTCAGCATTTTTGGTTCACAGAACAATGTATAGCCAAGTCTTACTCCAAGACCCAAGGAAAAGAAAAATGCAGGAAGTTCAAATACTCCGTGTGGAAAAATTTTCCATACATCCACAAGTCCCTGTGTCCTTACAGCAGCATTCAGCACAAATCCAAGCACATATCCGTTAACAGCAGCCAGGAATAATGGGAAAATCCCAAACAACATGCCAAACAGCAGTCCAAACAAAGAAGCCTTTACATTATTGAAGATTATAAAGCCAGCAAGCTGGAAAAAATTCTTATTTTGCGTTTGGTTAGCCAGGCTATTTATCATGTCTAATATAACATCAGTCATCAAATGAGGATATATCACTCCCAGCAAAAGAAAAGCAGCAAACATGATTGCTATTGCTATTATAAAACTCTTTGAACTTGCAAGAAATCTTAATGACTCAATAAAGTTATTCTTTTTCTCAATCTTTCTATGTCGTATTCTCTTCATCTTGTTACATAATAACTTAACATTTTAACTTTCCGCTGGTATTTAATTCTTAGCCACATGCCATAGGCAAGTCCTGCCAAAAGCCCTCCAAAATGTGCCATGTTGCCAATAGGCAATGGAACAAATATTCCTATCGCCACAAGAGGCACAATTGCTACAATCGGAAGAATCCAGAAAGGCATTTCAATTGGAAGTGCAATTCTGCTTGTTCTTGGATTAAATGAGAACATCGCAAATAAGGATACAAAAATGTATATTGTTACCAGTATGCTTATAATATTCAACAAAGCAGAATTAGAAGGAACAAATATGCTGACAACTGATTCTGATATAATAGCGACTAACGGTCCTGCAATAAGATAAACCTTGCTATATGGCACTAATACTGCCAAAAGCCCAACTAATCCAAAAATAGCGCCTGAAGCACCAACTCCCGGTATCGCCGGGTCTCCAAAAATCTTTCCCAAAAATCCGTATCCAAAAAATCCTGAAATCATGGCAAAAAACAGCCCGGCAATTAGTCCTGCTGCAAGATAGAACCACAGAAATCTTTTTCTGCCTATGATTTTTTCCACAAAATTTCCAATAAAAAACAAAGAAAGCATATTCACAAACAAATGTATTATACTGGCATGCATGAATACACTTGTGAAGAGCGTCCAGAGCATTTTTCCGTGGATGATATCCAAAGGTGTCAACGCAAGATAGTTCATGAAGTCTGGATTAAACATAAGAATGATAGAAGCTGCAATAAAAACTGCAACATTAATGATAATTATTTTGTTTGTAACACTCAATCCTGCCAGCGTACTTCTGTTCATTTTCTTTTAGATTTCTTAGACTTCTTAGATTTCTTGGCTTTCTTTGCAGGCTTCATGGATTTCTTTTTCTCTTTTGCTCTCAATGCCCGGGTTTTCTTTCTCTTTTCCACAGCCTGTTTTTTCATTCTTACCTCTTCTCTCTCCCTGGACTTTAGCCTCTTCAGTTCAAATTCTGAAAGTTCAGAATTTATCACAGCAAGCTTGTTATTTATTGACTTAACCCGTGTCTTGAGCTCACTAAGAACTTTCTCGCCAGTGCTCAGCTCATAGACACTTCCACACTCAGGACATACAAAGTCATAGATAAGTGCTTGTTCTTCTGTGACTTCTGCCTTGCACACCGGACAGACAAAAAATCTCTTATTCTCCCTGATTTTTATCTGGCTTTCAAGATTTTTCAGCTCATCTTCAAGCCCTTTCTTGATATGCAGCAAAGTTTTGACAATATTTATGGTCCAAAAATAAGTGTACCATCCTTTTCTCTTGTCCTTTTTCCTTGTAAATGAAACAATTCCAAGATGTGAGAACTTATAGAGTATATTCCTTGCCTGGTTAGGCGTCAGTTTGAGTTTCTTGGCTATCAAAAACTCATTGACATTCTTCTTGTCAAAAAGCATGCTTGCCAATTCGCCTGACTGTTTTCCAAAGATTTCGTTGACCAAAGAATCAAATAATTTTTGCTGCATGTAGATTTCCAGATGCCACTTAAATAAATACCTTTCGTTTTAAACAGTTACTACTACATAATTTATATAAAACTATATATACAAAATTCAGAGAATAGCTTTATGGGTTGGTTCAAAAAAGAGAGGAAAAGCGAATTGCCAGAACTTCCAGAACTGCCCTCAATGCCTATGCCACAATCGATTGAAGAGAGGCGTGTTCCTTCTTTACCCTCATTTCCATCATCTACTACGGGTGAAAGGATAAGCCGCGATACAGTAAAGCAGATTATCTCGCGTGAGGAAGAGAATGAAGAACTTCCAGAAACCGAAGAGATGGAAGAGACAGAAGAAGAGCAGGAAAGACCATCACGAATGCAATTTGAAGGCAGAACATGCAAGAAAGAAAAAGGCCCTATTTTTATCCAGATTGGAAGATATCATGATATTCTGAAAGCACTTGAAGAAGCAAAAAGCAAGATAAAGGACATCTCAAGCGCGATTGATAGGTTAAAGGAAATAAAGGAGAAAGAAGAGACTGAATTGCAAGAATGGGAAACAGAGATTCTAGAAGTAAAGGAAAGGCTGGACAAAGTCGACAGCACAATATTCAAAAACCTGTAGCTGCGCCTTTGCATGTAGGACTGGAAGTGAATGAAGCAGTTGCTTATGAACAGGATATTCTTAATTCTAAGATTGCTTTGATTAGAGCTGGCCAAAAACTGAAAAATTATAAGGCCTTAAGAAAAGAAGAGCTCGAGAAACGCATGGAATTGAAGCATCTTGCAAGAAGCGTGGATGTTGCAATGAAAATAATTCAGGATAATCTGCCAGTAGTTAAGAGTCTTTGCGAGAAGCCAAAGAAGCACAAGCCTCAGAGAGCTAAGGCAAAACTCATTGCATCAAAGCTCATGCCAGAACCGAAACAGGTGTCAGAAGCCAAAGAGACAAAGCCTAGGCTGTCAGCCATGGAACTTGAACTTCTGGACATAAAAAAGAAACTCTCGCATCTTCAGGGCTAGTAATTCAATAGTTTTTTAAAACATCAAAAATCCCAAAGATTTTGTGGCTTTAAAAATTCTGGTTATAGGAGAATTTTTAAAATCATCAAGTTTATTCATTCTATGACATGGACAAGAAAGAAACTTATTGAAAGCTACTTGAAATTCTTCAAGGAAAAAGGCCATGCTATAATTCCTTCTGCACAATTGATTCCTGAAAATGATCCTACAGTTTTGTTTACAACTGCAGGCATGCACCCTCTTGTTCCATATCTTCTGGGTCAGCAGCATTCCCAAGGCAAAAAACTCGTTGATGTGCAGAAATGTTTAAGAACAGGTGACATTGAAAGCGTCGGAGACACATATCATCACACATTCTTTGAGATGCTTGGAAACTGGAGCCTGGGAGATTACTTCAAGAAAGAAGCAATTGCGTACAGCTTCGAGTTCTTAACAAAAGTTTTGAAGATTCCATTGAAAAAACTCGCAGTCACGTGCTTTGCAGGAGACAAGGATGCTGAAAAAGATGAAGAAGCCTTCAAAGCCTGGAAATCTCTTGGCATAAAAGAAGAGCGAATCGCATTCCTGGGAAAAGAAGATAATTGGTGGGGTCCTGCTGGCAAAACTGGACCGTGTGGTCCTGACTCAGAGATATTCATCTGGCAATCCAGCAAGCCAGCACCCAAGAATTTTGAGCCAAAAGACAAAACCTGGGTTGAAATTTGGAATAATGTTTTCATGCAGTATAACAAAGATGACAAAGCCAAGTATCTCATGGCAAAACAGAAAAACATTGACACTGGCATGGGCGTTGAAAGAACAATAGCGGCACTTAATGGAATTGATGATAATTATATGACAGAACTTTTCCTGCCGATAATAAAAGAAATCGAAAAAATATCAGGAGAGCCTTACAAAGACAATAAAAAGGAAATGAGAATAATTGCAGACCATGTCAAAGCTGCTGTTTTCATTCTTGCAGAAAAAATACAGCCAAGCAACACTGAACACGGCTATGTCCTAAGAAGATTGATAAGAAGGGCTGTAAGATACGGAAAAATGCTGGACATCAGCCAAAACTTCATGAAAAAACTTGCAGAAGTCGTGATAGAAATGTATGCAAGAGAATATACCAACCTTAACTATAACATAAAATTCATTCTTGAAGAAACAGACAAGGAAGAATCCAGGTTTAAGGAAACACTCGAACAAGGCTTGAAAATATTCAGCAAAATATCATCAAACAACAAGGAAATCTCAGGCAAGGATGCATTCCTGCTCTACCAATCATACGGATTTCCAATTGAGATGACTCAGGAGCTTGCAGCTGAAAAAAAGCTTAAGACAGATATTGAAGGTTACCAGAAAGAATATGAAAAGCATCAGGAACTTTCAAGAACAGCTTCTGCTGGAAGATTCAAATCAGGACTGGCTGATGCCAGCGAACAGACAACAAGATTGCACACAGCAACTCACATGCTCAACCAAGCATTGAAAGTTGTACTAAAAAATCCAGGTGTACACCAAAAAGGCTCGAACATAACCTCAGAAAGACTAAGATTTGATTTTAATTTTGACCGCAAGCTGACACCAGAGGAAATCCAGAAAATAGAGTCTTTGGTGAATAAAAAAATCAAGGAAGCTATTCCAGTGCAAAGAGAAGAAATGACTCTCGAGCAGGCAAAGCTGAGAGGTGCTCACGGAGTCTTTGACAGCAAATACAGCAGCCAGGTAATTGTCTACTCAATAAGTGATTTCTCAAAAGAAATCTGCGCAGGCCCTCATGTCAAGAATACAAGGGAGCTCGGACATTTCAAAATCATAAAAGAAGAAGGCATTGCTGCCGGTGTCAGAAGGATAAAGGCCGTTTTAGAGTAGTTGTCCTGCCCATTATTGTGTCATAAATCTGTCTCGCCTTTAACCCTTCCATGTAAACTTTTGAGAATTTCTCAGCATACCCTAACTTTACCCATCTTCGCGCAGCCTCTTCCCATCCAATATCTTTTTGTTCAATCTCGCTTTGTTCATACTTAAGAATATCAATGCATTTAAGCTGTTCAAGTGTCCTGTTGCCGAGAATTCCTGTCATGCCGAGAATTTCCCGCACTGTGCAGTATCTTTGACAGTTATCACAAATATCATCAATTACTTCTCTGCTATTTTTTGTTCCATCAGGTCTGTCTGTCATGCCAATAACAGGAAAAAGTAACTTAATAACAATTTACATGCTCAAGAACCCAAGCATGCCCTATGCTTTAACGCAGGGTTTCTTGACACTATTCAGAATATACTATATACACAGGGCTTTCTTCCAAGCATTAAACAATATAAACAGCATCGCCAGATCTTACTTTATCTTTCACTTTCATTCCAACTTCCTGCCCTTTCTTTCCAGCAGCAATTGGCTTCATGTCAATCTGCATGCTTTCTGCTTGCTGTTCAAAATCTGTTGTAGCGCCCTTTATTCTTATCTTCTCACCTTGTTTTAAAGCACCCTTTAATTTTATCACAGCAACGCTTATCTTGTCAAAAAAGTGTGTTACGGTTCCGACCTCTTTGCCGATTTTTTCTGCCATATTTGTTGGAAGAATAAGAGGTATTTAAGATTTGTGATTTATTCAATAAACAGCGCAGGCTTGCCTGGACTTGCCCTCTTGGACTTGTTCTCAGGGTCATGCTTCCCTTTGTCAGCAACAGAATAAATCTCAATTTTCTTCTCGGTTTTCTTTTCAAGAATCTCCTTTCCTGCCTTGTACACATCAAGCTCCTTCGGTAAAATGTAGACATAAACCTTCTTGCTTTCTTTGCCTTTCTCTTTCATTATCCTAAGAATATTATTAATGTCATCTGCAAGCTTCTCAATAGCTTTTTCATCCTGCTCAAATTTCTCATTTATCTTGCTTTCATCAGATTCTGGCCAGCTTTCTAATGAAATGAAACTTTTATTGCCAAGGTTATGCCAGATTTCTTCAGTAATATATGGACAATAAATGTGCAGCATTTTTACCCATTTTTCCACATCTTTCCTGTCAATTTTTCTGTCAGAAAAATAATTAAACATTTCCCTAATCTTTATCAATGCAATATTGTGCTTGAAGTTTTCAACATCTTCTGTAACTTCTTTAATTGTCTTGTTTAGTTTGCTTTGCATCTTTTCATCTATTTTGCCTGATTTAAAATTTTCAAAATATTCATAAACTCTGACAATAAATTTGTGGCTTCCGATGACAGTTTTCTCATCCCATATGCTGTCCTTGTCAGGAGATGCGAAACTTACTAATGCCATTCTCAAGGTGTCTGCTCCATACTTTTCAATCATGCCCAAAGGCTCTATCACATTCCCTCTTGACTTTGACATTTTCTCGCCGTCAGGCCCGTGAACAATTCCTTGAGTGAAATATCTTAAAGCAGGCTCGCCAAATCCCAGCAATCCAATATCTCTCAAGAATTTTGTGTAAAATCTTGTATATATCAGGTGCATTGTAATATGTTCTGGCCCGCCAATATATTGGTTGATTGGCGCCCAATAATTTACTTTTTCCTTGCTGAATATCTCTTTGTCATTTCTGGAATCAGTGTATCTTAAGTAATACCACGAAGAATTCACAAAAGTGTCCATGGTGTCTGTCTCTCTTCTTGCTTTGCCGCCGCATTTCGGGCATTTTACATTGACAAATTTATCATTTGTAGCCAAAGGATTTCCTTTACCGAATTTAACATCCATCGGCAGTTCAACAGGCAAGTCTTTTTCAGAAACAGGCACTATACCGCACTTGTCGCAATAAATAATTGGAATTGGAGTCCCCCAATATCTCTGCCTTGAAATCAGCCAGTCTCTTAGCTTGTACTGCACAACTTTTTTGCCTAGTTTTTTCTCTTCAAGATATTTTGTTACTTCGTCAACTGCTTTTTTGCTTTCAATGCCGCTGAATTCTTCAGAATTAACCAGAATGCCCTCGCCAGTATATGCATTCTCCATTTTTTTAATATCAAGTTTCTTGTCCTTTGGCTGTATAACAATTTTAATTGGAATTTTGTATTTCTTGGCAAACTCAAAATCCCTTTGGTCATGGCAAGGAACAGCCATAACCATACCGCTTCCATAATCAGCCACAACAAAATTACCTGCATAAACAGGAACTTTCTCCTTGGTCAAAGGATTAATTGCATAGCTTCCTGTAAAAACTCCTTCTTTTTCCATTTCTTCAAGCTCTTTCTCGCTTACAGACTTCAATTTTTTCAAAAAGCTTTCAACTTCCTTTTTCTGCTCTTTTGTAACAAGTTCCATCAGCCTGTTATGCTGGCTAGAAACTACCATGAATGTAACTCCATAGACTGTATCCGGACGTGTTGTAAAAATTGGCCATTTTTTTCCATTGACGTCAAAATTAATTTCAGTTCCATAACTTTTACCAATCCAGTTCTTCTGCATTAATTTTGCTCTTTCTGGCCATTCAAGTTTGTCCAAACCCTCAAGCAGCTCATCAGCATACTTGGTGATTTTAAAGAACCATTGTTCAAGATGCTTGATTTCAACACGCGTATCTTCATGCCTCCAGCATTTTCCGTCAATTACCTGCTCATTTGCAAGGACTGTCTGGCATTTTGGACACCAGTTAACAGCTGCTTTTTTCCTGTATGCAATGCCTTTCTCCAGCATTTTAAGAAAAATCCACTGGTCCCATCTATAATATTTTGGGTCATGGGTCTTAACCATTCTGCTCCAGTCATAACTCCAACCCATTGCTTTCTGCTGTTTCATAAAATTCTTTATGGAATTTTCAGTGTACGCAAGCGGATGTGTCCCTACTTTTATTGCAGCATTCTCAGCAGGCAAGCCTAAAGAATCATAGCCAATAGGATAAAGAACATTATAACCTTGAAGTCTCTTGAATCGCGCAAAAATATCACCTAGACTATAAACAAACGCATGCCCCATATGCAGCCCTGCAGCAGAAGGATACGGAAACATGTCAAGAACATAATACTTCTTTTTCTTTTTGTCTTCTTTTACTTGAAATATCTTTTTCTTCTCCCATTCATTCTGCCATTTCTTCTCTATTGCATTGAAGTCTATATCCATGTTTAACATAAAATCCAGTGATTTAAATTCCTTGTGTTCTGACTGATTTCAACTTTTCAGGAGCTGAAATCCGTGCAATAAGTCCTTCTTTCTTTTGGCTTATCCGAACTACATCGTCATGAGAAGTGTTAAAGCACATAATGTTCACTGGAACTACTGAGTTATCTATGCAGTACTGCTCAAATTCTTTCCAGCCCTTCCTTTCAATTGCATTTCCTCCATGACATATTCTGTACTTATCTGTACGTCCGTCATACTCTGTCCTTTCAGCCTGTTGTATTATTCCTTCCATTTTTCCTCCTGTTTACTTATCTCCCGTAGTTCTCACAAAGTTTAGTTATGCGCACCAAAATAGGATGCACTCTTTACAATACGAGCACTACGAGAACCAAAGCTACAGCTAAAATTCCAATCAAAGTTTTATTAGCTGTGTTCATAGAATATCTTAAGAACCTATATTTAAAAATATTACTAAGACTGAGAAAGCAACTTGTGCAATTCTCCACGAGATATTCTTTTTGCTCCTGCCATTTCTTTTTGTGCCTTGCGGAGTTCTTTTTGCTCGTGGACATCAGCATATTGCATAAAGTCATGCATTACACCTTCACCAAAGTCAACAGGCAGATGATTTAAATCAGCCCTATCATGCACAAATTCATATATTTCTTTAATATTCCATGACTCTCCAGTTCTACTTGGAATTGGTTTTTGTGCTTTGTCAGCAGTTTGCCTGAAAACCTCATAAGTATAATTGCCATTAGCATCATGAGTATATTCACCATTATGCTGTTTTTGCCTGTCTATTGTTATCTTAACCATATAATTCCCTCAAAAACCTGATTTAAAAACCTTGCGAAAAGGTAACTTTAAATAATACCTCGGCTTTTAATGAAAATGGCAAGAAAAGAAAAGAAAATCAAGGCAATTTTCACAGGCGAGACAGTTTATAGCAATACAAAAGAAGCAGTAAACTTATTTGGAAACTCTCGCATGGGAGAAATGGTTGAAGGCAAAATCCAATACTCAATGCAGGAAGCCATGCTTCTCGTAGACGAAGGCAAGATGGATGTCTATGAAAAATCCAAAAAATTAAGCCAGAAAAAGTTCCTTGAAAAATGCAAGGACATGGACAAGAAATTCTCAACAAAATACAGTGTTTTCAAAGACCTCAGGAAAAGAGGATATATTGTAAAAACAGCATTAAAATTCGGCGCAGACTTCCGTGTTTATGAAAAGGGCAAGCAGCCTGGCCAGGAGCATGCAAAATGGATTCTTTATCCAGTCAAGGAAACCGATACATTGACATGGCATGACTTCTCTGCCAAGAATCGTGTTGCGCATTCAACAAAAAAGAATCTTCTGATAGCAATTGTTGATGACGAAGGCGACATAACATACTATGAAGTCGCCTGGACACGACCATAGCACTGAATAAGAGATAAATTTATAACTTTCTTAGAATTTTTAAGGATATGGAAAATGCAATAGACAAGGCAACCGAGATTAAACGAAAGATTCTTGAACATATTGAGAAAAATGGTCCAAGCTTGCCTGTTGCTGTATCAAGAGAAATAGGAATAAGCTCTTTATTCTCCTCTGCATTTCTTTCTGAGTTAATAGAAGACGAAAAAATTAAAATCAGCAAGATGAAAGTCGGCGGCTCGCCATTGTATTTTCTTCCGAGACAGCAGCAGATGCTTGAGAATTTCTCGCGATATCTGCCAGAAAAAGAAAAAGAAGCTTTGCGAATGCTTAAGGACAAACAAATACTGAAAGATGCTGAACTTGAACCCGCTATAAGAGTCGCGCTTCGAAGTTTGAAAGACTTTGCATGCCCGCTTGTTACAGAGCATGATAATATCAAGGAAATTTACTGGAGACATGTGATAATGAATGACAATGATGCGAAGCAGATTATTTCTGAAAGATTTGTGAAAACAATGCCAACAATGCAGCCCATAATGCATGAACTCCAGTTCAACCAGCCTCTCACTAAATCAGAAAATCTGGATCATGTAGCCCCAGTCCAAAAGCCTGTTGCAAAGGAAAAATCAAAGCCTGGCAAATTCCCTGATGAAGTGAAAGCTTTCCTCGAAAGGAAAAACATGAGAATACTTGAAGTAGACAGGCTAGACAAGAAGGAGTTTACAGCCAAGATAAAGCTTGGTGAAAAAGAGGTTCTGCTCGTTGCAGTAGACAAAAAACGAATTGATGAGTCTGACCTGCTTAAAGCCTATAAAAAGGCACAGGCAGTCGGCATGCCCTACTTTATACTAGCGCGAGGCGAGGCTCCTAAGAAACTCAAGGATGCTATTGAAGCATACAAGATGCTTGAACGCATAGAAAAAATCGAATAAGTAAACTTTAAAAACCAGTGATATAAAGATAAACTATGGGTCGTGTTAAATCCGCATTAATCAAGAGAACAACTAGAAAGTTGATTGAGCTGAGCCCAGAAACTTACACATCAAAATTCGAAGATAACAAGAGGATGCTTGCAGGAACAATGCCCAGCAAGCGAATCAGGAATATTGTAGCAGGATACCTGACAAGAATCAAGAAATCACAGTCTAAGCAAATTACTTAAGGCAGGAAAAAATGGCAGAAACAAAAGAAAGATCCAATGAAAACATAGTATTCATCGGAAATAAACCCTTCATGAACTATGTGACTGCTGTGGTTATGCAATTTACGACCAAGAATGCAGCCGAGGTTGCGATAAAAGCTCGTGGAAAGTTTATCAGCCGTGCAGTAGATGTAGCTGAAGTTTGCATGAGAAAATTTCTGAAAGAGCAGAACATAAAGGTTAAAGGCATATCTATTGGCAGCGAGGAATTTGAAAACAAGGAAGGCAAAAGAGTCAATGTCAGCATTATTGAGATAATGCTGGCCAAATAGTTCTTTTTTATTTATTATTTTTTTAAAACTCTTAGAAGTTTAAAATGGCTGTGACCAGAATTGAACTGGCGACATCCGCCTTATGAGAGCGGTGTTCTACCACTGAACTACACAGCCAATCTTACTAAAAAATGCCGATTTAAAAGGTTTTACAAAAGTTTAAAAGTTTAAGTTGTCTTGAAGAAGAATGGCTGTAACATTAGAAGCATTATTTGACCAACTTGGAACACTGACTGCTATTTTCCAAGCAATTGGCGGGCTGATTGTGGCTTATATCATTTTCAGCATCATAAATGTCTGGCATAGCTGGAAGAAAGAGAAAGAATTGACAAGAATGCGACAGCTTCTTGAACAGATTAATAAAAAGCTCAGCAAAAGAAAGTGATTACAACTTCCAGCTCAGATACTTTTCTTCAAAAGTTGGCTCTGATTTCCTGAAGAAAATTCCGACTGCTACTTTGCCAGCAGGAGAGTAATTCCACTTTCTGGCTTCAAATACAGCTTGTTCAAATGGCATCTCATTGATTTTGTAGCATGCTGTTTTCAGGAAACTTGTGGTATTATGATAAACAATGCATGGCTGCAAAATCTCAACATATGAAAATCCTTTATGCAAGATAGCTTGTTTCATGACTCTTGACATTTCCTCTATGTCAAGTGCAGATACTCTGGCAACAAAACTTGCACCTGACTCAAGCGCAAGCACAATCGGATTCAATGGCTTCTCTTTCAAGCCAAAAGGATGAGTTTTCTCAACAAATCCCTTTTCTGTTGTTGAAGTTGATTGCCCGGCTGTCAATGAAAATACCTGGTTGTTATGGACAATAAGAGTCATGTTAGTATTGTCTCTGCATGAATGGATGAAATGATTAAGTCCTTCATCATAGCTTCCACCATCTCCGCTAAAGCATACAACCTTGAGTTTGGGATTTGCGACTTTTATACCAAATGCCGTCGGTAAAACTCTTCCATGCAGCGTATTAAACCCGGACAAGTTGATATAATCATAAATCTTTCCATTGCAGCCAATGTCAGTTACAATGACAAAATTTTCTTTTCGCTGCCCCTCGTTAATTAATTCTGAAACAGTTTTCTTAAAAGCAGCAAGTATTAAAAAATTAGGGCATCCCGGACACCACGTGTTCTTGTTCCCAGTATCTAAGTTTATTTCAGGTTTTGCTTTTTCAACTCTGGTCATTTTACACCTCTTTCTTTCAATGCATGAACAATCTCGTCAGAAGTAAAAGGCCTGCCATCAAATTTCAGTATCATATTCTTTTCAGAGATTATCTGTCCGGTATGCTGGCTGATTAATTTTGATAATTGGCAGGTTGCAGTCTGTTCTATAATAAATACATTTTTGTGCTCTTCAATCAGTTTCTTAATTTCTTTTGGAAATGGCGCAAGATAAAGTATCTGCAGGAATTTTGCATCCAAATCTCTGATTGCATCAAGTATCGCACCCTTGGTTGAGCCCCACGAAATTATAAGACTCTTCCCTTTTCCAAAAAGCTTGAACATCTCAAACTTCTTTGCCTCTTTTTCCAGTTCAGGTTCTCTTGCCATTCTTTTTTCAGCGCTTGCTACAGCATTTTTTGCATCTTCTGCATTATTCCAGTCTTTGTCATGCTCATAGCTTGTTCTTTTGAAAATACTCTCGCCAGGTTTTTCTTTTCTGACAGGAATCACTAGACTCTTGATATTCAGATTATCACATGAAAAGTCAGATTCAGCAAGATGTTTGTCTGCAAGCAAGACACTTAAGGCGCCAAATTTCTCAGCAAGATAGAATGCTTCATTCGTTTTCTCTATTGCTTCTTTAGCGCAGCCCGGAGCTATAACAACTCTTGGATATTCTCCGTGTCCTCCATATAAAGCTGCCATTAAATCCTGCTGTCCAGTATAAGTTGGGAGGCCAGTAGAATTGCTTCCCCTTGAAGCTAAGTAAACAACAAGCGGCAGTTCAACCATGCCTTGCATTCCCATAGCTTCTGTCATCAGGTCAAAACCTCCGCCAGAAGTTCCTACCATGGCTTTTGCTCCAGCAAAGCTTGCACCAATCGCACCATTAGCAACTACAATTTCATCTTCTGGTGTGAAGGCAAAGAATTTCTTGTCCTGTTCCCGCGCAAGAAGATTCAAAACTCCTGTTGAAGGAGTCATTGGATATGCGAAGTAAACATCCAATCCAGACATTATCGCTCCTTTTGCAATTCCTTCTGAACCGCTCATCACAATCTTACTGGTTGTATCATGTTCAAGCTTGACATGCATCTTGAAATCCTTTGAATAAAACTCTTTCAACTCATGAATATCATGTTCAAGAAGTGACCTGCCCTTGAATCTTTCTTTAACAACATCAAGCAAATGCTCAAGATTCAAGCCAAGAACTTTGAAAAGCGCTGCTGCGAATGCCATGTTTGCAGTCTTGTCATTCCTGGCATTCAAAGCAATAAAATTTTTCTTCTTAATCGAAAAGTTAACAATGAAAAATGCTTTTTTGCTGAAATCGTTTTTATGTGTATCCAAAGTTTCCTGATCCAGGGCAAGTATAGCATCATATTCCTTGTCAAAACTTCCGGTCTTTTCATCAGAGATGCATATAACATTAAAATTATGTCCTCCAGTTATGAGACTTTGATAATCTCGGTAGTTGAATACATAGAAACCTTCTTTTCCAAGCGCTCTGCCAAGGATATTTGCAAGTTCGTTGACACCTTGTCCTGCTTTTCCGCCAATCAATATGTTAAATCTCATTTCACAATCCTAAATTCTTACCATCTTTTGCTTTTCTTGGAAGCAAGTGAATATGCACATGGGGAACAAGCTGTCCTGCAGCAGGCAAATTGTTTACAATAATATTGAATCCTTCTGCTCCTTCTTTTGCTTTAAGTTCAAAAACGCGTTTTATTGCGCCAAGCAGCTCGCAGCCAAGGCTTTCAGGCATGTCCATCATGCTTTGAAAATGCTTCTTTGGAATAATCAAAGTATGTCCTGGTACTTTTGGATGCGCATCAGGAATAGCTATAAAATTCCCTGTCTCTAAGATTATCTCAGCTGGCACCTCTTTCCTGCTAATTTTGCAGAATATGCACTCTTTCTCTGCCATTATCAAGGATAAGTTTAAAACTTTATAAATATAACCAAAATTAGGGCCTATAGTCCAGTGGTAGAACGCGTCCATGGCATGGATGAGGCTCGGGTTCAATTCCCGATAGGTCCATTCTGCCCATCGCAGCGAGAAAGCCTGCAATCGCAATGAGGAGCTTCAAGACAAGAGCAGGACAAACATAGTACAATGAGGATGTCCGCAGCAAGAATGGGTCAGAATTAGTTACTTAACATAGCGAGAGTGTATCAAACATCATATTTCTTCAGCGAGGAATTGCATCAAACATAAAAAAACAAAGAAAAAAAGAAAAATTTATTCTTCAATCACTTTTATTGTTGGTGTCATCTTATACACATCCTTTCCATCTGCCTTTATTGACTCTTGTGCATCAAAATCAAGTGTCAACGTTGTGTTTTGTCCAGCAACAATGTCAAACTCATTTACAAGTTTTAATTTGTCAGAAGGCACATCTAAGGTGTACTCTGTACCATTAATAGTTACTTTCGCACTATCGATACTCAACCTTATCTGCGTGTATTTTCCAGGTACAAGTTCCTTGCTTCCTAGAAGTTCTTTGACGTCTTTTATTGCAATCAAGTCAAATGTCTTGGCTTCTGGCATAACAGTTGTCCATCCTGTTTCATTTTCAGCTCCTGCCATATGCACTGCAATAGCAGAAATTGCAATTTCTGCTTTCTCGATGTTCATAGCAGGCGCATCAGTTATCTGAAGCACTAAAGTTCCTGTTTCTGAAGGCTTCAAGATAAAATAGCCTGCCACAACAGCAACAATAAGAATTCCTAAAATTAGATATAGGCTTTTCATACAATATACAATATTCAAAGACTTATATATCTAATTATTTTACAAGTTTTCCAGCTTTGGCAAACGGAATTTCCTCAGAAATCAAGTCCCACACAATATTTTTCAGCTCAGAAATCTTTACTCTTACCTGCTTTCCAGTATCGCGTTCGCGTATTGTTACATCCTTTTTCTTCAAAGAATCAAAATCAATTGTAATGCAGAATGGAATTCCAATTTCATCAGCTCTTGCATACCTTCTTCCAATACTTCCGCCAGAATCATAAAATACGTCAAGCCACTCGTCTTTCAAAATGTTTTCAACCTGCTTTGCAAGTTCAGGAAGCTTCTCCTTGTTTATGAGCGGAAAAATTGCAAATGAATACGGCGCAATGCACGGGTTTAATGCAAGGTACAAGCCTTCCTTACCTTCTTTCATCGAGCATTCTAAAACAGCATACAAAGTCCTGTCAACACCAGCCGATATTTCCCATATGTGAGGTATAAACTTTTTTCCAGTCTCGTCTGTATATTCAAGGTTTGTTCCAGAATGTTGCATATGCCCTTTCAAGTCATAATCAGTCCTATAATTATTCGCGATGATTTCAAGCCAGCCAAGGCTTGTTTCAACCTCGAAGTCAAAAGTTGCTAATGAATAAAATGCACGTTCATCCTTGTCAACTTCCCTGAATCTGACTTTTTCAGCAGGAATTCCAAGTCCAGTCCAGACTTGCTGCGTTCTTGCAAGATAATAAGCAATCAATTTTCCTGGAACAATTTTCTTGTCAACAAGTTCCTTGCAAGTAAATTGATCAATCTTTTCCTTGCCAAGTCTCAGAACCCTGACTTTATAATTCTGAAATTTATTAAATCCTTCAACCTCATTAATCTTAATAGGGTCGAAGAATATTTCACATTCCATCTGCGAAAATTCAACAGCCCTGGTAATACTCTGCCTTGGTGAGATTTCATTCCTGAATGCTCCGCCTGCCTGGCAAATTCCCTGAGGCAGTTTCATACGCATTGTTTTAACCATTCTTGCAAAATTCAAGAATATGCTCTGGCACGCTTCTGGCCTCAAGAATGTGCGAAACTCGCCCTGTCTTCCAACAAGCGTTTCAACCATCATATTAAATCTTGAAACCTTGCCTAGCTCACCCCCGCATTTTGGGCATCTTATTTTATGCTCTTTAATCATCTCATCAAGTTTCTCACTTGAGGTTGCTTCTGGAACATTCTTTTTGATTTTCTCAGATATCAGTTTATCAGCTCGTTCAACTTTCTTGCACTTCAGGCATTGAACAATTGGGTCTGTGAATGACTTCAGATGTCCGCTTCCTTCAAACACGCTTGCAGGAAGAATCTGTGAGCCATGAATCTCAAGCATATTTTCTTTCTGGCAAAGCTCATGCCTCCAGAAATCAACTATCTTTCTTCTTATTGACTGCCCAACAGGCCCAAAATCCCAGAATCCTGAAGGCGAGTTTGGATAAATCTCAGCAGCTGGATAGAACATGCTTTTTCTCGACGCAAGTTCAAGCAATTTGTCATATTTGCTCTGTTCCTTACCCTCTTTTTTCTCAGTCTCTTTCGCCATTTTCAATACAAGCTAAAACTCTATTTAAATTTACTGAAAAGCGCGGGAGGGGAGTCGAACCCCTACAAATCCGCTCTGCAGGCGGACGCAGTGCCGTTGTGCCACCCGCGCTTAAAACTCATAAGAAAACACAATTTTTAAATATTAGTCAACAGGTTTTTAACCCTGTCTTCAATCTCATTAACAATCTCTAGTATTCTGCCAAGCTCGCACGCCTTGCAGTCTGAAATCTTCCATTTTACAATCTTGCCCTTGTAACTCTGGAAAAACTCTTTATTTACATTGTCAGCAACAATAATAACCACATCAAAATCCTTGACCAGTCTGCTCGTTAATTGTCTTGGCGCTCCTCTGAGCTTGTAACCTTTCTCACTCATTATTTTAAGAACATTTTTCTCAATATACTGCCTTGAAGCATCCCTTAGAAGCCCTGCGCTTTCTGCCTTTATTTTCTTGTTCTTGTTCAGTGCATTAAAAATGCATTCAGCAACCTTGCTTCTGAAGCGATTGTATTTGCATATAAATAAAATTTTCATTTCGATTAAACGCTCCCGATAGGATTTGAACCTACGACCCCTGACTTCCTTCATATTTATAGAAGGCCAGTGCTCTATCCAGGCTGAGCTACGGGAGCTTACTTTAAGTAGAAAAAGATTATATTTAAAATTAACCGCACAGCTCATTTAACTGCATGTGCAGTTTCAGTCATCTTCCTCTTATGGTTATGATGCCTTACGATACAGATAACAAGAATTAATATGAGAATACCTATACCCGCAGTAATTGCTAATTTTTTATCTTCATTTGTTGACACCACAGATATCACCTTTCCAATAAGTGCTTTGCCTGCTGCAATCAATCCTATTTGCACGACTTTTTCACTTACAACACTCACGGACTCATTTTTAAATTGTATGTTCAGCCCAATTTTCTGTTTCAGATTGTCACATGATATGCTAAAGCCCGAAATTGTATTTTCTGTCAAATTCAACGGAAATGAAAGTGTAAATGAAAGGTTCTTGACTGCCTGAGGATTAATTGAAATATTGCTCTTGCTGATTAAAAGCGAAGATTTTTCATTTTTTAGAATGCAGTTTGTTAATGAGACATGCCCTAGATTTTGTATAGTAATATAAGACGTAATATTTCTGCTTCCTGAACTTGAAGTAATTGTTGAATTGCTCAAAAGAGTTATTTTACTGACAGAACTCTCGCCGCTTGGAACAGCACTATTAGAGCCCAAGGTAGTTCCATGACTGCTCGTGCCTGATGATTCTCCAGTACTTGTTTGCGTTTCAGCGACAGGAGTTTCGGGCTCTTCTGTTGCATTTGTAATATTCTCCGCATCATCAGGTTCATTCGCTGCTTCAGAAATTGCTATTGACACATTAAATTCAACTTCTTTATAGACAGTATTTCCAGCATAGTCATTTGCACTGGCAGAAAGATAATACTCTGAGACACTTCCATCGGGAACATTTATTATTGTGCTTTCAGAACACAGAATAATTCCGCTGAGCACATTTGTAAAATTTCCACTTGCAGATTTTGACAGATTATACCAGCACATGCTTATGCCTGTACCTTCATCAGACACATTTAATGCCAATGGGACGCTTGTTGAATTATACTCTTTTGTTTCTGGCTCTGAAATTTCAATGTTAGGGTATATTGTATCAACATTAAAAATTACTGTTGAAGTGTTAATATTTCCTGAAGTATCATTTGCATAAACTGTCAGAAAATTTTGTCCTTCATTAAATGTATATTCTAACACGTTAGAGTATGAAATATTTTCATTGTTATATTCAACCCATGTAGATGAAATGCCACTATCATCATCTACAGACACATCGATTGAAATATCCCTTTTGCTGTAATTTTCAGAAAGCGGTGAGTTTATCGTTAATAAAGGGGCAGTTTCATCCTCTGCAACTGTTGTATGGTATAAAATGCTAAGATAGGGCCGCAGGCTTACATTTGAATACTCTTTCGAATAGAACCTGTTTTCATTTCCAGAGCTTGTTGTATAAATTACAAAAGATACTTTATCATTAATTCCGTAATTATTATTAATCACATTAACAACATTCCAGCATTGCCATTTTTTCTCATCTATTGTATCTGTCTGGACATATGATTCAGGCACTGAATTACAGTTCGTAGAGCTATTCACAGTCTTGCACGGTTGATTATTTCCAGTTAATGACAATTCATTCCATGAAGAGTAAACCTCAGCTACATATGTAGTTTTGGTGTTTTGTGAGTCATATAAGTATAAGCATAAAGAAGCACTGTCTATTACCTTATCCTCTGGAATCATTGAGATATTAAAGTCAATATAGGAATTTATTTTATGTGCGCCCCATTGCACTGATAGTCTTGTATCTGTGCCGTAATTCCTATCTGGAGAATCCATTTTAGCATACGAGTCTGCAAGATTTTCTGTTCCCGCATTCTGTAAAGTCATTAATATAGCGTCACCTTCCTGGCTGTAAACAGCATAACCCTCCATGCGAGAATCTTTCAATATAAATAATGCTGCTATCAATCCTATTACGATAGTCAGGATTACAAGATATTTTAATGGCATCTCCCCTTTTCTCATATAAACTAAAGCAATTCAATATTTTTAAATACTATTTTTTCCTGTAATATACCATGGAAGCAATAAACCTTATTTTCTTAGGAACAGGACAGGCAGTACCGACAGAAAAGCGCAATCACTCGTCTATACTTTTGCAATACGAGGATGAGAACATTCTTGTAGACTGCGGCGAAGGCACACAAAGGCAGTTCAGGAAAGCCAAGCTTAATCCGTGCAAGCTGACAAGGATACTAATTACTCATTGGCACGGAGATCATGTTCTCGGATTGCCAGGCTTGCTGCAGACACTGGCATTGAATGGTTATAATAGAACTCTGCATGTATATATGCCGCGTGGAACATCGCATTTCTTCCAGAATATAATGAGAATGTTTGTTTACAAGGACAGCATAAAACTTGAAGTTCATGAAATTGATGAAGGCAAGGTTTTTGAAAAAAACAAGTTTTACATCCAAGCAGCCAGGATGAACCATGATACACCATGTTTGGCTTACTCATTTGTTGAAAAAGACAAAATCCGCATTGACAAAGCGAAAATGAAAAAGCTCAAGATAAAACCCGGGCCTGAACTGAAAAATATCAAGAATGGTGAAAGCATAAAAATCAATGGCAAGACAATCAAGGCAAAGGATATAACATACGAAGAAAAAGGCAGAAAAATAACATTTGTTCTTGATACAATAATAAATGAAAATGCTGTTGAGCTTGCAAAAAATTCTGACTTGCTGATCTGCGAATCAACATATTCTGAACAGGAGAAAGAGCTTGCGCATGAGTACAAGCATCTGACTGCGAAGCAGGCAGCAGAAATTGCAAAGAAGTCAAAATCCCAGAGACTGGTTTTGACACACATCAGCCAGCGCTACGACTACAAGGAAAAAATTCTTCTGCTAGAAGCAAGAAAAGTTTTCAAGAACACATCAGTTGCTGAAGACTTGATGAGTTTTGAAATGTAGTTGAACTCTCACACATAATTGCCTAAACAAAAGAATAGATTGCCCCAAGTTACCCAAGGGAAAATCGTTTCAGTATTAATTCATCAAAGCTTTCGCTAACTCCAAAAAGAATCTTGTCTAGCGAAATTAAAAGACAAAACGCTTTACTTTGCAGGAGAAATGTAAATTATCGTGTCGCCTCTAAGGAAAGTCAATCCTATGCTTCTCTTGACTGCATTGTCTTCGATTTCCTTTGCATTGTCCAGTACCACGTTCACGTGTATGTCAAATGCAAGTAATGTGCCTGTAAGCTGTCTGTCACTCTTCAATTGCACTAAAATTTCTTTTCCTTTGCTTGCATTAAGCAAATCCAGAGGTCTTTCGATTCCATTAACCATATCTTTTTCTCGAGTGCTTTCTTTTTAAAGCTTTCTTTGTATTATACAAAAGATATTTAAACGTTCAAACTTAGCAACAAATATGAACACAGGAAGAAAGATTACTGGTGGAAAATACCATCAAAGAAGGAAGAAGCGCCTTTACGAGTTTGAAAGCCAGCCACGAACAGTCAAGCTTGGCGCTGTAAAAAGAAAATGCTTAAGGATAAGAAGTGGCAAGTGCAAAATCATTTTAATGTCAGCTGACATTGCTAATGTTCTGAATAAGAAAACTGGCAAGATAAAACAAGCCAAGATAAAGAATGTTGTTGAAACTCCGAGCAACCGCTTTCTAGCCAGGCAGAATGTTCTTGTAAAAGGTGCAATAATCGAAACCGAGCTTGGCAAAGCCCGGGTAACCAACAGGCCAAGCCAGGAAGGTTCTGTAAATGCAGTTCTCCTCGAGAACCTATAGAAAGGTTTAAAAAGCTTTCTATACTTTTAAAAAAATCTATTCTTAAAATGAAAACCGCTTGCAAAAAATGTCCTGAATGCAAAGGGACAAAACTTGTCTATGATGAGCATCGTGGCGAAGTAGTTTGCGCAGATTGCGGGCTTGTTGTCGAAGAAAAACTTGTCGATACTGGACAAGAAATGACAGGTTCTGAAAAAACCGAAAAAAAAGGCAGGGGCGGGGCTCCTCTAAGTTTGCAAAAATTTGATAAGGGCTTAACAACAAACATCGGCGAAATTTCTGATATTTACAAGCTTGAAGCAGGCGAGTCAAGAAAATTCCTAAGATTAAAGAAATGGCAGGAACGTGTTTCAACCAGTATTGAACGAAATCTCAGGTTGGCAATGGCAGAGCTCAGACGAGTTGCAGGTTTCTTGACACTGCCAAATGTTGTCAGGGATGAAGCATCAAGAATTTACAATCATATTCTTCAAAGAGGATTTGTCAGAGGCAGAAGCATGGAATCTGTCATAGCAGCATGCATCTATGCAGCCTGCAGAAGTTATAATATTCCAAGAACACTTGACGAGATTGCAGCAGCAAGCGATGTTGAAAGAAAAGAAATTGGCAGAACCTACAGATTTATCATGAGAAAAACCGGAATCAAGGTAACTCCAAGCTCGCCAAATGATTATATTTCAAGATTTGCTTCTATCTTACACTTAAGTCCAAAGACACAAAGCGATGCAATTGGATTGTTAAAGAAAGCTGATATCTCAGAACTTACAAGCGGAAGAGGACCTGCAGGAATTGCAGCAGCTGCATTATACGTAGCAGCATTGCTCAACGACGAGAAGCGCACCCAGCGCGAAGTCGCTGATGTAGCAGGAATAACAGAAGTAACAATAAGAAACAGGTACAAGGAATTAATTGACAGGCTTGGCATAGAAGACAAGCTCAAGCTGAAAGAAAGAGAAGCAAAGGAAAAAGAGAAGAAAAAATAATTTCTTTTTCCTTTCAGTTAGTCTTAATCTAAAACGTTTTTAAAGTGGACAGTTTACAATTAAAGTATATTCGCGGGGATGCCGGAGCGGTCAAACGGGCTTGGCTTAGGACCAAGTGGCTTAGTGCCTGCGAGGGTTCGATTCCTTCTCCCCGCATATCTTAATTTTACAAAGAATTAATATCATTAATCAGGTTATCAATGTTTTTTAATGAAGCATCATTATAATTATAGATTTTTGATTTCTCATCCTTATAAACAACCAAAGCCGTATTGCTCCAAATACCGCCTTCGCTATTAGCTATTGTTCTTGAAGCAAGAAATCCAAGCCCAATTTTATAGTCATGTGCAGCAGACATTTTACTTAAGAAAGCCACATTTCTGCCAGTAGGAACTGCTCCAGTTCTAGTTTTTGATATAGATGTTTCATACCAGTTCACCTTGTCATCAGACCATTGCCATGAACTGTGGGCAGAATCAAATTTATAATACAAATTACTGTCGGTGGTTCCATCCTGGAATTCGAAAATAATCTGCCCCGTAATTGTTCTTAAATTATTTAGATTTCTTATCAAACTTGCATCTGTAATTTCCTTGCCACCTTCCATATTATACCAAGTAGATGAAGCAACATCATAGCCATATTCTATTCCTTGGTATGTAAAAGTTGTTGATGGTGACGTTGCAGCAGGCGTTGCCGTCGTCGCAGGCGCCGCAGCAGTTGTCTTCTGAGTCAGTGCAAACAAGTTTCTTGTAATCGCCTCATACATCTGGAACTTCATATATACTGCCTGGGCTTTCTGTGCATTTGAAGATGTTCCTAATGTTTTAATGCCATCAAGGTAATTTGCAATTGTTTGCGAATTAGAGTCATAACCTTGGAGTAGAACTCCATTTTGCATTACAACTACCTTAGGATTATTGTCCACCACACTCATAGTTATTTCTAAAGAGCTTGTAGTTACCTTAGCTAATGCTGCATTCGTGCCCACTTCATCAAGTCCCTGAAATTCAGGATATGCAAGTATCGTCGCTGTCTGCTGTATCTGCGTTATTGTCTGGTTTTCAATTCCAGCACCCTGCACAGCACTTTTTACGCTGTTCAGGTCAATCCAGCACTGTATTCCCTTTGAACTGTCGCATGTTCCTACTGAATCCCATCTTCCAGGCTCTGTACTCTGTCCTGGATTCGTTGCAGAGCAAACTCTTACAATTCCTTTGTTATAAATCTGCGGTTGTATGACCTGTTCAACTCCTGCCTGTATATTTGGCTGCGCTAATGAATACAATGAAGGTGTTCCTGAGACACACTCGCTCGCTGTCGTAACTTTTTCTGTTGCTTGTTCTTTCACGTACTGGTCACTCAGGTAATCAAGTGCAAAACTTGTTGAAACACTTTGGAATCCGCACTCTTCTTGTCCATTTACTGATATGCACAACTGCTTGTAGCCAGAAGGTGCTGTGAAATCCTTGGTTTCGTCTGCAGTTCCAGCTACATTGATATAACCAGATGCAATTACATATTGTGCCTGCTGTGCATAATAACCTGTTTCAGGCGGGCTCGCCAGATAAACCGAGTAATACGCTCCTGTATCACTTCCTGCATAAATATGATAATATACTTGATACTGCGATGTTGGCGGAACAGTTGCGCTTGAAAATGGAATCTCTTTAAACCACGCACTATACTGCACCGGACTTTCAGGTTTTGAAAGTGTATCAGCCAGTCCTGCAATCTCAGGATAATTCGCAGAAACAAATCCCTTGCATGCTTGTGTTCCTGCCTCGCTCACGCTTCTTACACTGAACAATCTTGGAATCTGGGTTGTGTATATATTCTGCAGATAATTTACACTTGCTTTCATAGTGTCAAATGCGGTGCTAACTGTCATGTATTCTCCACCGCCATGATTCTGTCCAAGAACTGCCTGAATTGCCTTGACAACAAGTGCGTCAGCCAAAGGTCCTACCTGTCTCCATATATATTCACATCCATAGATACTATACATCTCATTGCAGATTCCTACCTGTTTTCCAGTTGTCAAGCTTTCCTGCAAACAATCCCTATGACTTTTCAATAAAGAAACATATCCTTTAATGCCCTCTTCAATTCCAGTCAAGCATACTGGAATTATTATGCCTTCCTTGAAATTCGGCAAACATAAGAACATTCCACCAATAATTCCGGATTGTATTACATCTGAAACCGGATACGCTCCTCCAAGATTGCACCTACTTGTTGGGCATAGCACTGGATCGCAAACATTGAATAATATTCTGCAATCAATTGGACTCATAAAGTCTGTGCATCTTGCTCCAAGCACTGAAGATGCTGCGCTTGCAGGGAATGACGTGCCACCAACCTTAATCTGCTTGCTTCCGAATTGAGCTGCACTTGCCTGCTGCAGATAACTTTTTGCCTGTGTAACAATTGCTTGTGCTTGGCTTGCTGAGAAACACAGTCCAAGCTGATTAAGAGGCTGTCCTGTCTGGAAATTAACATCAATGCAATTAGTGTCATCAGCAGAAGGATTTCCCCATTCTTCCTTTCCATTCGGTCCAACATTGCAGATTGTCATGCTCAGTAATTGTCCGGCATCGCTGTATGGTTTGCTAATTCCATTAATATCAGGAGTTGTTGCAGCATACCAGCCATTAACAGTATCAACAGGCACAACCTGTGCCTTGCCCTTGAATGTTCCAGAATCATAAATTTTAACAGTTGGATTTTTGTAAGTGTTGTGGCATTGTGCTTGGGAACTTTGTGCGAAAGCTGTAATTCCATTTTTATTCAGATATTCTGCAACTTTATCGTTATCAGTTAGCGGAGCATACAAATTTACTCCAGCTGCTTGAGTTACAACCTGGCTTCCACTAAGTTTTGGATCAAATGAATATGTTCCATCTTTATTTAATATTACAGGTATCAGCACATTTCCTACAGTTGGTACGTTATTTAATAATACTGCATTGTTGCCGACTTGATTGCTTTTTGCATCTGTAACTTTGAAAATATTTGCCTCAGCAGTTTTTCCAGAAAGTGTTGTAGCTTTTCCTCCTGTTCCAACAACTCCTGCAATGTTTGATGCAGCAGCCTCTGTTGCTGCTTTTGTAACAATAGTATTAACCTTCCCAGCAATAGTATTAATTTGCTCAGTTTTCAATGTGCTTGCATCACCAAGTGCAAGCGGGTCAACATTTCCATAAAGCATCAAATCCTTCATATCCTCAAATGTTATCTGATTCTTTGTATACATGTCAGTTATTTTAGTCGCATCTCCACCTTCAAAAACACTGCCTAATGTAACCGTGTTGCCAGTTGCATCCTTTAATACATTGCCATTCGCATCAGTTAATGGAGTAGTCGGGTGGCTTTTTACAAATTCTGCAAATCCACCAGACTGCGAAATAAACGCCTTGTCATAAGTTATTTTTCCACTGCTCTGGGCTGCAGCAGTTTCAGCATCTTTTATCTTGTCATTGATGTCATTTACTCCGCTCGCAAGCGTACTCACGCTTTTTTCAATCTCGGCATTTTTCGCAAATAGGCATTTGTCAACACTTCCAAATTGGTTAATATTATCAGGTGTGGCACATATTTTGTTCCATTCAGACATCACCTTGCTTCTCGCAATTCCAGCGCCTGAAAATCCAGAAATAAGATTCTTTGCCAGCAGCACTAAAGACGTCGTAGTGCAAGCCTTACTCTGAACATTAACCCATTTCTCAAGCCCGTCCGCAATCTTGCTGAATTGCTTGATTGAACTATTAAGATTGTCAATCTTTTGTTGCATCATGCCTGGACTTAATTTTATCCCGCGTTTCTCAATTCCAATATTTACTGTAAAGTTTACAGTGCTAACCTGGTTTGGAAAATCAGGAAGTATTTCAATTCCAGCAACCCTCGTTAAGGTTATGCCAGTCAATGTTACTGAAGTTTTATCGACTAAGAAAGGCACATTAATTTTAACTCTTTGATGTGTTGTGCCTGCTGAAGTAGTTACGTCAACATCTGCATAATCATCTCCCAAATCTGTTAATAATAATTTATCAGTGATGAATGTTCCTGAAACTGTTTTAGATTCTCCAATTACAAATACTGAATCCTGTCCTGAAATTTTGAAGTTTGCACTCGCATCCTCAGCACCCGGCAGCTTTGGCTCGCCAATCAGTGATACAACATGATTTACTCCTCGAACATTTACAACCTTGCTCGCCTGGCTTAAATCATATTTTGCAACATTTTGAAGACTGATCTTAGCAACACCAGCCTCTGAACTAGTTGGATACTTCTGTATTAATATATTATAAATATTCTTTGCGTCTTCTGATTTGCCCATTGTTGCTGCAAGATCTCCCAATGCTAACATCGCATTTGCTCCATAGATTTTTTGATTGGCGTCCTTCTCAATCTGATAAAAGTCCACAATCTCCTTTGCAGCTTTCTGGGCTTCTACAAAATTATTATTTATATCCAGACTAGTAGCTTTATTCCCTGTTGAACTTGCCCATGTCAATATAGACTTCTTACCATCGCATATAACGCTGACATTCCATCCTGTCACAACAGTACCTTCTTTGTCCTTAACCGGTGTTATTGCACTCACATAACATGTGTCTAAGAATTTGTCTCCCTGAACAGCAGATATTTTGTCGCTATCAACCTGCAGCATCGCACTTGGTTTCGGCAATCCTACAGTGTCAAGTCTTATCTGCAGTCCTCCTCTGCAGTAAAATCCAGGCAAGTATACTATATCAGAAGTCTGTCCAAGCTTCAAGTCAAAACTTCTTACAACAGTATTCTGGTCGCTGTAAATAGAAATTTTCGCGCTGGTGGCATCAACATAATCTGCCCTGATAAATCCCTTGCCATTCCAGAAACTGTAAGCAGCATAATCATCTACCCATTGACTGTCTTTCAAGACAGGCAAAAAGAAAGCAGATTTGCCGATGCCAGCAAGATTACTCAGGTCATATTGTATATTCGCAGTCAGATTAAAGCTGACAGAATCTGACATGTTTCTCTCAGAAACCTGTTGCTTCAAAAGAACAACAACATAACCCACATCATTCAAAATACCAGAGCCCTGAATAGGCTTGTACGCAGCCAAGGCAGCATCTGAAGGATGATAACTTACTGCTGAAACTTGAGAAGGATACTTGCCAGAAAATCCAACACTTCTTATCTCAGCAATGTCCATCAATGGATTTACTTTTATAGCACTCATCTTGCAGAAAACCGGAACATTCTGTTGCTCAAGCAAGTCGCTTCTGACAACTGCAGGCGAGCATCCTCCAGGAAGTATTGTAACAAAAAAATCATTTCCAGGCTGGCACGTGCTTGGATTATTTGCAGTAGGCCAGAATGTAGTGTAGTCAATTCCCTGTCCAGAATAGAATTGCTGGAAGCTTGGTTCAGTATACTGATATCCAGCATCATATATCTGACAGCTAGCCAGGCTTACAAGTAACAAACTCGCTGTCAAAAGCAAAAATATTTTCAAGGCTTTCATATTAATTCCACGTTTAGTTTGCTCACAAGAGCTTTATTATAAACTGACTCTATGTCATCAAGAGATTTTGGAATCGTAATGCTGTCGATGTTAACTTCAAGTGTGCTTGAACTTTTAAGTATTGGTTCGATGAAATATTCCTCAGACACTCCGCCACCGACAATTGCATTCGAGATTGTCTGCTCAGGAACTATTGCATCAAAACATTTCTCAGTTGTTGCTCCAAAAAATCCGAGCACGCCAGTTCTTGGAACCTCTATGCATGTATTTGTTGTAGATGCAGGTAGTGTTATCGAAGTATTTGCATAAATATACGCTGTCACATTGTAAAATCCTTCTGATAGCTCGATACTCTTGTCGTCAGGCCAATACGCCACTTGATTATTCTTGTCAGATGTGAAATATAGCATTACACTCTCTGTCGCTTGCTTGCCAGCAATCTTAACATCAAGTTTCAAAGTATGCAACTTTTCAAGCACCAAGCCAGTATCAAACTCCTGGTTGCTTGATACAGTTACGCTTGTTAAAGTATAACCATCAGCGCTTGCAGTTACTTGTCCATTTACACATTGTGGGAACATTGTGTCGAGAATAGCCTTGTCTCCAACAATCTGTGTGCTTCCCATTGGACATTCCTCGCTGAAGCATTTGAATGAAATATCTGCCAGAATTGGATTCAACTCAGAGTCATAAGTAGACACCTGCCCTCGAGTATTTGAATACTGGCATACACTCTGTGTCTGCGTCTCAACAGCAGTGGCTGGCAAAGCCTCTCGTGGCTTGTTTCCTTTTATTATAACATTTACTGGAAACTGGAAAAATTCATTATCATTATAAATCTGAGTCATGACAGGATAATTAATGTCATAGACAAAATGGTATGGCACCATGCAGAATCCAAGTACACCGAGTCCTTGCTGCTTTCCAACTGGTGAAACAATCAGCAACCCGTTTTTGCTTGGTGTATATATCTTGGTTGGCCAATCTTTGGAATACATGAATCTTACATTTTCGCCGCTTTGTATCGGAACATCAAGGTTATAGTACTTGCTTGGCGAGCCTGGCCTGATAAAAGGAAGATTGCTTTCAAAAGCGTTCTTCAAATCATTAGAAATATTCTGAAGTGTCCATACTTTTGGCGAGCAGCTTAATAATGTATCAGTTGTTGGTGCATAAAGGTAAAGCATGTCGACAGTATAATTTTCCAGGAATGCCGCTTGTTTCTCTTTATTGTATACATTCAATGCAAGAGCATAGAACTTTCCAAGATTACTGTTGATTTGCGTGTTGTGCGTCGATACCACTGCACTCTCATTTCCGAATTTCATGACAAGATCTGCGCTGACAACTGCAGCGATATTGCTTGTTCGGATTGTAGTCGTTACTTTTGTTACATTCAGCATGACATAAAAACCCTGGTCTCTGAATTCTGAAAAGTCGCATTGTGTTGCAGAATTCTGCAAAAAGTTTGACAGCTGGGTCTGCATGCTTGAAACAGTAGGTATATTTTCTTTCATTATGCCGTTGCCAGAAACATAGAACCAGTATGGAATCCCGTCACCCATAAAATCCAACTGGCTTGAAGTCGGATATTCCTGTGAGCCAGGCTCAAATACCGGAGGCACAATGTAACCTCCATGCGAGCCAAGCAAGCTTGCACCGTGTTCCATCTTTACCTGAACGCAATCAATAAAACTTTGCTCAATTGGCGCGAACTTTGTAGGCACCTGCGCTGCCTGATATCTGAAAAAAGCATATCCCCCAATCAAAGCAATAATTGCTATAGCCAAAATTATGAATAATGTTACTTGTCCTGTCCTCTTTCTCATTAAATAAACTGGCTAATATTGTATATAAATTTAACCTTGATTTTCTTTCAACCAAATATAAAAAGGAAGTGTAAAAACTTTATAGTAGTAAAGAATATAAAAATTTATAAAGCAGTTGCCATTCTAAAAATCATGGGAAAAATTATGCTTGGACTTGCAGCACTTGTTCTTGCTGCAACATCAGGTTGTGTAAATTATAGTTATGGTGCTAGAGGCGTGTATTACATAATGGGTCCGCATGGCGAACCAGCACCAGTCACAAAATCTGACGATGCATTTCAATGTAGAAGCGCAGAATTTGTTAAATACAAGACTACAGAAGGTAAAGAAGTTACTATACTAAATTATTATCAAGGACACAGAGTGGGAAGCTGCAAACCAGATACTTATTTATATGAACCTGATGAACACGGAAAATTGAAGGCAGCACTAGTTCAGATAGTTATTTCCAAAAAGAGTAGCGAAGTTTATTCAGTTCCTTCAGCAGCTTCGCCTGCTAAAAAAACAGAGCATCCTATTTTGCCAACTCAGGAAACTCCAATCCCAACTCCTCCTCAAAGAAGCAGTGGAATAGCACTTCCACCACCATCATCCAAATAATTAAGAATTTCTTAGGCTTAAATTTTTAAATCAATATTCATAGCCTATATCAAGGGCCTATGGTCTAATGGTTACGACGTCTCTTTGACGAGCATAGCTTAAAATAGAGAAGACTCGAGGTTCGATCCCTCGTAGGCCCATGTTTGTTTGTCGCAGTGAGCAAGTCCGCAGTCGCAACGAGGAACTGCGCAACAAGAACAAATCAAACATTCGTTCAAGACAAGAGCGAGTCAGAATTAGTTATCAGTGTTTGCCGCAGCGAGATATAAACATTTAAAAATCCTCTATTGATTGGATTTCCATACCAACATGAAATTCCCAAAGACAACAAAGCGGTACTGCCCTTTTTGCAGGAAGCACACAGAACAGAAGATTATCATAGTTTCAAGTGGACACAAAAGAGGGGCCATGAAGCGGGGCTCAATTGAAAGGGCCAAGAAACGCGGGCTTGGAAGAGGAACCGGAAACCTTGGAAGATGGGGAAGCAAGCCTCCAATCACCAAATGGAAAAGAAAAACAAAATCAACAAAGAAGACTAATCTTATTTATACTTGCCAGATATGCAAAAAGTCACAGAGCCAGAGAAAAGGCATACGCTCAGGCAAAATACAAATCGAATAAATAAAAAATGGTAGAAAAATTAAAATTCGTAAAAGTCGAAATTCCAACAATAGGAATGGTGGTAGATGTTCTCGCAAAAGATTTGAAGGAGATGGACAACAAAACAGTCACTATTGACCTTACAAGACAGTTGAAAGGCAGGGGGCTTGATGCTGTTTTCCAGATTCATGTCCAGAATGACAAGCTTGTTGCAGAACCTGTCAGACTTACCATTTTCGGATTTTACATCAGAAGAATGATGCGAAAAGGAATTGACTATGTTGAAGATTCTTTTGATTTTGATGCAAAAGATGCAAGAATGACAATAAAACTTTTCCTTATCACAAGAAAAAAGATTCACAGGGCTTTGAAGCATGCTTTGGTTTTGAAAGCGCGTGAGGAACTTGTAATCTACATGAAAGACACTCTTGCTGCAAAAGTCTTTGAAGATATTCTTGCCGGCGATTTGCAAAGGCATCTTTCACAAAAACTGAAGAAGATCTATCCATTGACATTCTGCGACGTAAGAGATATATTTGTTGTTAAAAAGAAATAGTTCTTAAGCATATATAATATATTCATACACCTTGTCATACGGAATAAACCATTCCACAACTCTTTCCACAGGCGCTTTTTCCATTATTTTCCTGAACAATCTGATTGAATTGCCATGAGACGAGATTGCCACATTAACCTTCGATTCTTTCATGAACCTAAACAAGTAATCAATAAATGACTTTACTCTTTTTTCAATATCAGCAAAGCTTTCCCCTCCTGGCGGCCTGTCATTAAAGCCTCGATGCCACTTGTCATATTGCTCTGGCCCGTATTTCTTAACACACTCAAGATGCGTAAGCCCGCTAAGTTTTCCGTAATCGCGCTCAGTCATCCTGTTGTCGTCTATAATTTGCTTGCATTCTGGATGATATTTCAAAACTTGTTTCAATGTTTCCTGGGACCTTGAAAGACTTGTCTGGAAAGCAGCGTCTATTCTTTTATTCTTAAGCCTCAGCGCAATAATTTTCGCTTCTTCAATCCCTGTTCCAGTCAATTTAGAATCAATGAAGCCTGTGAATTTATCGTCCCTGTTAAAATAAGTCTGGCCGTGCCTGAATACGTAAAGATGCAGCCTCTTTTTCATTGTCATGAAAAGGAAATTGAATATAAAAAACTATCTCAGAAGCAGGAAGTTGTATAAACTTGATTAACATAATTCTTTTAAATCAATTATTGATTGTATTGTCATGATAACTTACAATGAAATTTATGAATCTCTTAGGAGAGAGAAATACTCTGAGCAGATACAAACTCTGCAGAAAAATTTCATCCAGGAAGTCACAGAATATCTGAAAGAAAAGAAAGAACTTTCAAACAAGGAAGCTGACATATTCTCAGATGCTGTAATGAAAACCAAGAAGCAGTTTGAAAATGCTGTTCTGATTTTCAAGGAGCTTATGCTTAGAAGAAAGAAAAAAATACTGAATCTTGCATTTGTTGCTGCTGAAACAGGCATAAGCAAGAAGGACTTTGACAATTTGCTTGAGTTTGAAAAAGAGATGTTCGAGAAAATAATGCAGACCATGGAATCAACAGACAAGAGCGTGATGAAAATGCTTAACAATGAAATAGTTCATGAGAACAGCAGCTACATTGTCAGCTTCAAGGAAAACATTGAAGAATTTCTTGGCCTAGAGGGCGAAAAGATGGGCCCTTATACAAAAGGCGAAATCGTAAATCTGCCTGAGCAGATTGCAAAAATTCTTATAGAAGCCGGACGGGCAGAGATAATTGACGATAGCTGAAGTTTGCTTTTGACTAATAATTCTACTTTTGTTCCACTCTTGCTGCGGATGCCTGATGACATTCCTCGCTGCAGTGGACAAAAGCCTCCAGAGAGATTTGAACTCCCGACCCCCTGTTTACAAAACAGATGCTCTGCCACTGAGCTATGGAGGCAAGTCTATCTTACACTTGTATTCCGAGCCTCCTAGCGAATTGAGCTATGGAGGCGACTATTAAAAAAGCAGTTTTAGGTAACTTTTAAATATTACCCTAAGACAATTTTATAAACACTTTTCTCATCTCAAGTACATGTTTGAAGCACTGAAAAATAAGCTGAAATCCTGGTTTTCTTCAGTGAAACCCAAGCCAGTTAAGGCAAAGAAAACAAAACTAGCTAAAGCAAAAAAAGCCAAGCCAGGAAAAGCAAAATTGAAAGAGATAGAAGTGCCTGTAAAGTTTGAAACAGGCCACCTGAATGTCGAGCCTGATTTAGAAAAATTAAAAGAAATTAATGAACAAGCTGAAATAGCAGGGCAAAAGCCTGTTGAAAAGAAAAAAGGATGGTTCCAGAGATTAAAAGAAGTATTCACAAAAACAACCATCACAGAAGAAAAATTTGCCGAGTTCTTTGAACAGCTTGAGCTTATTCTTCTTGAAAACAATGTTGCATATCAAGTTGTTCAGGAAATCAAGAAAGAACTCAGGACCAAAGTTGTAGGCATAGAAATGCCCTCAGCAAAAGTAGAAGAAACAATAAAACACGCATTGAAAGAAGTCATCAGCAATATTCTCATAGAACCATTTGAACTTGTCACAAAAGTAAAGGAAAAATCTCCTTTTGTAATTGTCTTTTTTGGTATAAATGGTTCTGGAAAGACAACAACAATTGCCAAGGTCGCCTACTTGCTCAAGAAAAATGGAATTTCAAGCGTGATTGCAGCAGCAGACACATTCAGGGCAGCAAGTATAGAGCAGCTTGAAATTCATGGCAAGAAACTTGGCGTGGAAGTTGTAAAACATACGTATGGCTCAGACCCAACAGCAGTTGCTTTTGATGCTGTCAAGCACGCCCAGGCAAGAGGCACACAGGTTGTATTAATAGATACTGCAGGAAGAATGCACACAAAAGAAAACCTTATGAGAGAAATGGAAAAAATATCAAGGGTAATAAAACCTGACTTGAAGATTTTCGTTGCAGAGAGCATTGCTGGCAACGATGTTGCAGAACAAGC
Source organism: Candidatus Nanoarchaeia archaeon (assembly GCA_041501125.1). Classification (GTDB taxonomy): domain Archaea; phylum Nanobdellota; class Nanobdellia; order Pacearchaeales; family GW2011-AR1; genus JBGQNO01. The sequence continues at coordinate 75,276 of JBGQNO010000002.1, forward strand.
CAAGATATTCAGCGAAAGTGTCGGCATAGACGGCATTATCTTAAGCAAAGCCGACGTAGATGAAAAAGGCGGGGCTGTCCTTTCAGTTGGCTATGTAACAAGAAATCCAATTCTTTACTTGGGCACAGGACAAAAATATGAGGACTTGGAAAAATTCGACAGGAACAAGTTCTTGAAATCATTAGGACTTGAATAGGCACAAAACATATAAAAACACGATTCTTTCAACAGATAACATGTTAGAAAAACTTGGAGCAGCTATTAAAAAAGGAATTGACAAGATAGCTGGTGCTATATTTGTAGACAAAAGAATGATTGATGAGGTTGTCAAAGACTTGCAAAGAGCATTGATTGAGTCTGATGTCAATATCTCTTTAGTAAAAGAGATAAGCGACAGTATCAGAAAAGTTGCTGCTGATGAAAAAATCAAAGGCATTGAGAAAAGAGAACAGATCATCAAGTTGCTTCATGACAAGCTTCTTGAGATACTTGGTGGAGAAAAGCGCGAGTTAGAACTAAAGAAAGGCAAGTTGCAAAAAGTTATGCTTCTTGGCTTGTATGGCTCTGGCAAGACTACTACGACTGCAAAGCTTGCTAATTATTATAACAAGCGCGGACTGAAAACTGCTATCTTAGGCTTGGACATACATCGTCCGGCAGCGAGAGAACAGCTCGAACAGCTTGGCAAGCAGTATAATCTAAATATTTTCATAGACAAGCAGGAGAAAGATCCTGTAAAGACATTCAAGAAATTCAAACCA
>JBGQNO010000003.1:0-73290 GCA_041501125.1 Candidatus Nanoarchaeia archaeon
ACAATACTTGGAAGCAATGGCTATAAGTTTTATATGGAAATCTGGGATGGTTCAGCATGGAGTGATTTCAATTTATTAGATTCCAATACTGGATTTAATATTACATATAATAATTATTACAATCCAAACATTAATGTGTTTGATATTGCATTCAACCAGAACAAGGCTTTGATTGCATGGGTTGACAATGTCACTGGAAATAATGTTGTCAAGTACAGATTCTGGGACGGCACATTGCAGGCAGAACAGACTCTTGCAGTTTCAGACAAGCCAAGGCTTGTCCAGGTTGCTGGAGATCCGAATGGAAATGAATTTATCCTGACTGCAATATTAAATGATTCAAGTACGAGTTATTTTGTTTATGACGGAAGTGTATGGGATGCTGGACTGAATAGCGGAAAAGTTTCTTCTATTGCAGGACAGAATAAAAATAATGTTTATGCAAACCTGCCAGTTGCATTCATAAACAACCTTGATACAAATCTTGAACCTACAATCAAGCTGAATAATCCTGACTTCAAGACAATCTTCCAGAAAGGCGTTGATACAAACATTACATTCAACTGCGAGGTATGGGATGATGCAGGAATTGATAATATAAGCATATATTCTGATCTTAACATGCCTCATGGATGGGAATTAGTTTATAATGTATCTGCAAACGGCGCCAAGTATTATAATCTGAGTTATACTGCAGACATCACTCTTGTAGGCGGAGGACCGTATCAATGGAACTGCATGGCTAGCGATATCGGAAACAAAGTTTCACAAGCAGGCATCAATAAGACATTTGCAATATCGCCGCAAGTAGTTAACTTATCGGATTGTTATACTGGACCAAATTACGGAAATAATCCTGGATTGCCAAATGAAAGTTATGTTGTAGTTGGAGTTGAAGTCGATCAGCCGTGGTATTCAAAAACACCAACCTGGGTAAAAGTATGCAGATTGCTTGACAATAGCGTGAATATAAGCCAGGGACAAAAGGCATTCTCATACTGGGGAGTCAGCAAACCATCTCCGAAACAGGTACTTGTAGGAGTAGATGAAGTGCATTATGAATTTAATGCGCCGTGGGACTTTGGATGGGCAAGCAAGTGGGCACAGTCTGCAAAAATTACAAATGGAATAGTTAATTTGAGAAACTGCTACAAAGGCGACAAGAATTATGGCTATACAAGCAATTTCAACCAACTCAAACCTTATTTTGTTGCAATCGGCTCTGATCTTGGAGATGTTAATCCTGTTGTTCCAAGAAGAGCAGAATGGGTAGAAGTATGTGAACTTGCAACTTATGAATTGATTTCAGTGTTCTTGACAGAACCGGATGATAATACAGTAACAATGGATGATAATGTTCTATTTAACTGCTCAGCCGCGTCTGCTGTTAATAATCTGACAAATTTAAGCTTGTACATAAGAGAACTTGAGAATCCGCTTGTTGCTACAGCTACTGCAGCATCCAATGAAAAAGAATTGAGTTTAGGTTACACTTACAATAGTCTTCCTCCTGGAACGTATCACTGGAACTGCGAAGCAATTGATGAACAAAACAGGACTGCATGGGCGCCGCAGGATTATGTATTGAAAAAATACTGCCTTATACCTTCGGATGACATGTATATCAATGGGAATACAATATTGTGCAATGGAACGTATCATGTGACTGATGCAAACAAGGATGGAATCTTGATTGTCAATGGTGCAAGTGGCATAACTATAAAGTCAATGAACACAACAATCATCTCAGACAATGGCGGGACGTTCCTGAATATAACTTATTCTGACGGCGTCGTGCTTAATGGAACCAGCGTAACTTCAAGTGATTATCATCTTACTCTTGAGAATTTCTCGCAAGCAGTCAACATGATAAGTGCAACTAATGCATATCTGTATAATTTCAATGTAACTATAACAAACATAGGTGCTGATGATGTGATTTATGCAGTAAATTCACCAGGCGTTGTTATAGATTCTGTTAATATATTATCTGACACACCCGATTATATACCAGGAACAATGGTGAACTTGGGAGAGGGTTCAGGAATAAAGAATTCAAATATAACTATATCTACAGGAACTGCTGGAAGTTACACTGTAGCTACTGGTGGCAATTCATATATTACAGGTACCTCTGTAACTGGTACTGGCTGGAGTTATGATCCTCTGACTCCTAATAAGGCAGTCAGCGGTTTTAGTATAGTATATGACAATAATGTCCATGGCTTTAATTATGGAATTGATAGTTCTTTGGTAGACCCGGCAGACATTGAGCACAATAATGTAACTGGCTGCCATTACGGAATTAAGCCAGGAGATAATGCTATTGTCAAGAACAATTCGTTCTCAAATGATGACATTGCATTATGGATACAGGGAGACAATAATACCGTGACATGGAATAAGTTTACAGCCAATGATGTTGATGTTTTAATGAACGAGCCTGGAAAACCTACAAATCATGTTGCAAACAATAATACCTTGAGCACTGGCAAAGACTTTGTCTACACAAGCAATCTTAACAATGTGGTAATAGGAGATGGAATTGGAATGTTTGGGTGTGTTAACTGCAGTAATTTTACTGTGCAGAACATAAATTCAGCAAACACGAGCTTTGCGGCATACATTGAAGGCGATAATATTACATTCAAAGGCATCAACGGCAGCAGACTGCTTAATGGATTATGGGTTATTGGAGCAGCGCATGTAAACATTACAGATGTAAGACTTGTGAATGGAAACAGCATAGCCCAGCCGCCTGCTGAAATGGGACCGTATCCAGGTCCATATTCGACTTCAAGTGCGTATGGCATTGCAATATATTTGTATAATTCAAATGCCATTATAGTCGGCGACTCATTCAATGTAAGGAATTTGACGCTTCAAGGAGGATTCAATTACGGACTGGTTGCATTTGGAGGAACGTCATTAGCAGACCAGGGTTTTAGTACAACATTAAATGTTTATAACTCTCTATTCAATGGGAATGGAATAGACACAAATACAAACTACAGCAACATATCAAACAGTGTATTTATCAGCACCGGTATAAAAATTAACAATGGAACTGGAATTATAGCGGGCAACAATTTCACCAATAGTGGAATTGAGGTTTATGATTACGCTGTAATCAAAAACAATTTTATGCAGGGAAGTTCTTCATTGACTCTTAACAAGAACAACAGCATTTACAATAACCTGTTCAATACATCTCTTATTATAAGTTCTGGCGCAGGAAATGACTTGAACAATTGGAATACTACAAAGACTCTTGGAACAAACATAATTAACGGACCGTATATCGGAGGAAACTACTGGAGAAATTACACTGGAGTTGATTTGACAGGAGATGGAATTGGAGATACCTTATTGCCATATAACTCAACATCTATCAAGAACAATGGTGACTGGCTGCCACTTGTTTATCCATTGGGCGCTGCACCAACAATAACAATAATCTCGCCTGAAAATAAGACATATACAAATGCCACAATACTTGTGAGCATCGCAGCCAATGGAGCAAGTTCAACATGGTTCTTCAATGGAACTGCTAATGAAACATATATCTCGTCAGTTTACAGGAATTTCCCAGAGGACTCAACAAGATTGATAGCATATGCAAATAATTCAGCTGGACTTTTGAACTATACTAATGTTACATTCTCGGTTGATACGATTGCGCCAACAATCAATATAACATCTCCTCTTAACCAGACATACAATGTAAGCCAGATGTTAATTAATATTTCAAGCAATGGTGCTTATATCTGGTGGAACAATGGCACTGCTAATTCGACATACTTAGGCATAGTTTATCAGAATTTCAGCGATGGAAGCCATATGATTTATGCATGGGCAAATGACAGTGCTGGAAATTTGAATTCGACGAGCGTGGTGTTTAATATTAACACAACAATTTCTCTGCCTGCGCAAATCAATGTCACTCTTATAGCCCCTGAAGATGGATTTTCACAGATAGTAGCTCAAGGAGGGTCAATTGCAGTAGACTTTGTGTTTAATGTAACTTCTGCAGGTCAAGTTTCAAACTGCAGCCTGTTGCTGAATAATGTGTTTGCAGCAGCAAACACAAGTATAACTCAAGGTGGCATCAATAACACAATCTTATTCAACCTTGGCGCAGGAAGCTATGCATGGAAAATCTATTGTACAAATACTTCTGGTGCTCATGGAACATCAAGCGAGAGAAGTATGTCTATTACATCTAGTGGAGGACCAGGCGGATGTACGCCTCTCTGGAACTGTTCAGACTGGAATACCTGCAGCAATGGCGCGCAAAATAGGACATGTGATGATTTGAGAAACTGTCACAATGCAGTTCACTTGCCTCTCAATTGTGTGTATGACAGTGTAAGTAAAACAAGCTGCGTAATCAGCAAGCCATGTTATGAAAACTGCACTGAAATTTCCAGAGTAAATGAAAACTGGAGCAAATGCATTAATGGCACGCAAGAAAGAATCGCAAATGTAACCTATGAATGCGAAGACAATTATCTTTGGAATACTACAACTGATAAATTTACATGCAAAGTTGGCAGTCTGACTGTAAATTATCTTCCAGAGACATTAAAATTAGTTGTTCCACATAATTCAACGATTGATTTCAGCGTCGATGTGCTTGATGATTCTATACTTGCAGAACCTGACTTGTTGAAGGTTCAGTGGTATGTCAATGGTGTTAAGGAGAAAGAAGATTCTGCAAGAAGCTTTGCAATAAGTTCAGAGTTTACAAGAGAATTTAATTCAGAGTACACTGTAGTGGCTGAAGTTTCAAACAGTTACCTTACACAGATTGTCCAGTGGAATGTTTCAACAATTTATTCAAACTGCACAGAGGTGTGGGAATGCACATGGACTGAGTGTGTAAACAAGGATTACAGAAGTCCAATGAACTGCAGAGAAGAAAATAATTGCTCAACTAATTTGTATTATCCAAGGCCGGTAAAATGCTATTGCAAGATTACTCCAAATTGTTCTGATTGGAGTGTGTGCGGAGCTGAATACACTTACAGTGATTTGGTAGAAGGAAAGTTTAAGTTCCAGGGCTTCCAGGAAAGAGATTGCAATGACAGTGCCCAGTGCATTAAACATCCGTTCAAGGAGAAGCAATACTGTAATGTAACAACAAACCTCACTGCCAAACCTGCTGAAAAATGCGGCGAGAAATATCTTGAGCTTTATGAACAGCCGACTAATGAGCTTGTGGCAAGAATCAGAGAGCAGACTTTGACTAACACTACAAAAGTGTTCATCTCATTTACGCAGGCGAATTTCTCGCAGTATTGCGCATATTGCTTCAATGGCATAAAAGACCGTGATGAGACAGGCATAGACTGCGGTGGAAGCTGTCCGCCATGCTCCCCATTCACGGACTGGCTATGGCTGATAAGAATCATTGTAGGACTTGGGGCAGCTTATGCTATTGGCAGGCTTGGACCTCAAATCTGGTCTTCAAAGCATCATCGTGAGGGGCTTAAAGCCAAGCCCGACGAGGAGCTTGAGAGGATATATAGAAAGCTTTTTAAACAGAGAAAGGTTTAAAAAGTTACCTTTTGAAAATGGCTAAATCTTCTTTAAAAGTACAGAATATTGTCGCGACTACCTCACTTAATGTTTCAGTTCCTCTTACAAAGCTTGCAAGGAGCCACGGCAATACAGAGTATAATCCAGAGCAATTTCCAGGACTTGTTTTAAGGATTCCAAAGCCCAAGTCAGCAGTTCTTGTATTTAGTTCAGGAAATCTTGTATGCACTGGAACAAAGAGCATTGGACAGGTGAAACAAGTGATTAAGGCTGTTATAAGACAGCTGGGTAAGATTGGCATAAGGGTCAAGGACAAGCCAAAAATCAAAGTGCAGAATATAGTTGCAAGCGGCAATATTGACATGCGCTTGAACCTGAATCTTCTTGCACTTGAGCTTGAAAATACAGAATATGAGCCAGAGCAATTTCCAGGGCTTGTCTATAAGCTGACAGATCCTACAGCGACATTCCTTCTCTTTACGAATGGAAAACTTGTCTGCACTGGAACAAAGAACAGGCCGCAATTAGAAGATTCAATGAAAAAGCTTATACACAACATAAAAGAAGCGATTAAGAGAATCAAGCAGCGTTAAGCGTTCTAATTTATTAATGTTTATTAATGGGAGAATACTCTTTTACATGCGGGAATGTCAACACATTAAGATTTAACGCTGATAAAACGTCGACGGCAAATTTAATGAGCTTTTCATCTTGATAGTATCTTTTGCTATTGTTATTTTAATCAATAGAAATCCATTTAAACATCCAGCTTCTTTGTTTTGATATGGAAGAAAAGAGGACAGAAGAGATTGTTCAGGATGCGCGGCGTTTCTTTGATACTTACAAGAAGGAGATTGGGCAGAATGTCAAGGATGGAAATATAGTATTCTTGAGTTTCAGCGACCTTGCTTCTGACTCGCCGAATCTTTCTGAGCTTTTGTCTGTTAATCCAGAGGAAACGCTTTCGATTTTAGAGGTCGCTATGCATGAATTCGGGCTTGTTACAAATCCAAGGATAAGGCTGACAAATATTCCTGACACATTTACAGAAAAAATCAGGAACCTCAGGGCAAAACACCTGGCAAAATTAGTGCAGGTTGACGGAATAGTAAGGCAGGCAAGTGAAGTTCGTCCGCAGGTGATTAATGCAAAGTTTGAATGTCCAAGTTGCGGGACTACTATTTCTGTTTTACAAGTTGGCTCTACGTTTAAAGAACCTTCAAGATGTTCATGTGGAAGAAGGAGGGATTTTAAGCTTGTTGGAAAAAGTATGGTTGATGTTCAAAGGCTTGTTATTGAGGAAAGCCCAGAAGCTTTGATTGGCGGAGAACAGCCAAGAAGAATCTCGGTTTTTCTTAAGGAAGATTTGGTTGAACCTAGAATGGAGGAGAAGAGCACACCTGGAAGCAAGATACGGGTTATAGGAATTCTTAAAGAAATTCCAAAAACAAACAAGACAGGAGGCATTCTGACAAGGTATGACATTGCGATTGAGGCAAATAATGTTATTGCATTAGAGGAAACATTTGAGGAGCTAAATATTTCAGAAGAAGATGAGAGGCAGATTCATGAGCTGGCTGCTGACCCGAATGTTCTTGAAAAACTTGCATTAAGCATTGCGCCTTCGATTTATGGTTATGAAGAAGTCAAGAAAGCGCTTGTTTTGCAATTGTTTGGAGGCGTGAAAAAGATAAAAAACGATGGCACCAGGACAAGAGGGGACTTTCATTTGCTTCTTGTGGGAGATCCAGGAGTTGCAAAGTCAGTCATACTTAAATTTATCTCAGGAATTGCTCCAAAAGGAAGATATGTTGTCGGAAAGTCAGCCAGCGGTGCAGGAATCACTGCAACTGTTGTCAGGGATGAGTTCATGCGGGGCTGGAGCCTGGAAGCAGGCGCTATGGTACTGGCAAACAAGGGAATTGTCTGCATAGATGAGATGGACAAGATGGACCCTCAGGACAGAAGTGCAATGCACGAGGCAATGGAACAGCAAACAGTAACAATCAGCAAAGCAAATGTGCAAGCGACATTGAGGGCTGAAACAAGTGTGCTTGCAGCTGCAAATCCAAAACTTGGAAGATTTAATCCGTATGACACTGTTGCCAACCAGATAGACATGCCTCCTACACTTATCAACAGGTTTGATGTTATTTTTATTTTGAAAGATTTGCCTGACAGAACACGGGACGAGGCAATTGCTAACCACGTACTGATTGAGCATAAGGAATTTGGCTCGAAACTTAACATGGACTTTAACTTGTTCAGGAAGTATATTGCATATGCCAAGCAAAAGGTACAGCCGTTTTTGACTGAGGAATCTATTGCTGAGATAAAGAAATTCTATGTGGACTTGAGAAATATGCCAGTTTCAGGAGATCAGGTAATGAGACCACTGCCAATTTCTGCAAGACAGCTTGAAGCGCTGATAAGATTAAGCGAGGCAAGCGCCAGAGCAAGATTAAGCGGCCAAGTATCGAGGGAGGATGCAAAACGCGCTATTGACCTGATGAAATATTATCTGACTCAGGTTGGATATGATTATGAGACAAAAACTTTTGACATTGACAGGATATCAACTGGAATATCGTCAAGCCAACGCGGCAAGATTCTGCTTGTCAAGGACACGATTACAAGACTTGAAACAAGGCTGGGAAAACTGATTCCTGTGGAAGAGCTTTACAATGAACTTCAGGGAAAGATTGAGGCAAAGGAAGTTGACGAAACCCTTGAAAAGCTTTACATATCAGGGGATATATTCCATCCCAAGAAAGGGTTTGTACAGAGGATGTAATTTGTCTGTACAAATCAAGGGAGAATTAATAGTAAAACGCTTTTACCCTGATGGGTGTAAGTAGCAGCATTCATCAAGCAAAAAATGATTGATTGAGCGTTTGAAGATTTTTGTTATTAATGGACAAATGGTTATATAACAAAAAACTATAATTAAATTAATAAACCAAAAACACAAGTTACAAACATGTTAAACCCGCGAGCGACTGCATACAAACTGAAAATAGGCGATATTCTGGTAGGAAAGCCTGTTCTGGATGGCGAAAGATTCAGTTTTCTTGAACTTGGTGACAAGCAGGTTGTAAGGGTTAATATTGTTGCGAATGTAATTGAGAAATATGTTTCTGAAGGCGAGAAACGATTTGCTTCTTACACTTTAGATGATGCCTCTGGACAGATTAAGGCGAGGATTTTTGGCGATGACATCAATTCATTTCAGGGAATTGAGCAAGGACATACTGTTCTTGTTATTGGCTTGTTGAGAATGTTCAACAATGAATTGTACCTGCTGCCGGACATAATGAGAACTCTTGACCCAAGATATCTGCTGATAAGGAAACTTGAGTTTGAAAATGGAGTGCCAAAGCCAGTTGACAAGGCTGAAGTAAAGGCATTGAAAGACAATATTATTGATGCAATAAAGAATGCAGAACAAAGCAATGGAATTGAGTGCGAGGAATTGATAATGACATTAAAGACATTCACGCCAGACATGATAAACCAGGAAATTCACAAGCTTCTTGAAGAAGGTTTGATATACGAGCCGCGTCCGGGCAAATTAAGGTTCTTGGGCTGATGAAAACAAATCTTTATAAATAAGTTTATTGTATTTATTGTACATGGATACAGAAGAAAAAAAAGATTCTAATGACTCTGATGGGAATTTGACATTAAGAGACATGAAAAGAAAACCCATATTTAAAGATATATTCTTAGAAACAGGGCATCCAGAGCATGCTATTAACAATATAAAGGAACAATTAGAAGATATCGGTTTTGATATTGAAGATGAAGATTCTTCTGTTTCTAATGATGACGTTGCAGAAGGAGTTAAAACTTACTCTGCAAATATTGATTCTGAAAGAACAGAAAAAGAATATAGAGACAATGCTAAAACCTATAAAACCTATTTTTGGATAGGTCTTGGTGTTTCTATCGTTTTAACTCTCTTAGTCTTTGCCGAAACCTTTTTTATTGGCTTGGCTTTAATAGCTTGGATATCAACATTTATCTTAAAATGGCTATCTACTCCAAAAATAAAAAAAGATTATATCTGGTTAAAAATTAAAGGAAAAATTTATTCTGGGACTAAAGCAAGAGAAACTAGAGATTCTGGTAAAAATAACGCAGGAGTAACGAGAACTGCTTCAACTGTTTATGTTTATTCTGAATTAACTATTTCTATTGCGGGGGATTCAGATATAGATATTAAAAGAGTTAGGGATGATGTAACTACTTTATCAAAATATATTCAGAAATTATAAAGAAAATAAAATATATCTAATTATGGACAGAAAATTTTTTAGCATTCTTTTATTCTCCAATCAATTTTACCTGTTTGATTAACTTTAAAAATCATCTAAATATGTATAGACATGGAAGATTATGAAAAACTGCTTGAGAGCGCGTACCAGCAGGTAAAGCCGATAACCAGCACTGGAATAAGGTTTGACGTGCCGAAGGCCAAGAGTGTTATTGAAGGTTATAAAACAATATTCGTGAATTTTGGTGAAATCTGCAGTTATCTTAAAAGGCCGAAAGCCCATGTTGAAAAGTTCCTGGAGAAAGAGGTTGCAATTCCAGGCAAGATTGATGGCGACAGGCTGATTTTTGCAGGAAAAGTTTCTGGTGTAAAGCTTGATGATAAAATCAAGGAATACATCAAGGAATTTATAATCTGCAAGGAATGCGGGAAGTATGATACAGAACTTGTAAAAGAAGGAGGACATTTCTATTTTGTGCACTGCCTGGCATGCGGTGCGAAGCACGCTGTTTCTTATAAAGCGTAAAGGCTTTTATGATAACTTTAAATATTGACGAGCCTTATTGTTATTAAGATTTAAAATGAAAAACGCAATTTTGATTTTAGTGACTGGCTTGATTTTAGCCAGTTTTGTGGCAATTGCTGAAAATGCCGATAACATGCAGTCCGGTGACATAACTGGGCTGGCATCTGCAAAAATTGCAGCAGGGCATTATTTGAGCGACAATGGAAAGAGTTTTGAAATTAGCAGCACAGGAGACAGGATACAGCTTAAGATAAAAAATCTAACAGCAGAAACTGACCTGAATATAACTGCTGAAGAGACAGATAATGAAACAACATTGAAAGTTAAGCTTTCGAATGGAAAGGGTGCAGAGATAAAAGTTATGCCAGATACAGCTTCTGAAACAGCCCTGGCAAGACTTAGAATAAAGGTTTGCAATGAGTCAAACAACTGTACAATTGTTCTGAAGGAGACAGGAACAGGCAACCAGACAAGATTGACATATGAAATGTCAGCACAGCAGTCTGCAAAAGTTCTGGGTTTATTCAAAACAAAGATGTCAGTAGAGGCTCAGGTAGATGCAGAAACCGGCGAAGTTATCCAGTCTAAAAGGCCATGGTGGTCATTTTTAGCAGTACAAAGCCAGTAAACTTTTTCTTTTTTTCTTTTTTTAATGTCAGAAATTAAACCACAGCATTTATGCTGTGGAACTATCTTGCATATTTAATTTCTGAGCATCCAAAAAACAAGGGCTTTACAAACCACACCTTTTAAGGTGTGGTGCCCATTGTTTTTTTGATAAGCTTTAAAAACAGATTTCTCTTCTATGAAACATGCTTGACATTAAACTTCTGCGAGAGAAACCCGAGCTTGTAAAGAAAAACTGCAAACATAGGCTTTATGATGAAAATCTTGTGGATGATATTGTTGGGCTTGATAAGATTTGGAGAGATTTGAAGGCAGAGGATGACCAGTTGCGAGCAGAGAGGAATAAGGTTTCTATACAAGTGAATGAGGCAAAAAAACAAAGGCAAAGCCCTGACAAATTGATTAAAAGAGCGCGGGAAATTGGCGAGAAACTTGAGAAGAATGAGCATGAAGAACGAGAAATGCGGCAGAAGATTGATGATTTGATGGCTATCTTGCCAAATATACAGAAAGATGATGTTCCAGTTGGAGATGCTTCCAAGAACAAGGTTGTTCATACAATAGGAAAGCCTGTAAAGCTTAAAGGTGCAAAGTCTCACATTGAACTTGGAGAGAAGTTTGATATAATTGACATTAAACGCGCAGTGAAAATTGCAGGCGCTGGATTTTATATTCTAAAAGGCAAGGGTGCGCAATTACAAAGAGCGCTTGTGCAATTCATGCTTGACTTTCACAACAAGAACGGATTTACAGAAATAAATCCGCCGCAGCTTGTCAATAAAAGAAGTGCTTTTGGCACTGGAAATTTGCCAAAGTTTGAAGAGCAGCTTTACAAGACAAATGATGAAATGCTGCTGGTGCCGACAGCAGAAGTTCCTGTAACAAATATTTATTCTGGAGAGAATCTTACTGAAAAAGAACTTCCGAAGAAGTTCTGCGCATTTACTGAATGCTATAGAACAGAGGCAGGAAGACATACTGGCGAGGAAGGATTATTCAGACTGCATCAGTTTGAAAAAGTTGAGATGGTTTACATCTGCAACCAAGAAAGTTCGTGGAAATATCTTGAGGAGATGACTGAATATGCAGAAAAAATTTTGAAAGAACTTGGAATTCCATTCAGAAGAGTTTTGCTTGCCACAGGAGATGCTGGATTTGCATCAGCAAAAACTTATGACTTAGAGGTATGGAGTCCTTCAATGAACAGATATATTGAGGCTTCTTCATGCTCGAATTGCACTGACTTTCAGGCAAGAAGAATGAATATAAAGTATCAAAGCAAGGATGGAATGAAATTTGTGCATACTCTAAATGGCTCGGGACTTGCTCTACCTAGGGTTGTGATTGCATTGCTTGAAAACAACCAGCAAAAAGATGGCAGCATCAAAATACCAAAATGCTTATGGAAATATACTGGATTCAAGTCAATTGAGCCTGCAAAAATTTCAAAGCAAAAGATTAAAAAAGCGAAAAAGAAGTAAAAACTAATGGTTAAACACGTTGCGATAATTCTTGATGGCAATAGGAGATATGCCAAAGCCCGCGGGCTTGCAGCTTGGAAAGGGCATGAGGAAGGTGCTAAAAATGTTGATAGGTTGATGGACTGGTGTCAAGAGCTCGGAATAAAAGAAATTACTTTATATGCATTATCAACTGAAAATTTGAAAAGAGATGCCAAGGAACTGAAATATCTGTTCAAACTGTTTAAAGAGTGGTTCAAGAAATTCAAGAAAGACAAAAGAATTCATGAAAACAAGATTAAGATGAGGTTTATTGGTGATTTGTCTCTTGTTCCGGAAGATGTTAGAAAACTTGCCAGTGAGATTGAACAGGACACCAAGAATTATGAAAATTATATTATCAATTTTTGTTTTGCATATGGCGGCAGGCTTGAATTGCTTAATGCTTTCAATAAATTGAATGGCAAAAATGGAAAGATAACTGAAGAGGATGTTGCTGGTGCTTTGTGGCTGAAAGATGAGCCAGAGTTGATAATAAGAACTGGCGGAATGCAAAGAACAAGTAATTTTCTGCCGTGGCAAAGCGTTTACTCGGAGTGGATTTTCACCAAAAAGCTTTGGCCTGAGTTTTCCAAGGAAGATTTGCAAGAATGCCTGAAAGAGTTTGATACAAGAAAAAGGAATTTCGGGAAATAATTAAATTATTATGATATTAGAGTTTCTTAAACTCTTTTCCCCTTCTCTTAATGCTTTTAACCTATCAATCATAATTTCCTGTTCTGGAGTGTTGACATCATCTGCAAAACTGATTGCAAGTCCCACTCCTTTTTTCCAATCTGCTTTCCTTTTCTTCTCTAAATTCCGGACTCTTGTTAATAGGTTTCTTTGTCTGACTTCTATTATGATTTCGGTGTATGATTCTGAATACATCAATTCTTTTGATAATCTTCCTGATGCAACGTGATGGCACATTCCACATGGCTTGCCCCATTGTTCTTCATAGAGCTTGAAAAATAAACCATCAATACAATACTCTCCCATGATTTTTTGAGGAATTATCATTTTTCTTGGCTTGTGCAAGCCTGTTTTAATAACATAATCTGTCAGAGCTTGGTCGCCAATTCTTTCAAGATTAATGGCAGCATGATAACCAAGCCATTGTCTTTTGCCTTCAAATCTGACAACCTGTTCATCAGAATAATCATCAAGATACCGACTTCTTGGAATTTTCACACTTGTTTTCGCCATGTTTCCTTAAACACCAAAGCATTTTTAAGTATTTAGGTAATAAATATATATGGATAAAAAACTCAAAATCCTCGCAGCAGGCGATATTCATGGAAGTTCCAGCCTGACGAAGAAACTTGCCTTGAAGGCTGAGAGAGAGCATGTAGACTTGGTTATATTATGCGGTGATATAACCTCTCCTCTGGAAACAAAAAATTTGCTTAAACCTTTTAAGGATAAAAACCAGAAAGTCCTGCTTATTCCTGGAAATCATGATTCTTTCGCGACAATTGATTTTCTGGCAGAGCTTTATGGCATGAAAAATATTCATGGATACTCTGTTAAGTACAAGGATGTTGGAATTTTTGGAGCGGGTGGTGCCACAGGCTTTGACACCTCAGATAAAGAATTGTTTGATACACTGAAGAAAGGGCACGATGCTCTTAAGGGAACTGAAAAGAAGATTATGGTTACACATATGCATGCAAAAGATACAAAATCAGAATTCTCAGGAATTCACGGAAGCCAGGGAATAAGGATGGCTGTTGAAAAGTTCAAGCCAGAATTTCTTATACACTCGCATATTCATGAGGCTTCTGGCCTGGAAGAAAGAATTGGAAAAACCAAAGTTATTAATGTCGGAAGCGATGGGATTATTTTAGAAGTTTAAATTATTACTTTTTCTCGCAGATATTCTTGTGCACAATCCTATTGCGTCCTTGTGCTTTTGCCTGATATAAGAAGTCATCTGCCATTTTTATCATCCTTTCTTCATCATAATTGTCGCAGAATGTAACCAAGCCGATGCTTACTGTCATATTCTGGGTTGGAATTTTTTCCTCGCCTGGGAACTTGCTTGTCTCTACCAGTTTCCTGATTCTTTCGCATACTTGCAGTGCATTGTTATGCCCGGTTTCAGGGAAGACTATTATGAATTCCTCTCCGCCGTATCTTCCTACAAAATCAATGTCTCTTGTGTTTTCTTTAAACACCTTGGCGACAGCTTTCAGGAGCCAGTCTCCTCTTAAATGTCCATTAGTATCATTGTAAATCTTGAACCTGTCCAGGTCTAACATAGCGACACTAAGCGGATGATTGAATCTTCTGGCCCTGTCTGTTTCTTTTTTCAGCCATAATGTCATTGCTTTTCTGTTGTACAGCTCTGTAAGTTCATCAATCAGAGCGTTTCTTTTTTCAAGATAATACCAGTTAAGAAGATAGTTTATCACTATTATTGCGCTGGCAAAGAAGATTGTAACTCCAATTGTTTCTGTTAATAAAGTTGAGGATATGTGTGAAAGACTTTCAAGAATGCTGGAAGCTCCTTGCTGCAGCATACTCACAGCCTGTCTAATTATGGATACATTTGACTGGATTAATATGTAAGCATAGATTAACAGAGCAAGGATTACTAATGCAAAAAAGAACAGCAATACCTTATACCATCTTTTATACTTAAGCTGCAACGGCATATACAATTAAATCCTCTGGGTTTTATAAATCTTTAATCCTAAAAAAATCTGCGACTTTTAGGTTACAGTTAATACTATGCATATTTTTTGGGAATCTCAAAACAGAAGGTTTTGTGATTTTGAAGCTAAGCGAATTATTTATAAAATGCGTGTCTCTAGCATTAGAGTCATGTTAAAATGAGAAGAAAGAAGCAAATTGGAGATATTCCGATAAATCCTGAGGATGTGAAGAGATTTGTGGAAGTGCCTGTTCATAATATTCCAAAGGACAAGATTGTAACAATAGAGAGGCCAGCAGAGCCATTCAAGCCCGAGAATCCAGAAAAGCCAAAGAAAACAAGGAAGCCAAGGACAAGGAAGAAAAAAGAAAATCTTGAATCTGAATCTGAGACAAGAGAGATGAAGTCTGACAGGCCTGTTGAGAAGATTGAGAAGCACATAGCAGGCGAATATACTTTAATTCTGACAGAGAAACCACAGGCTGCTGCGAAAATTGCTGATGCGCTTGGAAAAGCCAAAAGACTTGGGGATACTGGTGTTCCGTATTATGAGGTCACAAGAGATGGTGAAAAGATAGTGGTGGCTGCAGCTGCAGGACATTTATTTACATTGTCACAGAAAACAAGAGGCCCTTTGCCTATTTTTGATTTGGAATGGGTTCCGAGTTACGAGAAGAAAGCAGCATTCACAAAGAAATTTTACCAGACATTAGCAAGGCTTGGCAGAAGCGCAAAGAATTTTGTTGTAGCTACAGATTATGATATTGAGGGAGAGGTAATAGGATTGAACATAATAAGATATATTTTTCATCAGAAGGATGCAAAGCGAATGAAGTATTCTACACTGACTGCTCCTGAATTAAATTATGCTTACAGTCATCTGATGCCGACAATTGACTGGGGACAGGCGATTGCAGGCGAGACAAGACATTATTTGGACTGGATGTATGGAATAAATCTTTCTCGCGCGCTGATGGAAGCGATAAGGAAAACTGGAAGCTTTAAGATAATGTCAATCGGAAGAGTTCAAGGTCCTGCCTTAAGAATGGTGGTTGACAAGGAGCTTGAAATCCAAAGTTTCAAATCCAGCGCATTTTGGCAGATTTATATTACAATACTTGGAACAAGACTGAAGTATCATAAAGACATTACCAATAAGCAGGAACTGAAGAAGTTTGAGGGCTTAAAAGGCAAAACTGCAAGTGTAAAAACAGATACTAAAGAAGAGAGCATAATGCCCCCTGCTCCTTTTGATTTAACGACCTTGCAGATTGAGGCATACAAACATTTTAAGATAAATCCAGCGCGGACATTGCAGATTTGCCAGCATCTTTATCTTTCTGGACTTATTTCTTATCCAAGAACAAGCAGCCAGAAAATTCCAGAGTCAATATCTCCTGGAAAAATACTCAATAAACTCGCTCAAGAGTTCAAATTTGTCGAGCTTGTAACAAGGAAAAAGCCTGTTGAAGGCAGCAAGTCAGACCCAGCACACCCTTCAATCTATCCTACTGGAGATATAGCGCGACTTGCTGGCGAGGAAAAGAATATTTACGAGCTGATTGTGAAAAGATTTGTTTCATGCTTCTGCAGCGATGCAAAAATTTCCAACAAGGTTATAACTGCTGAAGTTGAAGGATTAAAGTTTGTTGCGCGCGGCTTGGAAATCTTGGAAGAAGGATGGATGAAAGTTTATCCTGCACGCATGCAGGAAAAAATGCTAAAAGATATTAATGGAGATTATCCTATACAGAAAGTTGATGTTGAGGAAAAAGAGACTCAGCCACCGCATCGTTACACGCCGGCTTCACTTGTTTCAGAGCTGGCAAGAAGGAATCTTGGAACCAAGGCAACACGGGCTGCGATTGTTGAAACTCTTTATGAACGGGAGTATATTAAAGAGCAGTCAATCAAGGCGACTCCTCTTGGAATAAAGCTTATAGACACATTAAAAGTTTATTCTCCTGTCATAATTGATGACAAGCTAACAAGAAGTTTTGAAAAAGAGATGGACAGCATAATTTCTGCAAAGAAAGATTTGGACAAGAAAGAGGCAAAGATAATTGATGATGCCAAGACTACAATCACAAAAATAGTTGAGGATTTCAAGAAACATGAGACAAAGATTGGTGAGAAGCTTGCTGATATGATAAAAGAGCAGCGCGAGCAGACTTACAAGGAGAACATACTGATGAAATGTCCGAAATGCCAAAAAGGTGATTTGAGAATGTTGTTCAATCGCGCATGGAGAAGATATTTTGTTGCGTGCTCAGGTTATCCTGAATGCAAAACAACTTTCAGCCTGCCGCCAAATGCGCTGATTAAAAAAACTGATAAAGTATGCGAACTGTGCGGATGGCCTATGATGATGTCGCTCAAGAAAGGCAAGCGTCCGTGGATATTCTGCTTTAATCCTGCATGCAAAAGCAGGGCAGACAGAGAAGCAAAGAAACCGGTTGAAGGTTCTGAAGAGTGAACAGAATACTACCCGAACCATCCACTTTTATGTATTCCTGAGTTTGTTATATAGAAATTAAGCTCTTTTTCTTCGAGGCTGCGATGCTTTTTCAGAATTGCTTTGCGCTTACCTCTTTCGCTTTGCAACTCGATTAAACATTTGCTCCAGTACCTTAAGATATCTCCGCCAACCATATTAACTTCCTTGGTTTTGCCTGCCTGCATATCGTGGTCTGAAAGAAAACTGGAGTAAACCTGATTAGTAATAATGACTGGAATATCATGCTTTCTTGCTATCTCTGCAAGCATTCGCATCTGCCTCGCGAGCCTTGAATTGATTTCATGCACCTTCTTGATGTCATCATGGCATTCTGCGAGTTCTAACCGATAGAGCATTGTCATGCCATCAACTATAATCAGTGAGATTGATTTGTTTGCCTTAAGTTCTTTCAGAAGTTTGCCAAATGCATCCCACTGTTCTTGAAATGTTGTCGGCTTCATTAGCATAATGTTTTCCAATGCTTTTTTCCAGTCATCTGGAAGAATTTGTTTGAACCTGTCTATTGAAAATCCACCTTCTGTGTCTATGTAAATGACCTTGTTGCCTTTTTTTGCCTGGCTTGCTGTTACTAGAATGCAGAAATTTGTTTTTCCAGAACCTGCAGGGCCGTAAAGTGTTGTAATAATATCTTTTTCATAGCCGCCAAAAAGCCACTTGTTTAAGTCGTAGCTTCCTGCAGAGATTTTTGTTTCCATTATATTTTAAGGAAACAGAGGGTTATAAGAATTGTTGTAAATTAAAAGATATTTACTCTGAGAAAATCTGGCACTGAAACTTGTAGAGCTTGAAATTCTTGTTCTGCCATGTGTCTCTTGGCAAACCTGCTTTATCACATAATGCCTCTAGAAATTCAATTCTTGACATTTTGTGCTCTGTAGCTACCTGCGGAAGAAGAAGTCCAGAGAAACCAAGATATTCACAAATTAATCCATCTTTTCCTATTTCAATGTCTTTTGCATTCTTTACAAGACTTGGCTGGGTGAGAATAGAAATTTCTATTTTTATTTTGCTGACTTCACCTTCTTTCAATGGAGAGAATCTTGGGTCTTCGAATGCCGCTGATTTTGCTGCTTCACTTACAGCTTGAGAAATTGATTGTGTAGCATACGGAAAACCAATGCATCCTCTTAATCTACAATTTTCTGTCAAAGTAACGAAAACGCCTCTTGCCTGTTTGAATTGCCTGCCTTCTGGAGCCTCTGGCTTGATAGCTATAAATTTTGATTCAATGCTCTGGCGTGCAAGCTTCAAAAGTTTCTCGCCATCTGATTTTGTGTATTCAGCAATCATAACTTATCAAATGAATACAGAATTAATAAAACTAACTGAGAGAATTACGGCTCGCTGATGCTCGCCTTCTTTGCTTGTACTGTTTTGTTATTAATATTAAAACGGTTTTACCCTGATGGGGGTAGGGGCAGCATGTTTTATAGAGTAGCAGTCATAGATTGTAGTAATTAATAATATCTCTTATTAACAAATTCTAAAGAATTACTTCGCTTTCTTAAACTCGCTTACAAGCTTATCAAGCTCTTTTTCTATTTTTTCTGATGCATCAGCAATTGCTTTCTTGACAGTCTTGCCAGACGTCTTTACTTTTAAAACGAGGTTTTTGAAAGGATGCTCTCTTCTCCAGGCAACGAATTCAACAGCGCTGTCCTGGCTCAAGTAGACTCGAAGAATTTCGGCTATTGTCAAGTTGTCTATCTCGATTTCAGCCTCATTCTTTTCATCTTTAATGTACTTGAATTGCATTTTAGAAAGAAATTTGGGATGTTTTTAAACCTTGCCCTTTTTTGAGCTGTTAAGTAAACGTCACCTAAATAGAAGATTTGTTTGGTTTTAGCTTCAAACTAAACTAAAGTCATCAATACTTTTATAAGGAGTCTGGTATATTACATTACAAGTATGAACAAAAACTTTTTGACTATCGGAATAGTATTGCTTATAGTTGCTGGTGTAATAGCTACAGCAGTATTGTTTCTTTTTCCTTATAAACCAAACCAACCTGCTCAAGCAAATGATACTGGTTCAACACAGCAAGGAATTCAAGAAGTAGTGAATGCCAATAACAAATTTGCATTCGAACTTTATTCTGAGTTAAACAAAGCTAGCGATAGTAATATTTTCTATTCCCCCTATAGCATTTCTTCTGCAATAGCAATGACTTATGAAGGTGCAAAAGGACAAACGGCAGATGAAATGAAATCTGTTTTTCATTTTCCAATAAGAGATATATTAAGGTCAAATTTTGCTGCAATTTATAATGATATTAACAAAGGAAATAGTGCTTATGAATTGAGAACAGGAAATGCATTGTGGGTTCAAGAAGATTATCCTTTCCTCCAAGACTACACAAGTAGCGTGGAAAAATATTATGGTGGAAAGGCAGCAAATTTAGATTTTATCAAAGAAACAGAGAAATCAAGACAAACCATTAATAGTTTTATCGAAGAACAGACAAATAATAAAATTAAAGATTTAATTCCTTCTGGATTTCTAAATTCATTGACAAGATTAGTTCTTACAAATGCCATCTATTTTAAGGGAACATGGGAATGGGAATTTGATAAATCTGATACTCATGAACAAGATTTTAAAATTACTCCTACTAATGTTGTAAAAACTCCAATGATGTACTTTGACAATGATAAAGCAAAATTCAATTACGCCGATGTGGATGGCCTTCAGATTTTAGAGCTTCCTTACAAAGGCGAAAAAATTTCAATGCTGATATTATTGCCAACAGAAAATCTTGATGCCATAGAATCTTCTTTAACAGCAGAGAAACTAGAAGAATGGAAAAGCCAAATGAAAGAATTTAAATTAGATGCTATTTATTTGCCTAAATTTGAATTTGATGCCAAATATTTTATGAAAGATACTTTAAGTGCTATGGGAATGCCAATGGCATTTACATGGCCAGGTGCAAATTTTTCAGGTATGGATGGAACTAATAATTTGTATATTAGCAGTGTAATTCACCAAGCTTTTATTAAAGTTGATGAAGAAGGTACAGAAGCAGCAGCCGCAGCCGCAATTGTGACGACTTTTGGTTCTGCTGGTCCTAGTAATATCTTTAGAGCAGACCACCCATTTATCTTCATAATTCAAGAAAAAGAAACAGGAAATATTTTGTTTTTAGGTAGAGTTATTGATCCTAGAGGATAAACAGCCCACCCTTTTATACAGGCTCTATCTCATCACCAAGAAGATTATGGTCTTTGTGCAGGTTTATCCTGAAGAAATTCTCGATTTTCTTTATTACATCTGGATTTTCAGGCTCTTTGCCAGATTCTATTTTTGCTACATCCTGTTCTGATATACCAATTTCCTCGGCAAGCTGTTTTTGGCTTAGTCTTGTCCTTCTTCTTGACATCATTACCTGCCAGTGGAAATTATCAATAAGACTGCTTGAAATAGATTTTTTTGCTTTTTGCGCAAGAGCATATTTTATTGCATTTTCTTCAGAAGGACGCCTTATTATTGGCAAGCCTTCGTGTTTTGCGCATTCATCACACATTAATACCAAACCATTGTTAGCCAGAACCTGACATAACAACGCCTCGTTTTCTGCTTTGCCGCATATCTTGCAGTTTTTCATGCTTATCTCAGAGTTTTGTGATTTTTATACTTTATGCTTGTCTAAGTGATATTTAAAAATATACAAGTCTTATAGAAATAATGGCAGAAGCCAGTTTAAAAGAGAAATTTAATGCATTTTGGAAAAGATTTTGGTTTATTATCTGGAAAGATGAGAGCTTGCTGGGTTGGATTGTCTCGCTATTGTTCGCGTTCCTTATCATAAAATTTATTTTCTTTCCAGGATTGGCGCTGATATTCGGCGCAAGCACTCCTTTAGTTGTAGTAGAATCGAGCAGCATGCATCATTCAGGAAACTTTTTGCTCAATTATCTTGGTGCAGAGTCGATGTTTAAGCAATGGTGGCAGCAGTCTGGTGAATGGTATGAAAACGTAGGGATCAGTGAGCAGGATGCTGAGAAATGGCAATTGAGAACTGGGCTGGAAATAGGAGATGTTGCAGTAGTCTGGCGCGCAGGCAACTTGCATATAGGAGATGTAATTGTTTTTAATGCAGATCAAAAGTATCCGATTATCCACAGGATAATAAATATCTCAGAAGTAAATGGCAGAACTGTTTATTCAACAAAAGGAGATAATAACATGGGACAATTGTTCGTTGAACAGAGAATTCCAGAAGATGCAATAATTGGCAAGGCAGTTTTCAGGATTCCGGTTATCGGCTGGGTAAAACTTGTTTTCGTGAAGCTTGCAGGTTTAGTTACTGGCTGACGTATTGTGCTATCTTTGCTTCAAGTGCTTCTTTTAAGAATGGATTTTCTACTTTTGGAAGCAATCTTTTTGCCTCTCTGATATAAAACTCTCTAATATTCTGTCCTGTAGTCGGTTCTACACATGGTTCATCAATATGTTTTATTAGAAGTATTGCTGCTTCTGTATATGCTATTTGTGTATCCAAGCTTGTTTCGTTTGTCATAGTTTACTATATACACTGGAGTATATAAACCCTTGTATTGTTGTATCTTAGGAGTAGTGACTTTATACTACTGTAGGCTTTTTAGAATGCTGTCCAAGTCAAGCTGCAGTATAGAGACTGGAAGTTTCATATGCCACTTTTTCAAGATTGATGGATGGACTTCGCCTATTACACCGAGTATTTGTTTCTTGTGGCTTAGGATTGCTGTCCTGCCGGAAATTGTGCTTGAATGCTCTCCAGCTTCCAGCTCGAATTTAATTGCCAGCATTCTTTCCAGATATTCCAAAACTTGCTTGGCTTCTGTGAAATTTCCTGGTGCAATGGCAAGGCACAATTGTTCCTTTTCAGCAATGCCTGTCTCCTGCTCCTTGTCAATTGAAAAGACAGTGCCAAGCTCAAATATTTTTTGAGGATACTCTTTGGCAATGTTTTCCGCGAGTGTCTTCAGACACGAACATAGCAAATCTGGCCTTAGAACTGTATAATCTGTCTTGCTTCGTTCAACTTCTATCTCTGACTTGCTGCCTGATTTTTTAACATCATCTTTAGTGAGCAAGTGATAAGAGGATATTTCAAGCATTCCTAGTCCTATTAGCAAATCTGAAATCTTTTTCTTCAATTGTTCCTTGTGGTCAGACTCGCCTATTGTTGCAATCTTCGGTAGTTCTGGCTTGAAATTGTCCATGCCATATGCAATTGCAATATCTTCAATAATATCAACCTCATGCATAATATCAGTCCTGTATGCAGGAATCTCAACTGTTTTATTTTTGTATCCATAGCCCATTCTTTCAAGTAGTTTTTTCACTTCCTGTTCTTTTAGCTCAAGCCCAAGCAGATTGTTTACATTCTCAATCTCAATCTTCATTTTCTCTGGCGCAAGATTAGGAGTTACTTCAGGCTTGTCATATAAAAGTTTCATTTGATATACTGTCCCTTGTATGTCAGCGAACATTGTAACGAGTATGTTCAAGGTTTTCTTTAAAATATCAAGATTAAACCCAGAACATTCAATGAAGATATCCTGTGTTGACTGGGTGATTTTGCCTGTTTCACTGCTGTTTATAATTGGAGGCATGCTTAATATTTTTCCATCAGCGTCTACAAATACTGGAAATAATGGTTTGCCTTCAAGTAAGTGAGCGTACTCTCTGCCTGTTGGATGCTGCTGCAGAATCTGCAAGCCATTCATTTCCTTGTCAGACTCGAGTGGAATGAATCTAATGTCATCTGGCTTTCTGGCTTCAAATCTTATCGGCAGCTTGATTTTCTCAAGCGGATAGATTCCAATTGCAATCTTTTTCCTATTTCGTCCGAGGGTTGTATGAATCTTCTCTTGAATATCTATGACTTCCTTAATCTTCTCGTCATCAAACTTTAAGCCCTTGACAATTGCGCAGGCTGTATATGGTCTGATGTCTTTTACTGACTTGTCTATCTTGACTTCAAAATCTTTTGCAGGCTTATTTACTTTGTATTCTTTTAATCCGGTTTTCTTGCCAATAAATGCAAGAAAACCTCGCATAAAACCGGGCAGAGAATAAAGGTCAGGGCGGTTAGGCATAATCTCTATCTCAACCTCTTCTTTGTTCAGAGATTCAAGATTAGTCCCAAACATGCTGATTTTGTCTTCAATCTCAGGAGTAAGCTTGATATATTTTTCAAATTCTTTTCTTGAAAATTTTATATTTGCCATATCATTCTAGCTCGATGAGCCAAACTCCTTTTTCTTTTATCTGTTCTGGACTCCAGAACTCGTTTAAGTTTATTTTGTTAAGATTCTTGACTTGTTTTTTCATGCTCCTGCCTGTATACTGCTTTGTTTGAGGATTGTATTCTTCCAGGACAAGTATATCTCCTAGTTTCAAGTCAAAGTCAGCAAGCCTTATGTCTGCTTTCTTCTCGCCTTTGAGTATTTTCTCAAACAATTCAGGCCAGCATTTCTTTTTTATTTCCATTTTATTTCAACCACGGTTTAATTTTTCTTAATTGAGCCAGATTATTTGAATAAAGTTCTCTTAAGTCCTTGATTGCATAATAATCCATCAGTGCCCTGTCAAAGCCAGGGCCCCATGCAAGCACTGGAATATACTCTCCAAGCAGCGCAATTACAACTTCTGGCCTGAACATGCCTGCACCGCCAAGCTCGAGCCATGTTTTTCTTTCAGAATGCCAGACATAAATTGAAATGGATGGCTCTGTGTACGGGAAGTATGATGGAACGAATTTTACTTTCTCAAATCCCATTTTTTTGTAGAACTCCTGTAAGTATCCAAGGAGATGTCCAAAATTAGCATTTTTGTCAATGACAATACCTTCTGTCTGGTTGAATTCAAATCCGTGGCTCCAGTCAACTGTCTCGTTTCTGAAGCATTTTCCGATTGCAAAGTATTTTCCTGTTTTGTCCTTCAGATTTTTTAATGATGCAAGAGTATGCGCTGAAAGACATGTTGTATGTGTCCTTAAAACAACTCGCTTAGGCTCTTCTTCGCTCCATTTATATCTCCAGCCCTTGCTGCCAAGAACACCTTGTTCATGCGCTTTTTTTACAGCATCAAGAAGTTCTTTGTCTGGAAGTTTGCCTTTCACATCTTTGATGTAGAATGTATCGTGAATTTCTCGGACAGGATGGTCTTGTGCTGTGAACAAAGCATCAAAGTTCCAGAATCCTGTCTGCGTCAAGGTACCTGTCATTTCTTTAAAACCAAGTTCTGTCCAGAGTTTTCTTGCATAGTCTATTGATTGGTTTACAAAATGGCGTTTGCCGCCTGATATTTCCGGCACTTTGCTTGTGATATCATATTTCCTGAACTTCCTACCTTTCCATGTTTCATTCATAATCATGTCAGGAGTAAGAGCTTCAATCATATCTTTGAATTTGCTGATATCTTCCTTGACAAGTTCTTTTCCTAATTGAGTGAGCTCGATGTTTACAGTTCTCTGGTCTTTCACTAGAATAATCTCTTTTCTTGACCTTAGGCTATCAAGAGCATAGAGTTGTTCTGGAGTCAGCTTTGGTTCGTCTATTGGAAGCAGCTCAAGAAATTGTTCTTCAAGAGATTTTTTCATTATCTCTTCCTTGCTGGCTTTCAGGATAATTTTTCCATCTTTCAGCTCTATCAATGCTTTGCTCTTCAGAGTTCCAAGCGCGACCTTAAATTCATTATCGCTCAGCTTTGATTTTGATTTTGCCTTTTCAAGCTCAATTTCCGGGACTTCTGTGACTGTATTAAGAAGCCTTCGTTCTGGCAAACCGTGCTTCAGGTAGACGACTCCGTTCTTGTCCAGATCTATAATCTTCTTGGTCTCGGATTTCAGTTTGACTATGCCTTTATTCTCAAGGTATTGCAGGCTTCTGAGTATCTTTGTCTCATCAAGCTTTGACTTTTCCTTGATTCTTTCAAGCGTGCCTGCTTCAAGATACTCAAGTAGCGTGCGCTCGTCAGGGCTTAGTGATTCGAGAACTTCCTGGTTTTCCATCTTTGAGACAAGGTAAAATATTTTATAAAGCTTACCTATCTATTATGAGAATGAGGCATGCAAGTTTTGCTGGACAATTCTATCCTGCTGACAAAAACGAATTGGAAAAGACAGTGAAAAGCCTGCTGATTTCTGAGAAAAAGGAAAATGTCAAGGCAGTTATTGTGCCTCATGCTGGCTATATGTTCTCAGGCAGGATTGCAGGCGAGACATTCAGCCTTATACCCAAGAAAAAGGATTTTATCATGCTTGGAGTGAATCATACTGGACTTGGCAAGAAGATATGCTTCTCTCTTGAAGACTGGGAAACTCCTCTAGGAATAGTAAAAATAAACAAAGACCTTGCTGAAAAGATTATGCATAAACTGAAGAAAGAAGGCTTGGATGTCGAGGTTAATGAACTGGCGCATGCTGAAGAGCATAGTATTGAAGTGCAGTTGCCATTCTTGCAGATGACTCAGAAGAAGTTTGAGATTGTGCCGATAATGTTTGCTGAACTTGATTATGATGAATGCAAGAAAATTGCTGAGGCATTAAAAGAGTTTGTCAATGACAAGGAAGCGATAGTTGCTTCATCAGATTTCACGCACTACGGCTCCAGTTATAATTTTGTTCCGTTTGATTCGAATGTCAGGGAAAACTTGTACAAGCTGGATGATGAAATCATTCTGCAAATCCTGAAGAAGCAGAGCAAGGCATTCTATCATATGGCAAGCAAAAGCACAGTCTGCGGAGTTTATGGAATAACTATCTTGACTGAACTTGCCAAGCTGAAAAGCTGGAAATCAAAACTTGTCAAGTATACTACCTCGGGTGATATAACAAAAATCTGGGATAATGTAGTTGGTTATGCTGGAATTGTGTTTGAAGGCTGATTAATTCTCGGAATTAATGTTGATAACGTTTTACCCATCGGGGTGAACAGGTGTGGCATGTTTGTCTGGCATCGCAAATTAATGGTTGCTTAAGCGTCTCCTAATTTTTACTTTAATTCTTTTCTGCTATCTATTCGTATTTTGTGAACGCAGTTATCTTCGCAAACTTTGTGTTTGCGCCAAGAGTCAATAGAAATGAGAATAAGTCATAGTTATCCCTGCCTGATTTGTTGATTATGCCTGTTTTTACATTGTATTTCTGCAAAAGCATGATATTCTGCATCAGCCTGCCAAGAATTTTTGCTTTTTCAATGCCTTCTGTTTCAATTATTTCTTTGAAATCAATGAAAATTATCTTGCCAGAGTCTCGGCATATTTTTGCTAAAACTTGGTTTAATCCGCTTCCTCGTTCTTTCAAACTGTCTTTCTGCCCTTTGTGCATTAAAACCAGAGCTTTGACTTTCTTGTTTTCAAGTATCTTGCGGTTAAAGTCAATTTTATTTCCTTGTACAACTGGAAAATGCTTGCCAGCAAGTTTGTCGATTTCTCTTCTGACTTTGTCTGGATTGAGCTCTGTAATGATATTCATAATATAATCAAGAAAATAGGATTTTTATATTTAACAGCCAGGTTTTAATCGCATTCGAGCTCTTCAATAAGAAGCCTCTTAGATTCAACATTTTCAAATCTCATGAATGTTAACAATTCTTTAGCTTGCTGATTTCTTGTCCAAATTCTTTGAGCATCTGGCAAATACAAACTTGAAGTTACTAACTGGACTGAATGAGGCGTTTTCTCTGCCTTCTTTAACCATCTTGATTTAGTCCAAGATGGCTTGAAAATTAATCTTTTTTCATGATCTGTCATTTGATAATTTTTATCGCCTGCACTCAAAACAAGATGCCAAGAGTCATAGTCCATAAAAACTCCATTAATATCTTCAAATGAAAAAAGAACATTGTTTGGAGACTCTTCTTTTTTTCTATACTCTTTTCCGCTTGGACCCCATGACAAAAGTCTTCTCCACTGATTTTGATAACCGGTCATGCGAATATCTTCTTCAGTTGAGCCAACTGCTAGAAATACTGGATAAAACCTAACTTCCTTTTCTAACCATAAATAAGCATCTTTAAAATCTGCATCAAAATATTTAGGATTAGCTATTATTTCTCCGTAAACTGTAGAATCCAAGCTTCTGCAATGAGGGTATATTAACATAACTACAGGTAATTAACAAA
The DNA here is from genome assembly GCA_041501125.1 of Candidatus Nanoarchaeia archaeon. GTDB lineage: Archaea > Nanobdellota > Nanobdellia > Pacearchaeales > GW2011-AR1 > JBGQNO01. The sequence goes on from JBGQNO010000003.1 coordinate 27,759, forward strand.
TATTTAAAAACTGGTTCCTCTTATTCAATAAGAATGGCAGAACATAAAGTTCCAAAACTTTGGTATAAACAATGGTGGGCTATTGTTGCTTTTGTTATTGCTGGAATATTTCTTATTTACTTACTATCTTCAAAGTCATCTTCTAATAATCCTTCTACCTCACAGCTTCCAGACTCTCAACCAAGTCTAAGAAGTTCTGATGCTCATTGGATAGGCAATTTTATGGAGCTTTCAAAAGATAATAGTTTAGAATTTAGATTTAGTTTATATGATAGTTCAAAAAAATATACCGCAGGAGACGGAGCAGGAACTTTGAAAATTATTAGTTCTGATGGAGAAACTGTCTATCAGGGCAATATTAATGTTAAGAAGGAAGACTTTGGCACATATACCCTTACTCTTACACAAGAAGATTTCTTAGCTTATGTTTGGGAAATTCCAATAAGTGCGATTAACAAATCTAGTTCTTCAAGTGGAACTGCTTACTTGAGTTTTTCAACTAAAGAGTCTCAATTTGAAACTTTAGATACTTCTATTTGGGGCTTGCCTACTTATACCCAAGAGGAACTTAAACAATTAAATGAAGAAAGTTTTGTTGGAGTACCTGTAAATCAAACAAAATCTTATGGAGCTTTTCAAATTACAATACAGAAAGCAGGATTCTTTACGCCAATGGTTTCTTATGGAGATAAGAAAGGGTACTTTAGAGTTGACTTAGAGGTTAAAAATATAGGCAGTGAAGCAGAGTATTTCTCTCCTTCTGGAATGGTTATACTCGATAATCAAGGTAATCAATATGAAATGGAATATGGCGGTAGTTTAGATACATTCTCACAAATATACCCTGGTGTAAAGAAAAGTGGATATATTTTATTTAATAAAATACCTTCTGATTCTCAAAATATAAAATTGGTATTTCAGTTAGGATATGACTCAGATTATAAACAGTACACTTATCAGTATAACATTCCTTTAGCAAAATAAAAACTAACTGCCTCATCTCCGACTTCTTTTTAGAAAAAAGACGGAAAGTTTTCTTAGTCTTCAATGAAAAGGAGCATTAATAAAGCTAGCAATTATCTATTGTTACATGCCGGAAAAATTAAAAAAAGCTTGGTATAAAAGATGGTGGGCAATAGTTCTGTTTATCTTTATTGGTTTTGGAATTATTGTAAGTTTTATTCCAAATGAGTCCGACAAAGGCGTAGTTACTACGGAAAAAAGTAATGAATTAATCACAAAAACACCTAGTGAGATGCTTCCAATACGAACAGAAATACCAACCGAATTTACAATGGATAATAACAAAGAAGTAATAATCAATTTCAGCGGTTTTGAGTTAGGTAACACTCTTTCAACATCGAAACTTGAAGGAGGTGTTGGACTTATATCTATTGATTATACAATCTATAAGTTCTCTAGAGTAGAAGATGCTAAATCATGGTACGACAAAAGAATTAATGAAATCAAAGAAATTGGCGGTTATAAAGAGATAGATATTCCTGGTTGTTTTGCTTACAAGGAAGATTTTGGAGTACAAGGTGAAGATGGAGCAAGTATATGCTTAAAGAACAATATTGTTTACATAATTGGTGGTAATGCTGCTCAAACATTAAAATCTATAGATGGTTTTATGAAAGATGCAGTTTCACTTCTTAGAGAAAAGATAAACTGATATAACTTTTTTGGATGTTGCATTAAACTAACCTTCAATCGTTGTTCCCTTGAATGACTTGCCTGAAAGCAAGTTGTCAAGATTCTTCAAATTCTGTCCAAGAATATAGGTTTTTATCTTGTGCTCCATAATAATGTCTGCGGCATGCTGGTCCAGGACAAAGTGCTGTCCGGGTTTGTATTTTATTGCATTAGCCCGTTTCCAAAACATTTTCCATGAAATCTCAGGAATGAATTTTGCATCCTTGAATTCTTTTGGATTCTTTGTATACAATCCTGGAACATTAGTAAGGTTTATGAAACTGCTTTTGAGATGCTTGGCAATCTGCGCAGCAGTGCTGTCTGATGTCTGGTCTGGCGCATATCTCAATGCGCCGCAGAAAACAATGTCGTTTTTCTTCAGCAGTCCCTGAACCTGCTTGATATCATGCGGAATTCCTTTGTTTGCATCCTTGCCGAAGAAGTATGTCATGAATCTTGCATTTAATCTTGTTACTGCAATTCCAGCCATGCTCTGCAAATACTCTGACTTGCCAATCTCTTTCAATGCCCTGATGTATTTTCTTGCGACACTTCCGCCGCCGCAAACCACCACAAATTTCCAGTTATTCTTATGCTTGTCAAGCACTTTTTTGAATTTCAGCAGAAATTTAATGTCTATCTCATCAGGCACAATCAAGCTGCCTCCAAGACTTATAACAACCTCTTTTTTCATTAATGTACAAGACAGTTGCTGTTTTTAAATTTTATACTTCAGTATATAAATGGTTAAAAATAAGAGTTTTGTTGTAGATTTATGATAGACAATAATATTCTGCAGAGCACATTAAGGGTTTTGCTTGATAGCATGTTTGGACAAAATAATATAAAATACAAGTTTGCAGTTAGCGCGAACAAAGATTATTGCTATGCTGAATTATTCGGAGTTAAATACTCTTTTACATCGATTCAAGACAGCCACAGTACAAGAATTGTAATTGAGATAGAGAATGCAGGTGTAGATTTGGAATGCAGACTAAAGCAGAATCTTCCAAGCAACAATAAAATGGATGAGATCTCACTGTTCTTCGCAGATGGAAAGTACGAAAAGAAGGACAGTTCACTTAACATCTCTTACAGAATCAAGAAAAGAGTTGAACCCGGAGACAGAGAAGTCATGTTCAGGAGCGAATTCTGGGGCAACATACTTCAGCCTGTTTTAAAGGCAGTTAGAGAACCTAAACAGTAAATAACTTTCTATCCTTGACATTGAAAATGCCAAGCCTTGCGCCGCAGTCAATCCATCCATAGGCGTAGCTTAAACTGGCTAAACAATTGACATAATCGTTTTTTTCCTTGAAGAACTTTGCGTCTGAGATATAGCATGAAACCATCTCTATTATTTCCTTTGCTTCTTTGTCCCTGCCTTTGTTGATATTGGCTTTTATTGTTTCAAGGGCTTTTTCCGAGATTTCAAAATAAGATTTTAGCTTTTGTTCAGTTACCTTGTTTTCCATGTTTAGAGGAGAAAACGCGGTATTTAAAAAGTTTCTATCCGTAGTTTTGGGATGAATAAATTCTGGGTGCTGCTGGCAGTAGTTCTTGGCGCAGTTATTGCAAATGCTGCGCAGCTTCACATGGATTTTGACACCTCGCCGCCGCAAATAGCGTTGCTGTTTCCGAAAGCAGGATTACTTGAGATTAGTTCAGATACTTCGCAGATTGGATTCAGCTTCAGCATAAAGAATTACACTGCCTTGGCAAACTGCACGCTTTTCCTGAAAAATAATGATAATTTTGATGCTGTTGCTAGCAAGTTTGATTTTGAAAATCCAGAGGCATATTCAATGGATGCTGAAGTTAGCCTGGGAAAATATGCATGGAAAGTCTTGTGCTATGATATTGCAGGACGTTCTGTAGAGTCAGAAGCCAGAGACCTGGAGACGTTTAAGCAAACAACACCTGTTGAAGGAAGTGGCAACAATATATTCCTCGTCATTTCTATTGTGACACTAGTATTCTTGATATTCTATGTGATTTTCACGAGCAAAAGCTTCAAAGTGTATTCAATAGACAGAAAGAAAGATGATGCCAGAGAAAGACTGCGGGAAAAACTTAGCCAGCTTGAAGCTAAGCAAAATGAGGATAAATCACTTTCTGAATTATAAAATTCTCAACCTTGTTATTCATGACGGTCGCAGATAACATGAATTTATCTATCCAGGCCCGCATCAACCCATTTATCATCGGAACCTTTGCTTTTTTGGCGAATTGCTCGACTATTTTCTGCATTTCTTCTCCAGAAAGTGCAATTGGATAGGGCTTTCTCAAATTGAATGTTCTTATTATCACATTCTTGTCAGGTCCTGAGCATTCAATAACATTTATTGAAGGATTAAGAATAATTGGTGCGAGCTTGCCAAAATTAATTCCAGCTACTTCGCTTGAAATCTGCGCGCCTGGCATTTTTTCCATAGCCACTGGCCTGGTTGGAATCTGAGCTCCTCTCAGCGGAAGGAATTCTGGTGGCAGACCTGCAGACGGACCGTGAATTATTGAAGGTTCAAAACCTGAAGTTCCGCCAGTTTCTTCAACCATTTTTTTAGGCGCAAATTTCAGCCTAAGCCTTTGCTTCAAGCCTGGAACTGAATTAAGAATTAATTCTTTTGTGAATACTTTTAGAATAACTGATTTGCTGGGCATCTTAAACCTGCGGCAAAGGCCGCGGCTTTCTCTCTGGAGCGAAAGAACTTTGAGTGTATTCTTCAGGCACTGGCATCATTCCAGCTGGCTGAGCTGGCTGTGGCATTGTTCTCTGAGGCATTGCAGGCATTGGTCTTTGCTGCGGGGCATATTGCATCTGGATAGGCTGCATAGGTGCAGGTTGTCTTGTTCGTTCCTCAATTATTGATATTGCCTTGGCAATGACTTTGTTTTGGTCAAGAAGGGCATTTAATTTGTTAGTAAAGTCTTTTTCAAATCCAAGCTCTGGCTTTTCTGCTATGTTCTTTGCAGATATTTCAAACAATCGCAGAAGTGCTGAAATCTGTCCAGCAAGATTGTCGAATCTTTGTGTCAATTGCGCAAACGATCTCTGCAGATTAACGAAATTCTCAGTAAGAAGCGAAATCACAAGTTTATTGGCATCTTGTTTAGCGGTCATATCACCTTTCTTTTTTGGCATGTTTTAACAAGTGAAAATGAATTTATAAAGTTTTTTAACTTCAACCTTTTGTTATATTGAATCTACTTTTTCTGCTGATTTTGAAGTTATCCAGGATACTCCTTCTTTTCCGCCTGTCTTGGCAGGCTCGGGCTTCAAAGACTTTGTACGTATCCTACTGACTACAAAATATGAAGCTACTCCAAGGATTGCGATGAGTGTTGCTGCTGTTGATGCTGGATGCGCTGTAATAAAGCCGGTTATGCCTGTGCCTCCTTGTGGCTGGGTTACAGGCTGTTCAGGTGCTTGCTGTATTTGAGTAGTATTCACAGATTTCTGCTCTATGCATGATTGTTTCTCTGCTGGCTTGTCAGTATAGGTATTGCAGAATAGTTTTACCTTTGTGCATGTTCTAATTTGTACATTTCCAAAGCATGTGCTCCATGCAGTGCAGGTCCAGTTTGTTTTGCATGAACTGCTACCGCCTGACACTCCATAACTAGGAAGAAGTGTTTCACGTGTTTCATAAGTCGAGAAACTGGTGACATTAAACATGTATGAGACATTAGCTACGTAGCTGCCGAGGAGCTCGGTGCAGATATCAGAACTACATATTTCGCTGTCTCTTAATATCTGTGGAGAATTCCATGATATATTGTAGAGTGTTATATTTGCTTTTTTGTCTTTGAACTCATAGGCTCCTATTGTAGTTGTATCCACCTTTGCTTTGTTAAATTCAAGAGTAATGTAATCTGACCACTTTGCCCCTCGTGACATATCAATTGGGTCTGTCCAGTAAATACTGCCGTTTCCATTTCTAATCCAAAAATAAACACTTGAAATGTCTGTTTCATTTGTCAGGTTTGTGTATTCTGTTCCATTTGGAAATGTCAGGTCAGAAAGGACTGTGAATGTGTTTGACTCAGGTGCTGTGTTACTGTTACCTACCGAATCTATGCATTGAATGTTCCATGTATACTGATTACCTGAAGGAAGAGACAAGGTATCTCCATTACTGAAATTAGTTTGATATATATTTCCGTTAAGTATCAAGTCACAGGTATATGGGTTTGCTTCATTAACATTAAAGTTGAATGTAATGTTCTGGTCAAATGCAAATGGCTGATTATCGTAAGGAGATATTAATGTAACCACTGGGGCTGTTGTGTCAAGCATGATTGTCCTTGTTTCAGTTTGGTTCATATGTCCTATAGCATCATTAACTGTCGCATTAAGATAATATGTTCCATCACCAAGGCCTGTGAAATTTCGGAATAATGGTGAGATTGTGCCTGATTGAGAAGCGACAAGGCCTGTTGAATCATACAAATTGATTATTATATTCTGTAAGTTAGTATCGCTTGCAGTAACAGTTGCCCATATTGAATTCTGTGAATAGTTTCCTGATGCTGTTGTTGGCTCGGTAAATTCAATTAAAGGAGTAATGCTGTCAACCCAGAATGTAACTGTATCACAGGTTTCGTGACCAACAATATCTTTTGCACAAATTGTCCAGTTGTTATTGCCTTCATGATTCTCAAACACAAACGTTTGAGGTACTCCATTTACACATGGGATGGAGTAATCATTTATTGAACCATTTGTAAACCAGCATGATTGAAGGTTTGTTTCTATTATCACATAATCAATCTGGGTTACAGGAATTCCGTTGTTTGAATTATCTGCAGGAGAAGTTATACTGATTTGTGGAGGAAGAGTGTCGATTAAAAATTGAGAGTTTCCCATTAAATTATTGCCTGCAGGACCATCACTATCATTATAATTTGCATATAACTTTAATGAATAATTTCCATCAAGCAATTCAGATAACAAAAGAACGTTGTAATTTATACAATTCATGTTATTTGCTTCAACTAATACAGAATTCCTTTTTATCGTATAAGAACAATTATTAAACACTACTCCTGCACCACTTCCAGATACAAGTTCCCATTCAAAGTTTGTTATTTTGCTTTCATTCATAGATGAATCATGCGGAAAAATTATGTTAGCTGATGGTGCAGAACTCATAACACTCATATCCGGACCTTTGGCATATGCGAAAGTTACAAATGCTAATAATATCACCAAACACAAAAAGTATTTTCTCATTATCCCTCTCTTTTATAGTATTATTACGCCTTTTTATCTTTATAAAGATTTTTCTTGTTGAGGAAATATGCGTTTTCTGACATAAAATCTTATAAACTTTGTATACAAAGAATGTTGATGCCACTTGATGATTTCATTATTCCGACTATTACTGAACTTAACCATCCGATTGCGAAAGCTTTCAAAAAGGCAGCAAGTCTTGCAAAAATAAAATCTTATGAACTTGAATCTGCACTCGGGGCTCATTTACGCCAGAAAAGTCCGACATTTTCTGCTGTTGAGAAGTATAATGTGCAAATAATAAGATGCTATAGCAGAGGGTATTCTTTAACATCTGCTCAGGATACACTAGCCTATATGCTTCCCAGCCATGAACTTAAAATTGATTCTTTAGTAAGCGAGAATAAAAAATTAGTTAAAAAATTCAGAGGATTATTTGACCAGGCACTTTTACAGACAGCTGTAATGGATACTTATAAGGAAGAGCCACATTTTGTTTTTATTGAGGTTATGCAAGATGCGACTGATTTTGGAGAAGAGCCACTTTTCAGAAGACTTACAAAAGAAGAACGTGATGAGATAATTACATACCGAAATGCGATGTTTACCAAAGACATGCCCAATATAGACGGATTAAGATACACTGCGACACGTCTTAAGGGCGATTCTGGATTTCAAAATAAACTTTTTGTCTCGACATTCTGCAGGAATTATGATGAACTTGAAGCAATGCTGGAAATGAGAAGCGAATTTTGTCCGGATGATTTCTTAAAAACGTCCGCACTTTTGGACACTCTGGATATAATGCGAAATATCTACTGCAATTGTTCAGGAATAGGAAGAAAAGGAAGAAACGTCAGGGAAGATGATGATTCTGCGGTTTGTTGAACTCGCTGCGGAGATTCTTGCTTACTAACTTCGATTCACCTTTGCTGCGAAGCTCCTCATTGATACTGCGGGCAACTAATTCTGACTTGCTCTTGTTGCGGATGCCTGATGACATTCCTCACTGCGGCAAGCAGAATGGACCCACGAGGTACTCATAGAATGAGTTCTCTGGTAACTTGTATTCTTGCGAATCCAAGTGATCGAACCTCTTTCTCGGTTCGATTCAGAAGTGGACCCACGAGGGATCGAACCTCGGATCTTCTCCGTGTAAGGGAGACGTCTTAACCGCTGGACTATGGGTCCTGATATAGGCAGAAAAATGTGTTATTTAAGTTTTATTGCTCTTACTCCAAAGGACAAGAACCTTTTGTTATATACTCGTAAGCATTGTATGCTGCTATGGTGCCTTCTGCCACGCCAACAATTGCCTGTTTGAATGTGCTGTTGGTTACATCGCCTGCTGCATAAACTCCGGGTACATTTGTTTTTGCAGTCTTGTCTGTTATAATTTCTTGTTCTTTGTTCAGCTTGACTCCAAGTTGTTTCGCAAGATGACTCAAAGGCAGACGTCCTATTGCAATAAATATTCCATTAAGATTTAATTCCTTTTTGCCTTTATACGGCCTGTCAAGGATGACTGTCTTAAGAATAGTTTTACCTTTTAATGCTCTGATATTTGTTCTGTTGATAATTTCTATCTTTCCTTTAGCAATTTTGTCTTCAACTTTTTTCATACAGGCGTGCTCTGGATGAATTTTCTCGCCACGATAAATGATGAAAACTTTCTTGGCATATTGTGTCAGCAACAAGGCTTCTTTTGCTGCAGTATCGCTGCCGCCTACAACTGCAACAATCTTGTTCTTGAATAATGGACCGTCGCATATTGCGCAGTAGCTTATTCCCTTGCCTTCAAACTTTTTAGAATCCGGAATATTAAGTTTTCTCCACTTCGAGCCTGTTGCGAAAATTACTGTTGTTGCAAGATACTGGTTGTTTTTTGTTTTGATAACAAACAATTTATCATTCCTTCCCACGCTTGCAACTTCCTGGTTTATCAATTCTGGCTTGTAGCAAAGAGCATGCTCTCTGATTTTGTCTGCTATCTCCTGTCCGCTAACGCATTCAAAACCAGGATAATTTTCAACAATATCAGTCTTGGTTATTGCACCTCCTGATTCAGTATAAAAAACAGCTGTTTTCAGGCCCAGGCGCCTTGAGTATATTGCTGCTCCTAAGCCTGCAACGCCACCGCCAATTATTGCAACATCAAACTGTTTCATCTTGCCTCTTTTTTCTGTAATGATTAGTAATAGCGTATATTTAAAATTAACCGACAATCTCGAGTTTCTTGCGCTTCGTGATAATAAGGGTTTTGAATTTGCCCTCCAGCATGCTTTTCAACTGCCTGTCAAGTGTTGCTATTATCAGCTCTCCTGGCTCTTTCACCCTGAGCAGGCCTGCATCAACAAACTTCTTCTCAAGCTCAATTATCCTGAATTTTGACTTGTTATGCTCGATGATTGCCAAGGATAATTTTGCAAGTTCGCGCTCAGCAACTCTCTTTTTTCTGTCAACAGATATTTTTTCTATCTCTTTGATTACTTGTTCTGGCAAAAGCAACTGATAGCCTTCCAGCTCTGAAATAAAGTCTATTTTTTCCTTCACACATGTAAGTATGAAATTCGTGTCAAAGATTATCTTTTCCATGCATTATTGAGTCCGCAAACTTTTAAATATTCTTCTAACCATTTTAAAGTATGGAAAGAGGGCATATTCTTGAATTGTTAAAAGAGGCAAAGCAGGCTTTCAAGGACAAGGATGTCATTAAGCTGAAAGACTTGAGCAACGAGACAATTCATTCAGCTTCTGTAGAGCAGGACGAAATAAGCATAGCACTGGCAGTTGTTATATATTCTTTAAGCAAGATTATGGAGAGAACTAATTATCAGGAATATCCTTCATGGAGCAAGTTTCTCAGAAAATCAGAAATGTACCTTGAAGATGCAATAGAGTATCTTGACAGGAACAAAGAGAAGCAATTCAAGAAGAGCATACTAAATATCGAGAAATTAATTAATCAATTGACTGGAAATTTTAAGACACATGTCCAGCAGGTTTTTGAAAGGGCAAGGATAAACAAGGCATCAAGGATATATGAGCATGGAATCAGCATGGAGAAAACTGCAAGGCTTCTTGGCATCACAATTTTTGACCTTGCAGAGTATGCAGGAAAAACAGGCATTTCTGACATCAACCTGAGCAAGACACTTCCTGTTGACGAGAGAATCCAGTATGCAATGGAGATGTTCAAATGAAAGCGATTGTGTTTGATTCTGGAACAATAATCAACTTTGCCATTAATGGCATGACAGAGATTCTTCGGGAATTAAAAGAGAAATTTGACGGCAAGTTTTTCATAACAGAAGATGTAAAATATGAAATCATGGACAGGCCCCTGAAGATAAAAAGATTTGAGCTTGAGTCAATGATGATACGCAAGCTGTTTGATGACAAGGTGATTGAACTTCCAAATAGCGTTGTTGACAAGAAACAGCTGGAAGAAAAAACAAATGAATTGAATGACAAGCTAAACCATACTTTTTTTGCACGAGGTGAATTTGTGAAGATTATGGACAAGGGAGAGTTAAGTGCCATGGCTTTGTGCCTGCTGCTTGATGAAAAGGGCATCAAGAATGTTCTGGCTGTTGATGAAAGAACTACAAGAGTGTTGTGCGAGATGCCCCAGAACCTTCAAAAGATTTTACAAGACAAGCTCCATACAAAAGTAGAGACCAAGCGCGAGAATCTTTCTCTGACAAATATAAAAGTTATACGTTCATCTGAACTGATGTATGTTGCTTATAAAAAAGGACTGGTAAAACTGAAGGATGGCAATGTGCTCGAGGCTTTGCTGTATGCTGTCAAGTTTCACGGATGCTCAATTTCGTTTGATGAGATAGACCAGATGAAAAATTTATAACATGAAAATTCTTATTATCGGTTCATGGAAAAAAGAAGAATGCAAAGTTTGTAATAATGAAGCAAAGCAAGTCGGACAAATTCTAGCAGAGAAAGGGCATGTTTTGATATCGGGTGCTGGTACAGGCATGTCAGAAATTGTTGTTAATTCATACAAACAAAACAAAGGCAAAAAATATATTGCTTATTTGCCATCAAAGAAAGAAAGGGAGAAGGCTGGAGAAAAACTAGGACCACAACCAGATGAGATCATTGAGACAAATGTTGATTATCCTGAAAAAAATATTATCATGGTTAAGAGCTGTGATGCTGTAATTGCCTTGCATGGCGGGCTTGGTACATTAACAGAGATAATTCATGCAGTTAAAGACTATAATAAGAAAGTTTCTGTTATAGACAAAGGCAGGTTGCCTGAGATAATCAGGCTAATTCCGGAATTAAAGAAAAAAGTTTTCTTGACATCAGATGTAAATAAGGCAATTGAATATCTTGAGAAATAAAGGTTTAAAAACAAAATCTCTTTCGTTTTATCATGGGGGGCGTAGTTCAATGGCAAAATGGACGGCTCCAGACCGTCAGTTAAGGGTTCGATCCCCTTCGTCCCCACTTCACTTTATTTTAATGTCATTAAAGAATAGTTACAAAGACAAGGTTTAAATAAACATACTTCTGTCCTGTTTTATGGGCGCATTAACTGACACATTCCGGCAGCAGCCAAACAGAGATATCGGTATGCTTGAGCTTACACTGGAACCTTCTGAGAATGAAGGACAGCACATTTACCTTGAACCAGCATACAATTTCTCTTCAGTTGCAAACGGACAGGATAACATAATTATAGGCAGAATTGATATTGACAATCTTCGCGAAGAATTAGAGATTCGTAACAAATTATTTATTCCGAGTCCTAAATATCTGGTTGAGGATCCTGAGAAAACAGCCACGCCCAATGAAATTCAAGCCAGGTACAATAGGCTTTGTGACGAAAACAATTATATGAAAATTTCAAGAAGACATGTCAGAATTACAAAGAGAGAGTCGGGATATTATATTTCAAGCATGTCGGCCAAGGGCTTTGGTATTCGCACAAAAGACGGAAATGAATGGATTGATATTTCTGAAGGTGAACTTTCTTTGGAAGACGGAATGACTATCGGATTTGGAAGGGTAATAGATGTCAGCAAAGCATCCTGCTATTATTTTTCATTAAAACTAAAAGTCAGCTTAAAAAACATTTGTGTCAATCCGAAAGATAAGTGAAGTATATACCAAATTAACTAAATCTTTTTATATTTACCTTAAGGGTGCTTGATATGGCAAAAATAACTGTCAAGTTTAAGAAAGACGAAGGCGCCAAAGCGCCGAGTTATGCATACAAGGGAGATGCAGGAATTGACTTATTTTCCAATGAAAATATCACTTTACCGCCGATGCACAGAGCTCCTGTGAAAACCGGAATTTATCCTGAAATTCCCAAGGGATATGTTGGATTGATTTGGGATAAGAGCGGGTTGTCATTGAAGCAAGGCTTGAAGACAATGGCGGGCGTGATTGATTCCAATTATCGGGGAGAGATTAAGGTCGTTCTCTTGAATTTGAGCAGCAAGCCTTTTGGAATTGAGCGAGGAGACAAAGTTTGCCAACTACTGGTGCAGAAAGTTGAAGAGGCAAAGCTTGTTGAGGTTTCTGAAATAAAGACAAGTGAAAGAGGCGAGAAAGGGTTTGGCAGTTCTGGTGTCAAGGCAAGAAAATCGATACGGAATGATGCAGGGCTTGCAAATATTAAGAAAGCTGTAAATGAGAATTGATTTGACATAAAAAACCTTTAAAAACATTACAAATCTTGAATTTCAATACCAGCGCTGGTAGTATAGTGGTTAGTACATCTCGTTGCCAACGAGGTAACCCGGGTCCGACCCCCGGCTAGCGCATGTTTGTTCGCCGATGCTGAGAAAACCTTTGGTTTTCGAGGTGCTCAGAAATTCAGCATAAAGGGAATTTCTGACACGAGGAATGCTCTCAAGCGTCCGCAGCGAGAGCGAGTCAAACATTAATACTACAATGAAAAATTACTGGTTATGGCTTTCACTTGCTTGTTTTGTAATTTTTATTTTGCAACTTATTGTTCCGGGATTGACAGATGCTTTTACCTTGACGCAGGCATCTTTTCATGAGCCCTGGAGATTCCTGACAGCAATATTTTGCCATGCTTCTCTGCCTCATCTGCTTTACAATCTTTTTGCACTGATTTTATTCGGCTTGATACTTGAGAATCTGATTGGTTCTAAAAGATTCTTAATTTTGTTTTTAGGAGCTGGGATTTTAGCTAACTTGATTGCTGTTAATTTTTATTCCGCGAGCCTTGGGGCGAGCGGTGCAATATTCGGAATAATCGGATGCCTGGCTGTTTTGCGTCCAGGGTTGATGGTTTGGGCTTTTTCATTGCCTATGCCGATGGTTGTAGCATCGATATTGTGGGCTGCTGGAGATTTGCTGAATGTTGTTGTGCCATACAGCAATACAGGAAGTCTTGCTCATCTTGCAGGACTTGCAGTTGGTTTGATAGCAGGAGTTTTTCTTAGACTTTCAAGAGAAAAACAATCAGCTCGCGTGGAATGGAAAATCCAGATTCCAGAAAGCTACATGAACCAGTGGGAAAGAAGTTATCTAGGAAAGTAGGCTTGAGTTCCAGAAAACTCGTATGTCTGGAGACAGAATTGTTACTTTATCTTCCTTGAATCTTACGCCTCTGTAGATTCTTTGCAAAAACTCACGCTTTGCCTTGTCAAGGTAAAACTCGTTGTAAATCTCAGGCTTTTCCTTCTTTAAAACTTTCCAGAAAACAGAACCAATATCTGGATACGGATATTTTGTAAGAATGATGCTCTTGCACATGTCTCCAGGAAAATCTACGCCCCGATTGCATTTGGTTGTGAATAACACGCTTGTTTCTTTGTCCTTGAATTTTTTAACAAGTTCTCCTGTCTTGTACTTGTTTTGCAGTTCTGAAAGTTTTTCCCGCGTCATAAGATTGCAGATACTGTATTTCTCTGCTTCCTTTTCATTTGGAAGATCATAGAAGCTTGTAACATTGACAAGCACGGGTTTTTCTGCAATGTCGAGACAGCATGACAGGGCTTTTAGGTATTTTTCCCTGCTGGTATTATCGTTCTTGAGATTCTTGTAACTGCAATTTATCTCTTTTCCTGTGAGCTGTTTTTTAACAGTGCCTGGCAGTTTTGCCTCTGCTTCGATTATCCTGAAATCTTTAAGTCCAAAGACATCTTTCAGGACTTTTTCTGAATGCACTGTTCCAGACATAAGCACAAAAGCTTTATTCCTGTCAAGAAGCTCACTGAAAATATTAGCAAGATTAAGGGTAGTAAGTTTGACAAGAATCTTTCCATTGTATTCAAGGAATGAGAAGTATGCTTCATTGAGGAAGTTTTCAAACATTTTTGCAATTTCAAAGACCCTGAAGATGTAGTTCTCTTCGTCAACCAATTCGTCCACGTTTATGTTAAGGATTTCTGAAATAAGAGCATGCATGTTAGTCTTTTCAAGATTGAAGACTTCTTCTGTCTGGGCAAGATTGCTGGTTTCATCTGTCTCTAGGATTTCATCCAGAATGTTTGATAGGCGCTCAAATTTCTTTCCAGTATACTCATCAAGATTTTCAAGGCATGTTTTCAGGAATGTAAGGTCAATCTTCTTTTCATTGGAGAAGCTGTCAAGGAATTCATCGCATTCATCAATAATTTCCACATCAGTCTCGGGCTTCCTGTTCAAGAAGTTTTCAATGACATATTTCTTGCTATTGAATATCAGCACATCAGCATCAGCGTATGAGTCAAACTGCTCGCAATAAGAACAGCCTGGCTGTCTCTTGTAAATTGTATATTTTGTGTTTTTCAGCCCAGTGTATTTAATCTTCCTGCTGTTGCGGAAAATTTCAAGTTCTTTATATGCAGGCAGTATTGGCGACCAATGCGGGCATACAGAAGCTATTGACGTTCTTCTTACGTCATGGATGTCATTAAAATCCTCAAGACTTACAAAAGGATTCTCTTCAAGATATTCTTTTATGCGTGGAAAGTTTTTTCTCTTAATCTCGATTGTGCATGGAAGCTCCTTGTCATCAGCCTGGCAGTTTGCAAACGGGCATGTATGGTTCTGTCGTCCAGTTATGACCTTGATTTTCAATTTTCTTTTATCTTTGTTTAAAATATACTTGTTGTTTGTATAATCCTCTTCATACTGTTTTTGCAGGCTTTTTATCGGCACGACAATGCTTGCTTTTCCAAGTTCCTTGGCAATGTTTAAAGCTATGGCGGACTTTCCTGTTCCGCAAACTCCTCTGATGAAAACTATCCTGCAGCCCGAGTTTACTGCACTGACGACTTCCTGGACAATGTCTTCCTGACTTTTGCCATTTGAGAATACCATAGGTTTGAGATACTCGCCTGAGAACTCGTCAAGAAAATCTCCTGATGATTTTTGTTTGTATAGTCCCCACATGTTTCCTCTTTTTACAAATTGAAAAATAGTCTGCGGCTTTTTATAGATTTAGGTTTGAGAAAGAATGCCCCCACCGGGATTTGAACCCGGGTCTCAGCCTCGAAAGGGCCGGATCCTTGGCCACTAGACTATAGGGGCATATGTTGGAAAGATGAAAATCGTTTTTAAAACTATCCTTCTATTGTCTTTTTTACTACTCCTTTACCAATCAAAAGTATTAAAAAGTCTGTTTTTTTAGAGATTTTAGGATGAAGAAGTCGAAAATAAGCGATCTGATTTTTAAGGAACTTATCAAGCGTGGTTATGCTCTTGAGGGCAAGACACGAATATGGAACATTGCAGATTCTAAATTATGGTATTTGACGCCTGAACAGTCCCAGGCTTTTCTCGATCTGGAGCAATCAAAAGATTATCAGCACGAGATTATACAGAAAGAAGTTGATTTGATAAACGGAAACATGGACGAAATTCTTGAAAAGGTAGGCTCCGGGCCATTGAACATAATTGACCTTGGCTGCGGCGACGGCAAGAAAGCAGTTCTTTTCATAAATCACCTAAGGGGAAAAGTCATACTAAGATACTGCCCAATTGATATCAGCAGCTACATGGTTGAAAAGGCAATCGACAGGATATCAAAGCTTAATGCAGGCGAGATTGTCAAATTTCAGTGGAATATTTCTGATTTTGAAAATCTGGAAAATATCTCTTCATTGCTCAGGCAGGGCGAATTCAAGAAAAATTTTATTCTGCTTCTTGGCAACACGCTTGGAAACTTCGAGATTAATGAACTTTTATATTTGATTAGAACGAGCATGAGGGAAGGGGACATGGTACTGATTGGAAATGGGCTTAGCACAAAAAATACAGGGGATATTCTAAAGTCATACAACAATAAGTTCCTTGACAATTTGCTGATAAAAACGCTTACGCAGATAGGATTAAACAAAGAGGACTTGGAATATTCTGCAAGGTTCAGGAATTCAAGAGTTGAGATGTATTACACAATAAAAAAAGACTGCAGCATATCTTTTCTTGGCAAAAAAGTTAATTTCAACAAAGGCGACCAGATTCTAGTTGCAGTCTCATACAAGTATGACAAGTATGATTACATGAGCTTTCTGAAGATGTATTTTGATGACGTGAAGGTATTCACGCCAAAAGAAGGTTCTTATGCACTAGCATTGTGCAAAAAATAAATGAGCCCGCGCGGATTTGAACCGCGGACCCCCGGCTTTCTTAGCATTAAGCTACAAGTTTTAGTTCTAGCGAACTAGTGTCATATAAGACCGGTGCTCTACCGAACTAAGCTACGGGCTCTTATAAGCAGAACAATGTGAAGATATTTAAAGTTTTCTTGCAAAAAATTTGACTTCTCTTTGCAGGAACAACTAATTTCCAGAAAGGTTTTTAAAGCCGAACATAAATTAAAAGGCATGGCACGCAAATTGGAAGAGGAAGAATCAGACGAATTCGAAGAGGAAGAGGAAATGGAAGAGGAAGCTGCAGGCGACGAAGAGTGGTAATGCTTGCCAGGAGAAAACTCAACCATCAATATTTACGGCCTTAAATTAAACTTTTTCTTTTTTATTTTTTTATATTTTATTTTCTAAGACACTAAAAATGCTCTTTTTGCACCATACTTGTTTTAACTTGTAGAAAGAACAGGCATTTTTAGGGTGCTCAAGAATTATAACATGCTATGTGCTTTAACGCATAATTCTTGACATGCAAAGAGGCAATTTTATAAATGCAAGTTATATCTTTCTGGCATGTTAATCGGACTTGTGGGAAAGCCAAATGTCGGGAAAAGCACGTTCTTTAAAGCAGCGACTCTAGCAGATGTGCTCATAGCCCCTTATCCCTTTTCGACAATAAAGCCTAATCATGGCATGGGCTATGTGAAGATAGACTGCATTGACAAGGATTTTAATACGCAATGCATGCCCAGAACAGGCTACTGCATTAATCATAAAAGATTTGTGCCTGTCGAGCTTATGGATGTTGCAGGGCTTGTAGAAGGTGCAAGCAAAGGAAGAGGACTCGGAAACCAGTTCCTCGATGACCTGAGGCAGGCTGACGCGTTTATACAGATTGTTGATGCTTCTGGAGAGACAGATGCTGAAGGCAAGATAACCAAAGGATATAATCCTGTCAATGATGTAAGAATGCTTGAGAATGAAATTGATTTGTGGTATGTGGGAATCTTGAACAAGGTTTGGAGAACTTTTGCACGGCAGATTCAGAATACAAAAGAGAATTTTGCAAAAGCTGTCGCAAAACAATTTTCAGGCTTGAAAGTAACGGAAGATGATGTGAAACAAGTGATTTTAAAATTGAATTATGATGTTACAAGGCCTGCTGACTGGACAGAGGAGCAATTGTATAAGTTTGCAAGTTCGCTCAGAGTTTTGACAAAGCCAATGATAATTGCTGCGAACAAGATTGACAAGTCCAATGCTGCTGAAAACATCAAGCGCTTGAAAGAGGAGCATGCTGATGCTTTAATAATTCCGTGTTCTGCAGATTCTGAGCTTGCCTTGCGCGAAGCAAGCAGAGCAGGGTTAATAGAGTATATTCCTGGAGACAAGGATTTTAAGATAAATGAAGAAAAAACGAATGAGAAGCAAAAGCAAGCTTTGCTGTCAATCAAGAAAAATGTGCTTGACATTTATGGAAGCACTGGATTTCAGGATGTTTTGAACAAAGCTGTTTTTGATTTGCTCCATTACATTGCAGTATTTCCTGCTGGTGTTTCAAAACTTGCTGATTCAAAGGGAAATATCCTTCCAGATTGTTTCCTTGTTCCAAAGGGAACTACTGCTCTGGACTTTGCATTCAAGCTTCATACTGACATTGGAAATAACTTTGTCAAGGCAATGGATGCCAAAACAAAGCAGGCAGTCGGCAAGGACTATATTCTGAAACACAGGGATGGAATTGAGATAATAACGAGATAGTATGTATATACTTTGCTAAATAAAAATTTAAAAGCAGTTATTCTGTAATAAAGAAATGCATAAGAAAGGAATTTTTAAGTCATTAAAAAATTATTTTACAGCAGGAGTTTTAAGCTCATCGCTGATTTTAGGAAATGGATGCGTTGGTGATATTCATGTAACCGGGACTGAAGTCAGAAAACTCGACTATATAGCAAGTGCAGATACAGGAAACAAAAGAGAAAAGGATGCGAACAGTTACAAATCTGTGTATTCATTAGTAGTTTCTCAGGATTCTGATAGTATTGTAGCTAATGTGAAAGAAACAAGAGACAAGTCTGTTAATATAGAACAAGAAAAGGAAATCAAAGAAGTTTATGACACTTATGACATTGGCACTCAAGAGTCATTAACTACTGAGCCAAATAAAAAAGCTATTGGCGGGGGATTGTTAGCACTCATTGTTGGTGGACTATTATGCTCTATCCGAGGAGACAAAAACATTTATGGCGAAGAAAGCAGTCCGTATGCTGGCCTTGGCACAGTTGCAATATGCGGCGGACTTATTGCAATTGGAGTCGGATGTTGTCAGGGCAAGCCTGAGCCATACTTTAAAGCCCATAATGAGTTTACATATAAACCACTTCGTACTGAATATAAATTTGATTCTACTTGTGTTAAACAAGATCTTAAAGACTGTCCTGCGCCGCTTGTTCCAGTGAATATATCGGGAAATGGTGGAGTGTTATTTGATGATAAAAATCCTGCGAAATTATTTACTGATGCTAATGGAAACATATCCTCAAAGATGACAGAAAATATCAGATACTGGAATTTTACAAGAGAGGGGCTTGAAAGCGAATTGAAAACAGAACTGTCATTAGATGTTACAGCAGGTTATATTGATGCATTTGTCAAAGAAGTGGCGGGATATGGTAAAGAATCAAATATTCCAGTGAGCCTTGAGACTGCAGTTTCTGAATCTGATGGTAAAATAGGTGTTTATAATCTCGCTGAAACAGTTAAACGAGAGATAATTAATGACAAGAAGAAAATTGACGTAAAAGGATTTTGTGTAGAACAGTCTGACATTAATACAGTTATTGAGAAATGGGTTGATAAGTATGTCAATATTAATGTTTATCCAGCAAGCATAATTGCAAGAGACAAGCTCTCTCATGCCAGAGTTGAAAATGCCCTTGTTGAAATTGATGCAAGTGCAGTTTCTCCTGACAAACTTGTAGGTGTATATTTTGATGGTGACTTGAAGAATATTGCGCTGACAAAAGTCAGGAAATACCTTAGCGGAAGGTCAGAGGTTTTGACTGATGTAAGAGGAACTGCCAGATTTGACATTTATCTTGGAACTAAGACAGAGTTTGAGATAACGCGAGAAGGATATCAATTTTTTGTAGGAAGCAATGAATTTGCCGCAGGCAAGCTTGAGTATACTGTAAATATGATAGACAAGGGCGGCAAGGTAAGAGTAAAACCCGTTAACGAGTAATTTTTTACTTGAAGTGTTCTTTTATGAATTTGTAGGCAGCAGTCAGCATGTCTCTGTTATTCTTGATTCTCATTTTCTTTATTGCTTCTTCAAAATTGTTCCATTCAAATGCTTCATGCTCATAGCTTAGCTTAATTGTCTCTTTTACATTGGAATCTACTTTTGCAAGAAGGAAAGTTGCTTTTTTCTTAATGAGCTTGCCGTCAAACCTGTAGAACCATTCCTGATTGAAACTGAATCCCGGAATTATGTCTATGTGTTTCAGACTGGTTTCTTCCTCTACTTCGCGTCTTGTTGTTGTTTCAATGTTCTCGCCTTTCTCGATAATACCCTTGGCGAAGCCCCAGTAACTTGGATATTTCAATAAAAGAAAGACAGGTTCATTGTTTTCAATGTAGAATATAATTGCTCCTGCTGACTCTTCGTATCTGTCGGCCATTGTTCATAGCACCCAAAATCATAGGAATATCGAGGTTTAAAAATATCGCTATTATCTTTATTTTTTGAATTTGCTTGCAAGAATACTAATTCCAAGCATCCAAATGTGATGTAAGATTCTCCATAGCGGAACAGGGCTGAATTTGGTTGCGAATTTCTTTTCAATTACTTTCTGTTTTATTGAGTTTCTGAATTCTTCTTCGCTTTCATAATTCAAGTCTGCTGGATTAAAAATATTATATGCGTTGCCTATGTCTTTGATATGATGCCCATCAGCATTGGCAACAAACGGCTTGTTGTATGTCTTTGCTGCGCGTTCTGTTCTGATGTTAGAGAGTGAAAAAGGAAAGTATGTATTGCCGTTTCTTTCAAGTGCATCAAATTTAGTTATATATCTTAACCCGTCTTCTGATTTCAATATGCCTTTGGCAGCACTCCAACTTTTAGCAGCATATGGATGGTCTGCTATCACTAGTTCATCTTCGACATATTCAAGCGTTTCATCAAGTGATTTATGAAGTGGAATACGCTTGTTTCTTTCTATTCCTGCAACAAGCAAATGCCCTTGGTGGGTTGGAATTTCCTGGCTTTTACCCAATGCAACAACTTTGCCATCCTTCATAGCAAATACAAAGTATCTACTAACTGCAAGATCATATCCGTTTTTTTCAGCATCTTTTATTTGTTCATTGGAGGTAAAATCTTCGTATCTTACATCCTCAAAATTAGTGACGTAAAGAGCATCCAAGCCAGATGCAATGGTTTTGTCTAAAATTTCTGTTAAACTTAAAGAACATTCTTCTGTGAGCAATGCTTTAATCCTATTCCAAAGCCCTTTTGGCTTTTGTCTCAACTGGCCGCCTATATACAGGTGATAATGAACGTGATTATGAAAATCTGCCCGCAATCCATTTTTGCTTTCAGCTTGCGTTTTTAGTGCTGTAAGATAGTCTGTAATGTTCATAGCAACCCTATTTTGTGATGCTTTATAAATTTTGCTAATTGTTACTATTTAATAGTTGCATAAATTGTTAAGAGAATTATTAAAATGAGAGGGTTAGTGATTTTAATGATAATCAAAGTAAAAGCCAGGCCAAACTCGAATGAGCAGACTGTCGAAGAGAAAGAAGGGGTTTTGCACGTTTCTTTGAAAGAATTCTCAGAGCGTAACAAGGCAAATATTGAACTTATCAATCTACTAGCTAAATATTTTAATACCTCTGTAACAAATATAAGAATATTAAGAGGCAAGACTTCAAGGAATAAAATATTGGAGATAAAAGACAAATGAAAATAACTGTCAAGGCAAGATTCAATGCGACCCAGCAAAGACTTGAGAAATTCAGCCCTGGAAATTATCTGATGTATCTTGGAATTCCCGAGGGAGAGAATGCTGTTTCTGTAATCGCTTATGTGATGTCAAAGCAGCTTGGCGTGCCATTGAACAAAATTGCTCCAAATGGAAGGGATGTTCACGGAAATTACATTTTTGAGGTTCTTGCATGAAGTATGAACTTGCTCCTGATTTGAAGGAAAAGGCTTTTGACATCATTGAAAAACTGGGCATGTCGCATGTGAGAAAAGATGATATTGAATGCATACGAAGCCACGGCACTTCAACGAGCAGGATTATTGCGCGATGCCACGGATTGAACAAGGTCATGCAGAAAGCACTTCAAAGAAAAGCGTTCTATGTTCTTGAATTCTTGTCAGAAAGGTTTGATAAAATGTCTTCCGAAGAGCAGATAAAAGTCATAATCCATGAATTGATGCATATTCCGAATGCATTTGGCGGCGGCTTTCGCCATCATGATTTTGTGACTGACAGGAATGTTGAGTCCTTATATAAAAAGCTGAAAAACCTCCAATTCTGATGTAGTCATTTTCTCGTCGGGAAATTAAAAGAAAAGGTTTATAAACTTTATCGACATTAAATGATTAGATTTAACTTAAAGGGAGGTAAAAAATGGGTTCAATAATCGCTAAAGGCATTGTAAGAAGAAAGCCAGGGTATCTTTACTATGTTGACGGCAAAGGCAATGTTTGTGAAGCAAAGATGGCTCGCGGTGGAAAGAAGAAGAGAAAGTAATTTTCTTCACTTTTCTTATTTTTTTCTATTTTTAATTTTTTATGTTTCTGGTTAAGCTTTTAAATTGAGCGTTCTTTTGAATTCTATGATATCTCAAGAGAGATGCGAGAAACTTTTGAAAAAAGTCAGAAAGGATTTTCCCATACTTAATAACAGTAGAATAATCATAAAAATAGAAAAAATGAAAACTGGCTCTATGGGAGCTTACAAAAAGCTTTTTCATTATCTTTTAATTATAGACCCTATCAAGTACAATGATGCCACTAATCAACAGATTTCAGGAGCATTAGCACATGAACTAATGCATTTTGAAACTTACGAGAAATATGGCTGGAAAAGATACATTTTGGAATATTTTGCTTATCTTTTTTTTAAAAGATTGATGACTCAGTATGAGAAAGAGAATGATAGACAAGTCATACAAAGAGGATATGCGAGAGAATTATATGCTAACCGGGCTTACAGAATTAAGAAAATATCTGCATCAGAATTTAAAAAGATTGGAGCTTGTTATTTGCTGCCTAATGAAATTAAGGCCTATGCAAAGAGAATAGGAAAATGGAGAGTATAGAATGATACTCGGAATTGAATCAACTGCGCATACATTTGGTGTTGGCATTATTGAGAAAGGCAAGATACTTGCGAATGTCAAGGATACTTATACAACTGAGAAAGGCGGCATAATTCCTGTCCAGGCTGCAAAGCATCATAAAGAGAAAGCTGAACAAATTTATCAGAAAGCGCTTGAATTTGCTGATGTAGACGAGAAAGAAATTAAAGCAATTGCATACTCGCACGGACCTGGGCTTGCGCCTTGCTTGGCTGAAGGTGTCAGATTTGTAAAGAAACTTGCTGAGAGGCTGCAAGTACCGCTGGTGCCTGTTAATCATTGTGTTGCTCATTTGGAAATTGGCAGAATGACTGGGTGCAAAAATCCTGTCTTGCTTTATGTTTCTGGCGCTAATACTCAGATAATTTCCTATGAAGCAGGAAAGTTCAGGATTTTTGGCGAGACTCTGGATGTTGGAGTTGGAAATTTTATTGATACATTCGCGCGTTACTTGGGACTCGGATTTCCAGGAGGACCTAAGATTGCACAACTTGCCGAGAAAGGCAAGAAGTATATTGAACTTCCGTATTCTATAAAAGGAATGGATGTTGCATTTTCAGGTATGTTGACTAATCTGAAACAAAAAATTGGTAAATATTCTACAGAAGATTTGGCTTATAGCATGCAAGAGACTGCTTTTGCAATGCTTGTTGAAGCAAGTGAGCGGGCAATGGCTCATATAGGCAAAACTGAATTGTTGCTCGGTGGCGGAGTTGCATGCAATACTAGACTGCAGGAAATGTGCAGGATTATGTGCAAGGAGCGGGCAGCAAAATTCTTTGTTCCTGATTGTTCCTTGCTGGTTGATAATGGCGCGATGATTGCTTATCTTGGAGAAATAATGTTTCATGCAGGAATTCATGAAAACTGGGATAAAGCAGATTTCAATCCAAGAGAAAGGACTGATGACATTGATGTTAAATGGCGTTCTCTGGTGCGTTAAGTGGGCTTTTTAGTAAGGATTAAAAAGTTAAGTTTTCTTTATCCTTTATGGCAGTTCCAACAAGAAAACAAGTAGATAGAAATATGAGATTGAGACAAATGTGGAAAGAACTAAATAAAAAAGAAAAATCAGAGTCACAACAACTTACAGAAGAAGAACATAAAAAAAGGCTTGAAATGTTAAAAAATATAGGTATCATAAAGCAACAATAAAAATGACAGACAATCCAGAAGAAATAAAACAAAAGATAAAAGAGCAGTTTAAAAAACTACTATCTGAAAAACCTACTTTGATTAAAGGATTAGATAATCCTGAAGCTTATGGACATGCTGCAGGAACTCCTTTAGAAGAATGGGTTAAACAAGAACTTAAAATTCATAAATGGAGAGTATACTTTCCTAATGAATTTTTAGCTGAGATTTTTAATAAAATAAAGGACATTCCGAAGATATTAATTTTCTTAAAATCATGTTGGTGGAATAGACTAATATTCACGCCAAAACAACTTCTTGCTTTCAGGGAAGGGAAAGAAATACAAAGATGGCAACAAGAAGGGGCAGATTTGGTTTTATTTTATGGAGAAGATATTATAAAAGAGCCAAATAAAATCATTCTTCTGAATGTTAAGTCGCATGAGTCATCAAGAGATAGCAGACCTCCAAATATCATGTCGGCACAAAGATTACTTGAATTTTTCTCTAATTTATCAGATATGAAGAATAGTGAGGAAATGCTTAAATTATCTGAGTTATGGTTTTTGGGTGGAGTTTATAGTGCTACTTCTGGTGGTGGAAAATTAGAAAGTATTACAATCAAAGATTTATTTAGATTAGATGTTTCTAAAATCCCTCAAATTAACTTTGATGCTGCTATTCAAATTCAATGGCATGTAACAGATATGATAGAAATATCTCAGACTAAGAAAAAGTTTGTAAATAGTTTAGCTGATGATTTCTTAAAAAGATGGAATCATCATTCATGCTCAAAACAAAAGAAATATGAGTCTTTGGTTAAAAAAATAAAGTCAATTACTAAATAACTTTATATAACTTTTTTACTAATGAATTGACAATTTGTTCTTGTTTGTTATCATTTCTTATTAAGTCAGTCCTTTCTATTATCTCATTATAAAGTTTTACTTCTTCTTGGTTGTTCCAATTTATACTTCTTATTGGTATCACTGACAAAGGTTTCTCTGAGAACTCTAAAACTCCGCCACGCCTAAGACCCCGATATTTAAGCCAACTGAATATCAAATCTGAGTTTAGTATAGCCAAAAAGTATCTTAAATCCTCTTTAACATTATTTTTCTTTACGAGCACTGTTACATCTTGGGTTATGTAGTAATCTCCTTCTACCAAAGAAAATCTGACATATTGCCGTTTATCAAATCTTTCTTTGCATGGAACAACTATCTTATATTGGTTCTCTATAAGTTTCTTATTTCTAAGAAATACCCAGTGCCACCATGGAATATCTTTATTATAACTATATCTTTGCGTTAGTTTATCTTTATATTTTAAAAGATGCTTTTTTATATTAGGCAAAGTGTTTAAATCTTCTTCTGAGAATATGCCATCGTTTAAGTAAGCATAATAATAGAATCCATCAGAAAAATATTTTTTAAGATTCTTAGCTTTTACAACCTCTATTAAAAAGTTTTTTTCTCTTTCTGTAAAGTTCTGAGTATCATTAATTTGAAACGCTTTATCTAATCCACTGACCATTCCATTACCTATGTCTACAAAATCACCTAAAGTAGAATTAGCGGAACTTTCAATCTGCTTAATTAATGGCTCTATTTTAGGTGGCAGTGGTTTCCAAGGTTCTCCATCAATAAATTGTTGATGCAAGTATGACTCATAGTCGTCATTATCTACTCCTATACCCTGTTTTAATCCATTAAGCATATTGCAAATGTCATTTATTACTTTTTGGGTTATACCTTTTTTGCTCTTAACATTAATTACTTTTATTTTGTTATTTTGTTTAGTTTTAACAAATCTAAATATTAAGATATTAGATGAAACTTTATCAAAGACTTTCATTTCCCCGAAATTAATCATGTGGGTTATTTCCCCCTCATTTGCTAATTTGTCTCTAATTATTTTGGCATGTAAAGTTGAAGTCCAAAATGTAGGAGTGATAAATATTAATTCTCCACCATTTTCTAATAAATCAATTGAGAGCAGAATAAATGGATAGAGCAAGTCATTTAAACCATTTATTTTTGTTTTCCAATAATCATCTTCTTTCAATTTCTTTTGAGTGTCAGAATCTATATTTTTCCATCTTACATATGGCGGATTACCAATTATTACTTGAAATTTCCTGTCTGGTCTTTCAAATAAAGTGTCTTTATAACTTATTTTTACATCCGAGTTATTTTTTAAAGTATTATCTATTTCAAAAGCAGTAATATCATCAAACTTCTTTTCTTTTAAAGATTGCAGAAAAATACCTTCCCCCGCACATGGTTCAAATATAGAAGGTTTTTTAGATTCTATTAACTCAACCATAAAATCTGTTACCTCTTTTGGAGTAAAGTATTGTCCTTTAATCTTTTTCTTTGCCATGATATATTCTAGTTTCTTCATCTTTTTAATTATTTATACTGCTCAATTTAATTAATTCAAGCCATCTATTCGGAGTCTGAAATTGTAAAGAAGGTATGGCTAACTCGCTTGGAGTTTTGCCATTCAGAGATTCATGCTTTCTTATGAAATTGTAATAAACTTCCAAGCATTTCATAACTGCATAAGCACTTTCAACCGAGCCGTGCATACCTCTGAAGCCAGTTGTTCTTTGTCTGATAGAATTATGCAATCTCTCAACCCAGATGTTAAAACCCTCACCTTTGCTTTGAGTAACTATTTTATGCTGAACATTATATTTTCCAGTGTGCCTGTCATATCCAAAAGTCTTTTTTACAATATTTGTATAAGCAGGAAAGCCGTCTGTTGTAACTATCTTAATCCCATCTGCTTTGTTTTTGATGTTGGACAATAACCTCTTTAGATTAGCTTGGCTTCTATTCTTTACATAAGCTGAATTAATCATAAATCTTGATTTAACATCTATCCCATCAATAAACCAATTCTTATCTATTCCTCGCCTTTGCTTATGACTCTTTCGCCTGTGAAACTCCATCTCATCTACTTCTATATAACTGCCTGTCTGAAGTTTCAATTTGTCTGTAAAAGAAGCCATCTTTAAGCTAAACTTTCTAATCCATCTCAAAATAGTGCTATGGTCTGAATTATGTGGGAAGAACGCCTTAAAGTGTTCCTGAACTCCTCTTGTGCTTAATCCTCTGCAAAACAAGTCTAAGGCACAGGTTATCTTTTGAGGGCTATTTCTCATTCTAAAGAATGAGTCTTGAGGTATAAACCTTTTAGAACAGGACTTACAAAAGTATCTTTGCCTCTTTCCATGTGCTTCTGTCTGCTTGAATCCTCGTTTAACTATCTCTTTACTTTTGCAGTGAGGACATTCTATACTCTGTATCATAATATATTCAGGTACCACCACTATTTAAGTCTTTCTACATACATAAAAATGAAGAATGAATATAATGAGATTATTCAATACAGATTTTAACTCATTTTAATATATCTTCATTTTTTTAAGAACCAAAAGATTTAAAAGCAAGGTTTCCCATCAAATTACTATGGCAGACAAGATATTATCGAG
The DNA here is from genome assembly GCA_041501125.1 of Candidatus Nanoarchaeia archaeon. GTDB lineage: Archaea > Nanobdellota > Nanobdellia > Pacearchaeales > GW2011-AR1 > JBGQNO01. Next base: position 55,288 of record JBGQNO010000003.1, read on the forward strand.
ACCCCCATATCCGAGTACAGGACAGGCAGACGCAATCTTAGATATTTTTAGAAGAGTTAGTCCAAAAAAGATAGACTCCAAATTTGTAGCCGAGAATGAAATAGCCACAGCACCCAATGCCTCAAACGTAGTCAATTTCTTAAAATACTTGGGTATAATTGACTCTGAAAATAATGTAAAAGACGAAGTTGCAAATAAACTTAGATTAATTGGAGCAGAAAGGGATAAATATATTGCTGAACTTATTAAAAAAGCATATAAGGATATATTTGAGGGAGTAAATTTACAACAGGCTAGGAGAGAGGACTTAATTAACTTCTTTATCCATGCTTATAACTATGGTACTGCTCCAGCAAAGAACTCCTCATTATTATTCTTACATTTATGTGAAAAGTATGGTATTCCAATTTCAGATGAACTTAGAAAGAAGACGCATACAGGAGTAACTGGAACAAACAGAATTGAAAAAAAGACAGTTCAGTCAAGGTCAAAAATTGAGAAAAGTTTCTCGGTTAAACCTGAACAAGATAATGAACAGAAAGTAGGAGTTATAATTTTGAGTATTAGGGGGAACGGATTAAATAAGCAGGTAGAAGCAAAAAATGCCAACGAACTTCAGAAATTGTATGAGGGAAAATTTAAAGAATTTATAGAAGCAGGAAAGCATTTATTTGATGACGAAGAACTTACAACTGAAGAAAAGACAGAGGATTTATAAATTATAGTCAGACGTGACACATAAGGGGACACACCGAGGGAAAGCGTACATTCCAAGTATGTTAGTACCTCAATGTCTTATGTTTTTAATGCTAGTCTTTTGTTTCTTTTAAATCTTTCTCAATAACAATCTTTTCTTTTTCAATTTTAGCTTTCAAATCCTTGCCTAAAAGATTAGAATCCTCTACTACTTTTTTAGGTAGATTAAGAACATACTTATCATATTTTGTGTCTCCAACTTTTTTTGAAAAAACTTTTAGGATTTTCATAAATCTTTAAGGTACTGATTGTTTTTAAGTTTTATGGTACCATAATAAAAAATAAGGATTATTTATGGACACTTAACGCACCAGAGTATAAATGGCGATAGGCTTTTAAACCGCGAATTTCTCGCTTTAACATGACAGCTCAAAACCTTTGGAGGTTAGTTCATCTCGCGAAGAGATAATTGCAGCTGCAGCTTTCTAAGTTCTGACAATGTTTTTATACCTAAATTCGGTAATTATAAATATAGATATGGCGGATGTAGTACATTGGTAGTACGCTCGGCTGTGGCCCGGGCGAAGAGGGTCCGATTCCCTCCTTCCGCTTATTTAATTGAGGTGAAATAATGGAAAGTGTCAAAGGATTCAAGGATTTTACAGGCCAGGAGGCCTTGAAAAGAGAGAAAATTAAAAGTGTTTTAGTTGGAATCTTCAAGAGTTACGGCTTTGAGCCATCTGAGACACCTGTTATTGAATATGAGGAGTTTGTCAAAAGTCAGGGTGCTGGTGATGAAGCAATCTCTGATGTTTTTAAGCTTGAGGACAGAGGTAAAAGAAAACTTGCATTGAGATATGAATTTACCTTTCAATTAAAAAGAATCTCGCAGAATAAAAAACTTCCTTACAAACGGTATGAGATTGGAGAAGTTTTCCGGGATGAGCCTTCAACTGGAAACAGGTTCAGGCAGTTTACACAATGCGATGCTGATATTGTTGGTGCAAGTATAAAGGATGAAGCAGAAGTTCTTGCAATGGCAGGCAAGATATTAAAACAACTTGGAATCAAGGCTGAGATTTATGTTAACAACCGCAAGCTGTTGAATGAAATTCTTGAAAAAGAAAATGTTAAGGAGAGGGCAGAAGTCATAAGAGAGATTGACAAACTTGACAAGCTGCCAGAGCAAGTTGTCAAAGAAAACCTGAAAAAGTATAATGCTGGAAAGATTCTTGATATTTTCAAAAAACCAGAAAGTTATTTTAAAAAATATAAGGCATATTCTGAAATTCTGGAACTGAAAAAATGCTGCAAGAACTATGGTGTTGAAGTTAAATTTCAAGCTTCATTATCAAGAGGACTTTCTTATTACAATGGAACAATTTTTGAAATAAAAACAAAAGAGATTAAAGAAACCATATGCGCTGGCGGAAGCTACCTTGTAAATGGAAACCAAGCAACTGGAATAAGTTTTGGATTGGAAAGAATTTCTTCACTTGCAAAACTTGCAGTTAAGGAAGAAAGGATTGTGATTATATCGATTGCCGAGGATAAAAAAGCTATAAACCTCGCTGAAAATTTGAGGCAAAAAGGAAAAGAGGTTGTTGTGATGTATGGAAAGCCGACAAAAGCGCTTGAATTTGCCAATTCTTATTCAATCAGATATGTTATTTTCTTAGGCAGTGAAGAAGTCAAGAAGAAGAAAGTCAAGCTAAGAGACATGAAAACAGGCATTGAGAGACTGGTTTCTGAGAAAGAGCTTGACAGCAAGTTTGATAAGTAATACCACAAACTTTATAAACGAAATTTTCAAGGTTTAGATATCCAATGATAGGAGGATACAATGTCTTCTCTATACGAAGTAGTCGAAAAAGCAAGAAAAACCGGAAAAGTAGAAAAAGGAATAAACGAAGTTACAAAATCTATCGAGAGAGGGGATGCCAAATTTGTTGTTTATGCTTCTGATACAAATCCAAAGGAGATAATCCAGCACGTGCCTATTCTATGCAAGGAGAAAAAAATACCTTGCGGAGCAGTCGACAGCAGGCAGAAATTAGGAATTGCGGTCGGCATTGCTGTTTCTTGTTCTGCAGTAGCTATTACAGATCCAGGTGAAGCAAAACTGCCTAAGGAGTAAACATGGGCAGCAAAAAGCAGCAGGTTAAAGAAGGAAAGACCGAGTCTAATATTAAGATTTCTGAAAAAGGAGTAAGACAGCCTATTCCAGCAGTTGTTGAGGAAATTATCGGCAGGACTGGATTCAGGGGAGAAATTACACAAGTAAGGGCAAGGTTGCTTGAAGGCCGCGATAAGGATAAAACAATGAGAAGGAATGTAAAGGGCACTATCAAACCAGGTGATATTTTAATGATGAGAGAAACCGAGATTGAAGCAAGAAAGATAAAGAGTAAAGTCACAAAAGGAGCGTTCACTTAAAACTTAACATGCCTAAATGCACATACTGCGGACAAAACTACGAATTTCCTATGGGAACTACTGTAGTTGAAAGCATTTCTGGAAAGCTAAGATACTTCTGTTCAAGCAAATGCAGGAAGAATTCTGAACGAGGACGAAAGAAGAAAAAGTGGGCAAATCCCGCAAAAATCATATAATTCTATTGCAAGTTTTACTGACTTAAAATCCTTCAAAAAACACGCTAAAATACGTTTTATCGACGATAAAACGTGGGAAAGCTTTTTAAATACCCTTTCCCTTTTTGATTAGTAAAGGAGACAAAACAAAGGATAAAATTATGGCTGAGGACAAGAAAAAGTATTCTGCTGAAGAAATCAAGATTTTGGAAGGGCTTGAAGGCGTCAGGAAAAGGCCCGCGATGTACATAGGCAGCACTGGCAAGGAAGGCCTGCACCATCTTGTATATGAAGTTGTTGATAATTCTGTAGATGAAGCTATGGCTGGCTACTGCACGAAAGTTACTGTCATAATAAGGAAGGATGGCGCTGTTTCTGTTGAGGACAATGGCAGGGGTATTCCTGTAGAAATGCATCCTGTTTACAAAAAGCCTGCCCTGGAGATTGTAATAACAAAACTTCATGCAGGAGGCAAGTTTGAACACAAGGCATATGCTGTATCTGGAGGATTACACGGAGTAGGATTGAGCGTTGTTGCTGCACTTTCCAAGAAATTGATTGCTGAAATTGAAAGAGATGGAAAAGTATGGCAGCAGGAATATGAGATTGGAAATCCTGTGACAAAGATAAAAGCTATTGGAAACACAGAAACAACAGGCACAAAGATTACATTCTGGCCGGATACCAAAATTTTCTCTACAACTGAATTTGACTTTTTGACGATATCGACCAGATTAAGAGAGATAGCATTCCTGAATCCAGGACTCAGCATAGAACTGATTGATGAGAAGAAAGACAAGAAAGAGACATTTTCATATACAGGTGGACTGATTGAATTTGTCAAGTGGCTTAACAGAACTAAAGAGGCTCTGCACAAGCCTGTCTATTTCAAGAAAACTGCAGACCATACAATAGTTGATGTTGCTATCCAGTATAATAACAGCTATCAGGAGAACATATACGGATTTGTGAATACTATCAATACTGTGGAAGGAGGAACTCACATAGTTGGTTTCAAGACTGCTTTGACACGGGTTATTAATGATTATGCAAAGAAACAAGGCATCCTTAAAGAGAAGGACGAGCCTTTGACAGGTGATGACACGAGAGAAGGACTGACTGCGATTGTAAGCATAAGAATTCCTGAGCCGCAGTTTGAAGGACAGACAAAGACAAAGCTTGGAAATTCTGAAGTCAAAGGATATGTTGATTCTGTTGTTACCAGCTCGCTGGCGGAATTCTTTGAAGAAAATCCTCCGATTGCAAGGAGAATTGTGCAGAAAATAACAGAAGCTGCGAAAGCAAGACTTGCTGCAAAGAAAGCAAAGGAGCTTGTCAGAAGAAAATCAGCTTTTGGTGTTGGAGGATTGCCTGGCAAGTTAGCAGATTGTTCAAGCAACAAAACTGAGGATACCGAATTGTTTATAGTTGAAGGCGAGTCAGCAGGCGGAAGTGCAAAACAAGCGAGAAACAAAGAGTATCAGGCAATACTGCCATTGAAGGGAAAAATCATGAATGTTGAAAAGGCAAATCCTACAAAAGTTTTGTCGAGTGAAGAGATTTCCAATTTGATAACTGCGATTGGAACAGGTGTAACTGAAAGCTTTGACATTGAGAAGCTAAGGTATGGAAGAATTGTGATAATGACAGATGCAGATGTTGACGGCCAGCACATCAAGACCCTGCTTTTGACATTTTTCTACAGATATATGCCAAAGCTTATTGAGAATGGAAATGTCTATGTTGCGGTTTCGCCGCTTTACAGAGTGAGGAAAAAGGAAGACTTCTATGTTTACTCTGATGAAGAACTCAAGATTATTTTGAAGAAAGTTGGCGAGAATTCTGATGTTCAAAGGTTCAAAGGTCTTGGAGAAATGAATCCACAGCAGTTATGGGACACTACAATGAATCCAAGAACAAGAATTATGAAGCGAGTTGCAATAGAAGACGCTGTTGAGGCTGACACTATATTTTCAATACTTATGGGCGAGGAAGTCGCGCCAAGAAAGAAGTTCATAATCGAGCATGCCCACGAGGCATTCTTAGACATATAAAATGAATGACAATTTTTTTAGTGAATTGAAAGAGAAGATACAGCCAAACTATGAACAAGGCGGAAGCCACGCTTTTGACCATACCCAAAGAGTTTATAATTTATCACTCAAACTTGCCAAAGGCCAAGTTGTTGACATGGATATTTTGAAGGCTGCTGCATTATTGCATGATATCGCAAGAATGAAGGAAGATTGCAAAGAGGTTCAGTGCCATGCAGAGCATGGTGCAGAAATGGCAAAGAGAATACTTGAAAAAACTAATTTTCCAAGAGAAAAAATAGAGAAAGTTTGTTATGCAATAAAAGTGCACAGGCATCGCAAGGAGATAAAAGCTGAAACAAAAGAGGCAGAAATATTGCAAGATGCTGACAGGCTAGATGCATTGGGAGCAATAACAATAGCAAGGATGTTTTCAACTGGCGGAAAGATGAACATGCCGATTTATGACCCGACAAAACCTTTTGGCAAAGCTCATCCAGGATATGAAGCTGAATCCACCATTCATGCATTTTATTTAAAAATATTAAAATTAACTCCAGAAACATTCAAGACAGAAAAAGCAAAAAAAATTGCAAAGAAGAGATATGCTTTTGTTGAGAAATTTTTAAAACAATTCAAGTTAGAATGGGAAGGAAAACTTTAAAATGGAAAAGAAAACAAAAACAAAAGTTGCAGATTGGGGAGCAGATAAGATAACTGAGAAGTACTGTCCAAAATGCCATGATAAACTTGTGCTAAGGACAAATGAAGGCGCTGAAGAATTCATCTGCGACAAATGCAAATTCAAGCTCAAGAAGAAGTAAAACAAAATGGCTGAAGAAAATAAAGACAAAGAAATAGAGAACTCTGTTGAAAAAGAAAAAATGAAAGAAGCAGAGAAAGACGTAATTGAAAATTCAGGCAAGCATATTGTTCGCGCAGAAATTTGTGAGGAAATGGAGAAAGCTTACATTGACTATGCAATGTCAGTCATTGTTTCCAGGGCAATTCCTTCTGTTGAAGATGGCTTGAAACCTGTCCAGAGAAGAATATTATACTCAATGTCAGAAATGGGTTTGCAACCTAACAAGCTGACAAAGAAGTCTGCAAGAATCGTTGGAGATGTTCTGGGCAAGTTCCATCCTCACGGAGATATGGCTGTCTATGACGCAATGGTAAGGATGGCACAGGACTTCTCAATGAGATACATGCTTGTTGATGGCCAGGGAAACTTTGGATGTTTTACAGCAGATACAAAGGTGAAACTTGCAGATGGAAGAAATTTATCATTTGCAGAGTTAATAGAAGAGCATAAACAAGGAAAAAGAAACTTTACATTCACAATTGATGAAAATAACGAGTTTAAAATAGCTGAAATAAAAAATCCAAGAAAGACAAAGGAAAATGCAGAAATTATGAAAGTTATCTTAGACAATGGAGAGGAAATTAAATGCACTTTAAACCACAAATTTATGCTTAAACAGGGAAATTACAAAGAAGCGAAGGATTTGATTTCAGGGGATTCTTTAATGCCTGCTTATTTCAGACTTTCCACAAAAGAAGACGATAAAAATGCAGTCGGATATAGCATGATTTTCCAATCAAACTCAAACTCATGGAGTTTTGTGCATACGCTTTCTGATAAATGGAATTTAGAAAATGGAATCTACCAAAGAAATGCAGGACGAGTAAGACATCATACTGACTTTAATAAACTTAACAACAATCCTGATAACATAAGAAGAATGCCTTGGAAAGAACACTGGAAAACCCATTATGATTTTACTTCTAAGAGGCATAAAACTGATTCTGAATACAGAGAGAAATTAGCAGAAGGAAGAGAGAGATTCTGGGATAATAAACAAAATAGAAAAGATTATTCAGAAAGATTAAGTGAAAGAAATTTCCAAAACTGGAAAAAGGAAGATTACAGAACACAGATGAAAGTAACTTTAAGTGAAGTTAATAAAAAATACTTAAAAGAACATCCAAAAGTTATTGAAGAAATAAGAAAGACAGCTTCAATAACAATGAAAAGATTGTGGAAAATTCTAGAATACAAGCAACTTTATCATGAAAAAATTGTTGCTTCAAATAAAAGAAGAGAGCATAATCTAACAGGAAAAATAAAATTTTTGAATATTTGCAATTATCTTAAACAAAATAATTTGCCTTTAAACAAAGAGAACTACGAAAAAGCAAGAAAAGAAGTATTTGGAACAAAAAGTTTTACAAAATGGAATTTGGGGCTTAAGAAGTATTATGATAATGATAACAATCTTTTATTATGCGCAATGAATCAAAATCATAAAGTAGTCAGAACAGAATTTTTGAATGAATCTGCTGATGTCTACGATTTGACAATAGACAAGACACATAATTTTGCTCTTGCATCTGGAATTTTTGTGCACAATTCACTTGATGGAGATCCTCCAGCTGCAATGAGGTACACTGAAGCAAGACTTTCTGGAATCTCTACAGAGATACTGGGAGATATTGACAAGGATACTGTCGAATTTATGCCTAATTTTGATAATAGCATGAAAGAGCCAGCGACTCTGCCTTCTAAATTGCCGAACCTGCTGATTAATGGGGCAAGTGGAATAGCAGTTGGCATGGCGACAAATATTCCGCCACATAATCTTACTGAAGTTTGTGATGCAATAGTTGCTTACATTAATAATCCAAGCATCGAAATAGACAAGTTAAGTGATATTGTTACAGGTCCTGACTTTCCAACAGGTGGAACTATTTCTGGAGACATAAAAGAGATTTACAGGACTGGAAATGGCCGCGTGACAATGCGTGGCAAGCTGGCTATTGAGGAAGCAAGAGGAAAAGAAAGCATAATAATTACTGAAATTCCATACATGGTCAATAAGGCAGATTTAGTCACACAGATTGCCAGACTTGTCCAGGAAAAGAAACTTCCAGAAGTTTCTGACATAAAAGATGAAAGTTCAAAGGGAAGAGTTAGGATTGTAATTGAACTGAGAAGAGGCGCGGATTCCAAGTTTACTATTAACCGCTTGTATAAATTCACAAGACTGCAGGAAAACTTTGACATTAATACTCTGGCTCTTGTGAAAAACAAGCCGCAAATTTTGAATCTGAAACAGTTGATTGAGAATTATGTTTCTTACAGAAAGATAATCATAACAAGGAGAACTGGATTTGAGCTGAAAAAAGCAGAAGACAGGCTTGAGATTGTTATTGGATTGATTACTGCATTGAAGGACATTGATGCTGTTGTTGAACTTATCAAGAGAGCTGAACATACAACTGATGCCAAGGAAAAGTTGATGAAGAAATACTCGCTTTCCTTGAGGCAGGCTGAAGCAATACTTGAAACAAGGCTTTCTGCATTAACTCACCTGGAGCAGGATAAGTTGAAGAAGGAAGAGTCAGACCTGAAGGTTGAAATTAAAGAACTGAAGCAGATTCTTTCGAGCGACAAAGAGATACTTGATGTTATTAAAAAGGACATTTTTGAATTGAAGAGAAAATACGGAGACAACAGGAAAACCCAGGTTATGGCAAGGCAAGTCAAGGAGATTACAGAGGCAGAGCTTGTCCAAAAGAAAGAAGTTGTTGTCACAATCACTGAGAAAGGATATGCAAAGAGAATGGATCTTAAAACATATAAGGAACAGAAACGCGGAGGAAAAGGAGTTATTGGCTCGGACTTGTCAACAGGCGATTTTGTGAGGCAATTGATTGTATGCTCTACTCATAATTATTTATTGTTCTTTACTGACAAGGGAAAATGTTACTGGCTTAAAACATACGAGGTTCCAGAAGCAGAAAGATATGCAAAAGGAAAAGCTCTCATTAATCTGCTGAACATCAAAGATGAGAGAGTAATGAGTGTTCTACCTGTTTCAGAATTCAAGGACTCAATCATTATGGTTACTGCAAACGGCATTGTGAAGAAAATGAATCTTTCAGTGTTAAGCAATCCAAGAAGTAACGGAATACGCGCAATTAATCTGCCTGCTGATGGAAGTGATATTGTTGTTGATGTCAAGCCGATTATGGACAAGCAGGAAATGTTGCTTGTGACAAAGAAAGGACAGGCAATAAGATTTGACGGAAGCGAGATAAGGCCAATGGGCAGGGCAAGCTACGGTGTTACTGGAATTAAAATGGATAAGGATGACAAAGTTGTAAGCTTGGAAGTCTTGCCTTTGCAGAAAGATAATACAACTATCCTGACTATAACTGAGAAGGGTTATGGAAAGAGAAGTGCAATTGGAGATTATAGGATAACTGGCAGGGCTGGCAAGGGTGTTATTAATTTGAAAGTCAGCGACAAGACAGGTACAGTTATAACAACTGTTTCTGTCAGCGACACAGACAGCATCATAGTAACAACTGCCAAGGGGATGGTTATCAGAACTCCGGTCAAGGAGATGAGGGTAATGGGACGAGTAACACAGGGTGTGAGAATAGTGAAGCTTCATCCAGAAGACAAAGTCGTTGATTTAGTTAAGGTGGAAGAGGCGGAGTAATCAATTCAATTCAAATTTTCTTTTGCACAACCCCGAGTTTATTACATCTTTAATATCCTTATAGCAGGAATTATCAAGATAATAGTAAACTGTAGATTCACACTCATCATCTGATGCTGTATCTTCTTTGTATTCCAACAGCCACATTTTTCCATTTATTGGCTTACCACAAAGGTTGCAGAAATGTTTACATGCAGATGTTGAGACATCTGCCTCGATAATTCCAGTTAAGCCTTCTGAAAGTTCCCGAATTAAGTCTTCTCTTGCCTTGTTGTCAGATGCACTCTCCGGATTTTCAGATGCTTCTTTTGTCATGCATCAGCATTGGAGATGCACTATATAAATTTTACCACTTTCAAGTTAATATAACAATCAACCTTTCTCCACGCCGACACCAAAGAACTTTTTTCTCCAGCGGTGACTGTGTATAAAGTGGTTGGTTACCAAGAAAATCACTACAACTACAACCAGAAGGTATGCCCTTAATTTGTACAGGATTGGAGCGATGATATAGTTTGTGATTATCACTGCACCGAAATAGAAATACAATATGAAAATAAGCGTCGCAATCCATTCTGCAATCCATGTCCGCATTCTTGGTATTTTCCTGCCTGTTTTTGTCTCACCTATTTTTTCTGCTGTTTTGTTTCTGATAAAATCAGTAAGCGGAAAGACAATATGATGGTTGGTTTTTTCTTCAAGTATAACAAGAATCATCACACCCAAAACTAAAGATATAAAATAAATATTATTTACAAGAAAACTTGGAGCCAGGATTGCACTTAGGATACTCATTTCTTATTCAATGAAAACTGATTTTTAAGCCTTTTCTTGGACTTCTTTCTTGCCTTCGCCAAGCTCTTTTTCCTGCTGCTTGTCAATTTCAAGCAACAAAGCCTGGAATTCACCCATGTGTGTTTTCTCTTCTTTTGCTATGTCCAGCAGCATGTTCTTTATCCTGCTGCTCTTTGTGATTGCTGCAAGCTGCTCATACAAACTTGTGGCATCAAGCTCTGCAATTATGCCAACACGGCAGATTTGCTTTTCAACGTCTTTTGGGTCTTTGTTGAAGTCTATTGGTATCTGAGACATCATTTTGTTCGCCTCCTTTTAATTTAAACTAAATGTTTTTCGGAGAATATAAAGTATTTGTAACCACTTACAGATAGTTAATAAGAAAGCTTTTTAAACACCTTGAATGTTGAAATTGCATGATAACAGGATTTACTGTAAAAAACTGGCTGAATTTGAAGCCAAATGAAGACAGCTATCTTTTTTGTGAGCCTGATGGGCTGATTGCTGTAGCTGACGGCATAACAAGGGATCCAAAGAACATGCCAATTTTACCTGACTCTAAACTAAATCTTTGGGCGTGGCATAAATTTTTCAAAAATTATCCAAATCCAAGTCCTGCAAAAGAAATAGCTGATATTTTTTGCGATGTTGCAATTGACACTTTGATATTCCATCCCAGTGATATTCTGCAAGCTTTTGAAATTGGCAACAGGGCTACTAAACTCAGAAACAGAATGGATAATCCAAATCCAGATTATCTTGAAAATGATTTTTACGGATGCGTGGCTGCACTCGCTTCTATCCAAAATGGAATTTTAAGCTGGGGTTATATTGCAGATTGTGGAATATGCATGTATGACAAGGACGGAGAATTAATCGATAAAAATAAAACAATTGATAAAGGACCTTCAAAAGAACTTAATGACTTCCTGAAAGAAAACGGGATAAGTTTCAGAACGCCAGAAGGCAGGCGTTTTGTAAGAAGGGACTGCAGGAATAATATTGCGAATGAACTTGCATATGGTGCTTTGACAGGCGAAAGTGTAGCAATGCATTATGTCAAGACAGGACAATGGGAGATTAAACCTGGAAATACAGTTGCTGTATATTCTGACGGGTTGAATCATGTGCTTGAGGATGGCATGTTCATTGATAAAGTCAGGAAGAAAGACATTGAGGGCATAAGAAAAGTCTGCCAGAAAAAAGTCAAGACAGAAGGAACAATGGTTCTTTATTTTAATGAGAAATAAAATTATTGTTAAACAGGACAACCATGTCCTACTAAATATTTGAAATAACTTATGTATCTTATGCTAGAAGTTGCTAGAGAACCATTTTTTATATAAACTGATTGACCACAATTTTTAATTGGAGCAAATAATAAAATTATTAATGCCAATGCCATAATAACAATAAGAACAACCCACCATTTTTTGAATAATTGTTTTATTAAAAGGAAAAAAGGTATAAGGCATATAAACTTTTTGAATTTAATCTAATTGTTGGACACATTTCTTTTGTCATTTCTATTCTCTTACACTAACTCGCCCCAGCCGATTAATCGCCAGTGGCCATTGATATTCCTGCCAATACCTAGAGTATCTTGCTTGAAAGGCACGACTGGAATTTTCAGGTTAAACTCTGCGGTGTTTCCTGCAACTTTTGTGACAAGTCCTACTGTTATCGACGTGTTAATGCTTAACAAAAGGAACTCGGCTGATTTTATGTTTTCAACCTTTATGTCTTCTTTTGCTCCAAAGAGCTTATCAAAAAGCTTGAACCTTACTTTTATTTTATTTGTGATTTCTGGCACAGTTCCAGAAATGCCTGCCACGCAACCCGACAGGTTATCTGCTTTTGTCAGTATAGAATCCAACTCGGTCTCAATTGCTATTGAACCTCCAGGGCTGGCTGCTTGAACAGGAAATGTGCCTTTGTGCAATGAAACAATTTTTGTCCTGACTGACTTGTAAACAGTCTGGTTTTCCTTTTTCAGCACAAGTCCGGGCTTTATCTCGATTTCGTCACCAATTTTCAACCTTCCTCTTTTTAATGCTCCTCCAAGAACACCGCCCTTAAGATTTTCAATCTTAGTTCCTGGCCTGTTTATGTCAAAGCTTCTTGCAATGACAAATAATGGCTGACTCTCGGTATCTCTTTGAGGAACTTTCAAATTATAAATTGCTTCAATGATTTTGTCAATATTAATTTCCTGCTGCGCAGAGCACGGAATTATCGGAGCATTTTCTGCGATTGTTCCTTTCACAAATTCTTTTATTGCCTGATAATTTTTTAGTGCTTGCTCTTTTGTTACTAAGTCTATCTTGTTCTGGACAATTATAATCTGCTTTATGTTTCTTGCCTGCAGAGCAACAAGGTGCTCGCGTGTTTGCGGCTTTATTCCTTCATTAGCTGCAATGACAAGTATCGCAGCATCAATCAATGCAGCGCCTGACAGCATTGTTGCCATCAGCATCTCGTGTCCTGGAACATCAACAAAACTAACGTATCTTAATGGCGTGCCTTCTTTGGTATTGAATCTGCCGTCTTTCTCTCTCAGGATAAAGTCAGCATAGCCAAGCTTGATTGTCATTCCTCTTTTCAATTCCTCTGAATGGGTTATTGTGAGCTTGCCAGTAAGCTTGTACAACAGAGTTGTTTTGCCGTGCTCGACATGTCCGACCATGCCAATATTCATGCTTTCAAGATTCTCGATATTTTCCTTTTCCATGAAAAGATGACAGAAGTCGGTTTTTTAAATATGTTGATAGAAGAACTACTTCTTTGCTGGTGCAGCAGGAGTTTGTCCCGGAAGTGTCTTGATTTTTGGCTTTTGCTCTGTTTCGTCCATGTCTTTCTTTGTCTGGTAGACAAAAGCTCTGATTGAGAAATTATCTGAACCAAAACTGCCTTTTATGTTCTTGACAACTATCAATTCCTTGTCTGCTTTTGATTGCTCGGCAAGTTTTTCCTTGATTTCTTCATTGCTTGGAGATTTCATCGCAGATATAGTTGCTGAAATCTCTTTTCGCCTCAATAACGGATTTTCTTTTGTTGCTAATATCTTGAGTGTCATTTTAAGTTCTTATTGCATAGCTTCCTTTATTTTTGATACTGAGATTCTTTGCGATTTCTGATTGTTCGGGATTCAATATTATAACTCTGCCTTTGTAACTTTCAAAGTATTCCTGGCTGCCGCAATTTGGACACTTGCTTCCTTCATAGATGAATTTGCATTGCTTGCATGTTTTTTTGTTCATTTTATTTTTTCTTTCCTTTTCCTTTTACTTGCTTTTCTTCGCTCTTTGTCGCTAGCTTTGCAGCGAGCTTTGCCCTTTTCTTGTCCTCCTCTATCCACTCAAGTTTGCCAAGTCCGGGCTGCCTCATTGTAAGCCCAATTTTTGGCTCGTTTTCCTTGTATGAGATTGCAATTATTCTTGCTAAGCATTGATCGCCTTTCTTAAGGCTTTTCTTGCCTGACTTGCCAAGCAGCGTGCCTGACTTGCTGAATGAGACAAAATCCTCCATTGTCTGGCTTATGTGAATCATTCCATTAAGAATGCCAAGGTTCATGAAAGCTCCGAAATTTGTGATCTCGCTGATTTCACCCAAACAAAGCTCTTGCAACTCGGGCTTCCATGTAAGAAGCTTGAACTGGGATTTGTAATAGGCTGCGCCATCTCCTGCAATTATGATTCCTTCTCCAACTTCCATGACATCAATTACATTGACTACAGCGCCAAACTCCTTGTCCACATGCTGAGCGTATGTCTCTTTAAGCTGCTGTTTAACAGCATCTATTGTTTCGAGCCCGAACAATTTTGGCTCAACTCTTACATAATCTTCGGCTTCTATTAAGTAGAACATTTTGATAAAAAGTAAACCTATGAGAAAAAAGATATTTTTAAAGCTTGCTATTGGCAAGTTACAAAGATTTATATAGAATATTTTTGTCTTTTTGTATATGACGAGTGAAAACATTGAAAAAGAAATTAGGGAAGGTCCTGAAATTAAGTATCAGGAGAAGAAGTTTTCTGAACAGGAGATGAAGAAAGAAGTTGAGAAAACCAAGGAAAAACTTGAGAAATTAAAGAATAAGCTGCTTGAGAAGCACAGTTATACTCTGGGCATAGGTATTTTGCCGCCGCAGTCTGTTCCAAAGTGGGAAGAAGAGGACAATATTCCAGAAACTATTCCTAATGAAAAAGAACGAAAGAAACTTATCCATGTTGTTGTAGTGATGCCTGAGGAACAGTTCAAGAATTTTGCAAAGATTAAGGTTGAAGTAATTAAAATTGCCAAGGATGTTGACCCAAGCATCTGGATTCATCTCAAGACACCAGTTGACTTGTGGAGTTACGGGCTTGATGGCAAGTACGAGTATCTTAGTGCTGTGGCAATGGCATTTCCAGTTTTTGACAAGGGAATTTTAGGTGCTTTGCGCGTGGCTGAAATACATAAGTCCCTTGTATTGCAAAAGTTTGAGAGGTATGTTGTAAGTTATGTTATTGCAGGCTCGTTAGTAAGAGGACAGGCAACCAAGACAAGCGATGTTGATATTTTCATTGTAATTGATGATACTGATGTAAAGAGAATGCATCGTTTGGAATTGAAAGAGAAACTGAGAAATATTATTTACAGTTATGTTATGGAAGCTGGCGAGCTTGCTGGAGTGAAGAATAAATTAAGCCCGCAGATTTATATCCTGACAGAATTCTGGGAATCAGTCAAGGATGCAAACCCGGTTATATTCACGTTCATCAGAGACGGTGTTCCGTTCTATGACAGGCATACATTCATGCCATGGAAAGCTTTGCTGAAAATGGGCAAATTGAAACCAAGTCCAGAGGCAATTGAAATGTTTATGTCAATGGCTGACAAGACAGCTGAGACTGTAAAAAGACGATTGATGGATGCTGCGATTGATATTTACTGGGGAGCTATTACACCAAGCCAGGCTCTTTTGATGCTTTACGGACTCGCTCCACCCACACCAAAGGAGACAGTTGCTGAAATGTCAAAGGTTTTCCTTGAGAAAGAGAAAATGCTTGAAAAGAAATACATTATAATTCTTGAAAAGATTGTCAAGCTTTACAAGGACTATGAGCATGAGAAAATTAAAGATGTGCCCGGCGTCAAGATTGACGAATTGCTTGGCGAGTTTAATGATTACATCAAAAGACTGAAGGAATTGAAGGAGCAGATTGAAAAGAGGGACAGTGAGAAAACTATCGAGCAGCATTACAATGACATAATTAACCTGCTGGCTGGAATTTTTGGAAAGAAGCCAGAGGCTAGCTTGACTAAGGACTTTGAAAAGGAGATGATTGAAAAAGGAAAACTTCCTGAATTTTATCTTAGGATATTGAAAGATGTTTTTGATTCAAGAAAGAAATTCAAGGAAGGCAAGATGTCCAGGCATGAAGTGGAAGATGTAAGAAAAAATGCCACACTGCTTATCAATCATTTAATTGAATATAACCAGAGATGCGAGCTTATGCAGATGGATAAGAACAGATTCCATGTAAAAGTAAAGGAAAAGGTTTATGATTTGATACTGGTCAAAGGCGGAGCGTTTTTGGTAGACAAAGAAACAATAATGAAGATAACTGAATCTGGATTTGCAGAATCTTCAAGAAAAGAGCTTGACGATGCTTTATTGGAAAGTGTGAAACAGGAAATAACAATCTCTGGCAAGATTTTTGAAGCTTTGAAAAAGCACTTTGGCGAGTTTGAGTTTGTTTTGTAAGTCCTTATTTCAACAGCTGTCAAAAATGCCGTATTTTAAGAACATTTCTGAAGCTTTGAAAAAGCACTTTGGCGAGTTTGAGTTTGTTTTGTAAGTCCTTATTTCAACAGCTGTCAAAAATGCCGTATTTTAAGAACATTTCTGAAGCTTTGAAAAAGCACTTCGACAGCTTCGAGATTATTTTGTAAGTCCTTATTTCAACAGCTCTCAGAAATTTAGTATTTATGAAAATTTCTGAAGCTTTGAAAAAGCATTTCGGTGATTTCTCGCTATCTTTGTAATCCTGCTTGTAAAGTTTGCAGTGTTCTACAAAACTTTAAAAACCTATTTTTTATAGGCATATCATGAAGGCTAAAGTCATCCAATTCCGAAGAGGAAGGAAAACTGTAACTGAGAAGCACTTTATATTAGATGTAGGAGCAAAAAACAGGCAGGAAGCTTCAAAGTTTGTCGGCAAATTAGCTGAATGGAAATCATCTTCAGGCAAGTTAATTAAAGGAAAAATCTCAAGTGCGCACGGCAATCGTGGGCTGGTAAGGGCAATATTCGAAAAAGGCCTGCCTGGCCAGTCGCTCGGAACTGAGATAGAGGTAAAGTAATATGGGATTGAGACGAGCATCAGCATATACAAAGAAATATGCGCGACCTTATACAAGGAAAAGTGCAGTTAAGAGAAAGAATTACATAAAGGCAATTCCACCACAGAAAATAGTCAAGCTTAGGATGGGAGACATTAAAGGATTTAACGCTGGCAAGTTCAAGTATCTTGTTACATTATCTGCTGGTGAAGCTCTCCAGATAAGAGACCTTGCTCTGGAAGCATCAAGACAGTATGTTCATAAAGTTCTTGAAGAGAGCTGTCCGGGACAGTATTTCCTGGAACTGAAAGTTTATCCGCATCATATTGTAAGAGAGCATAGAGTTGCAGCTGGTGCAGGTGCAGACAGAATGGCAATCGGAATGGCACACTCATTTGGAATAACTATCGGCAGAAGCGCTTTTGTAAAAAACAAACAACCGATTTTTCTTGCGGCTGTCTCAAATGACAAGTCAATGAGAACTGCAATAGTTGCATTATCACAGATAAAATCAAAGCTTCCATGCCACTGCCTGATTTCTATTGAGCAGAAGAAATAAGAGGTTTCTTGGTTAAAATTAAAACGGTTTTACCTCGCGAGGTGGTAGGGGCAGCAATTGTATGGCAATAAGAAATATTTATTAATCCAGTATTAGTAAACTAGTTATGGCTGCAAAAGGGGTTTCGGATTTTAAAGACAAATACATAAAATGGTTTTCTGAACTTGGCAAAGGCGATGTAAGGGAGGTTGGCGGCAAGGCAGCTAATCTTGGCGAGATGTACAACCTGAAAATGCCTGTTCCTCCTGGATTTGCAATCACTGCTGATGCTTACAAATATTTTCTTGAAAAAACAAATCTTGCATCAAAGATATACGGAATGCTAAACAAGCTTGAAATAGAAAATACTGCTGAGCTTGATGAGGTTTCTGTAAAAATACAAGAGATGATTGTAAATGCAGAGATGCCTGCTGAGATGGAGCAGGAAATTCTTGAGGCTTATGAAGCATTAAGCGCTGGAGAAACAGACATGGAAAAAGCAAGCGACATTG
>JBGQNO010000004.1:0-49053 GCA_041501125.1 Candidatus Nanoarchaeia archaeon
TCAGAAATAACTGAGAAGTCAAGGATATTCAAGGAAATATTCTCAAAGCTCAAGAGCAAGAAAATTAATGCAAGAATAATTTTGCAGGGCGATGAAAAAGATATAAAGCTGGTTGAGCAGAAGTTCAGCATAAACGCCGAACAGGCAACAATTCCAGCATCATTCCTGATGGCAGACGACAAGGTAATGTTCCTTTTGTCTGAAAAAATAGATGAAGAGTCAAAGGGCATATGGATAAATTCTGACTTTTTCTCAAATTCTTTGGCAAAGTTAATAAGTAAATCACTTAACTAAATCCAGTTCGATAATACTCATGTCATTCATAAATTTGATACACATCTTTTGGAACGCATGGAAGAATGCATTGAAGTCCAAAGTTTGGGACATTCTTGCATAAATCCTGCCCTGTTTGGCATAAATTTTTTTATATTTTTCTTTAAATTTTTTGACAGCCACTTTTAGCGTAACCGGAGGTCCTTTTATCAGAACTTCTTTCTTTTCCTTTAATACAAGGTAAAAGTATGCAAAATCTTTCTCACTGTATTCAAACTCTTTTGCATATATATCCATAGTCTTTTCAGTTTCTCTTAAAAACAAGTTGTAGAACTTAAGCAGCTTGCTTCCTGCAATATCGCCTTTCTGTTTGCTGGTTCTTGCAAGTATCTTGACAAACTTTGCTTTCTTGCGTTCAGCAAGTCTTTTCATTCCTTCTTCGTTTATCTCCTTGACTTTGAAGAATTTCTCATTGGAATTTTTCAAAAAATCCTTGCAATACTGTTTGAATTTGTCGAATGTTGCCTGAGAAAGTGCAGCCAGGGCATTCCTCTCCTTGAATGTCGGATCTACTAAGACAATTGGAGATTCCAGCTTAGCCTCATTAAGATTAAGCATGATTTCTTTCTTGTTTTTCCAGTGCTTGGAAGGATCAAGCACAATCTTCTCGCCAGGTTTTGACTTTGCAATCTCTTCAATGAATCTCATGAAGCTTTTGTAATAACATACAAGCAACTCAATTCCATAGCCTGAAAATCCTCTTATGTAAGACTCGGCGCCATAGCACCCAGATGCATAGACAAATGTTTTGCACAATCTTATCTCATCAAGCACTTTTTTGTTCTTCTTTACGCAATTGGCAATATATTTGACATGAAACAACGACAAGTCAGTTATGTTTCTCGCTTCTTTTGGCGATTTGATTTTGATTACTGGAATTACTTCAAATGTAAGGTTTTCCTTGTCAAAATTCAGATAGTTTCTCGAGCCTTTGACAACTCTTGATTCATATGCCTTGATGTCTTTCAGCTTTTCCATAAGAGAATTCAAGTATTCTTCTTTGATTTTCCTGTCAAAACTAAGGAAGATGTCAACATCATAATGTTTCTTCCTGATAACAGTCTGCTTGGCAAAGCTTCCTCCGATGAAAATATCTGCTTTAATTTTATTCTCTTTAAGTTTCTGCTTAAGTTTTTCTAAGAATTCTTTTACTTTTGCATTCAATTTCTCAGATTCCTGCTTGCTTGGCTTTATTACCTCCAGCTGCTTGGCAAGAATTTCTTTCACTCTTTTGCTTTTTTCCATTTTTCAAAACTTGTTGCTAAATCTATAATATATTTGCCTTCTTCAAGCTTGTATATCAGAGGCCTGTCCTTGTTGAAAAGATTGACGATGTCTATCTCAAACTTTCCAGGTTTTATAACCTTGACAGTCTCTAAATCAAGTATAACCGGCTGTTCCTCACTAACTCCAATAATCTCCCTTATCTCTTTCTCAACTTTTTCTTTTTCTGCCTGCGGCAGTTCAATAAGCTTGTTGCTTTCAGCATTGTTAAGCTGGGCTTCGCTCATGTAAAAGAAAAACCTGTTTCCGCACTTGCAGCCATTTATTATTTCCTTGTCAGCATCAGAATAAATCTGTCCGCAGTGCACGCATCGATGTGGCATCTTTGAAGAAAGAAAAGAAATATTATAAACTTTGTTGTTATCGTTTCAGCATCAGGTCAATCTTGCTTGGGTCTTTCTTTATCTCTTTGACGATTGTTGCAGGCCCAATTATAGTGAGGGCATCTCTCTGTCCAATTAATGCTCGTGCAATTCCAAGCCTCATGCTCTCAAAAAATCCTGCATCACTGTCTGGATTTATTGTCGCAAGCTCAACACCCTTGAAGCCCTTAATCCTGCCGATTAAAGCCATTGTGCTTTGTATCAGGCTTGCTTCCTCAACTGAACTCAGCGTGCCCTGAAGGATTATTATCTTGTTGTCAATAATAACGTCAAGAAGTTTCTTGACTCTTTCATTGCTTCCCAATTTAGCAATATCTTTGTAGCTCATGAATCTTAATGTAAGTTTGTTTTTGCTTTTTGCCATTTATACCTTCCTTGACAGCTTGAAAAGAGATTCATAAAACTCTTCCATGTTCTGTCCTGTCTTTGCTGAAATTCCGATTATGTCGTACTCTGGAAATGCACCTTCCATTTTCTTAAGGTCTGCTTTTCGTAAGTCTATCTTGTTTCCAACAAGCAGCACTGGAATATCTCTTGCAACAAGATTTCCTATGATTGTTAAATTGACCTGGCTGTATGGATTCTGCGACGCGTCCAATACAATAACTACTGCCTGCACATCCTCAAGCCACTTGATTGATTCAATAACTCCTTGTGTTGCTTCTTTCGCTCTTTTTTGGCTTTCTTTCTTGCCCATGCCAAATTTCATGAAATCTTCATAGTCTATCTTTGTCGCAATTCCAGGAGTGTCAATCAGCTTAAACATCAGGCTCTTGCCTTTGTTCTTAATCTCAACTTTTTCCTTGAACTGGACACTTCGTGTTTCATGCGGAATCTTGCTGACCTTTCCGATTTCCTGCCCAGTCCAGTCTTTGCATATCCTGTTCGCTAAGCTGGTTTTGCCTGCATTCGGAGGCCCATAGAATCCAATTCTTATCTCCCCTTTCTTTCCGAATATGCTTTCAAATATTCTCCTGAAAAAATTCCGCAGTATTTTCATCATTGTTCTTTATTTTCTTTTGCTTAAAAAGTTTTGTTTTGTTTTTTATATACTTAGTATTGCCTTTGCCCTATTAATTTTGCCCAGATGCTGCCTTCCACCTGCATGAAACCATAGCTTATCTGCTCAGATGTCCATCCCTGCTCCTTCAATTGCTTGGCTATATCATTTTTTTGAACATTCTGTATCTTTGACGCACGTATGAAGTTCATCAAGTTAAACAAGTCTTCCCTCTTTCCTTTAAACAACACTGTTTCATAATTCCTTTTATACCACCATAGCAGCCCGTAAGCAGCTCCAGCACCAAGCAAAAGTATCAGGATGATAATGAAAACTGCAGTTCCATAATGCTTGCAGTCTTCAGGGCAATTCGTAGTAGTCTCTCCAGGCTCGCATACGCCATTGATATTGCACTCAACTACAATTGCACCAGCAAGTTGGCTAAATTCCGGCGACATGTAAATCTTCAAGTCATTAAAACTTGCAGCATTGTACTGCAGAAAATCAATTGTCTGTGCTGAAAGCGTATCAGAAACAATTCCAGAACTTCCATTCATATTCGTCACTGGTTCGCTGAAGCTCGCATCTCCTTCTACTACCAGGAATGTCTTGATATTCTGTTCTGATTTTGGTGTGATTGTTAATGTTGCAAGAATATCATTCTCAGCGCCTTCATCAAATAATATACTTAGTGTTCTGAACTTGACTTTCATGTCAACATTTGCAGTCATCCAATTCGATATAAGCTTTGGATCCGCACTTGCTCCAGCTTCAAGAGCAGAAAGTTTTGCGACATCAATCAAATTATAATCTATGTAATAAGGCAGTTCTGATTGATTTGAAATATCGATTGAAACAGGGACTCTTGTGCCAGTCAGTGAATTCAATATTGTAATATATTGTGGGTCAGAAGTTGCAGAAGCAAAGCTTGCCCTTGCACTCGTCAGCTTTGCAGCAAGAGTGTCAATTCCAAGGTGTGTTTTAATGGCTGTCTGTTGCCATGCAGGCAAGCTTGCAATCTGGTTGTTAATTTTAGTAGAACGTTCTGAATATCTTTGTATAGTCATGTTTGCAGAATCCTTTGCATTTGCGATGCTGACATCGAATTCAGCACTCGATGTTTTGTTTGCAGTGTTTGTGACACTGACCGTGACAGTGTAAGTTCCAGAGTTATTGTAAGTATGAGTTGCTTTGTTTGTCAAAGTCTGGATTATAGTTCCATCACCAAAATCCCACAAATAACCAAGGGCAGTAAAACTATCTTGCAGCAAAATCTGGAAGTCTGTCGGAGCTTTTAACACTGCAACCATCGGATAGAGTCCAATTATCGGTTTGAAAACAGTAACATTAACTTTTGTGCTGTTTAGCAAAGTGTCGCCAGCATAGAGTTTCAAGTCATACAATCCAGAAAGTCCGGGTGTTTTAATGCCAAGCGAACTAGCATCAAGCATAACATAGCCAGAACTCAATTTCAATGGATTCAGGATTGCATCATAAATATAATTATCTTCGCGAGTTACAGTTGTTTCATATTTTAATGAAACATCATGAACATCAACACTAGTGCTTGTATTTGCGCTAAATCTGACTGGAATTTTGCACCCTTTTGTGCAGTTATTATTGTAAACCTGTGTTAAATAATCTGACATTTTAGTATCAATTTCACTAATATCTGCTTCACTTATTGTTCCTACACTGTCATAAGTCGGAGTCTTTGCAAAAATATAGAAATCAACACTGGGCTCATTGCTGGGACTTGGATATGTTGATATTCCGCACGGACTGTCGCTCTCAATTCTTGTTTTATATCCAGTTATATCTTCAGTCGAGCTTAAGCAGACATACATATCACCTGCCTGAACAGGAGAGTCAAGTTCAATTGTGCAGTTAACCAATCCACCAGAATCACTTGGCCCTGGCAGGCTGCATGCATCACCAATCTGTGTGCCATCAGCAGTATACAATGACATTGCAAGCATTCCATCACTCCATTCAGTACTTCCTTTCTTTACCCATGCACCAAGCATGAACTTGCTCGAAGCAGGCAAACTCATCAATTCGCAGTAAGGCTCTTGTCTTATTACAGCATAATCAACAGGTTCAGAAGAATCAAAGCATCCTGTATTTGAAGAGCATACAAAATTGTCAGTCATTGCAGTTGCCTGCCAGTCTATTACTCCATCATCAAGCAAGTCAATAGACACTGGATTCTGGCATGTTCCTTGATTATCAATATCAGCTGTAAATGCAAGACTTGTATAAACTGCGTTTGCCCCTGTTAATTTGAATGCAAGAATCTTTCCGCCGTCATTCAATGTGAAACTCTTTTCTGTGTCCTGTCCCGAAAGTGTATAATCATTAAAGCAGTTTGTAGGAGTGCAAGTGTAACTTGCCTGATTGTCATCAAAAATCTGTTTTATTGTCTTGTCAGAAATCACTTCTTTTATATAGCCTGATTTTGTAAAAACTGCTCTGAACTTTCCAGCAGCAAGGTCGCTGTTTAAGCTTAAATTAACCTGCCCAATCAGAAGCTCGCCACCAGCATAATTCTTATTGATAAAAGAGCCTCTTCCGGCATTTAATCCAAAACATATTGAAACTGCCAAAACCAGCAACAATCCAATCAAAACCCCTTTTCTAAACATGCTTTTCCAAGGGATTTTTTGTTTATAAAACTTTTCAGAAACGACTCGGACAAAACATTTATAAGCGCTGTTAATGTCATGTTAATATTATATTAATAACATGGTAAAAGCAATAGTTGATATAAGCAATGAAGCAAACAGGATACTAAACATAATGAAAGCCAAGGAGAATCTTAATGACAAGAGCGATGCTATTAACCTGATTGTAACTTTATATGGAAAAGAAATGATTGAGCCAGAGCTAAGGCCTGAGTTTATAACTGAGCTTTTAGAAGCGCAGAAAGAGAAGACCGTAAAGATTAAGAATTTCTCATTGCATTATTCTAGGAATTAAAATGTATAACCTAGAGGTGAGAGAGTCTGTTGATAAGACTTTCAGAAAATTATTCAAAAAGGACACGGTTTCTTTTGAATATATCACTAAAAAGATTGAGGAAATACAGGAAAATCCTTACCACTTCAAGCCATTAAAAAGCCCGCTGAATGGATTCAGAAGAGTTTATATTGGAAGTTTTGTTCTGGTTTATTCAATCAACGAGCAGACAAAGACAGTGGTAATTGAGCGATACAAACATCATGACGAGGTTTACAAGGCATAGATATTCTCCCACGCCCCACAGAACTACC
Source organism: Candidatus Nanoarchaeia archaeon (assembly GCA_041501125.1). Lineage (GTDB taxonomy): Archaea > Nanobdellota > Nanobdellia > Pacearchaeales > GW2011-AR1 > JBGQNO01. The sequence continues at coordinate 6,273 of JBGQNO010000004.1, forward strand.
TTATTTGTCACTCCTTACCAATGACTAATAGTAAGCTTTATAAACTTTAAACACCTGTATAAAATATGATAAATGCATTAAAAAGAGTGTTCAAAACAGCAGGCAAATCTCTAAGCGCCCTAGCCTTAGCAGGTTCTATGTTAATGCCTTTCACACAAGGCTGCGGCCCAAAATCGCAACCTCATGTAAATCATGCGCCTGTTCTTGATATTCTGGTAGACCAGAATACTCCGGTAAACACCTCATTTTCATATGATACAGATGCAACCGACCCTGATTTAGACGTAATAACATACTCAAAAACATCAGGTCCAAGCTGGCTTAATATTAACTCAAGCAATGGCATTGTTTCAGGAACACCCTCTGAGACAGATCTTGGCACCAATACTTCTGTAACAATCAAGGCAACAGACGAACACGGACTTTATGATGAAAAAAGCTTCAACTTGCTTATTGATTCTCAATACACAAATCAAGCTGGAAAATTGAATTATGTGATTGTTACAAGTAACGCGCTAGCATCAAACTTCCAACCATTAGCAGACTGGAAAACAAGAAAAGGAGTTTCAACACAAATCCATACAATAGAAGACATTGTTGCAGACAGTACATACAATTCTGCAAGAGACGTGCAGGAAAAGATAAGAAGAAAGCTGCAAGACTTAAAAGCAAGCCATCCAGAATTAGAATATGTTTTGTTAGGCGGAGATGTTGAAGTTGTGCCAGTAAGAGGCGCTTGGGGAAATTGTACTTTGCCATTAACAGATGTTAACATTCCATGCGACCAGTATTTTGGCGATTTAGATGATGGAACAGGAACTTACAACTGGAATTATAACTGGGATGCTGACAGCGATAATATTTTTGGAGAGTTTGAAGATGATTCTGCATGTGATATGTATTATGAAGTCGCAGTTGGCAGAGCACCTGTAAATACAACTGCAGAAGTTGACAATTTTGTAAACAAAGTCATGAAATATGAAAAAATGACTGGCTTGACACCTGCAGAAAAACAGAATTATGCAAAAAGTGTTTTATTCTGCGCTTCTAGGATTGATGCTTCAACAGATGGTGCTGTAGCTAAAGATTGGATAAATCCAAATGTATTTAATTTTACAGGAAATGGCTATAATCTTAAAAGGTTGTATGAAACACAATTCAATGCAGGCGAGTTAGAAAATGGTGCAAGCGTCATGTCCGCTTTGAATGCAGGTTATAGCATTGTAAACATTGACGGACACGGATATAAGCAAGGAATAAATGTTGGTCCAGATACAATTGGTGTCGGAGGTCCATATGACATACAAACTCTGGCAAACACAAATAGGCTGTCAGTTCTTTATAGTTTAGGTTGCGAATCAGGAGCTTTTGATAATGAAGAAGCAGGAGATTGTGTTTTGGAGTATTTTATGAACAACACAAACGGAGGTTCAGTTGCTTGTATTGGCGGAAGCAGGATTGGACTCTATGCTGTTGGTGCTCCAGGCGCAGGAATTTCTTGGAAATATGATAAAGAATTCATTAACTCAGTTTATAATAAGAATATAGTGAATATCGGAAAAGCATTAGCAGACTCAAAAGAATGCTATATCCCAAACTCTAGAGCACCACCCAGTTTAAACTCTCGTGATTATAGATGGGTTCAGTTTGTTACAAATCTTCTCGGCGACCCCGAGATGCCGATTTGGACAAATTATAATGGAATACTTGTTCCAAGCCAGGCAGCAAGAGCAGACTGCACAGAAATTGATATAACTGATGGAACAGCTCCAGTTTCAGGCGCTGATGTTTATGTTGTCCAGGGTTCAAATATATATTCTGCAAGAACAGGAACATCAGGCAAGATAATTCTGCCAGTAACAGGCGCAATAAACCAAGTTACGACAATAAAGCAGGATTACGAGCCTGGATTGATTAACTAGATTTCTAGAATTAATGTTAAAACGTTTTTACCCTTCTGGGTGGTGGTTGTAATTATGCATTTTCTTGTGCAATAAATATTTAACACTTAAAAGAACAGATTGCCCCTGTAACCTCGCAAGGTGAAGCATTGTTTACATTAATTCTAATTCTTATCTTCTCATCGCATAGAACACAACCAATCCAGCTATTGTCACCATCAGGCTCCAGAAATTAAAGAATGGAATTTCTGTCGCTGCAAAGCATGAAACTTCTGCCGGGCCCGGGCCCCCAACACATCCTTGCATTGAACCAATGGCAGTGTATGTTATTGTTTTAATTCCCCTGTTACATGTTCCTTCTGTGATAGAATAACTGCATGTGCCAATAGTTGTAGTTACTCCATTTACTATTTCTATCTCTTCTGCACCAGCCTGGCATTCATTGTAAGTAGAATTCCAGACACATAAGCATCTCGTAAATATACAATCAGCGCCAGTGCATGTAGTCCCGCATATAATTCCAGCTGCTGCTGGAATTTCCTTTATGCTTGCTTCTGCAATTGCAGAATTAAAGTTATTGCAGTCTTCTTCATTCTCATATCCATTCAAGCCTCCGCATCTCACAATTCCTGATTTCACGCAGGTATTGATATTATGGTTAGTAGAAGTATCAAGTACATTGAAGCATGTCTGGTCATTTGGACAACAAGTTTTGTCTACTCCATTAAATGTCCTGAGGCAATTGTCCTTGCTTGATTCTCCAGTGTCAGTCCAGGATGAAGTTGTTTGAGTCTGCTCGCATTTGCCTCCGCATAAACCATAATTAAACATGCATTCCTGTGTACATGATAATGTTCCAGGCTCATGCCCTTTTGATTCGCATGTTTGCCCACTCAGATTCTGAACTTTTGCTCCATTAGGACAAGGCTGTATTGAAGGATTGCACCCAGGATCGCACTCTTCGCCTTTGCTAGTGTCAACAATTCCATTATAATTACAGAATTTTGCTCCGCTTCCTGGAATTGGTTTACAATCCAAGGTAACATCATCCCATCTACAACAACTACCACTTCCAGAATTTTCACATGCGTTACTATCAATAAACCCTCCGCAATTCACGCTAGAGCAATTCTTCCTGCATTGCGGAGTTGCTGAGACATTAAATATGCAGCACGGACTTAAGCAATTATCATGCGACAAAATACTGCAGTCAGCAATTGTAGCGCATGTAATTCCCCCGCTCACAAACACCAAAGGCAGCCAGTCGCCGTATGGCTCACTAATCTTTATACCAGCTGGAATTCCTGGCATTTGTGGCAAGTTAGTATCTCCAATTTTATCTCCAGCCACTCGTCCGCCATTTCCATTGTCAACTCCAGTATAATTGCTCCAGAAATTTCCTCCAATGCAATTCCCATTGACAATATTTGTCACTCCATTGCATGTCCTCGTTGTATTCCAGATATTTCCTCCTGCAATCAAGTCGTCATAAGCATTTTTCGAATTGTTAAGGAAGTTATTAAAAATAAGGCTGTTCGAGCCAGAACCAATATTAATCCCACGCCCGCTATTATTTTCTACAACGTTTCTTTTAATAATATTGCTATTGCTGTAACTCAACCAAATCCCATCACCGCGATTGTTTTTGATATTATTCTTATCTATTATGTTATTACCACTCCAATAAAAATATATTCCTTTATTATTATAATTCACAGTATTGTCATAAACTAAATTGTATTTTGCTCCATCTCCCATGAAAATTCCTTCTAATCCATTATCATTTATAACATTCTGCTGTATCGTATTATTGAAACCATTTTTAAGAACAATTCCATTGTAAGAATTGTTAGCAATTGAATTAGAGATTATGATAGATGAATTTAAATTTGCCATCCAGACTCCAAAAACAAATCCAGAAATATCGCAGTTCTTTATCGTTACATTCTTTCTATTTGTTATATTTATCCCAATACTAAGACCATTGCCTGTTATGTTATGCCCTGCGCAGTCAAGAACAACATTATTTGCAGCAATATTTAATCCGTTTGAACAATCATCCAAATCTCTGTTTAAAGTAGTGCTTTTAATTATATTTGAACCACAGTCAATTCCTACAAGAGGAAAATAATCTCCGTGATAAGGTGTCTGGGTGTCTCCAATTCCATAATTCTCTGTTCCGACTTCAATGCCAGTATAGTCATTCCAGAAATTTCCTCCTAGACATCTTCCGCCCATAATATTTGCTCCACGGCTGCAATCCACAGAAGCAAGATTCCATTTGGTTCCGCTGCTCTCATCGTGATAAACATTTCGCGGGTTGTTGAACAAGTTGTTGTAAAACAGATTGTTTGTTGGCCAACTTATGTACATACCTACTTCTTGCAGCATATCTAAACCGTAAGTGTTGTATTTTATAATGTTTGAAGAAATGTCATTTTGCCCTACTGCGCCCTCCATTTTAATCCCTCTTGTATTTTTAGTTATCTTATTTTCCTTTATGAGATTATTATTGGAACCAGTCTCAAAATAAATCCCTTCTGAGTTATTTACTATTGTGTTTCGGGTTATATTGTTTGATGTCTTGCCTGGAGCATCCCCAAAATAAATGCCAGCCCCCTTATTATTTTTTATAATATTCAAATCAAAAACATTATATCTCAAGTTGTCAGTTCCACTCTTTAATTCAATTCCCCAATGTTCATTATTGTTTATTGTATTGCTGGAAATCAGGCTGTTATCAGTGCTGTCAAGAACTATTCCGTAACTGCTATTTCTAACAGTATTTGAAGAAATGGTTATATTGTCACCCCAGACAACCTGTATTCCAATTACGAACCCGGTTATATCACAATTTTTAATTGTTATGCCGGATTGTCCGTGTATGTATATTCCATTTCCACTTCCAGCTCCCGCAATTTTGTGTCCTGCACAATCAAGATATATGCTATTTCCTGCTAGTTCAACGCCTTCATTTAAGTCAGTTGATAATGTTTTGCTAGAATAAAAAGTCACACCAAGAACACTGCTTGCCAGAATAGAAATGCTTAATAGAACTACTGCAAACAAAACCCCTTTTTTCATTCCTTTACAATACTTTGCGCATTTATAAATTTTTATTTTCCTACCCTTTCATCACTGCAATCGGCCTTAATCTCGCGACAAGATTGCCGATTCCGACTTCATGAGAAACTCTAACAACTTCATCAATATCTTTGTATGCCTGCGGCGCTTCTTCAGCAAGTCCTTTTACACTGCGAGTGGCTATTTCAATCCCTTTTTCTTTCAACTCCTGCTTTATATCCTCGCCGCGCATTTCCCGCAATGCCTGGCTTCTGCTTTCTGCCCTGCCTGCGCCGTGAGCTGTTGACGCAAAACTTAGCTCTTCTGCTTTTTTTGTGCCAACAAGAACATAACTTGAGGTCCCCATGCTTCCTGGAATAAGAACAGGCTGTCCAACTTTTCTGTACTCTTTCGGTATCTCGGTTCTGCCAGGCCCGAAACTTCGTGTAGCGCCTTTTCTATGAATACAAAGCATTTTTTTCTTGCCATCAATTTCATATTCCTCAAACTTTGCAATATTATGGCATACATCATAAACAACTTCTGCCTTGAATTCAGGGAATACACGTTTCATTGTCTCTCTGACTTGATGCGTTATAATCTGCTTGTTGCAGAAAGCAAAATTCGCAGCAGCGCTCATTGCTGAAAAATACTCTTTTCCAAGCTTTGAATTTATCGGCGCATTTATCAATTCCCTGTCAGGCAGGTTTGCAAATCCGTATTCTTTTTCCATTGCAACTATATAGTCGCTTGCAACCTGATGTCCAAGCCCTCTTGAGCCGCAATGTATCATAATAGTTATCTGTCCTTTCTCAAGTCCGAAAACTTTTGCAATCTCTTTATCAAAGATTTCATCAACTACTTGTATTTCAAGAAAATGATTTCCACTTCCAAGGCTTCCAATCTGTGGCGTGCCTCTTGCAATCGCCCTCGAAGAAACAAATTCAGCTTTTGCCTCTTTCATCCTGCCATTTTCTTCTGTAAATTCCGCGTCTGCCTTGGTTCCATAGCCATTCTTGATTGCCCAGTCAATTCCCTGCTCAAGAATTTCTTTAAGCTGCTCCTTGTTTATTTTCAAGGCCGCGCCTTCGCCAACTCCTGAAGGAACATCCCTGAAAAGAGAATCAATTATTTTTTTCTTCTCGCCAGCATTGTCAATATCTTCTTTTTTTAAATTAGTCCTCAGCAGCCTGACGCTGCAGTTTATATCATAACCAATCTGTCCAGGCGATATTACTCCCTTTTCCAAATCATAAGCAGCCACACCACCAATACATGCGCCATAACCCATGTGGGCATCGGGCAACACAACTATATTTTTAACTACTCCTGGAAGCATGGACATATTTTTTGCTTGCTCTAATGTTTTGTCCCTTTTTATTAAATCCATTAACTTTTCAGAAGCAAAAATTAGAATAGGAACATTCATCTTCCCAGTTCTCTCTATTTTCCACGTAAAATCATTTACCTTCTCAACTTCAACCATTTTAGCTTCTCTCTATTATTTAATAAATTATGACTTATTAACCTTTTCACTTCTCTTTGCTTGTTTACATTAAGCTCAAAATAAATTGTTCCGATACCATTTCTTCTTTTGCCGATTCTTGATTCAAGATTATATAAATTATTTAAAGTTTTTTGCAATTTTATTAAATTCTCTTCTTTATTTGAAAATATTCTTACAACCCCGTTACTCTTTCCAATAACTGCTTTTTGTTTTAATAAATATCTCACAAATTCTTTTTGCTTATTTCTTTTTGCAGGAAATTTCCAATAATAGTCCATAAAATCATTCATTATGAGGTCTAATTTTTGCTTCTTTGATGGATGTAAAAGTCCTATTTTGTCCTTAAAATTTGAGATATTTGCTTTTCCGTATATGTACAATGAATAAATATCCCTCGTGGATCGCTTTGTAACCTTGCAACTAATTCCTAACTTCTTGAGAGAATCCCTCACTTGATATATGCCTGTTTCATTAACGCAATCTGCACCAATATGCCTATTTTGATGATGTTTACAGGTAACCCAGCCCTCGCAATCAAAGTAAGCTCTCAGCCATATTTTCAAAAGGTTTTTATTTAATTTTGGCATTCTCCATTCCCAGGAGTAAAACGAACCGAATTCATTTGTTAATTTTTCATAAATTTCCTTTGAACCAAGTCTGCATCTTTGTCCCTCAATTAGGTATGGTTTAATGCCAAAGTAATCATTAAATTTTCTTTGGAAATCCTTCAATAATACCAAACTTGTATTTCTTAATCCCATCATGTAATATTTATGTTTTTGTGTCGGTGGATTTTTAATAACATAACCGTCTGCGCAGAGATAGGCATGAACAGCAGCAAGGTTTTCATCAAATCTCATGTAATCATAAGGCATTTGCTTATTTTATACCTTATGTTTATCTGGTAAATAGTAACATCTTAAAAAATATTTCTTTCAAGGAATATTTTACTCTGGAGTTACCAAAAATTATAATAAACTTTAAAAACTTCGTTTGTGAGTTAATTTCAAGTGACCATAAATGATTCCAAAGAAAGTTTTCTTTACAAAAGGCGTTGGAATACACAAGGACAAGCTCGCAAGCTTTGAGCTTGCTCTGAGAGATGCAGGCATAGAAAAATGCAACCTGGTTTATGTGTCAAGCATTTTTCCTCCAGGATGTGAGATTGTTTCTAAAGAAGAGGGTGTAAAACTTTTAAAACCCGGGCAAATAACATTCTGCGTCATGGCAAAAAATGAGACAAACGAGCCTAATCGTCTGATAGCAAGTGCAATCGGATTGGCTGTCCCAACCGACAAGAACACTTATGGATATTTGTCAGAGCATCATACTTTTGGTGAGACATCAAAAAAAGCAGGCGAATACGCAGAGGACTTGGCAGCGACAATGCTTGCAACCACCCTTGGAATTCCTTTTGAATCTGACAGAGCATGGGAAGAGCGCGAGCAGGTATACAAAGCAAGTGGAAAAATATTCAAGACAACAAATATCTGCCAGTCAGATGAAGGGCATAAAGACGGACTTTGGACAACAGTGATTGCAGTCGCTGTTTTTGCTGAGGATACAACGTCAAATATAATTCCACACCCACAAAGCCAAACAGTTCTTCCTCTGCCGGATGATTCTAACCATCATTCTGTTGGCATTAACGGCAAGAAATAAATTTGTGTTTACAACTATTTTTCATTTAATATTTTCTTCAGTTCTTTTTTAAACTTACCCATTTTTGGAAAACCAGTATATTGAATTGCATTTAAGCCTGCTTTTCTGGCATTCTCTATGTTGGGCAAATAATCATCAATGAACAGTAATTCTTCGGGTTTGATCTTTATTTCACGGACAAGCTTGTAGAATATGTCGCCTTCTGATTTCTTGCCGCAGAAATCAAATGATGTGAAAACCTTCTTGAAATCCTTGAAAGTGCCTGACTTTAAATTTGCATCAAAATGTTCTTCATTAGTATCTGTAAATCCATAGAGCTCATACTTTTGCTTTAAACTTCTTATAAGCTTTAGCAATTCTTTATTTAATACCTTGTTTTTTATATATCTTGCCTTGTAGAAATCCACAATCTCATTAATATTTTCATTTGGAAATATATGCTGAAGGTAAGGTTTAACGCTTTTGCATTCAGCATTGGTTTTTATGTAAACTTCTTCAAGTTCTTTGTTGCCTTTTGCGAGTATACTTTTTCTATACTTTTTAATGAAGCCATGATCAACTCTGTGCCAGTCAGTCTTAAAGACAACATTTCCAAAGTCAAAGATTATTGCTTTTATCATACTGTTCTTCAAACATCCACAACTACCTGGCAAACCCACATGTCTTTTTCATGCCTGACAAACATTTCATTGTATGTTACTGCCTTGACATCAGTCATAACTTTGTAGTTTTTTGAACTATCCCCTGAAAGTTCAGCCTCAAGTAAACCATTTTTAATTTTTACTTTTGCTGAGGCAACAAAGAAACTTTTTGTATCTAACAAGAACAAAAGCTCCTCAAGAAAATTATACAGCAGGCTCTCCTTATCATTTCCCTTTACTTTGATTTTCTCTTTGATTTTTCTGGCAACCTTTCCTTTATACATCACATTAAACATTGCCAGGGCAGAATTTACAAATGCCTTGTCCAAAGTCTTTCCAAAAGCCTGGAACTTTGCATCTGCTGTATGCTCAAGAAATTTGAATTTCATATTACAAACAATCCATGAGACTTTTTATACTTTCTTAGAGAAAAGCTTAATAACTTGCTTATCAAACTTTTTTTTATGGAAAAATGCCTGGAAAAATTGATTGGTTCAATCTGGCATTTAGCCTTAAATCGTGGAAGAGAACATCCAGAATCTTATATTTCTGAAGAAACAATAATCGAAGACGATATTCTTTACAACTGCAGTTATTACGAATTTATATGCGATCTTGGCAATGTTATTCATGGCATTGGCGATATAAGAATTTGTGTTATGGGCGATGACGATACTGTTTCCATTAAAGTTTACAAAGGAAGAGAATGGAATTCTCCAAAAGATTTAGTATTCTGCTACCTAAGAAGAGAAGACATGGCTCCAGAATTAATAAAACATGAAGAAGGAGATTGGGAACAAATTGTTCTGGATTGTGCACACGATATTAACAATAATTAGGTTTCTTAGTAACCAATGATTATTCTTTCCACATAAAAATTCTGATTTTCTTTGGAGAAAATTCAGTCAGTGTAGCAGAAACAATTCTCTCTTCTGAGAAAACTTCAGCATTTGGCTGGTAAAATCCGCAGACTTCTGTGGCATTGCACACCCTGCATGTAAAGTCAAAGCCAGGAAAACTGCTCTTTATCCTTTCGTCTATGAAGCTTTTGATGTTTGTTTTCAGGTTTTCATTAGTGTCACAGTCTCCCTCATTGTTAAGTATAACTGCGCGAAGCGCAGGATCATCCTTCATCTCGTCAAGTATGCTTCCCTGCCATTGCAGTATGTTCTCAGAACTGCTTGGTTTCTGTATTCCTTGGGCATACATCAAAAGCATGAAAGTAAATATCAATGATATGGAAATCGCAGCTTCAAAAATCTTCACAATTCCTTTTTTGTTTTCCATCATCATCACCATGCAGAAATCCTCATTATGTCATAAGTTGAACTGCCGTCTTTATAAATAATTTCGATAGGCACATCCTTTGAATACACCGGCCTTCCAAGAGGAACTCTTCTTGACATATCGATTATAATATTGCCTGTATCATCAATAACCTTTACTCCAAAATCATAATTTGTAACTCCAAGTTCCTGCCTTAAGCCAGCATAGCTAGAATAATACCTTCCATTCAAAGCATAAAGCGAATTGTTTGAAACCACGCTTAGTTCTCTCAACGGGCCTTTCTCCACATCAGTGTCTTGTAATGAAAGGCAACCAGCACCATCTTTGCTCGGCTCGCCAAACTCATCAGAAAAATAAATGTAAACATAATAAAAGTTTGTTGTGCTTGCTATATCTCTTTTATTGACACATATCCCGCCTGCATCAAATGAATCTATAATACTTTTATTTTCATCCTTGACAATAAAGTTAATTCCTATATCATTATTTAAACAGAAGCAACTCTGTGTTACTTGTGGAATCTTCACACTGTAAAACGAAAGGTTAGTGTTTACATTATCCATTATTGAATTCTCAATTGCATTCAAACCTATCTCGCTTGACTTGAATGATGGCTTGAACAAGAATAGTATAAGAACTACAAATGTTGTGAACAATGCGAACGAGATGATAAACTCAATGTGACTCTGCCCTCTTTTATTCATTTTAACCCAAGGTAAAATCAATATTTAAATTTTCGTGCCTACCCAAAGAATATGTTCGCAATCGAATATATCAGCAAAGCCAGCACAATGGTTATGAACGAGTGCTTTATGCCTGCGCGTATCTCGCCTTCTGCAAGCTTTCCAATCACAAGCCCTGAGAAAAATCCCTGCACCATAAGCAGGTAGAACAAGGGCTGTGTAATCTTTTCTGCGCTGAATGACGCGCTTTTTGCAATGCTTGCTGTCAATGGAATTATCTTGAACTGCATTACCAACACAATAACAACAAAAATCATAAATATTATATATCCCTGGACTACAAGATTGGATATTGCCGATTTCCTTTCTTTTTTCAATTTCTCTACTTCATTTACAGAGTTAGCCACAGATTCCAAAATTTCTTCAATGTCTCCGCCCGCCCTGTCAGCCTCGCTTATCAGCGAGATTGCTTTCTTAATCACGCTGCCTTTTGCATTATTGGCAAAAGTCTGCAGTGCCTGCTTGACTGGAATTCCGATGGCAACCTGGTTTGCAAGCTTTTGCACATACGGTGTCAGAGTTCCATAGTCCTGGTTCTTGACATTTATTATGCTTATGCTGATTGGAGTTCCAGCCTTGACATTTTCAACAATATTCCTTATGAATTCAAGGAACTTCTCATTGTTCTCTTTTTCAATGCTGCTTTCAGACATAAGCGCAATAACAAATGGCAGCGCAAATATTATCACGCTGAGCAGTATTAATAGCAGGAAGATTTTCTGTCCCATGAAAAGCAGTAAGTCAAGCAGTAAAACTAAAAGTGCAACTGCAGTTGTTATTACACTTGTTCTTGTTACGAGTTTCATTTTAATATGACGGCTGCTTCAGATGAAGAGCAATCAAAAATATTACATTAATCAGCGAGACACCTAAGATTAATATTGTTGTCAGGCTAGCAGGGCTCAATCCGCCGCCAAATCCGCTTACACCCATCAGCAGTATAAGCAGTGAAAATATCATTGGCGCTGTAATCACAACACTGATGTAGATGTTCATGAATGTCTCAGCCAGTTTTGTATACCTCTCTCTTGAAAGTTTGTAGTCAAAGAATAGGGTTTCTGAACGCTTAGCAAGAAAATCACTAAGCTGCCCGCCTTCAGCAATTGTTACAGCCATGCCATTTAATAATTCTGCAAATTTCTTGCTTGCTGTCTCCTTTGCCACATTTTTCAAAGCAGTGATAATATCATAACCATAAATATTTACCTGATTCACAATCTTCCTGAATTCTCCGGCCACAGCACGATTTTCCTCGTCTGCTGTTAATATCTCGAAAATCTTGCTTGGCTCTATGCCGCTTCCTGCAATTGCAGACATATGCAGTGCAACAAAAGGTAATTCATCATCAATCTTGCTCTTCAGGCTGCCTTTTTCAACAGAAGGATAAAAGTATAATACCAAAAATGTAGAACCTCCAAGCAATATCGCGAGTCCAAGGTTTCTTATTATAACCAAAAAACCAAGACTTGTGATACTCAGCAACATCATGATTATGAACGCGCCAATCAGTACAATCAAAGAGCTGAGAAACATGACTGAAATGTAACTTGCAGAAAATATTGACAGGCCAGCAGTTCTCAGTTCGCTTCTCAGGTCCTTGAACTTGCCCTGTTCAATCAGGCTGTTTGAAAGGTTATAGAATAAAGCATTTGATGCTCTTACATAAAAGCCAGCTTTGCTTGTCTCTGGCTTTTCAACTCCCCCTTTTTTAGCCATGATTAGAAAAGATTTTGAAAATATATAAACTATTCGATGCCATATCTTATCAGCACAGCCTCAGGACTCTTGTAGTACTCGTTTATTTCTTTCTGGAATTCATCAAACCCAAAAATCTTTCTTTCAACCATTGCGCTTATCAGCTTCACTCTCCTGTCAAATTCCTTGTAAAGTTCCTGTGTCGGAATTCCGTATCTTATGGATATTTTTTCAAAAACCCTGCTGTCTTTCTTGTAATAGAACTTGTCATCAGCAGGATTCCACATAAAAGGAGTGTTTGTTTCAGCTGTTCCGTCCTGAGCGACGTTAATTATCTCTGATATCTTTCTCAGCTTTCTTGTTTCCTGCTTGTTTACTATAGCATGAGTCATGATTGCAACTGCATCCAGGGTATTTATCAGTGTTGGACTCAGCTCAATTGGTGGTGTCTGCAGTCTTTTGATTATTGTCTCTACAGAATCTGCATGCATTGTCGAGATAGATGCATGCCCTGAAGCCATTCCCTGGAATAATACAAATGCTTCCTTGCCCCTGACTTCTCCAACTATTACATATTCTGGATTCTGCCTGAACGAATTTTTCAGCAAATCAAATAAATCAACTTCTCCGACTTTCTGCGTTCCCATGGCTGTCCTTGCAACGCTTGGAATCCAGTTTTCTCTTGGAAGGTTAAGCTCCCTTGTGTCCTCGATTGAAACAACTCTCGCTTCAGGTGGAATGAAAAATGCAATTGCATTCAGCAAAGTTGTTTTTCCAGATGCAGTTCCTCCTGCAATCATTATGTTGCTTTTGTACTGAGTTAACATCCAGAAATATGCAAGCATCTCAGGACCTATAGTGCGCATCGCAACCAGCTGCGTGGGTGTCCATGGAACTTTTGTGAATTTTCTGATTGTGAATGTAGGTCCTCTGCTTGTAATGTCTTTCGTGTAAGTTGCATTGACTCTCGAGCCATCAGGCAGTGTTCCATCCAGCAACGGATTAGCATAGCTTATGTACCTGCCGCATTTCTGTGCAAGCTTTTCCACAAAACTCGCGAGTTCCTCAAGCTCCTTGTAAACAACATTTGTGCGCATGTTCCTGTAGATTCGATGCACAACGTAGATTGGTGTGTTGACGCCGTTGCACTCAATATCCTCGATGTAGTAATCCCTGATTATCGGTTCAATTTCATTCAAGCCTATGAAATCTCTGAATAAGTAGTAAACTATCTTGTCATAGCTTGCGCTTTCCACCTTCAAGTTCAACTCTGAGATAAGACTTTTCAGTGTCTTCTCAAGATAATCAAGTACTCCAACAATGCTTTTTTCCTGGACAACATCAAGATTTATCTCTTCCTTGAAACCTTCCTCAAGTTTCTTGAAAATCTGTTTTTCATTGTCATTCAGCAGCGGCTCTTCAACTTCATAGGTAACTTCTTTGGTTGTTTCATTCCAGTAAATATGCGCATACGAGAATGGAGGAATCAAGCCATACCTGACGTCTAGCTTTGTCTTGTCAAGCATCTTCGGCAAAGTTGGAATTATAGGGTTTAAGTCAATATTCATTTTAGTTACCTCTTTTCAATCAGCACTCAAATAATCAAGCAGACTTTTCTTTTTAAATTTTGTTAGTTTAGCTTGTCAGGAAGTCGATGATATTGTTGCCCTTGTTTGCAACAAAAACATTGTACGGAGTCGAGGATGCTGTTAATGATTTCACAATATCCTTGTCCTCAAATGTTATGTTGAAATTGTATCTCATCGAAAATTTAACATCATATCTTCCCTTTGCCTTTTCAATAGTAAGGGCTTGGATGTTCCTGCTCACATTTATCACATCACCACTCTCGCTGTACATGTGCGCACTTTCCATCTCAAAATAAATTTCATCGCCAGTGCAATTGAAAATCAGGCTTCCTTTCTTCAGCGAAATTTCCATCTGCCTGGAATTTCCCACACCTGTATGAATTATTTCCTGGACATTGTTGTCAATTCCTTTCAGAATATCAAGCGACTGCTCAAGAACTACCTGGTCCTGCTTCTCCTGGATAGCAGGTCTGGCAAGTCCGAGTATAATTCCGATGATTGCCAGCCCAATTAAAGTATAAAGAACAGTCTCAATCCAAACTTGTGCCTTCCTCATTTTAGCAAGGAGATATGCCCGTGTATTCAAAAGCATCACACACATCGCCGTTAGGCAAGATAGTAGCAATTGTCACAGCTTCAACACTGCCTTTGTCTGCTATGCTGTAAACATACAATTTTCCATTGCCTTTGTCAGTAAGACCAGTTTCTTCTCTTGTTGATACAGTATCTCCAGTGCTGGTTCTTATTGCAACTACAAATCCTTTTGAGTCTTCTTTTTCAGAGCCTCTTAATATCGAAAGGCTGACATTCTTATTTGCATTGTAACATGTTGCACTTGATGCAGTCACAACCTTGAAATGCTCTCTCAATGCCAAACATGACGATGCCTTGCCAAGCTGCTTCTGAACAAGCGGAACCATAAAACTTGCAATGATGCCGACAGCAACAATAGCAATTAGAATTAAAGAAACTGTGATTACAATGTCTGAAACCCCTTTTTTGCTTCTCATTCTATTACAACATCAAAAGTGTTCTCACATTTATAAAGCTTTTTCTGATTGCCGCCTTCGCCAAGGATTGACGGTGTTAATTTAATGCTTGACGTCTGTGTAGGACTATATTCAACACTGAAGGAATTTCCAACAAGCACACTGTCAGAAAAATCTGTAGATGTAATCTCGCCATTGCCTTCAGCAGCCACGCTAAATCTTGAAATAGGAATATTGCCGTTGTTTGTGACTGTAAGAAGGTTATCATAGCTTGAATAAGTTGCTGTCAAGACTATCTCGCTGCATGCCTGGCTTGCACTTATTCCGCTTTTTTGAACAACAGAAGGAATGAATCCTCTTGCCCAGAAAAATACAATTGCTGACAGTGATATCACAACTGCAATGAGAAGAACTGTTGCAATGACTGGCGATAACCCCTTTTTCATTCAAGTCATAGCTGTTAAAACTTTAAAAACTTTCCTACTCTATTGAGGTATTATGTTCTCTTTGATTATTGAGTTATCGCAAAGAATAATATTATTGCCAGAATATCTCATGGGTGTAAGTTCAATATAATTTGCATTGCATGCACTTGCATCATAAACAATGTAAATAGGTTCCATCATTGACTGGTTCAAAAACTGTTTGAACAAAAGCTTGTTTCCTTGAGAGGTGCAGTCATGTTGGTTGTACCAGCAGTACATGGCATTAATGTTGCACGGCCTCGAGTTATTTTTTAATGTAACTGAGATTCCATTAATTCCGAATAATCCCCTGTTTGTTATGTTTAGGTAAAGATAGTCGCCATCTGTTCGTAATTCACTTTTGGGTTCAAAATGATAATCGCTGATTTCAATTGAAACAGCATCCGGACACTGAACTTCAGGCTTTGGTATGCTTGACTTTAGGAATGTATAAACAAGAGCAGACATTGAGATTGCAAATACAATTAATAAAACATAACCTACAATCTCACTCAGTCCTTTTTTATTTCTGCGCAACTTCCCCTCCTGTTCCTTTTATCACAAAATAGAAGTTTTCATCCTTATTAAAACTAAATACAGTTGCTGCATCACCTTCACCTATGGTGCAGGTTATCTTGTCATCTGTTGATGAGCAGGAGCTTGTGACATCTGTAGCCACAGGTTCCTCAGTGCATATGCCTGTAGACTCGTCTCCTACACCGATGCAGCCACTATCCACAGATGTGAACTCAGTGCCCTTAAACTGCCCTGAATCTTTATCATAGTAAACAAAGATGAATTTTTCCTGCTCTGATTTCTCGCTGGAGTACTGGGAAAAATTATTTGCCCAGCTGTTCAATATAGCTTGCTGCTGCAAAGGGCTGCTGTAGATTCCGTAATCCAGAACCTGCGCTGTCTCCAGGTCAAGTTCCTTGCCCAAGTCATAAACCTTTTGACTGACTGGAACAGTTCTCAGATGACTCTGATAAGCCATGAAACTCAGCATGATAGAGATTATAATCATCGCTGCAACAAGATAGAACTGCCCTCTTTTATTCATCATAACCTTATGAAAATCATATATTTAAAAACTTCTGTTTAAGTTTTTAAGCCACAAAATCATAAGATTTTGATGTTTAAATTTATAGAATTAATAACAAAAACTCTGCACGCTAAAAGCGTGCAGACTCAGAAGTCTGCTTGAAAAAAGACAGCTAGTTTCTCTGAATCTTTCTCGGTTTCGCTACCCCACAAGCATCTATCCAATTGTTTAGGGCTGCTCCGATCAAGGCCTGACCCATTTCGCAAAAAGAAGATCGAGCAGGACAAAACTTCAACGTCCGATAAAGAGGCTTTACAGCTCTTATCTCACTCGCTTCCTTGCGGCCTGCCATGAAGCCCATTTGCAAACTGCGGAGGGCTAACCCGCAAGCCTAGTCTGCACGAATTTGCAAGCTTGAAAGGATATTTAAAGTATTCTCTTTTATTTTCATAATGCTGTTCGAGTTGATAATTACCTTCATTCTCAAGGTCATAGGCATGCTAGGTTACTTCGGTATTTTTATCCTGACAGCCATGGAAAGCATGGTTTTGCCGATGCCTACTGAAATTTTAATGCCACTGGTCGGCTACTTGGTTTTGCAGGGCCAGTTCAGTTTATTCTTGGCGCTTATTTTATCGATTCTTGGAGCTTTGTTCGGCTCTTTGTTGGCATACATTGTCGCGCGTTACCTGGGCAGGGCATTTGTTTTCCGCTACGGAAAATATCTTTTGCTCGAGCCAGACAAGGTAAGATGGGCTGAAAAATGGTTCCATGAAAAAGGCGATACAACAGTATTCATAGGAAGATTGATTCCAATAGTCAAGCACGTCATTTCACTGCCAGCAGGCTTTGGAAAAATGGACCCAATTAAATTTTCATTCTACACAATGCTTGGAGCAGGCCTGCTGAACTTTGCACTCTTGATTCTTGGAATGTGGCTTGGCAAGAACTGGAACATTATCCACAGCTACACAGTTTATCTTGACGTTGTCGTACTGGGGTTCATATTTTTTGTAATAGGCTGGTACATTGTAAGAAGAAACAGAAAAGACTAGTTTTTTCTTAAGAATGCATTATTTTTATCCTTAAAATTTCCCATTGCGATTATAATTAAGTCTACTAATGTTCCAACTCCAAGTATTCCGCCAGTCAGAAGCCATAAAACACCTGTTCCAATTTTTCCAACATAGAACCTGTGTATTCCTGCCACACCCAAAAATCCTATAATCGAAAATACAAGTGCTATTGTTTTGCTTTTATCTGAAATCTTTTCTTTTGCCATTTTATCTTTTAATAATATAAAATGCGGGAGGAAGGATTTGAACCTTCGCAGGCACTAAGCCACAGGATTTCTCCTCTCCGATTCCGGAAGACCTTAAGTTAAGCAATCTGAGTTTGGCAATCTATTTGTCTTTCAACCAACAGATTCCTGCCCGTTTGGCCGCTCCGGCACCCCCGCAGATAACAAAATCATAAAACCCTAATTTAAAAACATATTGATTGTCTAGTCGTGTCCGTGCAAAATTCCTTTGATTTTTCTCGGCTTTTCGAACTTATGCATCTCATTTATATGCGCCTCTATGTTCTTCACATGCCTTGTACAGTATGGGCACTTGCCTTCTGTATGTTTCAAAATAAACTTTCTCGGCCATTTCTGGAACCTTCTCTTTCGTTCTGCTTTCTTATGTCCTTTTATCTGCATAACAACTACCTTTTGATTTGCCCTTGCTGCGGACGCCTGATGACATTCCTCACATCGGCAAACAAAAGCCTCGAGAGGGGATTGAACCCCCGACCCTCGCTTTACGAAAGCGATGCTCTGCCAACTGAGCTACCGAGGCATATTGTTATGATTATTAAAAGATTCGATAGTTATAAAAACTTAATTCTTTTATTGTTTTTATGGATATAGTAAATATGTCACTATGGTTCCAGTCAGCACCATGGATTGTTCCGGTAATGATCCTTGTCGGCGTCTGGGAACTGGTATGGAAAGGAATCGGAATGTGGAAATCTGCAGGACACAAACAGCTTGCATGGTTTATCGCTATTCTGATTTTGAATACAGTAGGAATCCTGCCAATCATCTACTTGCTTTGGTTTCAAAAATCTTCAAGAAAGCATAGATAGTCAGATTTTTGACACCTGTCAGAAATTTAAGCATAAGCAGAATTTCTGAAGTTCCAGGCAAAGAAAAGAAGGTAAAAATATTTAAAAGACAGTTTTCTTTTAAGGAAACATGAGCGACATTCATGAAATGCAGAGAAGCCTTGCTAGACTGCAGCAAGATACAGAGCAAATTTCTAGTATATTCGCAAAACTTGTAAATGGCAGGCCAGGTTACAAAGCAGTTGTGGAAATGAAAAAAGAGCCAGCCAAGTGCAAGAAATGCAATTTTGTTCTTGAAGGACACGAGAAATTCTGTCCAGAATGCGGTGAGAAAACCGACTTCAAGAAATAGCTGCTCTTAGAGGGTGTTCGGCTCGCTGATGCTCGCCCTTCATTGAAATTAATGCATAAAACTTTCAGACGCTTAATCAGCCATTCCTTTGCTTATGAATGCTGTCTTTACATTCCGCAGTGTCAGAATTGTAAAATTCTGAACATGCTCAAAAATCACAAAGCAATCAAGATTTTTGACATGAGGAATGCTTTCAAGCGTCCACAGCAAGAGAATGTTAAAGATTAGTCAACCAAACATGCCGCTACTTACACCCAGATGGGTAAAATCGTTTAACCATTAATTCTAGGTTGTATCGAGGTAAGATTTATTAATTGTCCTTCTCTTTCATAATCATGAAAGAGGTTATTGTCAATTTTCTTGCAAAGCATATCAACCTGGATAAAGAACTGATATCCAATGCACTGGAGATTCCACCGGATTCCAGTCTCGGTGACTATGCATTCCCGTGCTTTGTTCTGGCCAAGGTCATGAGGAGAAGTCCAGTCGATATAGCTACTTTGCTTGCTGGCGAGCTCGGAGCAAAACTTCCTAAGGAAATATCCGGAACAAATGCCAATGGCCCGTATCTGAACTTCTTTGTCAATAAGAAAATTTTCCTTGAGAACACAATAAACACAATCTTGAAGGAAAAAGAGAAATTCGGATGCTGCAAGCTTGGTAAGGGAAAGAAAGTACTAATCGAGCACACAAGCCTAAACCCAAACTCAGACCCTCACGTTGGCAGGATAAGAAACTCGCTCATAGGAGACTGCATCTCAAGAATTATGAAATTCCACGGCTTCGATGTTGAAACTCACTTTTATGTTAATGATGTCAGCAAGCAGGTAGCGATGCTTGTCCTTAAATGCAAGGCAAATGAAAAATTTTCTGATTTGCTGAAAAGATATGTTGAGGTTACAAAAGAAATGGAGAAAAAACCAGAGCTTGAGAAGCAAGTATTCGGGCTGCTTGAAAAATTCGAGAAGAATGACAAGCCAACACAGGAAAAATTCAGGAAGATTGTCAAGATAGCAGTAACCGGTCAGCAGAAAATCCTCGCCAGGCTTGGAATTAATTTTGACAAGTTTGACTATGAGTCAGATTATATTTCTGAAGGAGAAAAGATTCTCAAGGCTCTTGATAACACCGGAAAACTCTTTACTGATGAAGAGAACCGCAAGGTGCTTGATGAAAAGGGCTTTGGTTTGGAGCAGAAAATGAAAGTGCCTGTTTTTGTCCTGACAAGAAGCGATGGCACCGGGCTGTATGCTTTAAGAGACATTGCTTATACAATACACAAATTAAGCCTTGCTCCAAGAAATATTCTTGTGCTTGGCGAGGACCAAAAGCTTTACTTTGAGCAGGTAAAGGCAGCCTTGAAGATTCTTAACTACAATTCTCCTGAAATTGTTCATTATTCCTATGTGCTCATACAAACAAAGGAAGGTCCAGCCAAGATGTCAACCCGAAAAGGTGAGCTTGTCCTGATGTCTGATTTTATGAAAGAAGCAACAGAAAAAGCAGCGTCTGAGATTAAAAAGAGAAAAACAAAGGGAAATGCCAAGAAAATTGCCAATGGTGCCATAAAATTTGCAATGTTAAGGAATGACCCAAACAAGAATATAGTGTTTGACTGGGATACTGCATTGAACTTTGAAGGCGAATCCGGCCCTTACCTGCAATATAGCTATGCTCGAGCATCAAGCATAATGAAAAAAGCAAAGTCCAAGATGCCTGGAAAAATAAAGGTCATCAGTCTTTGTGAGAAAGAAGTCGAACTTGCCAAGAAACTGGCAGAGTTTCCAACACTAGCTGAACAAGTCTATGTAAAAATGGACCCTAGCCTGCTGGCAAACTATGTTTTCAAGCTTTCTCAAGTCTTTAACGAGTTCTATCATGCCTGTCCTGTCATTAAAAGTCAGGAAAAAAAGCAAAGAATTGGGGTTGTCCAGGCGTTCTTGTATATCCAAAAGCTAGCTCTTGGATTATTAGGCATAGAAGTTATGGAAGAAATGTAGTGTGAAATATATTCTATAAAGTGTATATTACAGTGTATATATTAAACAATATAGTTAATTATTGGGCTCATTAGTGTTAATAAGCCGTATAAGTGCCAAATACACACGCAATAGCCTTTTTTGTTGTAACTCAATGATTTCTTGGTTTTAATTTATAAACTTAACCCTTACTTAGACAAACCTTATAAACCAGAAAACCGGTGTAAGAATGCTTACTTTCAAAAGTAAGAGGAGGATAGAATGGCAAAACCAAAAGATCCAGCTCAACCACCAGCAGCTTAAAACTGCGTGATAGACTGAATCCAGTCGATTATACTTTTTCTTTATTTTTCTTATTTTTTACCTATATTGTGCTAAAGTAAATATTTTTAACCTACCAGTCTATATTTTGAGATGCCAAAGTCAGTTTATTTTGAAACTTATGGATGCTCAGCAAACCAGAACAATACTGAAATAATACAAGGCTTGTTAGTTAAAGCAGGCTACAATCTAGCTAAGAATTCTGAAAAAGCTGATTTTATAGTTATTAACTCATGCATTGTCAAAGGACCAACTGAAAATAGGATTAAATCCAGAATAAACGAACTTTCCTCGCTTGGCAAGCAAATTATTGTTGCAGGTTGCATGCCAGATGTCAGAAAATCAGAGCTAAGCAAGTTAAATGTCAAACTTCTTGGAACAAAGAGCATTAAGTCTATAGTCAAACTTCTTGAGTCAGATTCTAAAGAGCTATTTAATAACAAAGAGATTAAGCTTGACAACTGCAAAATAAGCAGAAACCCGTGCGTCTCTATCACCCAAATCTCAGAAGGCTGTCTTGGAAACTGCTCTTATTGCGCAACCAGGTTAGCCAAAGGAAACCTTTTCTCATTCCCAGAACAAGAAATTCTGGCAAGCATTGAACACGACTTAACTAAAGGAGCTAAAGAAATCTGGGTGACAAGCCAGGACAATGCAATTTATGGCATTGATAAAGGCAAACCTAGACTTGCTGAGTTGTTAAACAAGATAATCAGTCTGCCTTATGAGTTTATGTTGAGAATAGGAATGCTTAATCCAAAAGCAACATCTGAAATCAAGGAACAGCTGGCAGAAATAATGAAAAATCCAAAAGTTTACAAATTCCTGCATATTCCAGTTCAGTCAGGCTCAAACAAAATCCTCAAAGCCATGAACAGGAACTATACAAAAGAGGATTTTGTTGAGTTAATTAAATTCTTTAAACAGCAGCTTCCGGAAATTTCCATTGCAACAGACATAATTGTAGGTTTTCCTGGCGAGTCTGAGGAAGATTTCAAGGAAACTTCCAGTTTAATAAAAGAAATCAAGCCAGATTTCATTAATGTAAGCAGATTCTGGCCAATGCAAGGCACTGAAGCAGCCAGAATGAAACAGATTCCAGCAGAAATCATGGGACAACGAGCAATAGAAATACTCAGGCTTTACAAATCTCAGCTTGACAATCAAAGCTGGACTGGCAAAAAAGAAAAATGCCTAATCAATTTGAAAAACAAGCGAGGCTTCTTTGCTAGAAATTCAAACTACAAAAGAATCTTGGTTGAAAATGCCCAGCAGTCGGATTTGGGAAAATTTGTTGACATTGAGGTTACAGGAACTCTGAAAAACTATTTGAGGGGAAAAATCTTAAGATTAAAAAAATCCCTTAAACCACTCACCAACTTTTATTGCCCAGCCAGTAAATCCAAGTCTTAAACACAACCCATTTGTGCAATAATGCCCTGTAGGGCATTTGACATTTTCACCCAGTGCAACACTGCCTTGGCAATACCACTCTTTTAGCGTGCCGTCTTTGTTGCAGCCATCTGTACTTGTCTCTGTTGTACCGTCTGCCTTTACCACTATTGTGCTGCCTTTCACAAGATAGTTCTTTCCATTGTCGCTATCTTGACATGTTGCAGTTATATTCTGTGGCGTGGCAACACAAGCACCATCATTGCAGGAATAACCTTGCGGACAAATGTAAATATTGTTTATACAACTTTTTCCATCAGCACTGCAAGATTTCTCATTTAGGCGTATCACCGAAGGATTCTGTGAATCAGGCAAACATATATCTGGGGCATCTTCGCCCGGACTTATGCATGTCCCTTTAACATAATAATTTATGCCACCATCGCTGTCCTTGCATGTTGGTGTAACTTGCTGGGCTGGCGCACTCAAACATTTTCCATCCTGGCATCCATACTGACAAGTATAAGCCTCTGATCTTAATATTCCAGCAGGATCTCCAACTGCTCCACAAAACCACTCTCTCAAAAGAACATCAGACTGGCAAAAATCAGATTCAGTACGCCCAGGAATTGTTATAGTTCCCTTGATATTATAATTCTTACCTTCATCAGTATCAGCACAAGTTGGCTGTACTGTTTGTTTCAAACAAGCACCATCACTGCATCCATAAGGACAAGCATAAACTTGTTTGAATATATCAGTTAGCAAACTGCAAACACCATCAGAAGCATCATTCTCCTCAACGTAATACTCCATTAAATTATTACTGTCTGCACAGTAGTCTGTCACACAATTACTTCCCATGCAAGCAACTCCTTTAACCTCATAATTAATTCCACCATCAGATTCCTTGCAGTTTATTGTCTGGTTTTGTACAGCTTGAATACATGCGCCATTCTCGCACTTATAACCGCTTGGACAACTTACAATCTCTCTTAACCAAGTCGTAGAATTAACACAATAAAACTCTCTTAATTTACTTGTATCATCACACATATCAGAATTGCTTCCTGCTACTGGCGGCTTGCAATCTCCACAAATTCCGTAGACGCTTCCTCGTTTTAAGTAATCTCTGCCATTGTCAGTATCAGTGCATGTTATGTTTGATATTGTTTTAGGCAAGCAAACTCCATTTTTACATCCATTTGTACATTTATACTTTAAAATATTAAGCTTATTTGCATCGCAATAACCTTCTCCTAGCCATTCACTAGAAGGCGTTTCATCCCAAGTTGTTGGGTCTAAACACTTGTCTTTATTTGACACAAAAGTTCCATTATATATCCCTGAGAAATTTCCTTGAGTATAATAGTTAATTCCACCGTCGCTGTCAGTGCATGTCGTTGTCTGGTTTGCGACTTGAACGCAGGCACCATCCACGCAATTTCCAGGGCAAGTGTATTTTATACTGGCTGATTGATTATTTGAGCAATAATACTCATTCACCATAAATCCTTTGTCTCTTTCCCAAGAACAGAAATCTATTTTGGTAATATTATTGACTGTTGTGTTTCCTTTCAAAAAGAAATTTTTTCCATTGTCAGTATCAGTACATGTCATATTTGTAACATTAGTTACAATTTCCTTTATACAAATGCCATTCTCACAAGTCTCATCACTTGCGCACTTAATCCAAGCTCCATTTTGGCAAACTAAGCTTTTATTTATTGAGCAGCTTCCAGATAAAATAGTTTTGTTGCAAATGGCCAGGTGCGTGTTTCCACTGAGGAACGGACAACCAACCATATTGTCATTTCCACATACATTGCTTGTGCAAAATTCTGTAGGAAACTGATAAGTTTCAGTACAGTTTTTTGGAGCTAACTTCTCGCAGTTGTAACAACCTGTGTGCTGGGGATCGTGCATAAACATTGGCCAAGCCATATTAGAAGGATCGTAATCTACTTGTAAGTTAAATATATATAATTTACCGAATTGATAAGAACACCCAGGATCACATTTAAGAGGAGAAGTCATAACAGCTAAATCAGTTTTGCCATCATTGTCAACATCTTCTATTACTATCTCTTTAACAAAATCTACATCGCTCTGTGTAGGAATTATAATTTTCTCCTGTAATGAACCATCAAAATTAAAAATCCAGATATTTGAAGATTTCCCTTCCCAGAAGCGAGGCCTACTTCCTAAAATAATCTCTTGTGTTCCATCATTGTCTATATCTCCTGCAACAAGTGTTCTACCACTTTCATATATTGATTGGCCGTAGTCAATCTCAAAACGACGATTCAGATTTCCTTCTATATCAAAGATAGCAATTGAATCCCTTTCTACCGCCCAAGTTCCAATTTGAGAAGCGACAATATAAAACTTATTATCTTGTTCAAGAAGAATTACTCTGTTAGTAATATAACCAAAAGTATTAAATTCATTTAAGATTTCTCCAGAAGAATCAAGAACATAAATCTTAGAAACATAAGAGTTCGCATCTGCATAAGACCTATTTAAGTCAATATAATCAAAAAATAGGATAAATTCTTTTTCATTATCATTATTTATATCTCCCGATATTAAAAAGTCCTGATAAATCTGCGGCTGCACCTTCTGTATAGAATTGAAATCAAAAATAAGAGAAGAGTTTAATAATTCTCCAGAAGAATCATATTTTTCTAATTGAATTTTATTTTCATTGATATTCCCGGAGATAAGTGCGATATACTTTACTAATCCAACCATCTCATTTGTGAGTATCAAAGGGCGAATATAAAATCCATATCTGTAGTCATTAGGGTTGAATGAGTCTGTATTAATATTTGCAAAAGGCTTCGAAAAAATAGTAGTTAAGAGGTTTCCAGAATAGTCAAAAAACTTAAAACTTGATGCGATATTTTTAATCGTACTAAGTATATCTCCCTTCCATTCATCTCTTAAATATTCTCCTAAAATTCTTTCACTAGAAGGAAAAATAAAAGGATTTATATCTTGACTACTCCAGTATTCGGAAAATTCAGGATATAGTGAAATATAAGGCCATTTTTGTTTATAATTTAGATTTTCATCAAAAACCCCCAATGAACTATAGCATCTGCCAGGCACACCGTCATTTACTGTTTCATTTACTGTTCGAATGAATGCTAATAACTTGTTTTTTGAATTTAATGAGATAATAGAATTACCAAACAAAAACCCTCCACAATCCCCATTTTTAAAATCAAGAATCTTGTATAACCCGGAAGGTTTCCAAATTTCAATTACATTTTTAGAAATATACCACCCTCCTCCCAAAGCAATCGATTTATCTGAATTAAATATAATTTCTTTATCTTGATCATCATTTATATCTGCAACAGACAATGAAATTGGGGCTTTGAAAGTTATGGTATGATATACTCCTACTCCCTCTCTTAATCGCTTAAAAATTATGACTTTTAAGGGAACACTTTCTACAGCCTTGCCAGTTTTTGTATATGCCTCAATTTTTAACTCGTATGAATCGTCTTCAAAAGAATCCACGTTTACACTTCCTATTTCTCCACTTTTTAAGGGTTCGGAAGATGCATGAACTGTCTGCCAGTCTTCTCCTATTTTTCTCATTTTTAATTCATATCTTGCATACTCCCCATTGTCAACAGAACCTAAAATTTTCTCTGTAGGCTGTATCATATAATTTTCTTCATTTCCTGCTTGTGTAATATAAAAGTTTTTTATTTCAAAAATTATTGTGTCTTTAAACTTTATTCCCTTGCTGTTTTGCACTTCAAGTTGTAATATAACTTGGCCGTTATCAAAAAGAGTAGTGTCCAAATTATATAACTGTGTCCCAGAGGGTTGTGTATCCGAACTAGTAATTATTTCTCTCCAGCCTCTTTCTAAATGTTCTAGATAAAGAGTATATTTAGAAAAATTACTTACATTGATTATAGCATCTAAACTAATAACTCCAGAAACTTTTGATTCAACAGGCAATATTTCAACTTTCCCCGATCCTTCTAACTCTACAGCCCCAAAAACATCAGTCCTTCCATAACCTTGTGTTGTTACAGGTTCATTGATATCAACAGCAGTATTCCTCAAAGCAGCTTTGATTTCTTCCGGCGTCCAGTCAGGTTTTTTCTGTTTAAGCAAAGCAGCAGCTCCTGCAACATGCGGTGTTGCCATGCTTGTTCCTGAAATTGCAACATGCTTGTCGTCTAAACACTGGTAACTTGCCCACGGCTTGTTTGAAGATTGTGCAGCACAAATATTAACACCCGGTGCAGTAACATCTGGCTTAACTATTGCTCTTTCATTTCCCTCGCTGTCTGTCCAGATTACAGGTCCTCTTGAACTAAAACTTGCAATCTTATCTTGCTTATCTGTAGCACCAACAGTTATTGCTTTCCTTGCTGTTCCTGGACTTCCAATTGTATTCTCTCCAGGCCCAGAATTTCCAGCAGCAATAACTGCAACAACACCAGCATCAACAGCATTATCAATTGCTTGGCTTGGTGCATCATCAGGATTTCCATAACCTCCAAGACTCATTGAAATTATATCAACATGGTCTGAGAAATTTCCATCTTGATTGGGGTCAACAGCTCTTTCTATTCCTGCAATTACTCCCTCAAAAGAACCACTACCACCAGCGTCTAAAACTTTGTAAGCATAAAGTTTAGCATCAGGCGCAACACCCTTTAGTGTTCCGTTTCCCGCCGCTGTTGCAGCAACATGTGTTCCGTGTCCCATGTCATCCATAGGATCAGCATCATTATTAATAAAATCCCAGCCACCAACAACCTTGCAACCAGCTCCAAAACATCCTCCTAAATCCGGATGTGTGTAGTCAACTCCAGTATCAATAATCGCAATGCTAATTCCTTTTCCTGTCAAACAATCTTTTCCAGAACTTGCACACGAGTTTCCCTCGCTGTCTAACAACCAGACATCATCAGCATTAATCAAAGGAACAGAATCCATCAACATTGCTTTAACTTCGTAATTAGGCTGAACACTTTTCACTCCATCAACTTTCTCAATTTCTTTTGCTTCTTCTGCTGAAATGTTTAAGGCAACACCATTAAACACTTTTTCATAGTCATTTAAAACTTTTAATTCGCTGTTGTCTATTGCATGTCCTGTAATTTTACTCAAAAATCCAGATATCGCGCTGCCAGTTATTTTCTCACTTTTTAATTTAGCAAGCTTGCTCTTTATTCTCTCTTTTACATCTTCATGATTTTTCTTAAGCTCTTTTTCATAATCTTTTACTTCATCTGCAATATCTTCAGGCATAATTTTAATATATTTAGTATATGTTCCTGCAACTTTTGTTCCCACTTTATATAGCGGCGCTGCTTTGGCCTTTTCAACATAATTCTTGTTCTTTTCTGCTTCTTGTTTTAATTCTGCTTCCTTAACAACAAGTGGCGCATCCTCAAACTCAACAATATAACCTTGAAACTTAGGTGTTTCAGCCCCAGTGATGCTTTGTGATACAAACATTCCCATTCCTCCATCTGTAACAGAAGTTATTACTCCTTCTTGCCCCAAAACCATTCCAGGTGTAACTTGTCCTATTGTTTGTTGGTTTTCATTTTTATCAGTAACTAATGCGTAAGTTAAACTTACACACAATATTAACAACATAAATGATATAAGAAACACACTCCTTTTTTGCATATACTCTTATGATTATGCAGATTAAAAACTTTTTGTATATTAATAACAAAACTTCTTTAACGCTTCCTCAGCAATTCATCTGCTTGATGATTGCCCGTGTAACCTCGCAAGGTCTTTGTTTGCCGCAGCGAGAAAGCCCACAGTGAAACGAGGAGCTTCACAGCAAGAGCAAATCAAAGATTATGTTTCAGCATTAATTCTTAGAATCTCAATTAGCAAACAAACAATAAAAGAAAGCTAATAATAGCTAAACCTTGTTTATCTCGGCTTCCTCTTTTTTTAAATTTGAGCAGCTAGTTACTTGACAGCTCTGAGTTTTCCCCAGGCAGATTCAAACATCTGTCCCAGCGCATTGGCAAGGAACTCTGTATTCAGCCAAACACCAATATCGTAGTTTGGATGTACCTTGTCATCATCGAGCAGCATGAACATTACTTCTTTGCCGTCAATGATTACAAATCTTGCCTTGATGTCAGTTACACTTTTCAGTTCTGCTATCTTTGCAAGCTCTTTGGCAACTTTCTGGTTGTTTGCTGTAACAGGCGCAGCGATTCTTATCTTCACTCCGCGTTTCTTTGCAGCTTTCAACGAGTTTGCTAAAGATTCCATCTTCCTGTTCAATCCTTCTTCAGTTGTCATTATTGTCACAGACTTCTGGGCATTCCTTACCATCATATCAAGATGGTTGTACATGTTCTGCCTTCCCCTTAAGCTTCCGCTTAATTCGCTTGGCTCAATATACTTTATGCCGTTTGTGAACAATGTTGCAAGTTCAGTTATCACATCCTCTTCCTTAAGGTGTTCAAGCCTTTTTGTCTTTTCCTGCGCATCTCTCACAAGATTTTTCTTGACTCTTTCAATTACTTCTTCTGGTTTCAAAGCCATGAATTTGATTGGCTTTCCCAGTTTCATCAAGATGAACCCCTTTTTCTCAAGACTTTCTAGAATGTCGTAGGTTCTGCTTCTTGGCACGTCGCTGATATTGCTCAACTCGCCAGCTGTTGATACACCTCTGGAGAGCAGTGCAGTCCATACTCTGGCCTCATATAAGTTCAGGTCAAAGATTTTTCTTAGCCTACTCAAAAATTCTTCTTTCACTATCATTTTCGAACCTTAGTTTTATTATGATGGAGTGATATTTAAACCTTTCTTCACTGCGTTATATTCTTTCAAAAACTATCTCTACATCCTCATCTTTCACTTTTATGACAGTTCCGTGAAGTTTTTCCGTCGTGAAACTGACTGATTTAGAATTTGTTCTTTCCTTGATTATTCCAGTCACTTTTTCAAGCTTTTTGATTAGTCCCTTGCTCACAGCAACAGAAAGTTTGATTTTGTCGTCTTTCACAAGTCCTTTCTTCTTCCTTTCAGCCTGCACAGCTCTGCTTATCTCGCGTGCAAAACCTTCAGCCTCTAGTTCTGGAGTCATCTTGGTATCAAATAAAATGCTTGTTTCTCCAGATTCCTTGAATGCTACTTGCTTGACATTCAACTGCCTGCCAATTATATCAGAAAACTTTTCAAGTTCTTTTGTATTCTTGCACAAAATACTTGCTTTAGCCAGGGGCCATCTTAATCCTATCTTTCCAGCATCTCTGGCTGCCAATCCTTTTTCAATTATTTCAAAAACAACATCAAAATTCTCTTCAAGCTTCTTGTCAATCATTTTCTCATCAACTTTAGGCCAGTCTGAAAGATGAACTGAGCGCTTTTCAAATTCATTATGTATAACTTCAGTAATATTTGGAGTATATGGAGCAAGTAATTTTGAAATACAGTAAAGAATATCTCTAACAACTTGTTTTACATTCTTGTCTTCCCTGTCTCTTATAATTTTAATATACTTTCTTGAAAAATCATTTGAGACAAAATCAATTATGGGTTTTAATGCTTTGTCAATGTTAAATTTTTCCAGATTTTCTGTAGATGTTTTGACAATAGAGTTTAATCTTGACAAAATCCATTTATCTTCAATTTCCTGCTTGCCTTTCTCATTATTGTTTAGTTGTTTGTAATACTGGCAGGTATTCCACAATATATTTAGGAATGGCAAAACATCAGACTTAACCATGCTAACTGAAAATCTTTTAGGCTCTCCGATATCATAAATGCAGAATTGCATTCTTGTTGCATCCATTCCAACTTCGTCAAGAACTTTGTTAGGGTCAAGAATATTGCCTTTGCTTTTTGACATTTTCTCGCCTTTCTCATCTACAAGATGTCCTGCGCAAATTACATTTTTGTAAGTAACATTGTCAAAAAGAATAGTTCCAAGAACATGCAGTGTATAAAACCATCCTCGTGTCTGGTCAATAGCTTCAGCAATAAAATCATATGGAAATCTTTTTTCAAACTCGGCTTTATTTTCAAATGGATAATGAAATTGCGCGAATGGCGCAGAGCCCGAGTCATACCAACAGTCAATAACATCCGGAACTCTTGACATCTCGTTTTTGCATTTGGGGCATTTTAATTTAACACTGTCAATCCAAGGCTTGTGCAAGTCAATTTCGTTGTCATTTAATTTTTTAACAGACTTTTTCCTTAATTCTTCCACACTTCCAATTATCTCTTCATTTCCGCATTTGCATCTCCATATTGGCAGCGGAGTTCCCCAGAATTTTTTCCTTGAAAGCGCCCAGTCTTTTACATTTTTGAGCCATTCACCAAATCTTCCTTCTTTTATATGCTCAGGAACCCAGTTAATTTTTTCATTAAGCTCAAGCAGTCTCTCTTTGTATTTTGTAACTTTAATGAACCATGATTTAATTGCATAATACATTAAAGGAGTGTCGCATCTCCAGCAGAAAGGATAGTCGTGCTCATATTTTAAAACTTTGAACAGTTTTCCTTCTTTATCCAGCCTGTTCATTATTTCTTTGTCAGCGTCTTTGATGAACTTTCCAGCATATTCAGGAACATCTTTTGTAAATCTCCCAGTTTCATCAATCGGCTGTACAAATGGCAAATTGCATGACTTGCATACCTCAAAATCTACTTCGCCAAACGCAGGCGCCATGTGTACTATTCCAGTACCCTCTTCTATTGTAACAAAATTTCCGCTGATTATTACAAAAGCCTTCATCTCTTTGAAGTACGGGAACAACGATTCATATTTCTGTCCAACAAGCTCTTTGCCCTTTACTGTTTTGATAATCTTTGGATTGTCAAAAAATTTATGCGCAAGTTCTTTTGCAACAATATACGTTTCCTTGTCTTTGATGTAAGCATAATCTAAGTCTGGATTTACTGCAATTGCAAGATTGCTTGGCAGTGTCCATGGAGTAGTTGTCCATACAAGAAGATATTCATCTTTGTTTTTCAGCTTGAATTTTACAACAACAGAATCTTCTTTTATTTTTTTATAACCCTGGGCTACTTCATGGCTTGACAAAGGTGTTTCGCATCTCGGACAGAACGGAACAACTTTGTGGTCTTCGTATAAAAGTTTCTTGTCATAAAGTTGCTTCAGGCTCCACCATATGCTCTCAATATAGTCATTGTTGAGTGTAATGTAAGGATGTTCAAGATCAATCCAGTAACCCATTCTCTCAGTTGACTTGTTCCAGTCCTTGATGTATGAGAACACGCTTTCTCTGCATTCATTTATGAATTTTGATTCTCCAAATTTTAGAATATCTTTTTTGCTGTTAAGCTTAAGCTTCTTTTCAATCTGAACTTCAACAGGCAAGCCATGGCAGTCCCATCCAGCTTTTCTAGGCACATTATATCCTTGCATGTACTTGAATTTATTTATAATATCCTTAAATGTGCGAACCTCAAGATGGTGCAGTGCTGGAGGAGCATTAGCTGTCGGTGGTCCTTCAAGAAAACTAAACAGCTTCTTTCTTGTTTTATCATCAGACACTGCTTTCTGAATGTCTTTCTTGCTGGTTATTTTGCCGGCTTTTTCCTCAATCTCCTTAAAGTTATACATTTCCCTACTATGAATGCCTCGTTTTTAAAACTTATTTAACCCTAAAGTTCTCCAAGAACTCGTGTTCAAGAAAATGCAGCTCGCCTGGAATAATGAAGCAGAATGGTTTCTTTATGCCCTCTTTTGTTAATTTTTTGATATCTCCATAAATAATACTTGCTTTTTCTGTGCCCATGTTAGAACACACAATAATTTCTTTTACATTCAAGCTCTCCTGCAGTTGCTTCAAGGCGTCCTCGAACTCAAGCCCGATATCAACCAGGATTAATGAATGAGCTTTTATTGATTGATTTTCTTTTACAATGTCAGCAAAACTCTTGGGTTTATGCTCTGGGGTCCATTTTGGCAGGCTTGTTGTCTTGCCAAACTTGTACATCTGCAGTCCTGTCTCTGCAATTGCATCATAGATGCTGGCTGCATAAACAATTTTGTATTGCACTTTTTGTTCAATGCACTCCTGCAGCAAGGCGATATGAGTTGTCGCAAACAAAGGCGAGCCATAAACAAGTAATGCAATGTCTTTCTTCTTGGCTTCTTCAACCAGCTTCGAAGTCTCAACATCTTCTCTTCCAAGTTTCTTGATTTTCTTGCCAATTATTTTTTCAATTTCTTCAAGCTTGTACGGAAAATCAACAGTGTATCCTTCCAGGTAGCATTCGCATTTCTTTGCAAGTTCAATGCCTTCAAGGCTGATGCCTTTCTGGTTCAAGCCAAGTCCGATTAAATATAGCATAATCCAGTTTAGAAACTCAAGTTTTAAACCTTGCGCCTCGGAAAGATTTAAGAATTATAATGTAGTTATGCAGTTATGAAAAAGAGTGTATGGATAATTATTGCTGTGGTTATCATTGCAATCGCAGTGTTCTTGTATGTTCAGGATCGTCAAAAGACAGAAGCAAACTGCGCCAAGGAAGGCGAACAGTTTTCTGTTGTTTACAAAGACCAGTATCCAGAAAAATGCTGCTCAGGTTTGACAGAGTGGGAATCTGGATTTGATTCAAGAATCGCAATAGGAAACAATTGTTTTGACACTGGTTTGCTGAAAGGAAGCCCTGTCGGAACATGCATAAATTGCGGAGATGGTGTTTGCGGCGATAAAGAAAATGTTTGCAACTGTCCTCAGGACTGTCAAAATGCTAGCCACTCGACATACAAGACTGTTCAGGATTTCTGCAACATAGCCTATCAAAATTACTGCAATGAAGAGAAAAAGAACTCAACTCTTTGCAAACTTTGCAGCCTTGTTTAATAAACAATCGCAACCGTAACATATTTTATCTGGCTGAACCTTATCTTGCCGTCTGAAATCAAATTATTGTCTCCCTTGACTATGAAGTATTTTCCTTCAGTGTCGTTTCCGATTTCAACCACTCTATGCACAATGAGATTATTGAAAGATTCATAAGTAACAATGTCGCCAACCTGAATGTCATTGTCATTTCTTGGAACTATCCTGATGCCATTTGCACCAGAGTCAATTATTGGTACCATGCTTTTAGTCGAAGCATAATCTGAAAGGCTTGCATTTTTCAAATAAATTACAATCCTGTCATTGTACACTTCAATATCATTTTGAGAAATCCTGTCAGCAGGTATGCTGTTTGTATTGTAATGCAATACTCCTGATGGAAGCTCTGTGCTTATGCTCGAACCAGTCAGATAATCAGAACTCAATACTCCAAATTCAAACACCAGGGCAAGAACAGCAATAACCAAAGCCCATTTCCAAATCCACTCAGTTTCCATCTAAACTTTATCAAATGGTTATATATAAATTTTTCTTTTGTAACTACTACTTAGTTTCTTCAAGCTCTTCTTGCGGACATGTAAGAAACAATTGCCATATATACAAGGCTTAGCGCAACAATTTCGTTTTTCAATATCAAAAATGCAGCGCTTCCGACACATGATAATAGGACTACAAGCTTGAACCATCTTTGTCCGTCATGAAGCTCTTCTTTTGTCAGCCATGCTATGAGCAGGCCAACAGGAATCGCTGTCAGTAAAGTGAAAACAACAAGCAAATTAGTCAACATACAATTTTTAAACATCTATTGTTTAAAAAACTAATGAAATTCAAAATACTTGCCAGCAAAAACGACATCGCAGGCAGAAATATCGCAGCAGAACTTGAAAAACTCGGACTTGGTGCAAAAATAGTTCATCTGGAAACAGATTCTATTCATGCAGAGAATATTGACAAGCAGATTTTTGGAGACATTTTTATTTTTATTTCAAAACATAAATCAGAGCAAAAGAGTAAGACACTGACAGTCCATGCTCCTGGAAACTGGAGACAGGCAGATTTTGGAGGACAGCCAGGAAAAGCCAGTCTTACAACTTCATTTTTCCTTAAGCATCTTTTTTTAATTCTAAACAAGCAAGCTGAAGGCTCTGGATATCAAGTTTCTATGGAAGTTACTCATCACGGCCCATACATGGAACGACCTTGTTGTTTTATTGAAATCGGCTCTGGCGAAGAACAATGGCAGGATAAAAATGCAGCAAAGATAATTGCCCAGTCCGTACAACAGGCAATTTCAACAGACATAGGTGTTGGATGGATTTCTGCAATCGCAATAGGCGGACCTCACTACTGCCCTAATTTCAACAAAGTCCAGCTTTCAGAAAAATACGCACTTGGACATATAATTCCAGAATACTCTTTGCCATTAACAAAAGAAATGCTCAAAGAAGCAATTGACAAAACACTTCCTCAGCCAGAGCTCGCAATACTTGACTGGAAAGGGCTCGGCAAAGCTGAACAAAGGCAGGAAATCATCAAGATGCTTGAGCAGTCAGGATTAAAATACATAAGAACAGACAAAGCCAGGGAATAATGAGAAGAGTTTTTTATTATTAATAACAAATCTTCAAATGCTTACTCAACAAACATGCCACCCCTGTAACCTCTCAATGTAAAAACGTTTAAACATTAATTCTATAACTCCAGAATCAAAACTTCTTGTTACTCCAGCAGGAAGTTTTCATTTATATCCTTTGAATTTGCGATTATGTCTGTAACAGTCACAATGCCGACAAGCTTTCCATCTCTGGTAATAGGCAGTCGTTTTATCTTGCTGTCTGCCATTATCTCCGCAGCCCTGTCAATTGTCTCACTATCTTCTGCTGTTATCACATTCTTGCTCATTATCTTTTCAATTTTCTCCTTTGTCCTTCTGATGTTTTTTAGAATATCGCGCTCAGTCACAATGCCTGAAACTTTGCTGCCAGTTATCACAACAAGGCATCCTATTTCCTCTTTTGACATTATGTCTGCAGCTTCCTTGACAGTTATGCCAGGACTTACAACCTTGACATCATGCATAATATCCAATATCTTCATGCAAGTTAAAATTAAAACAAGATTTTAAACCTTGTGCTTTTGACTTACTCATACCTTAAAGCTTCGACAGGATTAAGCTTGGACGCGCTATATGCTGGAATTGCTCCGAATGCCATTCCCAATGCTACAGAAAATGCAATTGCAAACAAGGACAAACCCATGCTTATCGAGATAGTCAGGTTGCCTGTTGCTCCAAGACTTATTCCTATATAAGGGACTATGGCTGCAATCACAAATGCGAATGCAACCCCAAACAATCCTCCAACAAGTCCGAGCAGTCCTGAATTAAAAAGAAAAATTAAAAGAATATCCTCATTCCTTGCGCCAATAGCCTTCATCACTCCAATATCACGTGTCTTCTCCAGGACAGATGTGAACATTGTATTTGCAACACCTATTCCTCCAACTAATAACGAGACGCCGGCGATAATGCCTAAGAATAATGTCAGCCCGCCTGTTACTGCACTAAATTTTTGTTGCAGTGCTGCAGCAGAAGTTATTGAAAAATCTTCCCTATCCTTTGTTACATGATGAGAATTTATCAGAGCATCTTCTATGGCAGCACTTGTTTCATTAATATGCTCGGCATCTTCAACTTTCACACTTATAGAAGAGTACTCATTAGAGTTCAGTGTAGAAGTGCTGCTTAAGACATCTCTGGCATCTTTTGTTGGCATTATTACAGAACGGTCAGAGCTTCCAAATCCGCTTGAAGATGCAAGGATTCCTACAACCCTGAATGGCTTTCCATTTATTGTTACCAGCGACCCGGCACTCAATGCAGTTCTGAAAGTAGAATGTGCTACACCATATCCGATTATGACCACTCTTGTTTCTCCTGAACCGATATACCTTCCAGCCTCAAGACTTGCTGTCACAAACTCCTTGATCAATGCAGGCTCATCCCCCTGGATTGATAATGAAACATTTTGGCTCTGATAAGTGACTGTAACTCTTCCGCTTACAATCCCTTCTGTATATTTTACTCCTGGCACTAATTTCAGTGCCTGGATATCCTTGTCAGTCAGTGGCTTGACATTAGTAGTTAGTTCCCCACTGCCCTCGCCCATTGCCCGCATTGAGCCCGAGCTTATTGTTATTATATCCTGCCCCAAGCCCTGAATTTGGGAGCTGACATTCTGCTGCAGTCCGTGTCCTAATGAAATAATTGCAACCACTGCCGCCACCCCGATAAATATACCAACTATTGTAAGCCAGCTTCTCAGCCTGCTGTGCAGAAGCATATTTAATGAAAGTTTTAAAATTTTAGAGAGTTTCATGGCAACTACTACTGCTGCTCTTTCCTGAATTTTTTATAAATTAGAATTACTGCTGCACCAATAATAACACCTATTACAAGATATCCCATAGTTGAGGAGCTGGAGCTTATAGTCCTTGAACCGCTGTATTGCATGTTGCCGTTTGACATGCTGTTTGCACTTCCCGAGACTATAGAAGTGATAGGCACTATTTTCTCCACATTGTTCCTTACACCTGCTGTGTCTGTATAAGATATGAGCATTTTCAATTCGTGCAGGCTTTTGGTAAGAACTATAGGAAAAGTTACAGTCGTGAAATCTCCTTGTGCAAGGTTTCCAATCACTGATGACTTGGTTCCAGTCATGTTAAGGGAGTTCTGTGGTTCAATAGAGATGATTACTGCTGTTGCAGAATTGTCTCCGGTATTTACAATGGCAAAAGAGGTTCCAGTGCTTGAAGAATCCTGGGCAACCACATCAAAATCAGTCTTTGTTTTTGCGATTTCTATTGACAGGCTGTAAACATTTCCAGAGCCAGTATCTTTATTTGCTATAATCTTAAGTTTCAGCACACTCTGTCCTACAGGAGCATTATCAGCGACTTTAACCCTGTATTTAAGTATAACCTGACTTGAATCGTATGTCTGATCCACCCTGTAACTATTGATAGTTCCGTAAATTAAACCATAATCCCTCACAAGCGAGTCATTTGCATAAAAAGGGTACTCTGGAATAAGTTCAAACTGCACATCTTTGGCATCGCTCTGTCCCACGTTCTGCACTTTAATCCACACATCAAACCAGTCACCAGCATTTACAGGATAAGGCTCATACTTCAGGGTCTGCACAACAAGATTGCTATTTGTATTGCTCGTGCTGCTTGTTTCATTATAATTTACTTCATACATTCCTGCACAAACAAATGGGCTTAGAATTGCAAAACACAGGATAACAAGCATAAATTCATTAACAAGCTTCATTTTCCACTCCTTACAATCTTACCATCCGCCAACTTTATAACCCTTTCACCATAATTAGCCAAATCCAAGTCGTGGGTAATCAGCACAACAGTCTTTCCATTCTCATTAAGATTTTCGAACAAATTCATAATCTCTTTTCCAGTCTTGCTGTCAAGATTCCCTGTGGGCTCATCTGCAAGAATTACCTCAGGATTATTTGCCAAAGCCCTCGCAATAGCAACTCTTTGCTGCTGCCCTCCAGACAATTCATGTGGCTTGTGATTCATCCTGTCTCCCAGTCCTACAAGTTCCAAAACTTTTGTTGCTTTTTCCATCGCATTATCTGTGTCTTGGAATTCCATTGGAAGCATTACATTTTCGAGTGCAGTCAGTGTAGAGATAAGATTGAACTGCTGGAACACAAATCCAATTTTTTTTCCTCTGATTTCCGCCAAGTCAGATTCATGCAGTTTGGAAATGTCCTTGCCATCAAGATAAATTATACCCTTGCTTGGCACATCCAGGGCACCAACCATATTCATCATAGTACTCTTTCCACTTCCGGAATGTCCGGTTATTGCAACAAACTCCCCGGATTTTATAGAAATATCAACTCCGCGTAATGCCTCCACTTTTATATCCCCAACCTGATAGACTTTCCAGACATTATCCAAATGAATAACCGGAGATGAATGACTCATGTCCAGAAAATAACACCATTATTTATAAATCCGATGGAAGATTAATCCATACCTTTTATAAAGATATAAACTATATTTTGACAATGAGAATGCCTCCAGAATCATTGCCATTTATGCATTACGGCTTGGCGATAGAATCAGTTTATTCTTTAATTGTTGTAGTCGCCTGCTTGCTTATATACTTTGAAACAAGAGAACTTTATAATTTGACATCTTATAAGGGCATTAAATATTTCAGGAATACATTTTTATTTTTTGGAATAACCTACTTTATACGATTTTGTCTGAGCTGGGTATCGACTTTAAGAATTAATCCTGTGTTGTTCAATCTATTCGGGCTCTTTGAATTTTCATTATTTATTATGGTTTATACAAGTTCAATGGCCCTGATATACTGCATTTACAGTATCTTTTGGAAAGGACTTGAGAAATACAGATTCAGCAATGTTTACTTATTCCATGCATTGGCATTGCTGATTGCATTCCTGACTGTAATCAGAGTAATGCCATCATTATTTTTAATTTTCCAGTCAATCTTATTCCTGGTTTTGATAATTGTAAGTTACATAAAATATAAGCATTCAAAACATGATGGAAGATTTGCTAAGCTTTACCTCATCTACTTTTTGATATTTGCACTGTGGATTGTAAGTAGTATAATGGCATTTGTGCTCTTTATAGCTCCTATCCTTGGATTAGTGATATATATTATTTCAATAGCATTATTCCTGGTAATCTTGTTCAGGGTCATCAGAAAATTGAAGGGTAAGTGACAAAATGGTAAAAAAGAGAGGGAAACTTGAAGTAATCTATGACATTCTCAATCTAATCAAAAAGAACCAGAACTCTATAAGATTTACCCCATTATTGAGGCATGCAAATCTTTCCACAAAAAGGTTCAGGGAATATCTATCCGAGTTACTAGAAAAAGGGTTTGTAAGAGAAGTCAATACCGAGAAAGGGAAAGTTATTACTCTGACTGATAGGGGCTTCAATTATATCGAGAGATACAGGGCAATAACCTCATTCATAGAAGACTTTAGCTTATAATATTAAAAATTTAAACTTTTGAGCTTTTTTCTTAGGTTCAGAAAATCAAATTTGTTTATCAAAGTATCCTTCAATCCATAAGTTTTTGGCTTTGCCACGTATTCCATGAATCCCACGGCTTTCTTGCCATTAGCCTCTGCTTGGACAGGTCCTTCCCAGTAGTTTATGACACCAAAGTTCATTTCGCAATCTTTGATGAAAGGTTTTGTCCTAATCT
This sequence comes from Candidatus Nanoarchaeia archaeon, assembly GCA_041501125.1. GTDB lineage: Archaea > Nanobdellota > Nanobdellia > Pacearchaeales > GW2011-AR1 > JBGQNO01. Next base: position 46,154 of record JBGQNO010000004.1, read on the forward strand.
TGAACTCGCCAACTTGAATTTCCCACTCAAGGTTATACGTGATTCCAGTTCTTTCACTTGTCCAGCCTTTGTCAAGAGATTTGAACTTTGGAGTAAAATCCTTCTGCTTTCCATCGGGATAGCTGACAGTTGCAAATCTTTTTCCTTTGTAGTCAAAGCACACAATTTCTATCTTGCCAGGAAGTTGAATTGAAAACCATAGCCAGAAATCCCTTGTAAATCCAAAATCACTCCACTGCCTGTCATGCCAAGCTTTTCCTTTTACTTTTTCTGCTCCAACATAGCCTTTGGCATCCATGTCAGTGTATGAATAGTAGTATGTCGATTTGTTGCCCAAGTCAATATACCCTGTTTTATTTTCCAAAATTGGCTTCTTCCTGGGTTTAAGGAAAAGGTCAAAGAATTTTGTTCGCACCCTGAAGTTCTTTCCTATCTCTGCTGTCTCATAATCAACAAACTCTTTTCTTAAGGGATAAAAGTAATCTATCATCAGTCTTTTTGTTTTTGCACTCTCATCATCCACGAGCACGAACGGCAGAATTTCTTTCTCGACTTTTCCAGTTATCAAGTCAAATAAAATGCTGTGCGAGAAAAATACAGTCTTTCCAGGAAACTTCAGAAAGCTTGTATTTGCCTTATCTTTGTTGACTCTGAACAAACAAGTCATGAAAGCATACTTCTTCTTTCCTTGAAGAAATCCGTTGTAATACCACCATTCAACTGCCGCGCCATTATGCACAAGCTCGTCCTTTGGAAGACTGATGCCTTTAGCCTCTTTTCTCATAAACATAAAAGTGAATGGTGATATAAAAACCTTATTCACTAAATCTTTATAAATTGCTTAAGCATCTTGTGAGCATGAGGTGGTATAATCCTTTCAGTCATGAGGATAAAAAGCATGCGCTTTCTACAGAAGCTGTAAGTTTCTCGTACAATGAACAGCAGGTTCTTCATGATGTTACATTAAATATCAAGGCAGGCACTATAACTGCAATAATCGGAAAATCCGGCTCTGGAAAATCAACATTCCTTAAGCTTGTTGCAGGCATCATCGCAAGCAAATATGGCGGCAAGATACAAATTTTTGGCAATCCAAAAATGCTGGAGAAGCACGAGCTTGGCTTCGTGCCGCAGGATATCGCACTGATTCCAGACCTGTCAGTAATTGACAATATCAAAATCGCAGGTTTGATTCTGGGACTGTCGGAAAAGCAAGCCATAGAAAAAGCCATGGAATTAATGAAGATGCTGAAGATTGAAGAAAACATTAACAAGAAGCCAACAGAACTTTCCGGAGGCCAGAAGGTCAGGCTTAATATTATCCTGTCCTTGTTGCATGAGCCAAGGATTGTCATTCTTGATGAGCCTTTTGTTGGCTTGGACTTCCTGAATAGAAGAATTGTGTGGCATTTTCTTGAATCTTTGAGAAAGAAAGGTCTTGCCGTTGTTTTGACATCGCATCTGCTCACAGAAACACAGGAGCATGCAGACCGTCTGATAATTTTGAAAGAGGGAAGAACATTTTTCTCAGGAAAATTCGAGTCTCTGAAGGAGAAACTTGAAATCAAATATGTCATGGAAGTGCGCTTTACTTATCTTTCGATGGAAAATTTTGTCAAAGTCAAGAAATACTGCGATTACAAGGATATTAAAATAATTGACAGATGGGAGCGCTACCTGATGTTTGCAATAAAGAATGAAAACATTCGGGATACACTGACAAAATTATTTGACAAGCTCAAGCTTCAGTACACTATAGTAGGCTTCAGGGAGCCAAATCTCGACGAAATTTTCATGAAAGCATAAAACAAAATGACAAACCCAATTGCATCAACCAGCAGGAAATTCTATGGATTTCTGAAGAAAGATATTCTGCTTATGACAAGAAGAAAGAAATACCTTTACCTGATGATATTGATTCCTTTGCTGATTGGACTGATTTTTCTGTTCTTCCTGAATCCTTCACCAAGAGACGTTAAAATTGGTGTATGTGATTATGATGGAACTGAGAATTCGCATGCATCAGTTTCTAATCTGCCGGGCTTTGTTACAACATTCCTGCCGATTGAGAACTGCACCCAGAATTTAATCTCCCAAATCAAATCCAAAAAACTTTCTCTCGGAATAGAGATTCCAAAAGGATTCTCGCAGAATCTTACAAACCTTAAGCAGGCAAAGCTTATTGTCTATTATGATAATATGGATATTGCATTTGCAAATCTCGTGGACTGGAAAGTCGATTCAGCGCTCCAGCCTTATGAAAGAAATGTTATCAACAACCTTAACTCTGAGATAAAAAGCCGGGTTTCTGCAATCCGTTCAGGCGTTGACATTGTTCTTGCTGCAGCGCAAGGCTCGCAGACAGCTGCTCAAATTCAGCAGGTCGATTCTAACTTAAAAACTATTGAGGAGATAGACACAGAATTTATCCTTAATCCGATATATACTGAGAAGCAGCCTGTCTATGCACAGGCAGAAACAAAAGACATTGGAATTGCATTTGTATTTCCAATAGTTGCAATATTCGTTGTTCTTATGCTCTCGTCATCCTCATTGATATATGACAGGAAATCAAACTTTTTAGTCAGGGTAAAGTCATCAACTTCTCCAATAGTCTACCTGCTTGCAAAGCTTGTATTCTTTTTCCTTATCACAGCAATAAACTTCATTATCATATTGCTACTCTTCATTATGTATGGAGCAAATTACGCGCTTTCATTTCCGCATATAATAAATCTTCTCGCATTCATCTCTGTGACTAACACATTGCTTGGAATGATTATTGGACTTATCTCAGACAACGAAGGCATAGCAATATTGTTTTCCTTTGTAGTATCATTTCCATTCATGCTCTTGTCAGGAATTTTCTACCCAACCCAGACAATGCCTGTCCTTGTGCA
>JBGQNO010000005.1:0-42425 GCA_041501125.1 Candidatus Nanoarchaeia archaeon
TCGCTGATGCTCGCCTTCTTTGTCATTAATATAAAAAACGCTCTTGCATGCTTGATGAATATTGCTTTAACAAAACATGCTGCCCCTGTAACCTCGCAAGGTGAAGCGTTTCAACATTAATTCTTTTCAGCAAACGCCTTCGCAACAACAAGCGGGAAAAGTATTGTCGCATCTCCGTAAACCTTTACACTTTCGCCCTTGCCAGTAATTTTTCCCCATGATTTTGCTTCTTCTGGACTTGCTCCAGAGTCGCTGCCATCAAACTCTGGATTTGAATTAATATAAACTGCATAGTCGGCACCATTTCTGTAAAGATTTGCATTGCAAATAGAATGCTTGACAACTCCTCCGCCAAGAATTATCATTCCTGTCTTTTCCTTGCCAAGCGAACTGTTGTTCAGCTCGCATGCATCATCTGTAATATCAAGTTTAAACCCTGGATTTTTGCTCTTGAAAAAATAAATCATGTCTCCCAAGCTTCCATCCATAATTGCAGGACAATAAACTGGAATTTCGTTTTTCTGGCACCAGTAATAAACAGAATCCTTGCTGTTTATCTCGCTTGCAAGCAATTTTATAAGTTTAACAGGAGTTAACATCTCGTTTTTGTGTTTTTCCAGTATCGGAAGAACAAACTGCTCAAACCTAACATATCTCGAGTTTGGAACAAAAATATTTCCAATTCTATTGATGCCTTTTTCTCTTAACATAACACCATCAGCATTAAAACTTCCAAGCTTAAAATCTCCAAGGCATTTTATGAAATCCTCTTCAATCCCGCCAGCAGTTGTTACAATCACATCAACAAGTTTATGTTCAGCAAGATATCTGAAAATCTCTCTCAAGCCAGAACTCATAAGATTTGAAGTAAATCCAAGGTAAATAAATGCCTTTTCCTGGCGCATTTTCTTCACAATCTCAATAGCTCTTGCAAGATTGCTTGCCTGAAATCCAGTAGAACTATAAGAATCGATAAGCTTATCGTAGCTAACACCAGAATTGAAATCATAACCTTTAATGGTAATTCCATCTATCTCATCGCTTTCCTTCAATATAGCATCCTCGGGTGTTGTAGTTTTCTTATCCATTTTATCTGTTAAAATTTGATAATTTAATTAAAACTGATAGTAGAACTAATAAATCGGAATTGCAATCGCATTCAAAATCCTAGCTGTTTCCATGAATATGACAGAAATAAGGTGTTTTTAAATTTACTGATAAGCCTCGCCAAGCAGCTTCTCAATCCTCTCCCTGAAAATCGGCAGTTGCTCAACAGTCATCTTTGCTCCAGTTGCTTCTTTATGCCCACCGCCTGTTGCACCCTCAAGCCCTTCAAGCGCTTTCAGTGTAAGCTCTCGTGCATGTTTGCCCCTTACAGAAACATTAACTCTTGAACCTTTGATGTAAGCTACTATAATTGTCTTATCAGGATACAAATAGCATAACTCGTTTGAAATATCAGCTGACAAACTCAAGTCTCCGCCGTACTGGAAAAACAAAAATTTATCTTTTGCGAATTGCTTTGCCTTTTCAACCAGTTGCTTATATTTTTTATCAACTTTCTCAAATCTTGCAAGCATTGGATTTCCAGACTCTTGCAGAATTTCATGAGGAGACTGAACTTTCAGCAGAAGCTTCATCATTCTTACAACATTGCTTGTCCTGTCTTTTAATGAAAAACCCATAATCCTTGTGATTTTGCCTATCTCAGTTTCATAAACACCCTGGAAAGCACTCTTTACACCTTGTTTCCACAATTCCGGATATTTTTTCTCAAAATCTTTGGCAAAATCAGGCAGGAAACTGTCTGCAATGCAGCCTGCCATTGCAATCCACATGTCCTCTTTTCTCTTTGTTATCTGATATGCCCAGTAAGTAGTTGGCTCTGAACTTGGTTTTTCGCTTCGCATGGAATTAAAGTAATAAATTCCTTCTGTTTCAGGATTAACATCATGATGGTCCAGCCATACTAAAGGTATATTTAATTTCTGCATCTCTGTAATGAAGTCCTGGGAAATAACAGGCTTGTCAAGAACAAAAACATAATCCGGCTTTAGCTCATTGACCTTGCTGACATAGCTGGCATCCAACTCAGGAAAACTCTTTATTGCTACTCCGTATCCTCGGTCAATAAACTTCCTGAGCAGAAGAAAGCTGCAAAGCCCATCAGCATCATTATCAAACAAAAATAGAGGGTTCTGGCTCTTCTCAAGCAAATTTCTAAACTCCTTAATCTGGCTTTCTGTTAACATATTATTAACAATTTGCAGGTATTTTTAAACCTTGATTAAAATCCTCTCTGGTGCTTTAAATTACAAAGCTAGTTAAGAATTGACTATTTAAAATAGCTAACAGATAGCTTGAATTGATTAATCTTTCCAACCATAATAATACAAAGGAACAAGTGTAATTACAAGTAACAAATAATAAGTTACATTCTCATAATTATTTGTGAGAATGTCATAAATAACAATTAAGGGAATTACAACTGTTATTATTTTAGCCCAAATCTTCATGCCCTTGCTTTTCTTACTTATGCTCCAAGCAAAATAAAATAATGGAATGTAAAATATTGAAATACTAATCAGCATAATAATGGCAAGAAATGTCATAACGGGTGCATTAACACTAAAAAACTGGCTAAATAATCCATTCTGATTGTATAACAATATAAAAATTATACCTAAAACAATAACCAAGGAACCTATTTTTGCCCAAACATCCATTACCTTGTTCATAATATGACTATCATTTTAATCTTTAAATATCTGCTGATTATTTAAGCCCACTTAATGCACCAGAAAACATCTTATCCTCTTTTTCTTGCTAGGAATAAATTTTCTTAACTCCGAGTTCCAGAGCAATGTACATAACTAAAAGAACCAAACCCAGCACAAGTAAGACTATGGGGTAACCTACAATATCCCCAATACCCTTTCCAATTAAAATTGCCGCAAATATTAAGCAGAATTCCTTTATAATAGCAATGGACATTTTATTAAATTTGACATTGTTGCATTTATTATTTTTTCTCATTTTTAGAGTCATAATATGCCTAATAGACAGATGGCCTCGATGGGATTTGAACCCACGACACCCTGATTAAGAGTCAGGTGCTCTACCAGGCTGAGCTACGAAGCCATAAATTTATCAGTTTTAGTCAATTTAAAAAGTTAATTAGAAGTTAATTCCTTCGGCTCTTTACTACAATAGCCAAAATAATAAATCCAATAATTACTGCACATGCAATGATGTAAATATTATTGCTAGAGTTATCATTGGGTATAATTTCATTATTTAATGAACAATCTTGAGGACAAGTATTTACTGTTTCGCCATCTAAAGAGGTACAAGTGCCGTCGCCACAATAATAAGGTTTTGTCTGTGTGATACATTTTCCAAAATTATTTATACTCAAATCACAAACATATCCATTACCATATTTGGCGACACACATTTCATTGTTTGTGCAATCAGTTGTGATAGGAGCAGATTCTATACATTGTCCGGCTGTGCATACATACTGGACAGAATGAGTCCCATCTATTGCAATGGGATTTCCTCCATTTGGACACTCGGTTGAATAAGAACACTGACGAGCAGATGTTTCAGTTAATGCAATAGTTAACGATAGTAAAAACACTCCAAGAAAGATTATCCATAATTTTTTCATTTTTCAGCGATATTCTCTCCAGGTATAATTGCACTTCTTGCACCTGAAGAATCTTGTTTCAGCTTCGTCTGCAGCCCGTGTCTGGCTGCTCCAGAAATATGCCTCATTATGCCCGCATTTCTTGCAGATTGCAGACGTCACTGGCAGAAGCTCAATATCTTTTTCCTTAACTACTCCCAGACTTGCCTTTTTCTCAATCTTCTCAGAACTCTCAATCTTTATTTTTCCACTTGAACGATAACTGCATTTCTGGCATTTAACACGCTTACCATCCATAATCAGTATTGTACCACACTTAGGGCAAAATTCCATTTTGTCTTTCTATCCTCGTTTATATTTAAATGTTTCGTATAAAATCCGCAGAAAGAACCAGCCAGCAAAAACATGATTTACGAAATTCTGTCTCTTATCTCTTCAATATTTCCGGCAATCTCAGTGCCCTTTTCAGTCAGCTTAATCAGCTTGATTCTGCCTTTCTTCTCAAAACTTACAAGATTAAGCTTTTCAAGGTTTTGAAGAATCTTTACAGCATGACTATATGTGCAATCAATCTCTTTTGCCAGAATGCTTCCATACCTTGCCTTTGCCAGCCTCTTTAATGCTATCAGCATCAACGCTGGTTTTTTTCTGAAAAATATATCAAGGTTGTCTTTCATTTTATCATGTATATTCTGGATTATATATATTTTACCACCTTTAAAAATATTGCGATTTGTAACTATTTTAAAGTTTCTACACTTTACTCGGGCTTCTGGTTAAGCAGCGGCACGAAAACATACTCTTCCTTGGTTGTATATTCCTGCAACTTGCCATCTTTCTTGTAAATCACCATCGGTCCGGAAGTTCTCGGACAGATAAGAATTCCTTTCTGCTTCAGCAGCTTCTCAGCTATTTCCTTGATTTTGTGCTCAGTTTTCTCATTCTTGTCTATTCCTGCTGTAATTATGATTTTGTCATATTTTTTCTTCCATATCTTTCCTTTTTCAAATATGTTCTCAGCAAAAAGGTTTAATTTGCTTATCTTTTCCACATCATGCGGGTATTTTTGTTTCAAAAATCCGCGCAATCCAGCCACATTTTTCTCTGCCTTTTCAACCAGCTTGAAAATTCTCTCTATGCTTGAAGCATTTCCAGGATATGTTAAATATGCCAGCAAAGAAACATTCCATCCGCTTCCAGTGCCAACTTCGAGCACATCATCGCCGTCGTGCAGGTCTGCAAGAACCAGCATCCTTGCAACAGTACTTGGCTGGCTTATGGTCTGTCCGTGTCCAATTGGAAGTGCAGCATCGACATAAGCTTCATCCTCGCTATAAAAGAACTTTCTGTCTACCCGGGACATTGCAAAAAGAACTTTGTTAAGCAATTCTTCCTCATGGTCAGTCAGCAAAAACCTCAGATTATATTCATAGACAGATTTCAGCATCTGCTCCATCGGACCAGGAGCATTTTTTATAATTTTTTCAGCATCTGCCATAATCTTTTACCATCCTGCGAGTTAATAAATATTGCTTGTCATTGAAAAGAAAAGAATAAAAACCAGCCAATATTCTAAGGGTTATGCAATATTCCGAGCTTGTAGAGGTGTACCAGCAACTTGAGGCAACATCCAAGCGTCTTGAAAAAACCAGTATTCTCGCTGCGTTTTTAAAAAAACTGAAGCATGAAGGAAATAAAGAGATAGTTTATTTGGTGCAGGGAAGAATTTTTCCTGACTATGACCAAAGAGAAATTGGAATAAGCACCCAACTCATCATTAAAGCCCTTGCCAAATCTGTAGGCATGCCTGAGCATAATATTGTAAATGAATGGAAGCTAATTGGAGATCTTGGCAAGGTTGCTGAAAAGCTTGTAGAAAAAAAGAAACAGCATACTTTGTATTCAAAAAGGCTTACAGCTGAAAAAGTTCTTGACAATTTAAGAAAACTCACAGAATTCATAGGCAAAGGCACAGTAGAAAAAAAGATGGGCCTTATAGCAGAACTTTTGACTTCAGCTTCTCCATCAGAAGCAAAATATATTGTAAGAACCATACTTAATGACTTAAGGATTGGCGTCGGTACAGGAGTATTGCGAGATGCAATAACAGAGGCATGCTACAATGACAAGGAAATGACAGAAAAAGTCCAGGCAGCATATGACATGACAACAGACTTTGCCCTCGTGTTCGAACTTGCATGCAAAGGCAAAAAAGACATAGAAGAAGTTGAGATTTATCCTGGCCGTCCCCTAAAAGTTATGTTATTCTTAAAAGTAAAAGACATAAAAGAAGGATTTGAAGCAGTCGGAAAGCCTGCAGCCATAGAATACAAGTATGATGGCTTCAGGATGATGATTCATAAAACAAAGAAACACGAGATTAAAATTTTCACAAGGCGACTAGATGAAGTTACAAGCCAGTTTCCAGAAGTTAAGGGCTATGTTGAAAAATACGTCAAAGGCGACACATACATTTTAGACTCGGAAGCAGTCGGATATGATTCTAAAACTATGAAATACCGTCCATTCCAGGACATAAGCCAGAGAATCAAGCGCAAATATAATATTGAAAAACTGCAGAAAGAACTTCCTATCGAAGTCAATGTCTTTGACATTCTCTATTACAATGGGAAAAATCTTTTGAAAATGCCATTCATAGAAAGACGCAAGATTATTGAAAAAGCAGTTACTGAAAAGCGCGGTAAAATCAAATTAGCCGAGGAAATCATAACAGACAATGAAACAAAAGCACAGGATTTCTACAAACAAGCCCTCAAAATCGGGGAAGAAGGTGTTATGATTAAAAAACTTGAAGCACCATACAAACCGGGTGCAAGAGTGGGCTCTGGCGTAAAGCTGAAGCCAGAAGAAAATGAATTTGATCTTGTTATAGTCAAGGCAGAATACGGCACTGGCAAACGCGCTGGCTGGTTAACAAGCTATACTGTTGCATGCCGCCAAGGCTCAAAGTTGCTAGAAATCGGCAAATTCTCAACAGGCTTGAAAGAGAAAGAAGAGGAAGGTTCTAGTTTTATAGAACTCACAAAGCTGCTCAAGCCACTAATCATAGAAGAACACGGACGCGAAGTAAGTGTAAAACCAAAAATAGTTGTCACAGTCAGATATCAAAATATACAACAATCGCCAACCTATGGAAGCGGCTACGCCATGAGATTCCCAAGGTTTGTCATGCTGCGTCCAGACAGAAGTGTTAATGACATTGCAACACTTGCTGAAGTCGAGAGAGATGCAAGAAAACAGCAAAGATAACTTTTTATAACATATTCTCCTCAAAAGTTTATGCAGGAAAAAGAGTTTAATCCCGGAGATTTTGTCAAAGTTATAACACTAAAAGAAGAGCTAGAAGGAACAATTCTAGAGTCATCTGAACAAAGCATAGTTCTCATAAAGTTAAAATCAGGATACAATATAGGAATAAAGAAAGAAGACATCAAAGACATCAAGATTATCAAAGAAAAGGAACAAGAGCTGGAAAAGATTGAATTAAAAGAAAAGAAAAATCTTCCAAGCGTTGATATAATAATAACAGGCGGAACAATCTCTTCTCGTGTAGACTATAAAACAGGCGCTGTAAAATGGCTGACCCAGCCTCAAGAACTTTTCAAATACTACCCTGAGATTTTTGAAATTGTGAATGTCAGGAAAATTAAAACACCCTTCATGAAAGCAAGCGAGAACATGTCTTCTGAAGACTGGCAAGTAATTGCAAAGGAATGCGAAGCAAGCTTGAATGATTCAGATGTCAAAGGAGTTATAATAACTCACGGAACAGACTTTCTGCACTATACAGCTTCTGCATTGTCCTTTTTCCTGAGAGACTTGAATAAGCCAGTAGTTTTAACGTACGCCCAGAGAAGCTCAGACCGAGCATCTAGTGATGCGGCTCTAAATTTAAAATGCGCAGCATATGCAGCAATATCAGAGATAGCAGAAGTCATGCTTGTCGGACACGGAACAATTAATGATGATTTCTGTTATGCAATGCCAGGCACAAAAGTAAGAAAAATGCATGCGTCGCGAAGAGATGCATTCAAGACAATAAATGCAAAACCTTTTGCCAAGATTTTTCCATCTGGAAAAATTGAAAAGATTTCAGCATACAATCAAAGAAATGATGAAAAGAAAGTCAAGTTAGACAGCATTTTCAATGACAAAGTTTCTGTATTAAAAATAACACCTGGAGAAAATCCTGATATTCTCGACTGTTACTTGAAAGAAAATGAAGGCATTATCATTGAGGCCAGCGGGCTTGGGCATGTTCCAATGTCAGAAGAATCAAAGTTCACGTGGCTTCCCAAGATAAAAAAAGCCATCGACCACGGAGTAACAATATGCGCAACTCCCCAGACAATCTACGGAAGATTAAACCCTTTAGTCTATTCTCCAGGCAGAAGTCTGCTGAAATCCGGAGTAATTTTCCTTGAAGACACGCTCACTGAAACAGCATTTGTAAAGCTTGGCTGGGTTCTCGCCCACAAGCAGTGGAAATCGCAGATAAAAGAAAAAATGCTCCAAAATTTCTCGCATGAGATTAATGACAGGCTGGAAGAGTGAAATGACAGATACAGATTTAGCCAAGAAAATTGAGCATGAACACGATTATTACAAATTAACTGAGGAAGATAACGAATGCACTAAAAGATTAAGAGAAATGTTTAAAGAGTGGCAATGTGATACGTGTAAAAAAAATGGTCCTGGTGCATGCAGTGCCACTGAAGCAAACGCACGGGCTTATATTGAGATGCCAGATGGAAGTAGGAAATACTTCTGCCAGATTGGTTGTCTTTTAATGCAGCTTAGCGACCACGATATGCATGCATTCATACTATCACAATTTGACAACGTAGGAGATTATTTAAGAAATGCACAAATACCTTATTTAACCGGCCCAGTCAATATAAAATGAAAAATCTTTTCTGGATTATTGGCATTATTCTGTTAGTTCTCATTTTACTTTTAATTCTCAGAAGTCCAGAAGATTCCTGGATAAAAGATGAAAGAGGTTGCTGGATAAAACACGGCATGCCTTCAACAACTCCTGATTATGTCCTGGAACAGCAGAATCTGACTAATTGCAGTGAAAATGTTGTTGCAGCTATTCAGCCTGAAGAATAACTCGGCTCGCTGATGCTCGCCTTCTTTGTCATTAATATAAAAAACGCTCTTGCATGCTTGATGAATATTGCTTTAACAAAACATGCCGCCCTGTAACCCATCAGGGTAAATCGTTTCGACATTAATTCTTAAAATTATATAAAATGAACAATAAAGAATTATTTCAGCTCAATCTTCAATCCGCCGGTTTTTGCAATTATATTGTAAAACCATGCGAACAAAAGTCCGATTAAGCCAAACATTATCATATATATCAAAGCGAATATAAAAGGTGTGGATATTAGTTGTGCTATACTCAATGATGAAGTTGAAGGTTCAAAACCAAGTGTCTGTTGAAGGTTAGAACTTTGACTGATTAATACTCCGAAGATGCCAAGTAAAAATCCTCCAAATGCGCCCAGAAGAGCCGCTATCTTGCCTGTGCTCAATACACCAAGCCTCTTGACTTCCATCTCTTTTCCTTTGTCCATAAATTACTCATGGCTTTCTTGTTTTTAAAACTTCTTCAGGTATAGTGTAACTGAGTGGTAGTGACATGTAGTAAGGTTTATAAACAGGTAAACCCCTATTTTTGCATGAATGAAGTTAAAAAGATGGTAATTAAGCCCAAAACACTCGGAGACGGGTTAGTGGGCATTTGCCTAGCTGAAGTTAGGATGCTGCCAGCCAGTTATTGTGTTGTTGGAGGCATAGCAACCCAGTCATATATTCCGTGGAATTATAGAAGGCCTACTTCAGACATTGATTTGCTTGTGCCAAAAGCTCTGAATTATGAAGAATTCAGAAAAATGATTTCACCTATAGCATCATACTTTCAGGATAATGGATATGCTGTAGCTACAAAGAAAATGTCAAGAGCATATGCAATGGAATTAACAGATAAAAATGGTGAATCAATTATTGTAGAAGTTGCAAGAAGAAATGAAAAGAACTTTGAAAAGCATCAAAAAAGACTTGAAAGAGAACTGAAAAATGCAAGAAAAAAAATTATAGAAGGAAAAAATTTGACATACTTTGTTGCAGCTCCGGAAGATATTATTCTTCCTAAACTTGTAAGATGCATTGGCTCACTCAAAAGAGATAGTGGCTTAAGCAAGCTTGTTCCGATGGAATTAAAAGGAGTTTCTGCAGAAGATGCAGAAAGAAGGCTCAGGTATATTAATTCATTAAGGGAGGAAGCAACATACTCTCCTGCAGATGCTGTTTTGGCAGAAAGATTAAGATTTGTATCGGATTTGTATGACATGAGAGTTCTCTCTGAAATTGCAGGGCTTAATCCAGATTATTTTAAAACTGCAAGTGAAGATTGGGATACTATTAAGGACAATACTAAGGAAAGAGAAACAATTTTTTCACATATACTGCCTGACATGGGAGGCTTGTAAAAATGGCACTCGAAAAAAATAATTGTTCATATTGAAGATAACTCTGATTTAAGAGAGTTGGTCAAAGACTATCTTAAACTGCCTGATGTCAAATTAGTTCAATTCTCAAACCTTAGAGATTTTAGGCTTTGGCATGTGTCAAATCATGGTGGAGATTTATACATTTGTGATGGAAGTTTCCCTGAAAAGCCAGGACAAGAAGGTAAAGTACTTTGGCCAAGAGTTGCCAGCATTGTTTCTTTGATAAACAAACTCAGTTTATACACTACAAAAGGTATAATTCTTACGAGTGGTAAACCACAAGCCACAAAAAATTATGAGCCCTTTCCGATTGTTCAGGTAATACAAAAGCCATTCCAGTGCAGCGAACTAGTTTCAGCAGTAGAAAAATATCTTTGCGATAAGTAATTCTATGAGTCTATTCAAATTCTGAAGTTTTAAATATCTCAATTCTTTATCAATTCAATGGAAAACGAGGTCAAATTAAAGTCCGGACTTGAGATACATCAGCAGCTTGACACTAAGAAATTATTCTGCGCATGTCCTAGCATTTTGAGGCAGGAAGAGCCTGACTACACTGTAAAAAGAAAACTGCATCCAGTCGCTGGAGAAACCGGCGAGATTGACATTGCAGCCAAGTTTGAAGCAATAAAGAATCTTGAATTTGAATACCAAGCTTACAATGATAACACTTGCCTTGTTGAACTTGATGAAGAGCCTCCACATCAGATTAACTCTGATGCGCTTAAAATCGCGTTGCAGATTTCTCTTTTGTTAAATGCAGAAATAATTCCATACACTCAAGTCATGCGCAAGACTGTAATTGATGGTAGCAATGTTTCTGGATTTCAAAGGACTGTACTAATTGCAAGAAATGGCTATCTAGACACAGAAGAAGGTAAAGTCGGCATTGCAACAATCGCGCTTGAAGAAGATGCAGCAAGAATAATAAGCAGGCACGAAAACAAAATAATATACCGGCTGGACAGGTTAGGAATTCCGCTTGTTGAAATCGCGACAAACCCTGATATTAAAACACCACAACAGGCAAAAGCCACTGCATTAAAGCTTGGTGAGATTCTCAGGGCTTGCAAAGTTAAACGCGGAATAGGAACAATACGCCAGGACGTTAATATGTCGATCTCAATCGGAAAAGAGCAGGGCTCAAGAATAGAAATCAAAGGCGTCCAAGAGCCTGACTTAATTGAGAAAACAATTCTTACAGAGATTGAAAGGCAAAAGCCTCTTGTTAATGAAAACAAAAGCATTCCAGAAGTCCGAAAAGCTCTTGAAACCGGACATACCGAGTTTCTCAGGCCATTGCCAGGAGCATCACGAATGTATCCTGAAACTGACATCCCTTTGCTGCATATCTCCAGAGAAATGATTAATGAAGCCAAAGCAACTCTGCCAAGATTAAAATCAGAGCTAAAGAGCGAATTAAAGGCAGGCGGCTTGAGCGAAGAAATGACAAAACTTATTCTTCAGGAGAATAAACTGGAAGACTTCAAGGAACTCATGGTGATTACTAAGAATGCAAATCTCATTGCAAAAGTTTTAGTCTTGTGGCCGCGCGAATTACAGACAAAGTTGAATCTCAAACCAGAGAAAATAAATGAAAAGCTTTCCTTGGATGTCTTGGAAACAATCCTCCAGGTATACAATGAAGGAAGCATGCAAGAATCCGAAATCAAGCACATTCTTGAGAAAATACTTCTTGGAACTTCTGTAAGCGAAGCATTAAAGAAGGAAAAGGTCTCTAACTTAGAAGAGGATATCCTAAAACTTATAAAAGAGAAGCCAGGCTTGTCAATTAATGCATACATGGGCTTGGCAATGGCAAAATTCAAAGGCAGAGTCTCAGGAAAAGAAATCATGGATATCCTCAAGAGGATAGTAAAATGAAAAAAGAGAATATCACAAAACTTTTCATCTCAATAATGCTATGCCAACTGGCAGGACTCGTCGGTTTAATCTATACGCAGAAATCAATTTCAACATGGTATCCAACTCTTATCAAGCCGGCATTCATGCCAGCAAGTTGGTTGTTCGCACCTGTCTGGATTGCCTTGTTCTTGTTGATGGCAATCGCACTTTATCTAGTTTGGAAAAAAGACAAGAAAATGAATATCAATTCAGCAATGGTCCTGTTCAGCATACAACTCTTGTTAAATGTGATGTGGTCTGTATTTTTCTTTGGCATGCGAAATCCACTTTACGGATTCATCGATATTATACTGCTAGGGCTGGCAATCCTGGCAACAATCCTGAGTTTCTGGAAAATCTCAAAACCCGCAAGCTACTTGATGGTTCCATACATTTTATGGGTAATATTTGCAGCTGTGCTTAACTTCTATATTCTAAAGCTCAATTGATTTAATTAAGTTTAGAACACATTATGCCTGTCTTAAAGATGATTGCCCCTGTTCACCCCGACGGGTAAAACGTTTTTAATTTTAATTTAAGTTAATAAAAAAATAAGAAAAAGAAAAAAGATTTACTCTTTTACTGCCATGTATATCATCCACAAAGCAGACAATCCTACTAAGACATAAACTATTTTTGCAAGTATACCTGCACCGAAAATTGAAGCTACTAAATCCAAGCCGAACAATCCGACAAGTCCCCAGTTCAAGCCGCCAATAATCACGAGTATCAAAGCAATCCAGTCTAGAACACTTTTCTCCATTTTAAACCTCCTTTTTGCATTTAATTATACTAATCCTACTAGTCATCGAGAATATATAAGCTTTCCTCCAAGGTTAATTTTATAAATGCCCGAGGTTTTAGAGGAAAATGGAACGAAGCTATATCAGCCATATTCTCGAAAATAAGAAAGAACAACCAGTTTTAATAAAAGGATGGGTCCACGACACCCGGGATTTAGGAAAGGTAAAATTCCTTGTTCTAAAAGATATTACAGGCAGAATCCAGGTAACAGCATTAAAAGATAAGGCTAACAAGAAGATATTTGAGCAGATAGACAAAATTCCACGAGAAAGCGTTGTAGCAATAGAAGGCAAAGCAGTAAAATCAAAGCAAGCACCAGGTGGAATTGAAATTGCTCCAGAGAAGATAGAAGTTCTTGGAACAGCAGAACAGCCATTGCCGATTGATGTTTCTGATTTCTCCAAAACCGAGCTTCCAAAAAGGCTTGATTATAGATTCCTTGATTTCCACAGAAGAAGAACCCAGGCAATATTCAAAATCCAGTCAGAAATCGCAAGCTCGTTCAGAGAGCACTTCAAAAACAAGGGTTATATTGAGATGCAGCCACCATGCATCATATCAGCAGCAAGCGAAGGTGGCACTGAACTTTTTCCAGTGCAGTATTTTGAGCAGAAAGCATATCTTGCACAATCTCCTCAGCTTTACAAGCAGATGCTTGCCTGCAGTATGGAAAAAACATTTATGACTACTCCTGTCTGGCGCGCAGAAAAACACAATACTCCAAGACATATTAACGAGATAAGACAAATGGACATTGAAGCAGCTTTCATGAACCAGACATCTGTCATGAAAGAGATTGAGTATGTAGTTCAGCATATTGTAAAGAATGTTATGGCAAATTGCAAAGCAGAACTTGAAGAGCTCGGAATAAAATTAAAAGTTCCGAATGCAGTTTATCTTGCGTATGAAGATGCTATTAAAAAAGTTGGAGGCAAGCCAGGAGACGACTTCACACCAGAAGAAGAAAAGAAGTTAGGTATAATGTATCCTGGAGACATTGTTTTTACGCATTCGTGGCCTGCTTCAATCAAGCCATTCTACATAATGCCAAAAGGAGAAGACCCAAAAGCAAAATACAGCGAGGGTTTTGATGCATTGTATGGGGGCATGGAAATATCATCAGGTGGGCAAAGAATACACTTGCCAAAACTTTTGATTGAAAGAATAAAAGCCAAAGGACTTAATCCAAAAAATTTCAAAGCTTATATTGATTCATTCAGATATGGCGCGCCACCACACGCGGGCTGGTCAATTGGTTTGGAAAGATTAACACAAGTCATCTGCGGACTTGACAACATCAAGGAAGCCACAATGTTTCCAAGAGACAGAGACAGGCTTACGCCATAATATTAAAATGAGAATTCTTGCGATAGGCGACCCTCACGGAAATTTAGATAAGATAAAACAAATTCCAGTTAAAGAAGCTGACTTGATTCTTTTGACAGGTAATTTAGGGAAATCAGATTTGATGCGCAGGATTGCATTTGAAAATGCTGAAAGGAAAAAGCGCGGGCTTCAAGAAAAAGAATATTCTCCTGCCCAAGAAAAAAGAGCTTTCATGGAAGCATACACCTCAACTATGCGAATTGTAAAATATCTTGCAAGGTTTGCTCCTGTTTTTACTATTTTTGGAAATGTTGAGTCTTCAAATTATGAAACAAGGCAGTATTCTAAAAAAATTGGTTTATCTCTGCCTCTCCTTTATAATGATTTAAGTTCAATGCATAATGTTCGTATTATAAATAACAAGGTTGCAAATTTTGAAGGAATAAGAATAGGTGGTTTAGAATATTTCATTGATACCAGCTGGATAAGAGAGTTCAAGCCGTCTGATTTTAAAGAAAGAATGGCTAAAGCCAAAAAAGAAACAGGAAAAGCAAGAAGAATTCTTAGCCATTTCGGAAAAGTAGATATCCTGCTATGCCATCAGCCACCATATCATGTTCTTGATGAAGTAACATTTAAGGGAGCTCCAAAACATTGGCTTGGTAAGCATGCAGGAAGCAAGACAATTTATGACTATATTAAAAAATATCAGCCAAGATATGTCTTTTGCGGACATATGCACGAGGATGAAGGAATGAAAAAAGTCGGCGAAACAGAAGTTTATAATCTTGGTGTTGCAGGCTATAAAGTTATTAGTTTGTGATTAACTTTATAAATTTCTTATTTCTACATCTAACATGGACACTGAACAGATCAAACAGCAAGCCAAGCAGATAATTGACAATTTTGTTTCTGCATTGGAAAAAATTGAAACCAAGGAAGAGCCTGTAGAGCGAATTAATGACAGAAGAATGGAAAACACTCCGAAGGAAACAGACAAGGACTTCAGGAAAATCATGTTTGAGAACGCGCCAAACAAGAAAGGAGACTGCATAACTGCAGAAAAAGGAAAATGGATTTAGTTGAAAAAGTAAAACAACAGCTTGAACTTATTAAGAAAAAGAACAAAGAAATAAACTCAGTTCTTCAAGTAAATCCTGACGCCTTGGAACAGGCAAAAGAAATTGAGAAAAAAATCAAGGCAGGAAAAGCAGGCAAACTCGCAGGCAAGACTATAATCATAAAATCGAACATAAATGTCAAAGGTCTTAATGCTTCATGTGCAAGCAAAACACTTGAGAATTATAAAGCACCCTATGATGCAACAGTTATCGCAAGAATAAAGGAAGAAGATGGCTTGATTCTTGGAATGGCTAATATGGATGAATTTGCATGCGGCTCAAGTGGCGAAACAAGTGCTTTTAATCCAACAAAAAATCCTGCAGATACAAGTTTGATTCCAGGAGGCTCGTCAAGTGGCTCAGCAGCAAGTGTTGCTGCAGGTTTCTGTGACATTGCCCTTGGAAGCGACACAGGCGGCAGCATTAGAAATCCAGCAAGCCATTGTGGAGTTGTAGGCGTAAAGCCAAGCTATGGATTAGTTTCAAGATATGGCTTGATAGACTTGTCAATGTCCCTTGACCAAATCGGCCCGATTGCACAAAATATTGATGATGCTCTTTTAATGCTAAATGTAATAAGCGGAAAAGATGAAAATGATGCTACAACCTATGAAAGTGATGAGATAAAGCTTGAAAAGCTGAAAGAAATCAGAGTTGGCATACCAAAAATCTCAGCAGACAAGCAAATCTGGGATATTGTGCTTGCAAAGTTAAAAGAGCACAAGAATATCAAGACAAAAGAGATTGAACTTCCTCATATTAATCTTGCTGTCCAGACTTATTATCCTTTAGTTTACGTAGAGTTTTTTTCAGGCACAAGAAAATTTGATGGTAGAAGATATGGCAAGAAAATAGAAGAATCCTGTGGAGAAGAAGTTCTAAGAAGAATTCTTGGCGGAAAAGAAATCAGCAGAGCAGAGTATCATGGAAGATATTATCACAAAGCATTAATGGCAAAGCAAGTCATAAAAAAAGAATTTGAAAAAGCATTCCAGCAGGTAGATTTGATAGTCCTGCCGACAGTTCCAAGGCTTCCTCACAAGATTGGAGAAAAAATCTCAGTCGAAGAGATGTACAGCTATGATACTCTGACAATTCCTGCAAATCTTGCTGAAATCCCAGCAATGTCAATTCCAGTAGGTACAATCAGCAATGTTCCAGTCGGCTTGCAGATAATGGCTCCGCAATTCCAAGAAGGCAGAATGTTCTCACTGGCAAAACTTCTTGAAAACAAATAGAAAGCCTTAAAAGCCCGGCATTCAAATTTCTGGCATGGTTAATAAGATTAAAGCAAAACGACTCAAACTAGACATTTTTGGCTTAAACATGGATTTAGCCCATAAAAAACTGCTGGAATTCCTTAGAAAAAAAAATCTTTTGAACCCAAGATACTTATTCAGAGGCAGCGATATCCAAGAGATTCTTGTATCACGCAATGTTCCATTAAATGTAAGCAGAAATATTGAAGCTTCTTTTGAAGGTCTTGGTTACGACGACGCACCAAAAAATTCTATAGATTGTTTTACAGCAGAACAGATGAGAGCAATAGACAGAGGCGAGTTAGACAAATTAAGCCCTATAGAATATACTTCAGAAACCGGAGAGTATGCAATTATTGTCTACAAGGCAAAATACCTTAAGTATCTTGGTGAAAGAACTGACTTTGAATACGAATTCAGAAATCCAGATAACAAATTCAATGCAGTGCAAAACTTTATTGTTCTAAGACCCTGAATGCCAAATAAGAAACAGATAAAAGTATCAAAAAGTGTATTACCAAGAACAAAAGAACAAAGTCAAGTGAATAACCAAGCAGATAGTATCTTATCTGCAGCAAAATACTTGTTACAGCCGAGATGACTAATGCTTTTACCCCAGGACTTTTAGTTTTTACAAAAAGCCACGTGATAAACGCGATTATTGTGCCAAATATTATCTTGTTCCTGAAATACCAGCTTGGCACAGCATACTCAGCTCTAAGCTGATGAATAAAGTAGTCAACCAGCGTAAATAAAAGAATAACAGCTAAAATAACAACAAATCCTGCTAATAGTTTTTTAACATTCCAGCCAGATTTTATTTTAGTCTTGTTTGCCTTCATTTTACTCGACAATTATCTTTCCACTCATATAAGGATGTATCGCGCAGTGATAAGAATATTTTCCTGCAGTTTTAAAGGTATGAGAATATACTTCTGCCCTATGAAGCACTGAAGAAGATATTTCATTTCCTGAATCAGATATTATCTGATGAGGCCCATAATCAAGATTCATCCATATAACTGTCTCGCCCTTTTGTATTGTATAATTTTCAGGAACAAACGTAAAATTTATAATTCTGATGTCAGGCACTGGCGGTACATAAGTTGCAGGAGCAGTTGACAAATTGCCTGGATATACATAAAGAAAGTAGTATAAACCTGCCACAATAACCAGCGCAGCAGCAATCCATACCATCACCTGCCTTTTCATTTTTATCTAAGCCAAAATCTCTTTATAAATATTTTTAAACTTCCTTCTACATAATTAAACATGAAATATAAAAACATCTCAGTAGAATTACTGGAACAATCCGGGTTTCTTATTAAAAATAGTGCTGTAGTTTACATTGACCCATTTCAGCTCAAAACAGCAGAAAAAGCAGACATCATTTTCATAACCCACGGGCATTATGATCATTGCTCATTGCCTGATATTGAAAAGATTGCAAGAAAAGGTACTATAATAGTAATTCCAGCAGCATGTCAGAGCAAAGTAATGAAACTGAAAGAAGATGTTGACATAAAAATAGTCAATCCTGGCGAGCAGGCAATAATCAAGGGAGTAAAAGTCAAGGCAGTTCCTGCATACAACACAAATAAGTCAGCGCATCCAAAAGAAGACGGCTGGAATGGCTATGTCATTGATATTGATAATGTCAGGATTTACCATGCCGGAGATACTGACATAATTCCAGAAATGTCTCCTTTAAGGGAAATAGACATTGCGCTTTTGCCTGTTGATGGCAAATTTGCGATGTCAGCAGAAGAAGCAGCCCAGGCTGCAGACATAATCAAGCCAAGGATAGCAATTCCAATGCATTATGCCATTGCAGGCACAAAACAGGATGCTGAACTTTTTGTAAAGCTCTGCATGCAAAAAGGAA
Source organism: Candidatus Nanoarchaeia archaeon (assembly GCA_041501125.1). Taxonomy (GTDB): domain Archaea; phylum Nanobdellota; class Nanobdellia; order Pacearchaeales; family GW2011-AR1; genus JBGQNO01. Next base: position 18,495 of record JBGQNO010000005.1, read on the forward strand.
TAAAGGCAGAGGTAATATAATGGAATTTCTAGCAGGCAGCGAGAAAAGATTTTTTGATTTTATATCAACTTTAAATGAGAAAGACAAGATCGCTTTGCTCTGCCATAATGACGGCGACGGCATTGTCAGCGCAGTTATTGCCTCAAAAGTTCTTGGCAAAATAGATTATGTTAATATTGTAAATTATCAGCCAGGAATGCTGGCACAATTGGCAAAATGGCTTGAAATCAAGAAAATAAACAAGATTATTGCTGTTGATTTGGCATTATTCGAAGATAAAGAATCAACAAAAATGTTTGAAAAATTTGCCCAAATCCTTGTCATAGACCACCATCCATTTAAAGAGGACTTGAACTCTGACAAAACAATTTTCCTTAAAGCAAAAACAGAATTTCCTGCTTCTTACATGTGCTATTATCTTTTTTCAAGAATCCAGAAAATTCCAGAGTGGCTTGCAGTCTTAGGAATTTTGTCAGATACCACACCATTCAGATACAACAAGACAAATGCAGAAAAAATTTACCAGGACTTCAGCATTCCTGCAGAAAAACAAAACTTATATGACTTGTCAGTAAATCTAAATCTTGCACTCATTTATTTTAAAGACAAGGAGAAAAAAGTTTATGACATTCTGCAGAATGCAAAATCACCAAACGAGCTTAAGACACTTGAAAGATACAGCAGTATAATAAACAAGGAAGTTGAAAAATATCAAAAAGATTTTGAAAATAATCATGAAGATTTCGAAGGGCTTTCATTTTATTTCTACAAGCCAAAATACTCAATAAACTCTATGCTGTCTACTTTGATAAGCACAAAACAGCAAAACAAAACACTTGTGTTTGTTACAACAGATATAAACAATGAACTTCATATCTCTGCAAGAAGGCAGGACAAAACAATAGATTGCGGTAAATTGCTTAAAGAAGCAACAAAAGACATTCCAAATTCGACAGCAGGCGGGCATGTGCCTGCAGCAGCCGCAAGAGTTCCTTCCATTTACCTTGACAAGTTCAAGGAAAATTTGATAAGAACTTACAGCAAGATGCAGCATCGCTGATGTAAACCTTTTTTGTTATTAATTCTTAAAATCCTGAGACGCTTAAGCAACAATTCATTTGCTTGGTGTGGATTGCCCCTGTAACCTCACAAGATAAATCATTTAATTATTAATAAAATACCTTAAGAAAACTATTTTTTCTTTCCAAACTTGCATTTCACGCCATCTTTCAAGCAGCCTTTAATGTCCTCGTTAGTCCATCCCTTGTCCAAAAGCATCTGTTCAATTGCCTGCTCGCTGTATCCTTTGTTTCTCGCTTCTTTGATGAATTGCTTTGCCTTTCCAGTCAGTATCTCTTCTTTGACTTCTTTCTTTTTCTTCTGTCCTTTGAGCGAGAACCATACAATAAGGAATATTGCTGCAGCTATGACAAGAGCAATTATTACAATAATCAAAGTTCTCAAGACAGTAGTTTTGCAAGTGCCAATGCAACAATCACCTTCTGGACTATTCTCGATAACACCGCTGCAAACTGCATTGTTGCTGCAAATTTGCCCGCCCAGTTCAAAGCAACTAGGTACTGGAGGTACAGGTGCAGGCAGTTCTTGCTGTGGTGGCAATACCACTGGAACATAAACCGGGTCGTGTACAGTCTGCAAATATAATTCAGGCCTGTTATATAATATGCTCACAAGTCTTATCAAAATATCATAATATCCGTCTGCATTCACGTCAAACTTCTTTGTTGCGCCAATTAATAAGTCAAAAGTTATTGGATTAGAAGATATTGTCAATATAACCTTGTCTGTAAATACTCTGTTAATTGTCAAAAAATGTGTCGTAAAATTTACTTGAAATTTTATCCTGTCATCATCAGTAAAGAATCTTTGCCATCCTTGCCTGAGTTGAGCATCGCTTGGAGTATAGAGGTTTGAACCGCCTCCTCCACCCCCTCCCGAAGGAGGCTGTTGTCCAGTAACAGCTGTAAGAGGCAGATAGTCTCCGCCAGCTTTTATGTTCCCGCTTGAATTATAAGGCACAAGAGTATTTCCAATTCCATCAAGGTTCGTGTCTTCTCCTGAATAATCGCTCCACCAGTTTCCTCCCATGCAGCTTCCACCAATCATATTTGTTCCATCAGAACAATCATAAGTAGTATTCCAGAAGTTATATTCAACAGGAAGTTCAGAAAATGCATTTAGTGTATTGCTGAAGTAATTGTTATATATCAGATTAAATCCTGCAATATCTTCTATGCTTACTCCCAAGTCATTTCCAATAATATTATTTGAATACACAGACACACTATCAGCAATGTAAAGCTGTATGGCTTTGCCATTTCTTGAAAGATAATTGTTAAAGACGCTGTTGTTGCTTCCCTGATAGAATTCTATTCCAGAGGTAAAGTTCTGGATTCCACAGTTCCTGATATTAACACCGTGTCTTAAACTGAGATAAATTCCCTTGCCAGTTCCATCACCAGTAATATTATGCCCTTGGCAGTCAATTATAATCGAATCAGAGCCTACTGTAATCGCGTTTCCGCTGCCAGTGCATGTCATGTCTGCAGCAAGTTTTATGCTTGACTTTACTGTCGAGCCGCATGTCAATATTTCCCCAGCAGGATTTGCATAAACCAGAGGTGCGTAATCTCCATTGTCAAAAATCGCGCCACCTGAATTGTAAGGCAGAAGCGTATTTCCAATGCCATCTGCATTATTATCAATTCCAGTATAATCACTCCAGTAATTTCCAGCGATGCAGTCTCTTCCTATTATGTTGACTCCGCTCGCACAATTCTGTGTAACATTCCAATAATTTATAGAGTCTTGTTCAGAAAATGCATTGTTAGTATTGTTGAAAAAATTGTTATAAATGGTATTATTGCTTGCGAATTGAAGGCTTCCGCTTAAAATGTAAATTCCATATCCTGTATTCTGTGTTATGATATTTGATGTGATTGTATTGTTTGTAGAGCCAAGCGAATCAGGTCCGACAATTCTGGCACTAAGGGTAATTCCATTAAGATTAGAATTCATATTGTTTGAGTTCAGCAGGTTTTTGTGAGAATCTTTTATTTCTACGCCATTTGTGTTATTGCTTAAAGTATTAGACAAAACGAAACTGCCAGAAATTTCAAAGAAATAAATTCCAGTATTGAAGTTGTTAATATTGCAGTTTTGTATTGTGACATTTGTCAGGTAGTTTGAAACATTGATTCCATGTCCGTTTCCATTTCCAGTTATATTATGCCCTTGGCAGTCAATTATAATCGAATCAGAGTCTACTATAATAGCATCTCCGCTGCCAGTGCATGTCATGTCTGCAGCAAGTTTTATGCTTGACTTTACTGTCGAGCCGCATGCCAATATCTCTCCAGCAGGATTTGCATAGACAAGAGGTGCGTAATCTCCGCCATTTGTAATCTTACTGTTTGAGTTGTAAGGCAGAAGTGTATTTCCAATGCCGTCTGCATTATTGTCAATTCCAACGTAATCACTCCAGAAGTTTCCGCCAATATAATTCCCGCCAATAATGTTTGAACCAGTTATCTCTGTAACATTCCAGTAATTTCCAACTGCAGACTCGTCAAATACATTATTTGCATTGTCAAAATAATTGTTATATATTTCATTTCCGCCAGAGGCAACACTTGCCACTAGCCCATAACCGCTGTTTCCTTCTGCCCTGTTCAGTGTTACTATGCTGTTTTCAGTGTTTATTGAAAAACCATAATAATTATTTTCAGCACTGTTGCCAGTTAATGTATTGTTAAAGCCGCCAGTCACTCCTATCCCAAAGTTTGGGTTATTGTTTGCAGTATTGTCCGACAAGATATTGTTAGAGCCATACGCTACATAAATTCCAAGATTGTTTTGGCTGTTGCTTGCTGTATTGCTCGTTATTGTGTTGTAATAGCCTCTCTCGACACGGATTCCTATAGAATTATTGTCAGCAGTGTTTGACATTATTGTTGTAAAATTTGAAGCATAAAAATAAATTCCATTTGCGAACATGCTTACATAACAATTCTTTACTGTTACATTTTTCACATACTGGGCATAAATTCCATTTCCGCTTCCATTGCCTGTTATATTGTGTCCCTGACAATCAAGTATTAAATTGTCTGTCATAATATTTAATGCTGTTACATTGCAAGACAAATCCTGAGTCAATGAGTATTCGCCAGAAGTAGTTATATTAGTACATGAGGTTACATTTTCAGGAGGAAATTGGAATACTGTTATAATTCCAGTAGAAGTGCAAGCTCCTGTAAAATTAGTGCAAGTTTCTCTTGCAAGATTTCTCAGAGGGTCGCTTGCACAGCCAGTCATTACAGTTCCCAAAGGACAATTACTCTGGCTGCATGAGCCAACATGATCTGTTTCAGAGACTATAATGACTTTGCTCTGGTTCCATAGACAGCATCCAGAACTGATGCATTGCGTCTGGTTTGTCTGACTAGAAACACAATCAATAGTTGAACAATCGATTCCAGCAGTTGACAAAGGCAAAGGCGGTGGTGACTCAGCTGTTGGTGCAGGCACTGATGTCGTGAACAAGTTCTTGAAAATTGTTATCTTGCCGAATGTCGCATAACCTGACATCTGTGAGAATGCAATCAGTCCAAATACGCTGACAGCAATAATAGCCACAATAAGTATAAATTTCACCTGCTTTTCCATTGGTAAAGTCAGATAGGCATTATTTATAAATTCTTTGATTATTGAATATATAATATAGGACAAAATGACTTTCCAGCAACAAAAGCAAAAGCAGCTTGCAAAGATGGATATATCTCATGTCGGCAGCTGGGACAGGAAAATCCTAGGTTTATGTAATAAGCTAAACAGAAATCCGAATTACTACACAACCTCGTCATGCGCAGGACGCATAATCCTTATAATAGCTGATGAGAAGAAAAAACCTGGCTTGTTTGTTTTCAGGACTCACAATAAAATTTCTTTGCCGCAATTAAAGCATGCTCTTGCAAAAGCCAGGAAATCAGTAAATGTTGAGTTTAGGCAGGAGCCATGCATTCTTCACGTAGCCTGCAAATCCCTGGAGGATGCCCAATCACTATTTGACAAGGCAAAATTCGCAGGCTGGAAGCGCTCTGGCATAATAGCAACCCGCAAGCGTTTCATCTGCGAGTTAATGTCAACTGAGCATCTCTCGCTGCCAATAATTAAAAACCAAAAAATTCTTGTCGACAATGAATTCCAAAAAATTCTTATCAAGGAAGCGAATAAAAAGCTTGAAAGAACATGGAAAAAGATAAAAAATCTGGAAAATTTGTTTTAATATCAAAAACAAACCATACATTTTTCTGCAAAAAAGTTTATAAATAAGATTGCTCTTGAATGAGAAGCAAAAGTAAGTAATTTTTGCTAATTGATTGAAAGGAGGTTTAAAAAAGAGAAACATGGTACTGGATTTTGCAAAAGAAGCAATAGAGAATGCAGCGACACACAGTATAAACTTTGACGAATTGAAAGCTGGAAAAGCTAACATCAAGGTTTTTGGAGTTGGCGGTGCTGGATGCAATGCAGTCACCTGGTTGTTCAATAAGGGAATAAATGGCGCAACCATCTATGCCTTGAACACAGACGCATTACACCTGAGCATTTCAAAAGCTGATGAAAAAATCTTGATTGGAAAAGAGTTGACTCGTGGCTTAGGATGCGGCGGTTACCCAAACAGAGGTAAAGAGGCTGCAAAAGAAGCTATCTCTGAAATCAAGAAATCTGTAGCTAATGCAGATATGGTTTTCGTGATTGCAGGAGAAGGCGGCGGAACAGGCACAGGAGCAGCACCAGAAGTTGCGCAGCTAGCTAAAGAAACTGGCGCAATTGTCATCGGAGTTGTAACAATGCCTTTTGAGTGCGAGAAAGCTAGAATAGACAAAGCTGAATTCGGACTTCAAGAGTTAAGGGAAAATGCACACACTGTCGTTGTAATCGATAATAACAGACTTGTCGACATTGCAGGGAACTTGCCTATTGAGCAGGCTTTTGCCGTAGCCAATGAACTGGTTAGTACAATGATTAAAGGAATCGTGGAAACAATTACCTTGCCGTCATTAATTAACCTAGACTATGCAGATGTCTCCACAATTATGAGAAATGGAGATGTTGCAGTCATTGGTATAGGAGAGGCTGATACACAAGCAAGAGTCCAAGAAGCAGTAAGACAGGCGCTGACACATCCATTGCTAGAAGTTGATTGTCGCGGAGCGACAGGCGCTTTAGTCCATGTAACAGGAGGGCCAGATTTGAAGTTGGAGGAATTTGCCAACATTGGAAAACTTGTTACAGAAAACATAAGCCCTGATGCCCAGGTAATCATTGGAGCAAGGATTAGCAAAGAATTTGCAGGAAAAGTCAGAGTCATAACAATTATGACTGGTGTAAAAAGCCCGTATGTCCTTGGCAAGCCAAGAGAAGCCCAGCATCTTAGATCTGAAATATCAGATTTAGGAATTGAGGTTTATCGATAAATAAATTTATTTTTAATTAACAGCCAGCCCTTCGGGGCTGGTCTCATTTTCTTTTTTAATTTCTAAGCATTAAGAACTATCTGTAGAACGGGCTTTTTCTTAATTTTCTGTAAGAATACCATACATAGCCAGTCATTGTAATTGCTCCGAGTCCGAATATATTTCCTATAAGCAGATCATTAGAGTTTGATGATTGATATGCAAATGAAGAGAATAAAGTTATAATTGGTGCAGCAACCACACAAGAAGTTAAATTGTTTAAATCATGCAAGAATTGCCATTGTTGTTCACTCCAGTTTTTTCTTTCAGGATGCCGTTTAATTTCATGTTCTCTTATTTCTTTTCTAGAATCTTGGATTCCTTCTCTGATTCCTTGTTTTAATATTGCCAACAAACTTTCTGCCATAACAAAGAGATATAAAGAATATTATTAAACATTACGATTACTTGGTTATTAATAAAAAATACTTCATACGCTTAATCAATAATTCAATTGCTTGATAAATATTGTTTTAACAAATCATGCTGCTACTTACACCCATCAGGGTAAAATCGTTTCACCATTAATTCTAATTCAGAATTTAAACTTCCTGTTTCTTCTCGCGATACATATACTTATTTTCCCATCTATCCCAGTAAATCATGCCAGAAAGCTCCGGCTTGGGTTTTTGCTTTGTCTTTTCGCCAGCAAATCCGACAGGAAGAATTGCTTCAACAACAACGTCTTCAGGAATCCTGAATATTCTTTTAACCTCGGGCTCATGGAAAGCTCCAACCCAGCATGCAGCCAAGCCCGCTTCTTCAATCTTAAGAAGGAAATTTTCAATTGCAGCTCCTGCCTGCTGTCTTACATAAACCCTTGCTCTCTCGCCATATCCAGTCACAGCTCTTTCTTCTTTTGAGCATACAACAACAACAAACTTTGCCTGAGAAATAAAATCCTGTCCAGCAGCATCAGCAACCTTGCCGATAGTATCTGGCTCGCCAGTAATCAGGAATTTTAATGTTTCAACATTGCCTGCAAGCGGTGCGAGATGCGCTGCATTTATTGCCTCAACAACCTGCCTCCAGTCTGGCTTTTTCTTCGAGAATTTTCTGACACAATGTCGTGCTTTAATGGCTTTGTCAAGTTCCATTCTCTACATAAGAAATCAATATATAAAAACTTAATGTCCAGGTAAAGTCTGCGCTGTCATTTTTTCATATACTCTCTGCAAAACAGCGACTAAATCTCTTCTGGCAATGTCTAATTGTACTTCTGAAAGAGAAAATAATGATCCCCTGGAAAATAACGATCCCATGTAATACTCACATACCTGAAACTGTTTGGCATATTCTAAGCAGCTTTCAAATTGTTTATGAATCACTTTTACAGCTTTTTCAATATGTTCAGCACGCATTTGACTTACAGGAATTTCGTATGCAACCTTGTCAGGTGATGGAGTAATTACAAAAGGTACTAAGCTTCTATTCTCAGGCTTTTCATTATTACTCATGTCAGCCCTATAAACTTCCCGTTTAAAAATGTTATGAAAAACAAAACGTCCCGAGCTGGACTCGAACCAGCGACCCTCTGATTTCAGTGAGTCTACCATAAGTAGATTGACTTGTAACAGTCAGATGCTCTACCTGTTGCTCCTCTCAGTTTTTAGCCTGAAAGTCTGAGCTATCGGGACTTAAGTTTAGATAGATATGGTTTATTTTTAAAGTTATTCTTTAACCTTTTTCCCACTTTAATCCGAGATCTTCTGGAAAAACCCGTCTTCTTGATTTCTCCAGATAAGCATAAATCTTGGATTGCTTTGCTCCGGCAATCAGACTTTTAACAGCATTTTCAGCGAAGATTATTCTGTCAGCAGGCCCAATTATGCAAACAGTATTTTCTGACAGCGTAAGATAGCATTCAGATAATTCTCCAATCAATTCAATTGTCCTGCCCTGCGCTCCAACGATTCTTGCCTTGACACCTGCAAGACTTTTCTTTCTTGTAAAATCCTTGATTGGAATTTCTTCAAGAACATAATTTTCCTCTAAAAGAATCAAAGCAATCTCAATAGGAAAAGCCTTGTCAATCGCTTCAAATACTTTTTCTGCAATGAAAACATCATAACTTTCTCCAAAAGCCTCAATCTTCTTTCCAGAAATGTCAATGCTAACTTTTAATTTTTTCTCCAGGAGATTCCTGCTAGCCTGGATTTTCCGTATTGTTTTATATTCTAAAATCTGCATTTTACAGCTCTTCAATATTTTTCAAATAACCCCTTCTTTTCATCCAGTCAACCTGGCTTGGATTGTATTTGAACAAGATATCGCCCTTCTCATTGTCAAACTCCCACGGCTCAACAATTATCAAATCTCCTTCTCTCAGCCATAAACTTCTCCTAAGTCTTCCAGGAACCCTGCAATTTCTTGATATGCCATCAAAGCACCTGACTATCATCCTGCTTCCGCCAACTCTCTGTTCCACTATTCCCATTACCTCGCGCCCCTGCGGAAGCCTTACTCTTGTGATAACCTGCGGCAGTTCGTTATTGCTGCTGTTACGCTTGCGGTTTCGATTTTGCATGTTTAAAATTCGGTATTTGAGTTTATAAACCTAATTTTACCGAAGATGCGACGGATAATGAATTAATGTTAAAAACCAGCGATGTTTAAGCAGCCATTCATTTACTTGATGAAGATTGCCCCTGTAACCTCGCAAGGTCTTTGTTTGCTGCAGTGAGCAAGTCCGCAATCACATGAGGAACTGCACAACAAGAGCAAATCAAAGATAGTTAATCATTAACCCTTAGAACTCTACAAAAGAATCAGTGCAAACGGAATTCCCTTGACACTCCTTACTCCTGTCTCGTCAACTATTCCTGCCTTCAATGCAGCATCTATGGATTTCTTGCCTACAATGTTAAAAGTAGCATCGCACTCGCTTGAAAATTCTCTCAGTGTCTCTATCAGCTTTGCTTCAGAAATTTCCTCTCCCTTGAAAAAACTCTCGCGCACATCAAGAAGCTTATTTCCCTCTTCAAATGTTTTTCCAAGAAGATTCTTGTCGCACACAGCAACAATTTCCCTGTATGCCTTGTGAATTTTAATCAACATAAAATGCCAAATCCAAAACCCTTTTTAAATTTAACTTTAATCCACACTGTCTGCCGATATTGAAGCACATTCAGGACAGCTTGTCCAAACTTGCCTGTCCTTTATTGCCATTTCTCTGGACTGCATGCAGTATTTGCAAAATCCGTTAAATCTAAGCGCCTCGTTCTCGGAAGCAAAGACTGCATAAAAATCTGCTTTGCTAATTAATTCACTCGCCTTGTCAGAAATTTCCGATAATTCAAGATATGACAATAATTTAGCAGGTGGAAGATTTTGTATAAATCCCTGCATCTCAACCTCGAGTCTCTTGACATCCTGCTCAGAAGTCTTAAATCCAATTGTATACATTACTGGAGCATCATGCAAAAGACAATTATGAATCAGCAAGTCATGATTTATTCTGTAATTTCCAGGATTGCAGAATACACTCTCATCACATCCTTGGCACTCTTCATTCAAAACCCTAAAAGCATCATCAATTGAATTTAATGTCTTTATCTCCCCCATTTTCAATCTAAAGAAAAACTATTTTTAAAATTACTTATATTAAAGAACACATTTACTTTCCTTGTCTTCCCCATGCTCTGAGGCTTGGCCTGACTTTCATCTCAGGACTTTTGTACATCAATCCTCTGGATTTCTTGGCAGCACTTGTAAGTCCTCTGAATGCTCTTCCCCTGTTTGTAGATTCAGCTATCCATTTCATTCCAGGATCATTTGTTATCTCTGGTCTTGAAGGATCTACCATTATTACCTCAAAGAAATAATGCTTGCCATCCTTTCCGACTTTGTAAGAATTTAACACTTCAAGGTTTGTGAATTTTCTTGCAGCTCGTTGTTCTGCAACCCACTGATAATTCATCTTAAGCACTTTTCTTGTTGATTGCCTAGCTGTTCTCCTGCCTTTGTTGATTTTTGGTCCCCATCTTCCACCTCTGTTCAATCGAATTCTGACAATAACAAATCCTTTCTTGTCCTTATAGCCAAGATTTCTTGCTCTTCCAATGTCAGTCGGCTTGTCAACCTTGAACGCGACTGTCTGGGTTCTCCACTCAATCAGCCTGCTCCTGAGATTATTCCTTATATTTTCCTTGATATACTGGTAAGCATTTGTCATAGAAAACACTACAAAACTGGTTTTTTAAATGTTTTTAATACTTAGAACTTGCATCCAGCACAGACTGCAACAGCATGTCCAACTTCACCAGAGTTAAAAAAGTGTATATATCTGACTCCAAACTCAGCATTTCTTGTATTTATGCCCGCACCAACACCAAACCCTGCTGTCACACTTGAATCAGGCTCATTTACATTATATTCATCGCCGACTATGAATCTGGACTTAGAAAATAGGCCTTCTAAATCAGTTTCCACATATGTCCCTTGTTTTGGGAAATTTCTTCTTGCACCTACTCTTACAAGAAAATTTTTACTTTCTGCACTCCAGTCTGTACCATTCTCATTTCCATTTGCACTTGTCTTGAAAATTTCTGCACCAATATTTAATTCTGTATCTCTTTCATTAGTTACACCAGCACTTAATCCTGCTGTAATCGCTCCCTGACGATAAATATCTGAGCGAATAGGCATAATTACACCAACATTAGCTGAAACATACGCTTTTGATTTGTTTCTTGCAGTATTCTCTCTGCTTGGTTTATGGACATAAACAAAATTGTCTTTTTGTACTTGTTTTGATATTTGAGCGGGTATTTCAGGAATTATTTGCGCTGGAGTTTGAGTATGCTGAAAGAACTGGTTCCATAATCCTGCATAATTGCTTATTTTCTCCTGAATTTTTGTCTTTGCCAGAACATACATTGCTTCAAAAGTTTCTTTAGAAATTTCCTTGCGCATTTCTTTAGGAACAGCAGGGGCAGGTGCATAAATCTCCGGCAGAGGCATCTCTTGATTTACTGGCTGGTCAGCCTGTGCTGCTGGCATTGCAGGCTCTGGTTTTACTTCTGCAGGAACAGGAAGGACATTTTTATTATAATCTTCTACTGCCTCATTAACAGGATTCTGTGCAGTAATATTTTCAGGAACAATTGTCTTTTCAACATAATGAGTTTCAGTCTCTGAAACTTTTTTTTCAAGTCCAGGCTCTCTTGTAAGGAGCCAGATACCGCCCGCCAATAACAAAGCACCAAGTCCTCCGATAGCTGCCTTTTCGGCTGTTTTTTTATTCAGATATTTTCTTACAACAGGTCCTTCTTTCCTTGTTGCCTCAACAGTGACTTTTGGAGATTCTGTTAATGCAATATACTGGCTTAATTCATTTTCTGTTACACCTTTAACAATTTTTCTGCCGTTTTCTTCTGTCTGTGGCTTTCTCAATTCAATCTCTCTAACTGCCTTGGAAACAATCTGTTCCCTGACTAGGAGCCATTCATCTTCAGGTAAATTATATTGCTTTAACCATAAAGATGCATTATATGTTTGGTCTACTTCTCCTGCAACACCAACATAGTCTAATACAGGCAAATATCCTACCACTGGAACCTCGGGAATATCTTTTATCTCTATATTTGGTTCTGCAGAACCTAATCCTAATTCAGACGCTCTTATAATAAACCTGTCACAGAAAAATTTCATATAATCGTCTTTGCTACGGAGATCAAGTGATTTATGACAAGTAAAATCTTCAATAATTGCTTGATGTATCTTCTTTTCTAATGAAGGATCAATATTTACAGACATATCCTCCAACTGTTGCAGAAGTTTTAATAGCTCTACTTTTTCCGGCGGAATTTGCTCTCCGCTTATCATTGCTGCCTTAATTTCCTTTAGGTTTTCTTCAATATCCGCCTTACTAAAAGGTAATTGTAGTTCTTCTCTCATCTTACATTTCAAACAGCTAAAACACTATTTAAAGTTTTCTAATAGTAACTACTTAATAGTTATATCAGAATAGATAGATTAAAAACTGCTGGCATTGAAAGACTCAATTCAAAATTATGCTTCTACTTCTTTTGCCTTTATTTCGCAAACCGAACCATCTTCTGCAATCACGTAAGGCTTGGCAGAAATATTCTCAGCATTTTTGTAGTCTATTTCAACAAAACTTCCTTTAGAAGGCGAATCTGGATATTCTCCCAGGTTTCCTGCATTTACAACAAGTGTTCTCAAGCCATTTGGTCTAATTGCTCCGGCAGCTCCATGAACATGCCCGCATAACAATAAATCAGATGATTCGTCAGGATTTCTTATATAAGCAAAATTTGCCCAGCTTCCATAATGCTTCCTGCTCTCGCCCTTGTCCAGTATTCCAATAGGAGGCACATGAGTAACCGCTACTTCAGGAACTTGATCAACTAAAGTATTGTACATTTCAATGTCTGAATAAGGAATCTTTTTTGTAGGAGGCAAAGTTGTAGGAATATCTAAACCACTGCCATAACCTATAAACTCAATCCCATCTATTTCCCTCGGAACTTCATGAATATTATACTTTCCAAAATAATCAAAATACGCCTTTGAATCCCAGTTTCCTGGTATTGTAAAAATAGTTTGTGGGAATTGTGAGAATACATTTGCTAAAGCTCTATATTGTGCCTCTGCATTCTTATTAAATTCTTGCTCAGAACCGGTATAATCCTCGATCGCTTTTTTAATACTTTCTGGAGTATTGATACCTTCTGGAGTATTATAAGATGCTTTAATTTTTTCTAAAACTTCTTTAAATTCTGTGACATTTTGCATTTTTCTTCCATCTGCCGTAACATTGTCTGTTATAAGATTAAAAGAATATCTCATTACCTTAGCTTGTTTTTCTGCCAGACACTGTCCCAATAAATCACCAGAACATACAAGCACTTCCAGGTCTTTTCTTTCCTCACAAAATTTTCTTACAGTATTCAGCGCATTCAAGTCGCCATGAATATCAGAAATATGCAGTATTTTCATTTGTCACCTCATTCAGCAGAACTCTCCGCATCTGCTAGTCTGGCATCTCTATCTCTTTCAGGAACTTGTGTTATCTGTTCATAAAGGGCAATTACTTGTGTGTCAGTATTAAGCAATTTTCCAAGAGTTGTTAATTTATTCCTCTGTACTGACATCTCTTCGAATGGTGCTGTTCTACTCCTGTTTCTTGGCAGGTATGTTTGGTTTGTCATACCTTGCCTAGAATTTTAAGCTTTATAAACCTTGCTATTTGTACCTACTTGTAAGTGACACAGAACAGGTTGTTTTTGCAGTATTTACAAGAAAGGAAAGTTGTAGGTAATTTTATAAACAATTTCTTTGTTGCTTAGTTACGAGCCTGTAGCGCAGCCCGGTAGCGCACTGCTCTGATAAGGCAGGGGTCCCAAGTTCAAATCTTGGCAGGCTCATTTTAAGTTTTGATGTCAGAATAGTCACACAACAATTGCCCTAGCGTCAGAAATAGTTTTTCTATTAATGCTTCTTAAGTTCTCGTAGTTTTACGCCTTAAACTCAAGAACTAGTTTCTCTTTTGCAAGCTTGTAATTCAAAAGCTGCATGCCAAGGCTGATTGTTTTAAAATATGCTGTCTTGCTTGCAATTGCGCGGATTTCAATTCCAGTCTCAAGCTTATTTATCATCACATCTTTTGAATTTTTTACTCCTGGCATATCCAGTTCATAAAGTATTTTCTGGCTCAATCTCCTGACATTTGTCTTGGGCTCTTTTTTTGAAAGCTTGGAAAACTTTGCAAACTGCTCTTCTGAAAAAACAGGCAGCATCTTCTTCAAAGGCTCAACTTTTGAATTGCCTGAATTCGAAGAATTCATCTTAATCATTGGCTTGCCATCTCCAGAGATGCTTATGTTGATAGAACCCATGTCCTGAGGATTCATGTCTTTCATCTCCTTTGACATCTGTTTCATAAGATTATTTATTATGCCTGAAAAATTAAATGGCAAGCCTGCTCCCGCTCCCATTGCAGGTTCTGAGTTGTCATCTACCCCAAGCATCCCAAAATCCCGCGTTTCATTTTCCTTTACAATGTTGCATCCGCACCACGGACAGAATGTAAAATCTTTTTCAACATTCTTGCCACATCTCGGACATTTCTTGTTAAACATACATCTGCCTAGAAAACCAATTTTAAAAATTCTCCTATAAGCAGAATTTTTAAGCCACAAAAATCTGCAGATTTTTGATGTTTAAAAACTTATTTCTTTTCGCAATTTCCTGAAACCCTTGGAAATAAACCTGTTGCTGATAAAAAGAAGGTTGTGCGTCCTTTCTATTGGATTAATGTATCTCAAGAACATCTTTGAGATATCCGCATTCTTTACCTTTTTCACCTCATCAATATGCGGAAGGAATATTAATGCAACAGCTAATCTCAAGACTCCTGTGATTGCAAATAGTATCAAAAGTTTGCTGAACTGGAATTCAGGAAGATATTGCGCAAGCAGGCCTCCAATTATAGCACCTATAAAACTCAAAGCGCCAACAAGAATATTATGGTATGAAAGGCATAAAGCTCTTTTTGGCTTTGAAACAACATCATAGATAAAATTACTTGAAGCAAGTCCAAGTGCAGCCCAGCCTGCTCCTGACAGCATCTGTGGAACAAGGGCAAGATAAATAGGAGAATTATGGAAAATCCAGAAGAATGGCATTGCTGAAACCATAATTGCACCAATAGCCATCAATTTCTTATTTCCGCATATATCAGAAATCTTGCCCCAGAGCGGCCACGAAAGCAACGAAAATACCGAGGTTGAAAGAACAACAACCATGTAGCTTATGTAACTAAAACCAAGATATCTCAGCATATAAACATCAAAGAACGAGCCTCCAATTGAAACAGCAAAATAAAACATTGAGTAGAACAAAGAAAACCTTGAGAAATTATGCTGCCATATCTCTCTCAAGAATGATCCAAAGCTGAAGTAATAGTCCTTTGTAGTTTTGAATTTAGGATCATAGTATTTTGAAAGCATTGAAGCTGATATCAGCCTGAAAATTCCTGCAATGAAGAATATAAGCGAGAATCCAATCAAAACCATTCCATGAGTTTTGAAATAATCAAGCATGAATGCGCTTGCGACAAATGTCACAAGAACTATAAAGTCTGTAACTCTGTTTCTTTTTCCAAAATATCTTCCTCTGTGGTCATCAGGCACAATGTCGCCCATCATCGAGAACCATGCCGGACCTGCGACAGCTCCAAAAGTAGCAAGCAAAGTATAGAAAACAATCAAAAGATAAGGCAAGTAAGAAACAAAAAGATTTCTCCAGAAAAGCCATGCAAGTAATAACATTGGAAACCACATCAAAGCCTGCAACGTGACAAAAGTAGTGATAAGCTTTTTGCGGTTCCAGGTTTCCATCATCCTTGAGCCCTTATACTGAAAAATTGGTGGAAGAAGGCTCGCGATGCTGTTGAAAATTCCTATCTGAAGATTATTGAAGCCAAGAGCAATCGCGTAAGGAGTTATAAAATAAGAGCCTGTTCCTGTCATGACGCTTGATACAGCGCCCTCTTTGATTGACAAAGACATTGTTTTCTTCTTGTTCAGGATATCAAGCTGCTCCTCTTCATCCTCGTCATCACTAGTCTTCTTTCCTCTTTTCACCATTGATAAGCCAAGGCAGAACCAGTTTAAAAATCTTGATTAGCCGGTTGCATCCATCTGTCCTATTTGAGAAAACTCGTTCCATAAATCAAGTATATGCATTTTAATTTCCTTGACTTTGCGGTTAGGCAAGTTATGTATCTCAAATTCTATATTATACTGTACTTTTGAACTGTCTATCGAAAGCTCATACAGTTTTGTGTCCTGATTTTGCAGATAAAACTTAAATGGATTGTAGTTTAATGCTTCTTTAAAATCAGAATTATATGGCAAAAACTCATCAGCACCCATTATCCTTGGCAATACCCCAAGAAGCCTGACAAAATCGGTATCGGCACTTACTAAACTTGCCCTTTTTCCAGAATATAAAGAAAGGCAGTATAATGCGGTTACAAGTCTTTCATCAGTATCTGACATGTTTGACCTATCAATTTGTTTATTCTTGTTCAACTTCCTGTACTTTAGTGGCTTAAGTCCGATTGAAGAACTGATTTCTTTAGCCATTGTCAATAAAATATCTCTGCCCCTTAAATCAATACCAAGTCTATTGTTATCATATAAATTTCTTAATTTTAACATACGGGAAGCTTCATAAGCTGTATCTTGCAGGTCAGTCAGATTACTTCTGACATTGTTTCTTACATCAATTTTTTTCCTTGGTTCAAACTTGCCTTTTGATTTCATCCAGGTTGGTTTGTTTGTACCTGCATCTGAAATATAAGATAGTTTATTGCCAAGAATCTCTGAGAATGTCTTAATTTCGTTGGCAACTTCCTCAATTGTCCAGACATTATCTCTGTTTAATAAACCCAAAGAACATTTGAAAGTAGCAAGCACATCATCAATCATTCCGTTGTTAATTTCAGAAAAATCTTTTGAGTCATACATATACTCGCAAAAACTGTGTTCGCATGTGCCTTCAACTATATTGCTATCTACTAAAACAATTTCTTCATTGGCTATGATTTCATTCAAACTTGGCATTTTATCAAGAATTCACGCTGTTTATAAATTATGCGGCTTGCGGGAATTGAACCCGCACAGCCACCTTGGGAAGGTGGAATCATGCCATTAGACCAAAGCCGCTTCATAATCACAAAAATAAGAATTATTTAAATCATTTCTTTGCGATTTTCCATGTCAGCTCAAAATACTTCTTGTAAGAATCTGCAATTTCAATATTCTTGATAACAATAGCAAGCGGTTCTTTTTTCCAGAGAATTATTGCAACCTTATCCTTGTAAATGTTTATTGCAAGCGGACTTGCATATTTCTGAGACAGATATCTTATCTCAGCAAGCGGGATTTTCTTTCCAAGCTTCTCTGATGCAATTATTCTTACCTTTATTCGTTTCTTTACCCTGTCAGTATCATACCACTTGAAATAAAAAGGCAGAACATCAAAAGCAGCATGTGAAGCTCCAAGAATAAGCACTTCTTTATTATCCTCAAGCTGGTCCTGAAAAACTGTCTTCAATCCCTCTCTTCCTTTGTAAAAATTTGTTTCCTGCTTTTCCTTTGTCTTTGTATAAAGCTGCTTCAATTCAGGCAAAGCCTCCTGGAATTCTATTTCCTTTTCTTTCATTGCATCAAGAAATCTTTCAGGATTCGCAGCTTCAAACAATCTTCTGTTGTTTTTCAGAATATATCCTATCAATCCTTTTTTAATCAGCCTTTCAGTTATGTCATACACATTTCTTCGATGTATTCCTGTCTCTCTTGAAATCCTGCCAGCAAGGCTCGGCCCAAGTTTCAGCAAAGCCAAGTAAACTCGTGTTTCACTGTCAGTCAAGCCCATCTCCTTCAGCATGTCATGAACTGCCATAAGATACAAAACAAGGCTGTATATTTAAGCTTTATCGTGGTAACCTTCATCACCTCATAAGTTAATTTACACACTCTGGCTAATATAATTAAGAAAATCAAATAAACAACGGAGTAAAACAAAATGGAAGAAGAACTTGAAAGAAGGATAATAAGGCTGATAGCAACAGACAGGATAGAAGTTCCTATCTCAAGCATGTCAGGCAAGCTAAAAAGAAGAAAGCCAAAGGCGGCCAAGGACATACAATTGCCTGAAAGCAAGAAATATGTCGGAGAGCGAGTATATGCAAGAATTAGTCAGGAAGACGAGATGAAAGCAAGGACAATGTCAGACGCTATATCTTGCTTTGCTGAAAAATATCCCACCCACGGAAAGATTCTAAACGGCATTATAGCTGAAAAACGTCTGCAGAAAGAGATGCATCTCTACTTTGGTATAAATGAAGGCTGCAGGCTTACAGCAGAAGACTATCTGGAAGTTATGAAAGACCTTGGCTTCGGCGAAGTAACAGCAAGAAGTCTTTACACCGAGTTAATAGAGGTCAGCAGAAACTTGTCAAAGAAGAGAGGAACGCCTGAAAGAAGCATCCTTATTGGCAAAGAATATGACGACTCAAAGGACAAGGACGAGTAAGCCAAAACCAAACGATTATTTTTATTTTGTTTTAGTTAGTTTTTTATATTGATTTCTTTACATGTATGTATGGCAAAGAAGTTTTACATCACAACAGCAATTGACTATGTGAATGCCGAGCCCCACATAGGACATGCATATCAGAAAATCATAGCTGATGCTCTCGCAAGATATCACAAATTAAAAGGCGAGCAAGTTTTCTTGCTGACTGGAACAGACGAGCACGGCCAGAAAATAGCAAGAAGCGCAGAGCAAGCCAAGCTCCCTCCAAAAGAATTCTGTGACAAGATGTCTATTAAATTCAAGAGAGCGTGGCAGGCGCTTGATATTGAATATGACAGGTTCATCAGAACAACTGATCCTGACCATGAAGCCTTTGTCCAGGAATTCATCAAAAAAGTCAATGATAACGGAGATATTTACAAAGGCGAGTATGAAGGATTGTATTGTGTTGGTTGCGAAACATTCTACACTGAAAAAGATGTTGTAAACGGATGTTGTCCTGTTCATAAAAAACCTCTTGAAAAATTAAAAGAAGACACTTACTTCTTTAAGCTCTCAAAATATCAATCTCAGTTACTTGAGCACTACAAAAAATATCCAAGATTTATTATGCCAGAATCACGAAAACGTGAAATAATCAACAGGATAGAAGAAGGCTTGAAGGATTTGAGCATAACACGAACAAATATCGCATGGGGTATTCCATTTCCACTGAATCCGAGCCATGTTGTCTATGTCTGGTTCGATGCACTCCTCAGTTATCTCAGCGGCGCAGGCAATAAGCAGGAATTCTGGCCAGCACAAGCTCATCTTCTTGGAAAAGATAATGGATGGTTCCATGCAGTAATTTGGCCAGCAATGCTCTTGTCAGCAGGTTACAAAATTCCAGAAACAGTTTTCATTCACGGCTTCCTTAAAGTAAATGGAGAAAAAATCAGCAAAAGTTTGGGCAATGCAATCTCTCCATTAACACTTGCAGAAAAATATGGCGCTGATAGTGTTAGATATTTTCTTACAAGGCAGATTCCATTTGGAGAAGACGGCGATTTCTCAGAAAAATCCTTAGTTGAAAGGCATAATAATGAGCTTGCAAACAAGTTAGGCAATCTTGTTTCCCGAGTTACAACACTTGCAGAAAAATACGGTATTAAAAAATGCAAGAATAAACTTTTGGACAAGCTGCGGTTTGAAGAAATTAAGGAATTGATTGAGAACTACGAATTAGATAAAGCGCTTGGCTTAATTTTTGAGTTCATAGACGCATGCAATGAATACATACAAAGGGAAAAACCATGGGAAGCAAGTTACACAAATAAAGGACAGACTCTCTACGAGCTTGTCAACAGCATAAAAGCAATATCATACTTGTTATGGCCATTTATGCCTGAAACATGCGAGAAAATTGCCCAGACACTTGGCTATAAAATAAAA
Source organism: Candidatus Nanoarchaeia archaeon (assembly GCA_041501125.1). Classification (GTDB taxonomy): domain Archaea; phylum Nanobdellota; class Nanobdellia; order Pacearchaeales; family GW2011-AR1; genus JBGQNO01. Next base: position 38,537 of record JBGQNO010000005.1, read on the forward strand.
TCTTTCAAAGATATAACAAAGCCAGTTGAAGGAAAGATTAAAAAATCAGATATTTTATTCCAGAAGATATAAAATGGAAACCATAACCTACGACGATTTTGCAAAACTTGACCTGCGTGTAGCAAAAATCCTTGATGCAGATGACATTCCGGGTGCTGACAAGCTTTACAAACTGACAATTGACCTGGGAGAACTTGGCAAAAGAACAATCTGCGCAGGAATCAAGCAGCACTACAAAAAAGAGGATTTGATTGGAAAAGAAATTGTTGTTGTAGCCAACCTTGAAGCAAGAAAAATGAAAGCCGTGGAAAGCCAGGGCATGCTTCTTGCAGCATCAACAGAAAATCATGAAAAAGTCATTCTTCTAAAGCCAGAAAAGGTAATCGAGCCGGGTTCTAAGGTTCAGTGATATTTCTTATTTAACGAGACAAATTTTTTTGAAGGTCTTCTTCAGTTACTGAGTCAATAATTTTCATATAATTCTTTGTTTTGTAAACATCACCCTCCGTCCCCATAACTTTGTCAGAAACATGATCCCCTTTTAGCATCTCAGCCAGCTCATATTTTCTAAGCTTTTTTGCAATTCTTGCAGCATCCTCTTCAAAAGAAAATGCCTGAAGATAATAGCCAAATGCATCAGCATAAAATCTCAAAGCATAAAATAAATCGCTGATGTCTCTTTCATTTGTCTTTACATCCTGGACTATCTTGTCTGCTATATCCTCGAGTTTTCTTCCTTCTTCCAGTTTTTCAACTAACGAATCTGCGATATCCCATAATTTTATTTCTTCATACTCTTCATCAGACATCATGGCATAATGACGCACAACATGCCTATAAAAACTTTTGCTTCAGAATTAAGGTTTAATAAAATAAAATACTTCGTTGCCTTTCAATTCTTTTGTAAATTTCAGTTTAAGCTCTGAAAGCATCTTTTCAAACCATGTCCTTTCTTTCAATTGTCCTCTGCCGCTCAAGCTTATATTAGAAAAACTTGCAATTATCAGTTTAGTTTTCAAAGAAATTCTTTGAAGCAAGCTTTTTGTAATATTTCGTTCAACATCTTCCAGAGCATCAAACACTTTCAGGCATAGGTAAACGTCTGCTGATTCAGGCTCAATATTAATAGCATCTTCACTTTCAACTTCTGCATTTAATTTCTTTTCCTTGGCAAACCTGTTTACAAAATTGACAACAGCTTCATCAATTTCATACCCTTTGTACTCCATAGGCAAGTATTCATTGTAATAAAAGGCAAGTAGGTTAAAGCCACAGCCCAAATCAACAATTTTTTTACTGCATGCAATTCTCTCAAGCAGCCATGGATAGATATCTGCCCGTTCTCTTGTAGAACGGTGCATCTCCAAGAGTTCTTTAGAAAACTCCAAAGTCTTGAATTTCTTGTAAAATTTCAGAGGCAGGGCAGAAACTGATATTTTCCTAAGCTTAGCCCTGACAAGTTTTACTTTATCTTCATCAATATCAGCTTTAATCAATCCCGCAAGTTTTCTGACAAACTTTGCATTAACATGCTTGTACGGAGATTTTTCCATTATTTTTTCAACTATATCCATGAAAACTTTAATAAAACAAGAGATTTAAAGTTTAGTAAGGGGCTGTGGTCTAGCCTAGTATGATCCGAGCTTCGGGTGAGGAATCTCGCGAGACATAGAATATTTGTATTCCGAGAGAGATTCGGAACAGTTCGTGACCCGGGTGCGAATCTGGACAGTCCCACTTCACATTCCACAGCTGAGAAAACCCTTGGTTTTCGAGGTGCTCAGAAATTCTTTTGGAATTTCTGACATGAGGAATGCCTTCAGGCATCCGCAACAAGAGAATGTGAAGTTAGATTAGAATTAAGGCAAGAGCAAGTCAGAATTAGTGATTATGAGTATTTGCCAGTTTTAAGGCGTATTAGTCCTTTAAACGAGGGTTTTAGACCCTAGTTTTGGCTAAAATTAGACAAAAACCAAAAACAAACACAAGATATAAATACCTCGAATTGTTAGTAAAGTTCTCTCTCTTTTTATGTTTCAAAGGAGTGAGAAACATGGAAAAAATTATTCAACAGAAGATTAGTGCTGACCACCTCTTGTATTCAAGCTTAAAGTATACTAAGACTACAGATGTAATTCTCAATTTACTCTTTAGATGGCGAAACCTGATTGATGAAGGTGTGGAAAAGATGCTTGAAAAAGCCAAGAAAATGAAAAAGCTCAAGTCTATTCCAACAGCGCCAAAGCTAAGGATAGAAAAGATTCAGGAACTTGCTATCAGAAATGATATTGTGCTTAAAACAATCGATTTATACAAGTTCCTGAGGCAGGCAGAAACCGCTGAAAAAGTCCGTGAGAATGAATTCAGGAAAAACGTTGCCTTAAGAATCATGTACATGGGCAATTGGCAGGTCGTTGACCTGGAAAAGCTAAAAGAATTCAATGTTATCATCGAAAATTTTGTCAATTACCTGAGAACACTCAGCTGATTCTTGTTTATCATCGAAGGAGCATAAGATTTATATATCAAATTCTAATACCTTTGCTTATGGCAAAAGTTTGCGCAGTCATTTCAGGAAAAGGCGGTGTAGGAAAAACAACTACAGTAGTTAATTTAGGAGCTGCGTTAAATAAGTTCAATGAAGATGTAGTCATTGTTGATACTAATCTTACAACGCCAAATATTGGGCTGCATTTCGGTGCTCCAATAGTCCCAGTTTCATTAAACCATGTCTTGCAGGGAAAAGCAGATATCGAAGAAGCAGTCTATGAACACGAATCCGGAACAAAAATCATTCCAGCCTCATTGTCATTGAAAGACCTGAAAAAAATCAAGCTTGATAACTTATACGATGTTGCAAAAGAATTAAAGAAAACTTACAGTTATGTGATTCTTGATTCAGCAGCCGGGCTTGGTGATGAAGTTAAAGCTGCAATAGAAGCATGCGACGAAGTTTTTGTTGTAACAAATCCAAATATTCTTGCGGTTACAGATGCTTTGAAAGCGATAAAGCTTGCAGAAGACTTAGACAGGCCTGTTAAAGGTATAATTATAACAAGGGTCAAGGATGATGAGACAGAAATGTCCGTTGATGGTGTTTTAGAAATGCTTGAAAAGCCTCTTCTTGGCATAATTCCAGAAGATAAGCAGGTTCCATTGTCTTTAAACAAAAAAAATGCAGTAGTTAATACCAAGCCAAGAAGCAAGGCCTCAAGAGCCTATATTGACATTGCAGCAAGAATGCTTGGTAGAAAGAAGAAAGAAGCCGGATTTTTTGGAAGGATTCTCGATATTTTCAGCTTCAGATAAAGCATAAGAACACATAAAAACCATTTCTTATTTAATATCATAGCAAGATCCCGTGGTCTAGCGGCACGACGTCTCCCTCACACGGAGAAGATTCGAGGTTCAACTCCTCGCGGGATCATGTTTGTTCATCGCAGAATTGAAGCCCGCAGTAGCAACGAGGAGCTTCAAGACAAGAATGAATCAAACATAGTCTATCCGCAGTAAGCAATGTCGAACATCGTAAGCAAGAGCGAATCAAACATTCGTCAGCCCGTCGAATTCCACTTGCATCCAATCTTGTTCTCAATCGCGTATGCCTCAGCCTGTCTTACTTCGTCATCATACTTGCCTGAGTTTGCTGTGGAAAGCCTTGCAACAGCCAGTCCCTCTCGCACCATCTGAATATCAACATTCACGCCATCTAAAATAATATATCTTAGATATCTTCCATACATGTCCTTGTTTTCATCTGTCTGTTCCAAGATTACTTGCTTATCAAGAACAAGTGCTTCAAGTCTTTTCTTTGCGACATTGTAGCACGGATACCCTTTTTCATCACTATCCATTCCCAAAAGTCTTATAGTGTCTCCGCCACTTACCA
>JBGQNO010000006.1:0-40541 GCA_041501125.1 Candidatus Nanoarchaeia archaeon
TTAAAATTATCCTATGTAATGTCTGAGTAGACTTCAGAAATCAATGATTTCTGACAGTGCTCGAAATCCAAACAGAATATTCACAAAGATTTCGACAACTAATTAAGTCGTGGCTGACTGCTTTACAAAATTAAAATTAACCAAACAAAGCAGCCAGGCCTTCAGCAGAAGCTTCTTTCTTCTCTTCCTTCTTCTCTTCCTTAGCTTCAGCTTTTGCTTCTCCAGCAGGTGCAGCAGCCATCAATGCAGCTGATTCCAGCTCTTTGGCAATGTCAACACCTTGTAAACTTGCAACTAACACTTTAACCTTAGACTCATCTACGGTTGCGCCTGTTGCGTGTATAACCTTATGCAGGTTTTCTTCGTTTACTGGCTGGCCAAGTTTGTGCAAAAGCAAGGCCGCATATATATATTCCATTTTATTGTCCTCCTTGAACATTTTCAGTTGGTTTAATAAATTTATCTAATACTTTTTCATAGCTTAATGCCTTTCCAAGCAAATACTTAATCGTATCTTTGCATGCATACGAGATTGAAACTGCAAATGCAATTGCTCTTCCAGCCATTTTCTTGAACTCTTCCAGATTCTTTACTTTGTCTACTTTAATATTTTCGTAAAGCTTGTCTTGTTTTTTATCATAACCAATCAAGGGCTCTAATCCAACATAGAACGGCTTGATGTCAAATTTTGCTAGAATGCTTGCAGCAGCATCGCTTACTTTCTCGCCTTTTTTAACAACGACTTTTTTCTCCCGGATATTAATCTTGCCGTCTTCTATTGCTATTTTTAATCCCAGAGCACCAAGCTCGCTGATAACTGGCCCAGGTACAAGCTCTGTTGGTCCGGGTTCAATTTCAATATCAGCCTCGGCAACCTGCCCAGCCTTTGCCTTTACAGGACTTTTCTTCTCACCGAGCATCGCAGATAATTCAAACACATCTAAGTTTGAGAATATGAATGCAATGTCTTCCTTGATGTGAGGTTCAAGTTTCTTTATGCCAGGATGCTTGCTTTCCTCTATAGCTCTCTTGACTATGCTTTTCTTCAAAACTTTTATCTCGGCTTTTCCCCTGAAGTTTTTTGTAGCTATCTGCAATTGCCTCAATGGAAGACTCTTGATGCTGGCAATCAGAATAGAATTATTGTTGTTAATCAATTTTACAACATCTTTTACTATTTTCTTCTTCTTTTCAGGAACTTCTCGTTTTTCAGTTTGGGTTTTCTTGTCCATTTTACTCTATCCTCACAGGTTTGCTCATCGTGAATTTGATTAAAACATTTTTGATGTTTTCTTTATTTCTTGGCAAAGCATTTAGCACAGTGTTGTAAGCATGAACAACATTGTCTGCAATTTCCTCGTCTTTCATATCCTCTTTTCCTACAGAAAACTTCAAACTTGGCTCCTTGCTTTTTACTCTGACAATTTTCTCAAACCTTGCTATAATCTCTTTCAGCTTTGCTTCGCTTTCGTCTGTAACTATTCCAAGCTGTGGTGATGGCATTTTGCCCTGAGGTCCTAAAAATCTTCCAAAGACTGTAGCTACCTGGGGCATCATATTTGCAGCAGCTATAAAGAAATCATAACTCTTAGAAACTGCTTTTGCCTTTTTCTTGTCTTTGTACCTATCAAACTCTTCTTTGACTATGGTTGTTACAATAGGGCTTTTCTTGTTCAGGAATGCCGCAACACTCATTTCTTTTACCTTATGAGGCAGTGCCAAAAACAAATTAACATTATCTTTCTTAATATCAAACTCTTTCAGATTTATCACTAAATCAACACTTTGATTGAAGTTTTTTTTCTTTTCTTTTCTTAGTTCTTCCAAGACTTTGATTACTTTGTTTTTTTCCATTCTATTTTGTCTTCTACCAAGCGCCTGAACCAGAACATGGCTTCAGCGATGTAGTCTGACAGAACTCTTTTGAAACAGATATTTATAAATCTATTGCTCAACAGCCTTCAAATATTCCTTTATTCTTTCAGTTGTCTGGCTTATCAGAAATTTCTCGATTTTTCCTTCAAAAATTGAGTTCAGGGTCTCAAATTCAATGAGATTGTACATATTCTCTCTCTTGTCTATAATCATCAAGTCCCTCAGTTTTTTCAACTGCCTTCTGATATTGCTTTCTGCTACTCCCTTTAACTCAAGTCCTTTCTCTTTTCTCAAACTTTCTACCTGTGCCTTGATGTCATCAGAAGAAAGCTTCTGTTTCTGCTTTCCAGCCTCTATCAGAACATAAAGGATGTCAACAATAATGTCTCTGCCGTCTCCAGGCTGCAGCAAGCCAAGACTCAAACATATTTTCCTGACAAGCTCTCTTTTATCAGTCTGATACGGCTTTTCATATCTTCTCAGTGTAATTTCATTCAAGGGCTCATCTTTAACCATTCTATCTAAAGAATATAAAAACTTATAAATCTAATCCTTCTCCAGAAAAAATGGAACTCGTTGCATTATTATCAATAGGACAGGGAACATGGGGACAGGTTGCAGGATTAATAAATAGGCACGAGTGGGATAACATAATTCTTTTAGGAAATAGTTTTGCAGAAAAATTTACATGCGACAAGAAACATGAATTCATCAAGGTTGATACAGACCAGCGAATTCTCGAGTTAAGAGATGAGATTAAAGAAAAATTAAAAGATAAGATAAAAGGCATGGAAGTTGCAGTCTCTGTTGCAAGCGGCGATGGCAAAGAACACATGGCTTTAATCTCAGCATTAATCAGCCTGCCTGTCGGAGTAAGATTTGTTGCACTGACTCAGGATGGAATTATTGACCTGACACAGCAAGGCAAGGCATTGCTTGAAAAAGATACAGGCGCAACATTTCTTTAAACTTCCTTTATCTTCATACTCTCTCTGCTCTTTCCAATCAGCACAACTCTGCTTTCTCGTTTCTCATCAAGAATTTTGTAACCTTTAAGCTCCTTGACAAGTTTCTCTGAGAATTCCTTTACTTCTGCATGACTTGGCATTTTTTCATAGCCAAGTCTTTTTCTTGAATATCCGACTGACATAAATGCTTTTACTTCAACAAAATCGCAATTGCTTTTTTTGATAAGTTGAGCATATTCTTTCTCGAGACATATGTTCATATCTTTTACAAGTGTCATCCTTACAACACGCCTTGTATCAAGTTTTTTGATAATTTCCAAACTTTTATTAAATCTGTCCCACGCATCTTTTAATTTGCTCTTGTGCCACTCTTCATACATTTTTTTGTTGGGAGTATTCAAAGAAATATACAACTGCGTCGGCAAAGCTTTCTTTTCTTTCAACTCAAGCAGCTTGTCAGGATATAATCCATTTGTCACAAGAAAACTTGTTTTGCCCTGTTTTCTTAATTCCAAAATAAGTTCAGCCAAGAAAGGATATAATGTCGGCTCTCCTATGAGGGAAATTGCAAACTGCATTGGCTCTTTGGCTTCCTTCAGCTTTATTTTATTAGCTTTCTCGTTGCCGCCAAAACCAGTAAGCATTTTTCTTTGTGCTTCGATGCACTTTTCAATTAGTTCTTTTGGCTTGTCTATCTCGCTTTCTTTCTCTTCAAGCTTCAGGCTAGTGAGCTCAATTGGTCTCCAGCAATGCACACACTCATTCGGACATGCGAGAAAAGGCGACATCTGGCAGCATCTATGGCTTTTTATGCCATAAAATTTTTCTTTGTAGCAAAAACCACTGTCAAGCAAGGATTTTTTTGTCCATCTGCAGATCTGCACAGCGCCATTGTTTCCAACCAATTCATAATGCTGCTTTTTCATTACCTTCTTGATGTTTTCAGGTGTCATTTCAGAAGAAATTGCAGAGGACTTAAAAACTTATTTACCAATACTAGGAAATAAATAAAAAACAGAAATAAAAAGCGATAAGAATTATTAGCAGAAAATATTTGAAATGAATCAAACCTATCTTCTCTTTTTCTTTCTAGACTTTTTCTTTTTCGCCATTTAAACCTCTTTTTTATGTAGTTATAGTATGATTCTTTTCTTTATATACTTTTTTCTTTTCTGCAAAATTTTCAATTGCAGAATTCTTCGGATTTTATTTCTCGACAGAGAAATAATTCACGAAAAACTAATTCTGTCTTGCTCTTGCTGCGGATGCCTGCTGACATTCCTCGTGTCAGAAATTCTCTGTATACTGAATTTCTGAGCACCTCGAAAACCAAAGGTTTTCTCAGCTGTGGCAAGCAGAATGGACCCGCCGAGAATTGAACTCGGACCACATCGTTGCGAACGATGAGTTCTGCCGTTATACTACGGGCCCTTACAAATTAAACATAAAAAACCTTTTAATAAACTTCTCTTATCTCACAAAGAACCATAATACTGTAAGTCCTACAAAAACTGCAATTAAAAGCCAGGTCACTGCAGCAAAAATATGATTTGCAGCTTTTTCCGAGCCTGTAAGCTTCTTCATTGTCAGGAAAAATACCCGGCCGCCATCAAAAATACCCAGAGGCATCATGTTAGCAAGTGCAACGCTCAGATTTATGAAAACCAGCCACCACAAAAGATTGTAGATGAAAATTGTAAGATCTCCAAGATATTTTGGTTCATAATACACATTAGGGTCTTTGAAGAACATTATTATGCTTCTTACTTTGCTGAAAAACCCGGACTGGTCAGTCTTTATAAGCATTACACCAAGATAAGATTCATTGTTAAACTCTCCAAGCGTTATATTATACGCACGCACTGAATTGTTGAAAATAGTTTTTACAATTATTTCAGTTCCGGGTTTTAATCCAGACAAAGTTTGGTTCAAGTCTCTTTGATTTGTAATTGCCTCGCCATTAATCTCACTTATTACTCCTTTCATTCTAGCATTCAGCGCAGGAGAATCCAGATATACAAGAGTTCTATTTCCAGACATGTTTCCAGCGAAGTAAGTCTTGTTGTTTATCTTGACTGTTGTCAAATTTATTCCGCCATTCAAGTCAAGATGAATTGGTGCGCCTATTGACTGGATGCTTGAGGTATTCACAATGTCAAAAGCATACGTGTTGAAAATAACCCCTGATGAATGGAATGTTCCGGCAAAAAAACCCCACAGCACAAAAAAGAACAGTATAGTAATAAGCCAGTTCGCAAATGTTCCGGATGCAAGTATAGAGAGCTGGCCTTTAAGTTTAAGCTTGCTTACTTGTTTTTCATCAGGCTCTACAAATGCGCCTATAAACGGTCCCAGAAAAGCAAAACCTGTAGACTTGATTCTTACATTATTAATTCTCGCAAATATTCCATGGAAAAATTCATGGCTTATTGCAGTAACTGCCAAAACTAAAATCCAATATGTAAAATAAAGTGGCGGCAGGAAGTCTACTTTGAAAATCTCGGGCAGGTAAGGAATCAAAGGTACTATAGGTGGAATCTTTACTGCCTTGACCAGTTCTGGAAGTGTCACGAAAAGATACACAAGTTTTCCTACAAGATACATCATTGCTATCATTGAAAAATAGCCCATTGCTATCACAACCCATTCAAGAGACGATAAAAATCCTTTATGCTTCTGCCCAATTTCCTTTATCGTGTCAATGCCGAATGTAGTCTTGTAGAGAAAAAGAATTCCCTCTCGTTTCACTCTTTCCCTGTTTCTGTATAATATAATTCCAATTATGGCGCTGAATACCAACAAGAATACAATATCGTAAAAGATAAAACTCATTTTTTAGTTTACTTCTTTCGTATCGGTCTGAATGCCCTCTTTTTGCATTTCCTGCATCTTACAGAACCAGTAACAATCTTTTTAGGATCTGCCCTGATTCTTGAACTGCAGTTTCTGCATACGAAAACATTCTTGAACAATCTTTGCTGGCAAGCTGGAATTTTTGCTGGCATCTTACATCTTCCTCTTGATTACTTTAATTCCTTCCACGTCCCAGTACTCTACATTATCGCCTTCTTTCAATTCAGGCCTTATATCCTCGGGAACTATAACATCATATGTTTCAAAATTTTCCAAGTCCATCAAGCTGACCTTTTCACCTACAGACAAGACCTGTCCCTTCATCTTCTTAATCAAAGGAACTTCAAATCTTTCATGCCCTGGAACAGTAATTACTCTTTTTTTGCCATCAACCACTCCTATTGCTTCCATTCTTACCTTGCTGGCGCCGTGTTTTCCAGTCTTGCTGATGTCCTGGCTTTTAACAGCGCACGCATTCCCCTCATATGTTATTACAACACCCGGTTTAGCCTCTGTAGCATTAATTAATTTTAAAACCATACTCTGCTTAGAAAAAATAGTTTTATAAAGATTACTAATCCACTTGTTTAATGACATTTAAAAAAAATGATTTTGTTGAGCTTGAATATACCGGCAGGATAAAGAATGGAGAGTTGTTCGACACCAACATAAAATCAGAAGCTAAAAAGCTGAACATGGACATTGAAACCCGTCCGTTGCTAATTTGTCTGAGCCAGGCGATGATTCTTTCTTCAATTGATGATTTCCTTATCGGCAAAGATATCGGAAAATACGACCTTGAGCTTCAGCCTGAAAAAGCATTTGGCTTACGACACAAGGAACTGGTAAGAACCTTTCCATTAAGTGTATTTAATGCCCAGAAGCAAATACCTACGCTAGGCATGATATTCTATTTTGACAATGTCATGGGCAAGGTAACCACTGTCTCTGGCGGAAGAGTCATAGTAGACTTCAATAATCCTCTGGCTGGAAAAGTTGTCCAGTACACATTAGATGTCAAGCGCGAAATTATAGATATGAACGAGAAAGCCAAGTCACTGCTCGTCTTTGTAATAAGAAACGAACCCCAGTTTAGGATAGAGGCTGGAAAATTAATTGTAAAATGTTCTAAGCAGGAGGCAAAGCTCTTGACAATGCTCAAACCAAGATTTAAGGAAATTCTTTCTCTGGAGCTTGAGCCAGAGTCTGCAGAAGAAATCAAAAACGAACCAGCAAATGCAGAGTCTGAGAATCAAAATAGCTGATTTCTGACATCTCAAAATCTTTTGTAGGATTTTGATGATGCTCAAAAAGGTATACTTTTTGACATAAAAATTTATAAAGTTACCGCGCTACTCATGAGGCATGGGTGAATTAAAAGTTATTTCTTCGACGCTCGACATTGACAAAGAGCTTGAAGAGATAGTTAAGAAGCAGACATCTAAGATAAAGGTCTTTGGTGTAGGCGGTGGAGGCGGTAATACTCTCTCAAGGATGCGTGAAATCGGAATCAAAGGCGCAGAACTCATCGCTGCAAACACTGACGCGCAGGACCTTCTTTATACAGGTTCGGATAATAAGATTCTCATCGGCAGGGAACTCACTCAGGGTTTGGGCGCAGGAAGCAATCCTAAAATAGGTGAAGAGGCAGCAAGAGAAGCTGAATCAGAAATTAAAAAATCAATATCCGGTGCAGACATGGTGTTCATAACCTGCGGACTTGGTGGTGGAACAGGAACAGGAGCAGCTCCAGTAATTGCAGAGCTCGCTAAGAAACAAGGCGCGTTGACGATTGCTGTTGTAACAATGCCATTCACTATGGAAGGCAAGAGAAGATTAGAAAATGCAAATTATGGCCTTGAAAGATTAGAAAGTTTTGTTGATACATTGATAGTTATTCCAAATGACAAGCTGTTGGAAATAGCTCCCGACTTGCCTCTCAAAACCGCGTTTAAGATTGCAGATGAAATACTGACCAATGCTGTTAAAGGTATAACTGAACTGATAACACGAGCCGGACTTGTGAATCTGGACTTCGCAGACGTCAGGACAGTAATGACCAATGGAGGAGTTTCATTGATAGGTTTAGGAGAAGCTGATAGCCAGAATCGCGCCCAGGAAGCAGTTGACAAAGCCCTGAGTAATCCATTGATTGATGTTGATGTTAAAAATGCAACAGGAGCATTGATTAATATAATCGGTGGCAATGACTTAAGTCTTGACGAGGCAAAGGTAATAATTGATGCTGTTGGAAGCAAGCTGAGCGAAGATGCGAAAATGATATGGGGCGCACAGATATCTGAAGACATGGAAAAGACACTAAGAGTCATGTTAATCATAACCGGAGTCAAAAGCAACCAGATAATCGGAACAAGAGCAAACAAGCCAGAGAATGAGAGCACAATAGATAACGAGCTCGGCATTGAGTTTTACAGTTAGATTTAAAAGATATATTATTCTTGATTTTTTATGTTTGAATCATTGACATCATTTTTAGTAAAATGCAGAAGAGTCTGGGCTATTTTGAAGAAGCCAACCATGGACGACGTGAAATCAGTTTCTAAGATAACAGCACTCGGACTGCTTGTCATAGGATTGCTGGGATTCCTAATCTCCATAATAATGAGCGTGTTGTAACCAAAAGCTTAATAAAGCAACATTTTTAATCTGAATTATCCTGTTCACAAAATGATATTTGTAATTAAGGTAACATCAAGCAAGGAAGACAGAGCTCTTGATTTGATAGCAGAAAAAGTGCAGAAAAAGACTTTGCAAGTTTTTAGCTTGGCTCGTCCTCACGGCATGGCAGGTTACATATTTCTTGAGGCAGAAAACAGGGCAAGCGCAGAAGAAGCAGTTTTTAATCTGCCATACGTCAAGGGCATAGTCGGAAAAACAGTAGAGTACGAAGAGATTAAACCAATGATTCAGCCAGTTATCGCTGAAATGAATATTGAAAAAAGCGATATTGTAGAAATTATTTCTGAGCCTTTCAAAAAGGAACAGGCAAGAGTTATAAGAGTAGACAAACAAAAAGGCGAGGCAGTAGTTACATTGCTCAACGCAGCAATACCAATACCTGTAACAGTCAAGCTGGATAATTTAAGAGTAATAAGAAGAGAGAATGAAAGAACAGAGGAAGAAGAGAAGGAGAACGAACAATGATAATCAAATTACTTGTTGAGGGTGGAAGCATGAAGCCAGGACCAGCCATAAGCCAGAAGCTTGGCCCGCTCGGAATAAATCTTGGCAAGGTAATGCAGGATGTTAACAAAGCCACTGAAAATTTCAAAGGACTTAAAGTGCCTGTTGAACTTGATGTCAATCCAAAAACAAAATCATTTGAGATCAGGGTTTCTTCACCTCCGGTTGCAGAACTTATCAAAAAGGAACTCGGAATAGAACTTGGAAGCGGCGATCCAAAAAAACTGAAAGTCGGAAACATTTCAATTGAGCAGATAATCTCGGTCGCCAAGACCAAACTTGACAACATGCTCGCTCGTGATTTGAAGCAGGCTGTTAAGTCTGTAGTAGGCTCTTGTGTCAGTCTCGGCATAATGATTGAGGACAAAGAAGCAAAGGAAATTGAACAGGAAATCGTGGCAGGCAAATTTGACAAGGAGATTAAGGAAGAAAAAACACAAGCTGCTCCAGAAAAGCTGCAGAAATTAAACCAGTTTTTCACAGATGTGAAGAGAAAGCAGGACGAAATGATCAGAAAGGAAGAAGAAGCCAAGGCAGCTGCAGAAGCAGCAGCCGCTGCTCAGGCCACAACAGCCGCACCAGTGGCACCAGGTGCACCAGCAGCTGGAGAAGCAGCGGGAGCAGGCGGCAAGGCTGCAGCACCGGGTACACCAGCAGTCTCAGCAGAGAAGAAGCCGGCAGAAACCAAAAAGCCAGAAGCCAAGAAAAAATAATCTATTTTTATTGCCTCAAAATTTCCAAGATGAACAGAATACAAAAAGAGTTAGTCACTCAATTAAAAGAATCTGCCAAGAAATTAAGACATTCTCCTCAAAGAAGAGAGGTTTCTTTTTTAGCTAAAAAATGTTACAAATACTTTGGTTCTTTTAACAAAGCAAAAGAATTGGCGGCACTGACTATAACAAATAAGAGGATAACTAATTTTCCGGAGGATGCATTTAAGATTGATAAGAAATTGGCAGGAATAGCCAGCTATCTGACATTTGATGGCCATCTTTATAAGGATTTAAGCGGTTTTTATTTGTCCTCTAAAAGCATAAAATCGTTAAAAGATTTTGAAAAGCTGATTAAAAGAAAGTTTAACATAAAAGGAAAATATTACCTTAACAGCGGCGGTGCTGGAAAGCATAAAACTCATAAATTTGCTGTTTTTAATAAAAGATTAGCCGAAAAGTTATATCGGTTGGGCATTCCAAAAGGTGACAAAACAATACAAAGATTTAATGTGCCAAAATGGATTTATTTATCCGAGGATTTTTCAAGGGAGTATCTTAAGGTGGCTTTTCTATGTGAAGGCTCAGGTAAAGAAGAGGCTAAGAGAACCCCTCGGATACAAATAAACACCGCAAAAAGTGATGATATCTTGGCTTCCGGATTTGAGTTCATGAACTCTTTAAGAAAAATGCTCTTAAAATTTAATATCAACACGACAAAATGTTTTATCGCTGGAAGAAGGACGAGGAAAGATGGCGTAACAAGCAAGGATATAAGATTCAGGATAGACATAAAAGACAACAATAAATTTATAAACGAAATTATGCCCATTTTGAAAGGGGTTGTCGCTATCCGATAGTATGGGACTCGGCAATTTTGACGAGCATAAAGCTGTGGGATAGTCTGGTAGCCTTCGAGCTTTGGGAGCTTGCGACCCCGGTTCAAATCCGGGCAGCCCCACTTTGTTTGTCGCAGCGACGAACATCACACTCAAAAACATCAAAATGTCAAGAACAAAGAAAGTAAAAGCAACAGGAAAATACGGTGTTAGGTATGGCACCAAGGTAAAGGAAAAGCTCAAACCCATTGAAGCGAAGCAGAGAAAGAAGCAGACATGCCCGTACTGCGGTAAAAAGAAATTAAAGAGGTTAGCTAGCAGCGGCATATGGGTATGCAAGAGATGCGGCAAGAAATTCGCATCAGACGTATACTACCTTAGTAACTAAAAAACTTTAAATACTCAACAAGGCAAATCTAAAAATGGCAGTCTACAAATGTTTCAAATGTGAAAAGCAGATTTCTTCAAAGAATCTTGAAAAAAGGTTTACCTGCCCATTCTGCAACAGCAAAATATTCTACAAGCCCAGAAAGATAATCACAAAGGTAAAGGCAGTATAAACATGAAATTAACACAGTCTACACAGGAAAAAATTCAGGACCTTCAGATTTCTGAACAGACTATGCAGAACGTAATGCTGCAGAAACAAGCATTCCAAATGGAGCTTTCAGAGACAGAATCCGCACTAAGCGAGGTTGAAAAAGCAAAAGATGAGGTTTACAAGATTATCGGACAGATAATGCTCAAGTCTGACAAGGCGGATGTGAAGAAAGAACTTGATGAAAAAAAGAAAATTCTTGAACTCCGACTGAAATCTATAGAAAAGCAGGAAGAAATTCTGAAAAGCAAACTAGAAACTTTAAAAAAAGCAATTGAGGAGGAGTTAAAAACTAAATAGAAATATTTATAAAGTTTCTATCTCTAAATTTCCTATGACGTTCAAAGATATTTTTTCAAAATTATTCAAAGGCAATGAAGAGCCTGAATATATTGAAATTGATTTGGGGCAATCACCCAGCGAAAAGACAACAAAGGTTCTTGTAAGGCCCTTTGTGTTGAAGAAATTTGATGACACCCCAGAAATTCTTAACTCTCTTAGGGAAGGTTATACTATAGCAATCATTGACATGAAGCCTTTGAAGGACAAGGACATCATTGAATTGAAAAGAGCAGTCTCAAAAATCAGAAAAACTGCAGAAGCTCTTGAAGGCAATGTTGCTGGTTTCGGAGAAAACATCATAATCGTAACTCCAAACTTTGCGGAGATATACAAACCTAACAAGGCACAACCTCCAGTGAGCATGCCAGCACCTTCTCCGACAACAGAGTTTGAAAAATATTAGTCCGTTAACTTATTTTACCCAAAACTAAACAAAACATTACTATAATTACTATAATATACAATGCAGGTATTTTACTCTGAAATTTTCAGGAAAGCAAAGCTGAACAACGACATTTCTGGCTTGCTTAAGCTTCTTCCTAAGAAGTTCTTCATCGCCTATGTTATCCAATATAAGAATCTTGCCCATGAACTCAAGAACAAACTTATGGATAAGTTTGATATACTAGGCTTCAAGCAAGTCCTTGGCTGTTCAAAAATAGAACAGCAAGATACTGTACTATTAGTTGGTGGAGGCAAATTCCATGCCATAAACCTTCTGAAATATGCAAAACGTGTCATAGTGTTCAATGGCGAGCAAGCCATTCAGCTTGATACCAAAGACAAAACCGAGATTGAAAAGGCAGGCAAGATACGTTACTTGCAGTTTTTGCATGCTAATAATATAGGCATGCTTGTTTCTACAAAAAAAGGCCAGTTTAACCTTGAAGCAGCACTTCATGCAAAAAAGACACTCGAATCAAAATTCCCAGACAAAAAATTTAACATCTTTATGTTCGAAACACTCAATTATTCTGAATTTGAGAATTTTCCAGTTGACTTCTGGATTAATTTCTCATGCCCGGGAATAGAATACGACCATAAAAAAGTAATCAACATAGATACCCTGGAGTCATTTATAGATAAAAAATAAAAAAAGAAATAAAATAAATTTATCTTCGTGCTGCCACAAAGACTGATTTTAGTGCCACTACAATTGTTGCAGGTGCAAATAATATCACAAGCGCATTCAATATTGTGCTTACATAAGGCAGTGCTATTTCAATGCCTGATGATTTGCTCAATGCACTTACGATAACTAAAATCGCGCCAGCCATCAAGAAGTCCTTGGTCTCTTTTGCTGTTACGTTCAACAGCCCTATTATTATACCAAGTGCTGCGAAAACTGCTGCCCATATCCCCATTGTTAAATCAATCGCAGGTACAAATCCTGCCAATACAGCAATTATTACTCCTATCAAAAAGGCCCACGCGCCTAAGATGTTTCCGTTTTCCTTTGCCATTCTACCTCCTTTTGATGATTTTACAAGTATTCTTTGTCTTATAAATTTAATTTCCACGAATATGACTTATATGCTGAATTGCAATAAAATTTATAAACCATGTGTAACTACAGAATTATAACAAAATGTCTAATAAAATGAAAGGAATATTCAATGTTTTGATTTTAGCGACGATATCCCTGCTGTTTTTAGCAAGTGCATCAGCAGCTTTGATAGATGTTAACAAAGGCGAGCTTACTTTCACAAAGTCGCAGAATACCGCACTCTTTGACATCAATGCATATGACAATGTAATTCTTCAGATAACAAATAATCTTAATGCAACTGATGATCTTGGAAATTCTCTTGTGTTCAAGATATCAAATTCAAATCTTAACTTTCCTCTTGTAAATACAACAACACTTAATGTTTCTTACACCCAGGGCTCATTTGAATTTAAGACGATGGACTACGCCTTTGGGCAAATAACAATTCTTGCAATGAATGCTTTTAATCATTCGATAAATGAGACACATTCAATCAATGTCGGCTTCACCGGCAGCCTTTGTCAGTTTGGCAAAACAGGCAACAACAATATCAGCATCACTGATGTAACCGACGATTCTGATGATGAATGGGTATGGACTCCTCTTCAGGAAGTTATAGTTTCTGTTGATGTAGAGAATAATAATCATGCCAAAAGTGAGAGCATAAAAGTCCAGCCAGAACTTTATGACGAAAATGGCAAAAAAATAAATCTTAATATTAATGCCAAATCAATCAAGATAGATGCAGATGACTCGGACACGCTAGACTTCACGTTCAAGGTTCCAGCAGACATTAATGGCGGATACTACAGGCTTTATGTCAAGGCATATTTGAGTTCTGGCGGAGAAAGTGCAGTTTGTGATGATGAATGGAGCGGCTCATCTTATGAATTTGTTGAAATACAGCAGGATGACAGAAATGTTGTCATAGACTCAGAATTGCTTGGCAAAAGCATGCCATTTGAGGTCAATTGTAACCAGGATGTTTCATTAAGCATACCTGTATACAACATCGGTAATGAGAAAGAAGACAGTGTCAAAGTTATTTTAAGAAACAAAGAGCTTGGCATTTCACTTGAGCAAGTTCTTGAAAATATGCACACTGGCAATACCAAAAATGCTGACTTCAGCTTTTTGATGCCAGAGAATGCAACAGCAAACAAGCTCTATAACTTCGACCTGTTGATATACTATGATTATGATGATAACGACGGGGTATACTCAACCTCAAATACATATGCTTTGAAATTCAAAGTAATCAGCGCTGATGGATGCAAAGCCAAAGGTGATGTTGCAATAACAGCAGCACTTGACAGCCAGAAAGTTGCTTCAGGAAACGAAGTAAAAATTAATGTTACTCTTACAAATCCAGGAGCAACAGCAACCACATATTCAGTATCTGTCGACGGCATAGATGGCTGGGCAACACTCAAGTCAATCTCGCCGCAGACAATAACACTTGCTCCAAGTGAGAAGAAAACAGTTGTCATAACATTGCAACTTGACAAATCAGCATCAGGCGACCAGACATTTGCAATAGCAACATCCTACAATGACCAGGTTAAGACACAGCAGGTCAGCATGTTTGTTGAGAAAAGTTCTTTCTTCGGAAATATATTTGGAGAGAGTTCATGGCTTGCAAACCACTGGGGATTATTGCTCATAATCTTAGTCAATGTTGCTTTAATTGTAGTGATTGTAGTTCTTGCAATAAAACTTTCAAAGTAATTTTTAATTTTATTATTTAGCTATAAATCTGCTTGTTATTCTTTCACCAATTTTTTCCAGTCTCTTTCCAGCATATTTTTCTATCAGAATTCCAGTTGTATAGCCGATCAACATTCCAGCAACAACATCAGTCAGATAATGATATCCCTGGTAGAGCCTTGAGATAAAAACAAGAACTGCAAATATCAGCCAGATATACTTCTCCTTGTCTCTAGTCATGAATGGCAATGCAGAAAACACTGCAGTTGAATGTCCTGATGGAAAACTAGACTCTAAGTCCAATGTTCCAGGCATAGCAAACGGCCTGTTGCGCATCACAATCAACTTTAGCGCATAAGTAATAAGCATACTGACTGCAAATGCCAGCCAGAAAGGTATAGGAAGCTTCTTTCTTGTGACTATCCAGTACAATGTAATTAGCATCAAAACTACTACGCCATTGCCCATGACAGCAAATATACTGAAGAAATTTGACAGCCCGAGATATTGATGCATATGAAAGAAATTTGCGATAGCATTGTCATAGGCAAGTCCAAGCGCCAGTAGAATAAAACTTATTAAGTATATCACCATCTTTAAGCTAAGGAGAAAAGCTTTAAAAATATTCACATGAGAAATACAAGTTCAAGAAACAAAGGATTTTTTATGTTCATGCGTTACTTGATTCTTCTTTTATTTGTTTTAGCGAACATTTTTGCATTTTTCCTTCCAAAAGCAACAATTTATTCTGCATTTTTTATTATAAGCCTCTTTTCCAATGCAACCCTCACTAACAACGTAATTAATTTGCATGGTGCAAATATAGACTTAGCAGCAGCTTGCATCGCGATTTCAGCATATTACCTTCTGCTCATTCTTAATTTATCAACACCAATGCCTCTGGGAAAACGAATTTACTCGCTGATGCTTTCCTTTAGCTTGCTGTTTATAATAAATACACTTAGAATTACTCTCTTCTCATTTCTTTTCGTCTCATTGCAGCCTGTTTTTTCAGCGCTGCATTTCATGACTTGGTTTATTTTCAGCTCAGTATTAGTGTTTCTTGTTTGGTATGCTAACATAATATTTTTTAATGTAAAGGAGATTCCAGTTTATTCTGACCTGAAATTCTTGATTAAATCAATAAGAAACAAATAATCTTAGAAATCTTAGATTTCTATGCCTTTTGCATGAGCATACAGTCCTACAATGAATCTCTCAACACCATCCAAAACCTCGCAGTCTTTGATTGTGATTTCATAGCAGTCTTTTCCATTCTGATCAATGCTCGTGGTATTTCCAGGCTTGAAAATTAATACTGTTGAATCAAGATAAATGACATCACTCTGGTTGCACGATGCATATTGAATTCCTTTTTCATCAGCAAGGGTTTTGTTTAGCGTGCCTGATATTATATTTGAATATGGCGCAAGTGCCAATCCTAGTTCTCCGCCAGCTATGCCATTGTCGTCACATTTAAGGCTGTCGCTCGCAAGAATTATCTTTGATTTGATTTGGATTATTCCATTTATTGGAATATACTCTAGTTCCTTTGGATTATTCCTGAAATACATGCTTCTGTTTGCCACATTAACGCCATTAGTATCAACCAAAGGCACACTTGTATACCAAAACGTCAGGTTGCCAACCTTCTTTTCCTCGAATTTCAATCCAGCATACTCAATTTTCTTGGATGCAAGATATGACTGGTAAGAAACATAAAAGATTATGAAAAGTATCAGAAGTCCAACCAGTATGTAAAGCCATGTTCTGTCAACTGCTGGTTTTTCTGGTTTTGCCTGTTTTTTCATTCTTAGTTTTGCCATCTTATTCTATCCCTAAAATCCTGAACAAAAATTTATCGCTTGCTTTTAACATCTCTCCAGGACTCGAGTAGATAAAAATACAATTTTCTTTTTGATTTATAAATGTTTCATTGCTTGTTCTGATTATTATTATATTGTCTTTTGTGCAGTTTTTAATTGCATATTGCGTGCAATTCTCTGTGAAGCACGAAGGCTGAGTTCGTGAGACAATATTCTGGAGATTTATCATAATCTCTCTTTCTCCATCCATCTGGCTGTCATCAGAAAAATAAAGCGGCTGTCCAGCATACTGGTTTGCAGTCCCAGTTAAACTAGCTGCAGAAATGTTTGCAGTTTCAAGAGGATTGTAAGCAGTAATAAAATTTATTCCAGATAATGAAAAATGCCATCCATCAGACTGGAGCTCGAACGTTATTCCCTTGTAGTCAACTTTGTTCTGGCTGCTGCCGCTCTTGCCAAAACTGCCGATGCTGTAGCCCAGTGTACTCAATATCATTATTCCAGCAATAATCCATACAATTGTTCTTCTTTTCTTCAAGTCTTGAGTTGCTCGTTGCTCAGGAGACGTTAGTTCTCGCATAACTTTTCCACAGCATCTTTGTTTTTAAATTTAATCAAATTGTCATTAAATTTAACATGCTGCCCCAACCACCCCGATGGGTAAAATCGTTTTCATATTAATAATAATGCTATCTTTGTTCTGCTCTTGTTGCGGACGCCTGAAAGCATTCCTCATGTCAGAAATTCTTTTTGAATTTCTGAGCACCTCGAAAACCAAAGGTTTTCTCAGCGGCGCAGGCAAAGAAGGCGAGCATCAGCGAGCCGAGTGCGTCTTGTCTAATAACCTCTCCTCTTCAGCTCTCGCTAATCCATTGAAAAAAAGAAAAAGAAAAAAAAGAAAAAAAGCCGTTTATGCGGCTACTACTGCTGTTGCACTAACTGTGCTAAGCTTTGTTGTTCCTACAGCTGTTGATGGTTTCTCAGCAGTTACATATGTTGCAGCTTTTACTGTATCTGCAGCGTCATAACCTGCTACCAGCATCGCAATCTTGCTTGTTGCAAGTGGCGATGTTGCTACCTGTATAAGTGCTCCATTTGCAGCTACTCCTGTTGCAGCAGTGAATGCATCACCGCATGTTCCAGATGCTACTCCAAGCACTTGTGCAGCTACTGTGTTTACACAGCTTCCACCCACAACGATTAAGTTGCTTCCGCTTACTGAACTAACTTCGCTATCCTTGACAGTTATGACCGCTGCTGCAGCGCCTGTTGCTACACTTGGTGCAGCTACATAGACATCTGCATACGATTCACCGCCATGATAGATTACCTCAGCACTGTACTGTGTTGTGTCTCCTTTGTCCCAAAGGACTTTGGATGCTAACGCAGACTTGACATATCCTTCATAGACTTTGGTTGTGTCTATTTGGATAGGGTCACTCGAACCTGCCCATGCAGCCGATACTCCGCTTACACTGACTTTTGGATCACTGCCTGAACCAGGACTCAATGTCATGCTGATATTTGGTCCAGCTCCGATATTGCCGTCTCTGTCTTCCTCAGACAAGTTCATTGTGTAGCTTGTTGTTGCTGTTGGTGTTGCCAAATCTATTGCACCAGGCTCACCTGAAACTGAGTCATATGGCAAGTAAACTAACAAGCCATCGTTTGTATAAAGCTTGTTGAAACTTCCACCAGTGTTTATAGAGAAGCTGACATTTCTTTCTTCATCTCCATAAGTTATTTGACCCAATGTCAAGACTACATTTCCGAAAGTTGCTGTCGCGCCAGTACTGCTGTTTGAAAGCTCATAACTTGAGCCAGTCAGTTTGTCTTGGACTTTAACTTTTGCTTCTGTAGTTGATTTTGTCAAAGACGAAATGTACAATAGGTGCGATTCCGCGTCTCTTGTAGATGCCCAAGAAGCTACAAATAACTTTTCGTTGTTTGTATAGTTCAACACTATCCAATTCGCATCTGTTGTTTTAAGCTTCTCACTGTCATCTGACTTTCCACCAATGTATGTCCAATTACCTGCGGCGTTTGTAGCCAGCAAGTCAATACTGACATCGCCGTCTTTCACCGGTGCTTTCAAAGTCATTACATCGCTTCCATCAGCTATGACTTGTGTTGTTTCTTCATCTGGGTAAGTTACCCCGCTCATGATTACTTTAACAGCTTCAAATCCAGGCATTAACAATTCCTTGTCAGGAGCTACAAATGATTTATCTGTAAGCTTCCACTCTATGACAATCTTGTCAATTTTTTCCTTGCCGCCTGATGGTGCTGCTCTTACAATATAGCCCTTAAGGTTTGTTATTGTCTCCCCGTTAAGCACTATATCTTGTCCGCTAGCTATCTCAAGTTTTCCAGTTCCTACTGAAACTACAACTTTGCTTGTTCCAGACTCTTTTGATGTGTACAAGATGCTTTTTACTCCGACAACTGTACCATCTGAAAGTTTCTTTGTTGCGCTTTCAGCAAGTTTGTCTGTGGTTTCACCATTTATCTTCAGCACGACATAGTCGCTGCCTACAGCTGTTGTCTCAATTGTATATGTCTTAGAGCCAACACTTACTGTTGATGGTGTGCCTTCTAACACTGTTGCTTCATTTGCAGAATCCAACAAAGTTAACTTTGTGTCTATTCCAGCTGGATTTGAACTTCCATTCTCTGCTGCTAAGATATAGTAGTTCTTACCCAATATAGGTATTGTTTTTGACTCTATATCTGTGAGCCTTCCAGTTGCACTTACAACTGACTCTGCATTTGTTGTGAAATCAAGCGTATAGTTCAGGATTTGTTTTCCAGAACTTATCTTCATTCCAAGCGTAGGTACATTTGCCTTGTAATCGCTGTCAACAAAATGTGTCAAGATTAAGTTGGAATTGGTTCCAAGGCTTAATGTTTGTGTGTAGTCAAAGTCATTTCCAGCCTTGTTTGTGAAAGTGCCATCAGCTAACAGAGTTGGTAAGTCTGATTTAGTGATTGCTCCTGTTCCCCAAACACCTGAGGCATTGGCTCCAATGTCAAACTTGGTACTTCCTTTCTGTATCAAGACCTTTTCGCCTGCTCCTACAGTTGCACTGGTTGTTGTTACTCCTGTTGCTAAGTCAGTAGCAATCGATGTTGCTGCTGTTAAATCTGTTGATGCCGCTGTTGATCCATATACTACTGCTACATCCGCTTGTCCATTCTGTACGAATGGGGCAGGGAAGTTAGCAGCAAATCCTATGGTGCTGCCCAACATTACCGCGCCAGCTAATACTGCCGCGATTTTCTTAAAACTAAATTTCATGTTTTTTTATTCCTCCTTATTTAATTAAATCTTGGACAGTAATGACTCTTACGAATCATCCTATCCAGAACGAATTTACTAACCAAAATCGGTTTAAAAAGCTTTCGCAGACAGCAACGGAAAACCGAACTTTTATTGTAGTTTCCTTTTAAAGCTTTTGTTGTCACTATTACCACGGAAAAATATAATTCTTATTTTGTCATCTTTTTTCATTAATATGCACGAAATATAATGGATTTTTAGTCATATATGGCATTTTAAACCATATATGTAAATTTATAACCCTTAACTTAAATATATACTTTCTGCTTAGTAGTTAGAAAATTACTGATATGTAAAAACATTTTTAAACCCTCATTACATAGAAATAGCATGAAATTAAAGACAAAATCCATTGATCTTTATATTACTCCCGGAACATTCTATTTTCTGTTCAGAAGAGCCTATGAAGGCTATGATTTCAATGAACTATCTGAATTAAGGCATCTTCTAAGCAATGAAAAAGCCAAGATAATCAATATTATCAAGGCCAAAAACCCTGATTCTATGTACCAGCTTGCCAAGCTTGTCCAGCGCGATTTTAAATCAGTCAAGAAAGACCTTGCAACCCTTAAGAAATTCGGCATAATCGACTTTGTGCATATTGAAAAGGGCAAGAGAAAGAAGCTCAAGCCTGTCATGGCAATCGACAAACTCCAGGTTAATATTGACTTTACTTAGAACCTTTTATTTTCATTAATCCATAAAATCTTGAGACGTTTAAGCAGCCATTCATTTACTTGAGGATTGCTCCTGTTCACCCCGATGGGTAAATCGTTTAACCATTAATGCTAAGGCATATTATTCTGCCTTGGCATAAACTTTCAAATACACATAAATCTTGTTTCCAGAACTTAACAAAAGAGGCAGTCTACTAGCTTCACTATTTCCACTCTGGTTTCCTGTCTTAATGTCCAGGAATGACTGATTATTCTCAGAAGAATATGCAGATAGGTAGTAACCTTGATATCTATCAAGACTCCAGCTAACAGCAAGCAAATTTGCAAAAGTTCGGTTTAACACAGTGCACCCAGATTCCTGGTCACACATCTCATTGTCATAACACGCTTTAATCAGTTCGCTAAGATCAAGAGATTGGCATTCTGTAGTCAAATACATGCTTGATTGCAGAAAATTCTCTATTTCTTGACTTGATTCTAGTGCAGCAGGTTGTCTTGCACTCAATAGCAGCAGGATAACAGCTGCAATAGTTACAATAACCACAATTACAATAAACCCTACAATCTCTTCCTGCCCTCGTTTATTCATTTTCATCATACTTTATACCCGATTATTATCTTTCCCAAATCACACACTGTTTTAATGCTTTCGTCATTTTCATGCCTGCATAATGCTACAAATGAGCTTGTGCTTGATGTGCTTTGTATGCCGGTGTTCATAACATTATACAGATTGCAATTTGGATAATTTTTTAGTGTGCAATCCCCAGTTCCGCTAGGATAAATTTTCAAGACTTTAATATATGCAACAGGCCAAAAATTTTTGTAAGCTGTCCTGTTCATTAAAACAATCAGCTTGTCAGTATCAATGCAGTAACTTCCAGCCGCGCATGTGAATTCAGGAGATTCAACCAGATACTGCGCAATGCTTACAGCCTGATTAGCCTGAAGAGCTTCTGCACTTTTTCTGATGTTGCTGAACTGTATTGAAACAACAAATAATCCTGCAAGTATGAAAAATATGAAAACTCCAGCTATCATAAATGTCATCTGCTGTATCTTGAATTGGGCTTTTTTATTTAACATTTTTCTTGTCATTTTACCACAACCTGCATTCTGCAAAACTATTTTCTGAATCTAGTGAACTCGCACTTAAATCAAGCAGCACCAATTGTGCAGAATTGTTGATGTGTGATGCTTGTATTGCAAGATTTTCCAAGCTTGAGCCTGAAACAACAGGGCATTTGCCAGAGAGCATGTTGCTTTCATCTCGGTAAACAAGAGCAAGCTGGCTTGCTTTCTTCATCAATCTTTTAATATTGCACTCATAGACATCGCTGCTTGAAATTATTGCAGGATAAACAAGATTCTTTGTGAAATATAATTTATCCCTGCCTTTTGCAACAAATCCAGTGTTATAGCCGTCGACAGAATATACAGTCATATCGCATTTTGTTCCGCTTCCAAAGCAGACATTGAGAGAATTTTGCGAGCAGTTTGTTTCAAACTTGATATTTTCCATATTCAAATTTCCCAAATCCTCCTCGATAAAACCTGGTGTGTTGATGAAGCAATACTGCCGTCCTGAAATCATGATCATGTCAGCAATTTTAAATGGCATGCTGAACGGCATGCTGAAGAAATAAAATTTCTTTCCTTCAACACTTGAATTTGAAAAAATATACTTGTTAGCTATTGGAATTGCTGCTCCTGGCTTGCTCCACTGACTGCCTTGCTTTATGGCAAGACTTATCTCCTGCCTGCCGAAGACACCGCCAGCGTCGCATTCATCATAAATTCTTGTTTCGCTTGAAAGTGTTGCCTGTGTCGATAATCCACTCGCAACTCCAGTCTCCAGCGGCTCGAAAATTATGCTGAGTTCTTTTGCAGTCACGGTTGTTGCCTCGAACTTGGCAGTTGATAGAAATTTAGAGCCCGCATAAATTGCGAGAAATACAATTATTACTCCAGCGATTATTGCAAAAAGCCATGCAAAACTAAACTCAATTCCCTTACGCATTTTCTATTCTTACAAGATTTTCATTAATTGTCTTCTCAATTTTCACGCTTACTTTTCCCTTGTCAACTATGATGCAGAATGGATTATTATCTGAAGTCATTTGTTGAAGGTTTATGTGAGCCAAATCTATGCCTTCAAATCCATTGCATGCTTTGCCTCTTGGCCACAATACAAGATTTTTCTTAAAGACAGACAACTGGTTGAACATATCTGCATTGATGCCCTTGCCAGCATCTTCGCTCCAGTTTATTATGCATGCATATGTAAAATCCGTCGGTAAAACAGCATTAAATGTTTTTGAACTCTCTGGGCTTTTCCATGCATTTGTTATGCTTGTCTGCAAATCAGCATAGAATGTTCCAGTGTCAGCACAGCTTTTTACAGTAAGAAACATTTTGACAACATAGAATCCTGCAGCGACAAAAGCGATTATCAGGATAACTGAAAATATCATGCTGAAGGACATCTCCAAAGCCCCTTTCTTGCCCCCTTTTGTCATTTTTATTGAAGGAAAATCAGATATTTAAATATTAGTTATTGAGGAAAGAATTGTTTGCCCATGTTCATCCCGACGGGTGAATCGTTCTAACATTAATTCTTCCAGAACTCTTATTGTACAGTCTTCACAATGATGCTGCATTCATTTCCAGCAGGCTCGTTTCCAGAAGTATCTGAGCATTTGATATAGAATGTTCTGCCAACTATCCATTCTGTTGAATGGCTTGTTGAGTTATCATAAGGCAGGCTCGTTCCCTCGCTTATCTGGAAATTGCATCCAGTTCCAGTATTTGTACTGTAGCTGCACGTCGAGATTTCATTTGTTTTGACAATCATCTGTCCTTCTAAATTATATGCTGACAATATTCTTGGCGCCTGCTGGTCTACCAAGACACTGAATTTTACTTGCTTGGTATCACTATTTCCACCAAGGTCAATGCACTTGATGTAATAAGTATACGTTCCAGATGGCAAATCCTGTCTTTGGCTATGTAGGTTTGTCCCTGTTGTCAGGAATGGCACATTTATCTTGCTTGAAGAAGTTCTGTAGTAGCATGTTGAATCACCGACGTTAAAACCATTAGCTGTTTCAGCAGTAAGATAAACAGGCACCAAACTAGTAGAACCTTTTATTGTTTCCTTCGGTCCAGCACTTATTATGTTCAATGGCTGTGTTCCTTTCAATACAAAAGGATAGCTCTCTTGATTTGTAAATCTTTTTGATTCAGCTAAGCCCGGATAACTCTTGCACCTGAAGAAGAATGTGTTATCAGCTGAATTTTTCAAGCCTGTCAATGTTGTTCTGCATGTATACAGAAGCTGTGCATTCATCTGCGAGATACTTGTGTCGCAGCTCATTGTGTTTTCCATTCTTGAATAATCCTGGTCTACTTTGCTCCATTTGCATTCAGAAGGTTTGTTGATGTATACCTCAAGAGCTGTAGAGTTTGCATTATACTTCACTGGTGCTCCGTTTAGAATACTTGTCGACATTATTGTAGGAGGTGTTAGGTCTGGTGTTGGATCAACGCAGAATTTCACTATATACGGAGCAGAATTAAAATTTCCATTCATATCCTGGCATCTTGCATATAAGTTGTACAACCCACTGTTCTTTATAGCGATATTTGGCAGTGAATTTATTGCATCAGGTCCAGGCAGACTCATTATCTGTGTGTGATTATAATCAGTCAAATCGCTTCCGCCAAACCAGTAAGTCAAATTATCAAATCCACCAGTATCATTGTAGTCAATCTTGCATTTTGCTGGCTCATTTGTGGTCAATCCAAAGCTTAATCCTGTGAATGGCTCGATGCATCCTCCATTTTCTTTCTTAATTTCAACACCTCTTGCAGGAGGGCTTATGCCTGTTGTGATATATTTGTAGCCAGGTGTTAAAGCATTTTCATCAGGAGTAATTGTTGGACTTAGTACGTCATGAGTGTTATTTGCGACGCACAATTCATGGTCTGTTCCAACATTAGTTAGTATACATGCCTGCCCCAAGCTTCTGCATCGATAGTCAGTGCAAGGATATGTTCCAGCGTTGCACTTCTCGCAGTCATTTCCCTTGATAGGAGGCGAATATGGCAGGCATTCAAATGTCACTGTTTTTGTTCTTTCATCCTTATATATTAATGCTGCCAGTAATAAACCAACTCCCAGTCCTATCCATCCTGCATACGGATTTAAAAATTGTTTTGCAAGTTGCCATGCAAATGTTCCTGCGCCAGCACTCAATCCCAATTGATTTGCTTGAGCAGGACTCATTCCAAGCCCTCTAACAATAAAGTATACAGCAGCATATGCCAGTGCTGCATAACCAAGAGCTTTAAGATAAGGTGCTGCTTTAGCAAAAGCTGCTGCATGTGCTTGTGCTGCATTACGCGCGCTATAAATTAGTGGTTCTCCAGCACTACTTGCAATTCCTTTCTCTCCATCAACAACAAACAAAGCAATAGCAGCCACTGATTTCAAAACAGGCAAGAATATTTTCACAATAGATATCTCATATCCTGTTTTGTATCCTGCAGTTCCGATGAAATTTACTTTTCCGCCGCAGTCACCGTATGACTGGCATTTTTTGTTCTGCTCATCTTGCCATTGAGGTTGAAGGCACTGGCAGTTGTCTTTGCAACTCCACCCTTTTTGAAGTAATCCGCTTTCTTCTGTTACAGTACATGTCACAGTACCTTCAGAACAAATATCTTTTACTTGAGTATCATCATTCCAGAACTGAAGTCCTGGAGAATTTGCAGGAACACACGAATACTCTCCCTTTAATCCAGTCACTTTTCCAGGCATCACAGTTCCGCCTGTTCCAATCGTCGGTGCTCCAAATATCTCGCCTCCAACATTAAATGTTGTCCACCTGCAGTCTCGTGTAGCATTATTCAAACAATCTTCAGATGTATTTTGTGCAAAACAATCTCCCCATCTGTTTATAACACAGTTAGCTTCTGAGAACTTTGCGCCATTAATAACAATATTATCCTCAACACATGTTTCTTGCCTGAAATCAGCACATGGCTCAATCATCTCTTCACCATTCATACAAATATGCCTGAAATATCTTGAACCGACAGTATCTAATTTTCCACTTGGCTTGTCAGTGTCACACCATTTCTCACCATTTTTCTTTATTGTACCATCTGCAAGCTTGCAATCAAGATTCTTGCAAATGTTATCTCCATATGTTGCCCTGTTTGTTCTGTCAGCTGTTTTGCATATGCTTCCAGAAAAATAATCGCAGTTTCCACATGTCTTGCTGTTCGAATTTCCGTTAGTGTTTCCAAAACCGCACGAGTCTTCTACCTTGACAACTTTGTTCCAGTATGCCATGTCATTTACTTTTTCAGAATCATAAATATTTGCAGGATTTCCACAAGTATCAACAAAATAAACTCCGTCCTTGCCAGGCACGCACACAGTTCTCTGCGTTGGTGCGCAATTTGTTCCAAGTTCTTCACTTGAGCATAATGTATCTTTATAGAAAGTTACATTGCTTGTGACATTCTCAGCAGATTGCCCACCAATGTTATTGCATTCCTGCCTTGATGCAAACTTGCATGTTTTTTGATAATCAACTTCGAAAACACACGCACCTTCATCAGACAATGACGCAAGACTTATGCATGACAATTCATCAGGAATATTTTTGTTGAAATTAACTTCCATGTTGTAAAGAGAAGAAAGTTTTTTGCATCCAGTGAATGTTGTGAACGCAGCCTGCGTTCCTAATACACAGCATCCTGGCTGGCATTGTGAAATAGAGCATTTTGCATCATCAGCCCATACACCGCCACTATCTTGGCATGTTCTCTGGGCAGTATTTGGGGAACAAGTTCCTTCACTAGAATCAAAGCAGCATCCTAATTTGCAGAAAGCAGTTGAATCGCAGCCTGTCGGGCTTGACAAGAGGCTTGAATTGCAATCACTCTGTTTTGCAGTCTGGCACCATGCCCCCGCATTTGTCTTCTCGCAGCATACTTCACTTGCAGGCGCTGCAGCCTGGACAACATCATGAGGATTAACAAGATATGAGAATGCAAGTATAGAAATTATCATAATTGCTATCTCAAGCACACTTCCAAACTTACCTATTTTATTTTTGGATTTCATGCTGTAAGTTTAAATCCTCCTGGCCATGCCAGGCTTCTTGTCGCAAACTGGAATGTATCCTGTGTAGTTGTGTCATTCAAGATATACACTTTGCTTCCATCTCCTTGTTTTAATTTTTCAAGTTTGATGTTTGGATAATAAATCATGTAAGTAGTTATTTCTGAGTCTCCATATAGTGCTTCAGAATTCAGAATGCTTGTCGCGAGCGTCACAAGCTCATAAAGTTTGCTGGACTCGCTCACAACAAATTTATTGAAACTCTGCGTGCCTTCTTTTGTAAAAGATGCAGTAACATTAATAGTTACTTGAACGTCGTTTGACGCAAGTTCAACTTCAACGTCCTTGAAATTTACCTGGCTGGTGTAACCTTGTCCTTCCATTTCTGTTTTCAATTGGCTGAGGCAGGCAATCGCAGTGGGTTTGACATAACTTGCAATTTCATTTTCAACATGCACTTTCAACATAGGCTGCTGCATCACGCATGTCTTGTAGTTTTCGTAAGTATAGCAAAGATACTCAATCTTGTTTCCCTGGTACATGTAATACAAAGAAGGATTTATCGAACCACCCTGTTTAGAAACAATATCAACTGCTTCCACAACACTTGGCAACAAACATTTTTCAAAAGAGCTTGCAGGAACTGTAGGCGTAAAACTTGCTTTAATTCTTGGATAAATCACTATAACCATTGCAGCAACAATAATAATAGCAATGATGATAAATAGTGTCACCTGCCCCTTTTTATTCATAGAAAAAACATGTTAAATGGGTTTATAAAATTTCTTAGGTTCTCGAGATAAGAGCGCAATTAATGATAAAAATGCTTTGGAGGTTGTGTAAACTAATGAATGCTGCCCCAGCCACCTTGCAAGGTAAAAACATGATTAAAATTAATGATTTTTTGTGAGTAGAAATGTTTATATAGCACTTATAGTTACTATATAACATGGAAAAAACAACAATCCAAATAAACATTGGGACACTTGAAAGATTGAAATCTCTCAAAAATATTGAAAGAGAGTCTTACGATGACGTTTTGAATAATCTAATAGACAGTTCTGAAGAAGAAAGCTTAGATGAAGAAGAGATTAATGAAATACAAAAAGGTCTTGATGACATCAAAAAAGGAAGAGTTTACTCCATAGAATCTGTTGCAAGAGAATTAGGAATTTCTCTTAAATAAAATGTTTCAGATAGAACTAACTGAGACTGCAAAAAGGTTTCTTGAAAAATCGCAAAAGAAGGATGCAGAAAGACTATTAGACAAGATTTATTCTATACGAGACAATCCCTTCAGGTTTCTTAGAAGATTGCAGGGGGAGAAATTATGGAGATTAAGAGCTGGAGATTATCGGGCAGTTGTAGACGTTATTATTTCTATGAATAAAATTATTGTGGTAAGAATAGGGCATAGAAAGAATGTTTATGATTAATCCTCTGCTCGGGCTAGTGCTTGTTAATTAGTATAGAATTCTTGTCAAGTCCTAGTCCTCGGTTTCCATTCTTGGCGCAAGAATGAATGACATGTCCAGATTATTCTCCTTCAGCTCAAGTTTCATCGGATAATTGCTTGAGAAATAAATCTTGCACTTGTCAGCGAGCTTGCACGCTTTTACGAATTTTTGCAGGTATCCAAGGCTGTATTTTGATTTTGCTTCAGCTCCGCCAAGTCCGACTTCATCTGAGCTGAATTCTGATCTTGTAGAATGCAACCCTCTTGCCTCAATTATAAATTTGCCTCCCTTGACTTCGAAGTTGCATGCATCAGCAACTATCGCACAGTCTTCAACAGACTGTATCAAGTCGCTTGTGTTCATGTGCACAAATGATGCAAAGTCAAGTTCAGGCATCTGCTTGTCCTCAGCATCTATGTTAATCAATGCAATATTAAAAACTCTTTTGATTTTGTCATGAATCTCCACTCTCAAGCCATTCTCGTCTGTCTGCATAATTATAGAGCTTCCAGAATTAGACCTTCTCAAAACTGACTTGAAATTCTCAAGGCTTATTCCGATGGTTTCATTGTCAGCTTCAAGCGCAGAAAATGCAGCTGCTGGCAGCATAAAAGATACAAGAGCGACATTTGCAGGGTCTACTGCAATTATACTCATGCCTTCTTTTCCAACTTTAATCTTGACTTCTGTGACAAGCTCTGAAATCACGCTTATAGCATCAGACAAAAGTTTCGGATTATCAAGTTTAACAAGCATAAGTTTCCGTATAATCGAAAGTTTAAAAGCTTTGTTGTGATTTTTTGCTATACATATTATACTCTTGCTTAACATGTCAGAAATCATAGCGCAATAGATTTCTGAGCATCGCAAGAAATAAAACATAAGTAGTATATTGTTTCTTAACATTAACTATTTAAAATTACATAGCAGATTTTTATTATGGTAAACCCCAAATTAGATTCTCTCATTAATCTTTATTATGCCAGGAAAGATGTTCAGGACGCCATATACAATTTCTGCAGGAATCGAGAGGTAGTTCCACGATATGGCGAAGGTTTTGGCAAGCGCCCTGACACCTTAGAATACCCTTCTGACATTATGCAGCAGGCAAAGAAAGGCGCCACAAGCTTCCACTGCTCAGAAGAACTTTGGACTCGACCGCTGGAGATTTCAACTGAAATGACAAAAGAACAGCTTGATGAAATGCGCGACAGCTGGGACCTGTTGATAGACATAGACTCAAAGTACCTGGACTACAGCAAGATAATGGCAAAACTTATAGTGCAAGCTCTGGAATTCCACAGCATCAAGAATATAGGAATAAAATTCTCAGGCTCCAAAGGTTTTCATTTGATAATTCCGTGGAAAGCATTTCCAGAAAAAGTTAATGGCCTGGATACAAAAAAGATGTTTCCTGACTGGGCAAGAATTGTATCAATGTATATTCACGAGTTTGTAAAGCCAAAGCTTATAGAGAAAATCTCAGAACTTACTTCAGAAAAAACAAGCAAGTACATAACTGGAGATGAAAAAGCCGGCGACTCTGTTGAGAAGGTTGCACCTGATATTGTTCTTGTCTCATCAAGACATTTGTTTCGCGCGCCTTACTCATTACATGAAAAGACAGGGCTTGCAAGCATAGTTATAACAAAACAAGAACTCGAAAATTTCCAGCCAAGTGATGCAGACCCTTTGAAAGTCAAGATAAGAAATTATATGCCTGAATCAAAGGAGGGCGAAGCCAGAGAGCTCTTGATTCAAGCTTTGGACTGGTACAAGGAGAAAATCCAGAACGAGACTAAAACAAACAAGACTGGCAAGGTCTACAAAGAGATTGAAATAGACAGGAGCAAAATTGTCTATCCTCCATGCATCCAGTGCATGCTAAAAGGACTGAAGGATGGAAAGAAACGCTCGCTTTTCATCCTGATTAGCTATCTAAATTCTCTGAATTTCTCGAGACAAGAGATAGAAGAGAAAATAACAGAATGGAATGCAAAGAATACTCCTCCATTGAAGCAGGGTTATGTGGACAGCCAGCTGTCATATGCATTCAAGCACAAAAAAATAATGCCTCCTAACTGTGATAAATACTACAAGGACATAAACATCTGCAGGCCCGCTGCATTATGTCAAAAGATAAAGAATCCGCTTAACTACACATTATGCTCTCAAAGGAAGTTTTCCAAGGATAATGAATAAAAAGAAAGTATTTTAAACCTTTTTTACTCTTTTACCATATGAAAAAGTTAGGTGTATTGTTCTTTGTTTTACTCTTCAGTTTCTCGCTTTTTGCGATAGCATCTGCACAGAACAAAACCATGGACGAGCGTGCAATCTCTTGTCTTGAATCAAGTGTAAGAGGAAAATGCGCAAGCCTTACATTTGAAGAAAAAGTTTTTGCACTGCTTGCGCTATCAGGCAAGCAGGATATTGCTTCTGAATGTCAAGCCACTTTATCAGGCGAATGCGCGCCTGTCGGCGGCTGTACAATAAAAAATACTGCTCTCGCTGTTCTTGCTCTGACACAATCAGGTGCTTCAGCAGACAACAAGATTGCCTGGCTTTTGTCAAAAACCATTGACCCAAATCTTGTTTGGTACATTGAGATAGATGCTCCAGCAAACACCACATGCAAAGTAAGTTACTTGGGAGCTGAATATAACATGCAGATAAAATCCGACGGCACCATAACAATTCCAAATAATAACTGCCTCAAGGCAAGAGCGCCAAATCCACAATGGCTTGAGATAGACAAACTCTGCCTTGCTAACACTTTCTCAGTCACATGCAGCGCAGATTTTGTTTCTAATACAATATACAAATCTTCTGCCTCAAACACTATTTTTGTCTCTGGTTCTATTCAGAGCTCGCCTGCAGATGGTACAAACACTCATAGCATAGAATCAAAATGTTTGTCTGAAACCAGCACATGTGATTATCCTGGAACTTTGTGGGCTGCATATGCTTTGATGAAGGCAAACAAGCCAGAATACAAAAAACTTTTGCCTTATTTGTTTGCTTATGCTGATGATAATATAAGAGCAGTTCCGTATGCATTCCTTTATGCATTCACAGCCGAGCCGGAATATCTTCAGAGTATTTTGCTCACAGAGAAACCAGAATGGTACTGGGACTGGAATTCAGGCAGAGGAATCTTTTATGACACTGCAACAACTCTGATAGGATTGCAGTCACAAAGTTCTATAATCAACTCAGTAAAAGTTTATCTCGCACAAAAACAAGGCACCAATGGATGCTGGCAGAACTCAATAATCAACACAGGATTCTTGATGTGGACTCTTAATCAAAAACCTACAACATTCCAGTCTACGCAGCTGAACTGCAAAAATTCAGGATACTATTGTAATGTAGAAGGCGAGTGCAGCGCAGCTGGTGGAGAACAGATGCAAAATTATTATTGCCCTTCCAGCTTGCAGGTTTGTTGCACAAAGCCAGCAATTCTGCCATCATGCGCAAGCCTTGGCGGGACAGTTTGTCCTGCAGATAATCCTTGTCAAAGCCCTGTTGATTCCAGCGAGGGAGCATGTTGCGTAACAGCCTGCGGACAAATAACACCGACAACAACACCATGTGAAGATAATGGATATGCTTGCAGAGGTTTTTGTAATAGTGATGAACAAGAGACTACAAGTTATTTATGCAGCGGAGAAGACAAATGCTGCAAGCCCGCTGTCCAAGGAACAAGCGCATGGGTGTGGATAATTCTTATCTTAATTTTGGCAGGACTTGGAGCACTAGGATATGTTTACCGGGAGAAAGTTAAACTTTGGTACAATCAGCTCAAGCAGAAATTTGGCAAGAAAGGTCCTGCACCAGCACCTGCTGTAACACGTCCTCGCCCTCCGTATCCTCCAGCATATCAGCCAATGACTGCAAGACCGTTAACACATCCTGGCACAAGAGTATCTTCAGACGTTGAAGAAACATTAAGGAAACTTAGGGAGATAGGAAAGTGAAAAAAATATTTTTAATAATCTTGCTTCTTGCAATTCTGCCAAGTGTTTTCGCGATATCAGTCAGCATCGACAAAACCTACACTCCGAGAGAAACAATTCTTGTGAAATTTGATGGAAATTTTCTTGAACCTATAATTGCTGAGAATATTCAGTTTTATTCAGGCAGGCAGCTCGTTGCGCTTGAATACAATGCTGCAAAACTTGACAATTCATATTATCTCTACGCAATTCTTCCTAATATAGAAAGAAATTATACTCTTGTTGTAAAGAATGTTCATTATTTTGAAGCAGGACAGGAAAAAACACAAACTCTGCAGTATAATTTCTCAGCAATTGGAAATGTTTCAGATTTCACTGTAAAGCCAGGTTTTGTTATCACAGACACAACTTTTCCTCTTACCTTAGAAAGCAATGCAAATCAATTAACAGTCCAGCTTAATTATGCTGATTTTTCAACATCAATAGATTTGATGCCAGGAATACCAAAAACAATACAGGTTCCATTGCAATTCACTCAAAATGTTACTTTGCTTAAACTTAAGTCACAGAATACTGAGTATAATATTCCAGTAAAGTCGCTTACTTTTGCAAGAGAGTTGAAAGAACTTTCATTGGACAAACAGTCATACAACCTGACAATTGTCAGAGGTTCTCCATACATGTTGAAGATTTATCTTACTAATAAAGGCTCAGAAGAAATCAAGGACATCTCGATTTCTTCAAACAAGAACCTCAATATCACACCGTCTAAAATTTCTGTGCTTGCACCAAGCGCTGTTGCAGAACTTAATATTTTAATGAAACCTTTGGAAAGTTTCACTGACACTATAGAAGCCAGTGCATCAGGCGCTTCTGTAAGCTCGCAGATTATAGTAAATGTTCAGATAGTTCCAATCCAAAATCTTACTCCTGAAGAAAAGCAGGAGCGAAGTTGTCTTGAAATTGGCGGATTCCTTTGTGAATCTAATCAATTATGTTCAGGTTCGACAGAAATAACAATCGAAGGACAGTGTTGTATGGGCACATGCAAGACGCAGCTCTCATTTGGCACAATAATTATAATTGTTCTTGTAGTTGCTGCTCTTGGAGCAGGCGTTTATTATTTCCTGAAACTAAGAAGCAAAAAACCACAGAAAAATGTTTTGAAGGAAGTTGAACAAAAGTATACTGAAAAATTCAAAGAAGTTCATGGAAAT
Organism: Candidatus Nanoarchaeia archaeon; assembly: GCA_041501125.1. Classification (GTDB taxonomy): domain Archaea; phylum Nanobdellota; class Nanobdellia; order Pacearchaeales; family GW2011-AR1; genus JBGQNO01. The sequence continues at coordinate 33,201 of JBGQNO010000006.1, forward strand.
CTGACTAAGACTTGATTGTAACTATTTCTTTTTAGCTTTTGATTTCTTTGCCTTCTTTTCCTTGGACTTTGTTTCCATAGCTGGATTTTCCACAGGCGAAATTGGTGCTTGCTCGTCAATTCCAAGCTGCTTTCTCAGATGCATGACCTGCTGAGTAAGAATTTGTTTCTCTATTGTCAATATCTTTGCCAGCTCATCATATCTATGGAGTTTGAATATAAGATTGCTCAGCATAGCGTCAAGATCTGCGCTTTCCATGCGCATCTCAGTAGGTTCCAAAATTTCAATGTGCGCTGGCATATACCTAAACATAATATCAAACAGCACTAAAATATTTTCAGTCTCGACTTCAACCTCTGCGAATGTGGAAAACATTTCCTTGCCTTCAACTTTTTTTGAATCAGCAACACTCCTTTTCAGAATTTTGATTCCTTTTTCCTTGCCAAGGTTATCAACTAAGACAGAAGCTGATTCCTTGACATAATCAGCAGGCCTTCCCAATATTTCCAAAATCATTATTGCTTTTATTTTTTCCATTTTATTTCCTCAATAAAACAAAGATTATGACTATGCATACAATACCCAAAGCATAAAACCCATACTCTTTGAAATATTCAACTTTTGATTTGTAAACAATATTGCTTTTTATATCTTTTGTCGTGTTTGCTGATGTTGAGGATGGAGAATTAAGCTTGATTACATTGGAAGTTAGCCCAATCCCGCCATTGCTATTGTTATTGGACGAGTTACTTACAAGATTTAAAGTTACAGTTCCCTGGTTGCTTGATTGACTGCTAGAATTCTCTTTTTCAAGTATATTTATGTCATCTTCAAAGTTTGCAACAGTACTGGACGATATTGATTCTCTCAGCCTTGCATTTATCTTCGCATTGCCCTTAAACCCAGAATACTTGTCAGCAATTCTTAATTTTACATTAAGTGTCTTGTTGCCTGTTCCAGAAACTATATTGTCAATATAATATGTGCTTGACTTCCATTCATTTTCATTATAAGTCTCTGAGATTACTGTGTCATTTTCTTCAAAAGTCACATAAACTTTGATGTCATAATCCTTTGACTCGAGATTATAAAGTTTTGCAGTTATCTCAAATTCGCCATTTTTAACCTCGCTGGCACAATCAAGCTCAAGATAAATTGAAGTATTTGTTATACAAGACTGACCTTCTGAAGGCTTGCCTGTTGCATTATAACAATTATTCAAGTCAATGCAACTTCTTGTTTGCTCTCCATTTGTGCAAGAACCCCATGCAGAACAACTCCAGTTTTGAAAACATTGAGGTTGTGGTGATGAGCAACTATTTACAGAGCCCGGAGTTGGCAAACCTTCACACCATCCAGTTCCATTAAACTGAATGCTCTTTCCATTGCCATTTCCACCCCAACTACTTATATAGTTTACCTGATTAATAATGTCTAAGGACTTATTTTTAATTGCAAGAGATTCACCATTATTATCCAATGAAAAGCTGCTGTCTATAAGAGCGCCATTATAATTTGGATAATCTGATAAAAATATGCTAGTATCATCAGCAATAATTACATAACCTTCTATTATCCAACTACCATTAACTATAGTCAAACCATGATTTGTGGATGCTTCATATAATTTCCATCCAGAAATATTGATTGGCTCATCACTATAAAGTTCAATCCATTCATGACCAGTATCAGTACCATTTAAGTCATACGTCACCTCATTTATTCTTACTTCAGCTGACGCAGAATTCAGCATTACACAAAAAATACCTGCTATTATTGCCAGACACCAGGTATTTTTTCTCCACATTGACATTTTCCCTCCTTGAAATTATTTTCAGTTGTTATGAACCATCCTCTTCTTACCAGAATTTTCTTGCATTTTGGACAGAAACTCGAACATCCTTCCTTGTTTGAAAGATTTCCGGTATAGACAAATTTTAATCCATGGTCCAATGCAATTTTCCTTGCCTTTGTAAGGCTCTCAGCAGTAGTCTCAGGCATATTCTGCATCTGGTACTGCGGATAGAATGCTGTAAAGTGCAACGGCACGTCTGTTCCTAAATTTTTCTTCACCCAAAGGACAAGTTTCTCGATTTCTTTTTCAGAATCATTCAAGCCCGGAATTACCAGATTAGTCAGTTCAAGCCACACTTTTTTCTTCTTGAGAATCTTCAATGATTCCAGAACAGGCTTGATACTTGCTTTGCACGAGTTCTTGTAAAAATCATCAGAAATGCTTTTTAAATCAATGTTTGCAGCATCAATATACTTGCAAATCTTTTTCAAAGGCTCGGGATTGATAAAGCCGTTGCTCACAAGCACGTTTTTCAGTCCTTTTTTTCTCGCAGCCTTTGCAATATCCATTACAAATTCATAGGAAACCAATGGTTCTGAGTAGGTATATGAAATAGAAGGACATCCAGCTTCAATTGCTTGTCTGACAATATCCTCTGCTTTTGTCTCTGGCACCATCAGCTCTTCAGCACTTTTCTGGCTCAGTTCCCAGTTCTGGCAAAAAGAGCACCCTAGGTTGCATCCAGCCATGCCAATTGAGTATGTCTTGCTTGCTGGAAGAAAATGAAACAAGGGTTTTTTCTCTATTGGATCAATGTTGACTGAAACCGGCCTTTCATAAGACATCGCCAGCAACTTGCCAAGAACATTTTTCCTTACTCTGCATTTTCCATAAGCGCCCTCGTTAATTGTGCAGAAATGCGGGCATAACACACATTGTACAATACCGGGCTTCAAAGTTTTCCAAAATAATGCTTTTTCCATAATCTTGATTGGGTATTCAGAAATATAAATCTAACTGCAAGGTCCTTAATAACTAAAACTATTTCAGATGCTTAGTCAACCATTCATTTACTTGATGATTGCCCCAGCCTTCTTACAAGGTAAATCGTTGTAAGTATTAATAATATTAGTCTTATAGCCAACCAAGAAGGTGAGCATCAGCGAGCCGTGTCTGTTTGATATTGTCTTCAGCAGAACACCTGTCCAAATCTTTTTCCTTTCTCCAGCGCATGATTAAGGCTTACAGCCAGGCATGCGCCAGTATTTTCCAGTTCTTCTGGCTTCAAGAACAACCAGCCCTGTCGATTAAATCTCACAGCAATCAACGGCACAAGCCCAAAAATCTCGCTGAAAACAATAAAATCCTCAATCTGCTGTTTGTCAATATATCTCTTGTTAGTTTTGCAGGTTTTGCATTCAATTGCATATTTTCCAGTAATTCTGCCTGCGATCAGGTCGCACGGACTGTCATCTGCAACTCCGCTTCCTGCAACTCGCGCTGCCCTGAACCCATTCTCAATAAATATTTTTAGAAGTTCTCGTTCAGCATTCGAGCCTTTTGATTTATTGGACATTATAAAACTAATATGGAACACACCGGTTCCACATCAACACCTTTTTTTGAAGCATCTTCCATTATTTTTAACAAACGAATGTTCTTAGTTCTCTCCTCTAAATCTTTTCCCGCAACTTTGGCTAAAACTTCAGCAGGTCTGTATAACGCTAACCCTGCATAATATCTTGCTTTTTTTGGAACTAATGTAGAATAGAAAGCTATTGGCGAGTCTGACGAGTCATATATCAGTTCATCTATATAAGAAAACGGAACTTTCCCTTCTCCAAATAATTCATTTAATTGCTTTCTCGCAACTTCGTCTCTTGTTCCAAATATTGTTTTCTCATATAACGGAAAATCAACATCATTATCACTGCAGTATTTTATAAGCTCGGGACTCGGACCCTTATATACAATCTCCACTCTTTCAAAATCCCCGAAAAATCTTTTAAGGTTATCAATTTTTCTTTTGTACCATTGAAACAGCAACTCGCTTTTTTCATTTCGACTACCTTCAAATGGCACTGTTAGACTCTCCAATATACTTTCTACTGTATTATCTGTATCAACTTGCTTTTCCTTAACTTTTCCAGAAGAAAACAATCCAAGTAACTTTTTTATCAAACTCATACTAACAAGACAATTAAATTATTTTTAAAGATTTGGGTATAAAGCGGATATTATAAATCTCTCGCCTGTAAGGTTCGTCTGCCATTGGCTTTTGCCCTTTCAGCAGCCTCATGCAAAAGATGCTCAACCTTTTTATTCAAAGCTTCTGCAACTTCTCCTGCAACATTCAATTCCTTGACAGCTTCCTTTATCTTGCTTTTTACAATCAAATCAACCATTTTACCTCCTTACTTTTTCTTTTTATTATGATTTTCCTTTGTCTCTTCCGCCTTCGTTTCAGGTTTCATCAAAGGAAATATAGCACACTCTCTTATAGGTTTGTCCATAAGATACGAGAAAAATCTTTCAGAGACTCCAAAGCCGCATGTAGGTGGCATTCCGTATTTCAATGCCTCGACAAAGCTTTCATCATGCTCCATGCTTTCTGTATCTCCCTTTGCCTTGAGTTTCATTTGTTCCTTGAATCTTTCTTCCTGGTCTATTGGATCATTCAGCTCGCTGTATCCGTTTCCAAGTTCTGTTCCTGCAATTACAATCTGGAATTGCTCAACAACCTTTGGATTTTCGCGGCTTCTTTTTGCAAGAGGCGCGAGTTCAACTGGCTGGTTTATCAAGAATCCAGGGCCAGCAAGATTTTTTCTGCAATGTTTCCACAACCTGTCAACAAGTCTCCATTTATCCATTTTTTTATCATATTCCTGGCCGAGTTTGTCAAGAGTTTTTTTAATTTCGCTTTCAGAAGCTTTCCAGATGTCAATCTTGGTATTTTTCTTGACAATGTCAGCATAGTCATACATCTCCCATTTCTTTCCCAGGTCAACTTCATATCCATGGCTTTTGAATTTTAAAGTCCCAAGAACTTCCTTGGCAACTGTTTTGTACATTTCTTCTGCAAGTTTCATTCCATCTTTGTAGTCAGCATAAGCCCAGTAGAATTCCATCTGAGTATAGTCCTGCAGGTGTTCCATGTCCATTCCTTCATTTCTGAATTGCCTGCCTATCTCAAATGTTTTTTCATATCCTGCAACCATCAACTTTTTTTGCCACAATTCACCCATGGATATTCTTAAAAACACGTCCATGTCAAGTGCATTGTGGTGTGTTTTAAATGGCGTCGCTGCTGCTCCGCCTGCGCTTGTTTCCAAAACCGGGGTTTCAACTTCTAAAAATCCTCTTGCAAGCAAAAAGTTCCTTATGCTTTGCCAGAATTTTGCCTTCTTTGCAAACAATTCTTTGACATCAGGGTTCATGATAATGTCAAGATATCTTTTCCTCAGCCTTTCCTCTTCATCAGCAAGTCCATGGAATTTTTCAGGCATAGGCAGTATTGCTTTTGTTAAAAGTTCAACTTTTTTTACAAGTATTGTAAGCTCTCCTCTCTTGGTTCTTAGGATCGTGCCTTCAACTCCGATGAAATCTCCAGTATCAACATAAGTTTTGAAAAATTCCATTTCTTTCTTGGACGTTTCGTCTAATTGCAGCTGCAATTGAATTTTTCCTGTTCCATTCTGCAAATCAACAAAAATAAGTTTTCCAATGTCTCTGATAATCATTACCCTGCCAGCTAGCTTGACATTGTCCTTTGTTTTTTCCTCAGGCTTCAGTTTTGCATATTTTTCATGCAATTGCCCAGCATCGCTGTCTTTTTTGTAAGAATATGCATATGGTTCAATCTTGTTCTTTCTAAGTTCTTTGATTTTCTTCAGCCTTTCGCCAACTATTTCTTCTTGTCGTCCCATTTTATATGTTCAAAATCTTGAATTCTTTCATGTCCTGAAACTTCTCTTCTTTAACATCAACTTTATTTATGACAGCATGCTTTGGTCCCTGTCTTGCAAGCTCAAGCATCTTCTTTACATTCAAATCCTCACCTTCAAACCATGCTTCAACACTGCCATCAGCCTTGTTTCTCACATAGCCTTTGACTCCAGTCTTTTCAGCGCTTTCCATTATAAACTGCCTGAAGAACACGCTTTGCACAGTGCCAAAAATTGAAACTCTCACAGCTTTTTTCATATATTAAAAAGAAAAAAGCAGTTTTTATATATTCCTCTTTAAGAATTATTATCAAAATATTCACCTTGTGAGGTTACAGGCGCAATCTATTCTTCTGCTCGTGCATCGCAGATGAATGGTTGTTCAAGCATCTAAAAATTTTTAGCATTAACTCTAGTCTTTTCTGTCGAGCAGGTAGTTCAGTATCGTGACAACATGGCTGGCAAAATAAACATTCCTGCCGAGAGAAATTGTTGTATACTTTTTCTTCAGTCTTTTAAGCTCCTTCTGCGGAAATCCTTCCTGGTCGCCGATAACATATGCTGCATTTTCCTCAAGCTTAATTCCAGCAACATCCTCGCCGCCTTCTTCAAGCACGTAAACTTCTTTTTCTCTGGATATTTCTTCAAGAACATCTGAAAATGATTTCTTTTCGATAAAACATCCTGGAAAAACTTCTGTCTTCTGCCCCTCGCGATACTTGTAAAGCATTCTTTTTATCAAGCCAGCAACATCCTTCTTGCTTAGAGGAATGCCTTCCTTATACTCAAATTCAAGATGCCTTGGCGGATTTGGCTGTCCATAAAAAATAAAGTGCACCCTTGTATCTCTGCGAATATCATGTGACAAGAACAAGGCATTGATAAGAAAATGGATTGCAATGTCCATTCTGCCGGCTTTCATCAGGTCATCAAAATTGCCTGTTGTAGATGCTTTGCTTGAAAAGTATACGAATTCTCTCATGATTGTTGAATAATACGCGGGTTTTTAAGATTAACGAAAGAATTAATTAAAACAACAACTTTTAGACGCTTACTCAGGTTTCATCTGCGATGCCTAATACCCCACCACCCCGATGGGCAAACGTTATTAACATTAACTTCTAAAACATCTTCAGCACATAATCCGGCCTGGCGATTATATCGCCCTGCCTTTCAATTCTATAAACTCCAATGAGTTTATCCTGGCAGAAAACTGCAACCAATCCCTCTTCAGCAGCATCAACATAAACAAAATCCTTCATCAAAGGCGAACCATTCCATAATTTTGTCAAAGATTCTTGCTTGACTTGAACGACAGGCATAATCTCCGAGATAATTTCACCAGGAATTAAAATTTCTCTCAATTTTTCTTCCTTGCCTTTCTTCCATTCTTGAACTGCTTCTTCTAACTGATATAAATTTACGAAGTTTTCATCAGTTTCAGAAAATATTCCAGCCTTGATTCTTCGCAATTCAGCCATATGAGCTCCACCAATCACTTTGCCCAAGTCATCACACAATTTTCTTATGTAAGTTCCAGCTTCAACTTCTGCAATGAACAGAATATCTTTATCTTGCCTTTCAATAATATCCCACTTGTAA
>JBGQNO010000007.1:0-37742 GCA_041501125.1 Candidatus Nanoarchaeia archaeon
AAATCAAACTTTTTAGTCAGGGTAAAGTCATCAACTTCTCCGATAATCTACCTGCTTGCAAAGCTTGTATTCTTTTTCCTTGTCACAGCAATAAATTTCATTATCATATTGCTTCTCTTCATTATGTACGGAGCAAATTACGCGCTTTCATTTCCGCATGTCATTAACCTTCTCGCATTCATCTCGGTAACTAACACATTGCTTGGAATGATTATTGGACTTATTTCAGACAATGAAGGCATAGCAATATTGTTTTCCTTTGTAGTATCATTTCCATTCATGCTCTTGTCAGGAATTTTCTACCCAACCCAGACAATGCCTGTCCTTGTGCAGTATCTTGCTAAGATAATCCCATTGCATTATCACATAGAATACTCAAAAACAGTTCTTTTGTTTGGACAATCAATAGGCCTTAGATGGGTGCTTGTTGCAGTCGCATTGTTTGTTTTGGTGTACTGGATGTTAAAAAGAAAGCAGTGAATTTAGTTTTTATTTTGAGTTTGACCAACCAATTGCGCTCTTCTCTCAGCATACCCCTCAGCATACCACTTTATTTCTGAAAGTCCATTACAAACCATGCATGGCGTATTAAGGCGTATTGATTCAAATTCTAACGCATCATTAGCAAGTCTAAATTCTATTCCAGAAGCAGTCAGGACTCTTGCAGCTTCTCCAAGAGTTTTTTCAGAACAACGGGCCTTATCATAATACAAAACATGCGTATCCATATAAAACCATAATCTTATGTCTTTAAATTATTTGTTGTGCTATTTGGAAATGCTATTCAATATCATTTATCTTTATGATGTGATATCCGAATTGTGTTTTAATCGGACCGATAATCTGCCCTTTTTTTCCAGCAAAAGCTGCTTGTTCAAATTCTCTGACCATCTGCCCTCTTCCAAACCATCCAAGGCCGCCGCCTTTCTTTCCGCTTGGACATAAACTTTTTTCTTTTGCAAGCTCTTCAAAACTTCTGCCTTGCTTCAGATATGTCAGCAGTGCAAAAGCTTCAGTTTCAGTCTTTACAAGAATATGCGATGCATTGATTTTGCTTGCCATCTCTAATCAAAAGAGAAGGTATTTAAAAATTTAATCTGTCTTGCTCCTTATGTCATGTTCAACATGCATCACAGCATCTGAGAAGTCATTTGCAATATAGACTTTTCCACCAGAGTACCTTGCCTCAAGAGCTTTTACATTTGAATAGTCGCCAAGTTCTCTGGTTTTCTCACTAGAAATCAGGATGCCGTGTCCTCTTGCTCTCAGTCCAAGCATGACATCACTCTCTCTGTCTCCTATCACATAAACATTAAAGCCATCCAGGTTCCTTCCTAAACTTTCTGCAGCTTTCTTTATCAAGCCTGTATTTGGCTTGAGGTCAGGATGATTGTCGCAAATATACCTTGGATTAACTTTTCTGCCCTTGCTTTCTGCCTTTTCAGCATATTTTGAATCAACATACGGACATGCAAACCACCCATTAACTCTTAGGTCGCTGCATCTCAATATGCTGAGAATATGGTCATTAACTTCTTTCATTCTCTCTTCTGTAAGCATGTCCAGAGCGACTCCGGACTGGTTTGTTATTATGAAAATCTCAGAATCTTTGGTATGGTTCAGGAGCCTTATGCCTTCAACAACACCAGGCATGAATTCAACCAAGTCTCTCCAATTCTCTTGGCTTCCAAGATAATAATTATCGTCCTTGTTGATGGTTCCATCCCTGTCAAGACATATCAAACTAGGTTTCCCATTTCCCATTCAATTTTGATAAATCAATTCTTTAAAAGAATTGTTGTGATGAAAACAAAGAACGCCCGGACCAGGATTTGAACCTGGGAATCCTTTCGGAAACGAGATTAGCAATCTCGCGCCGTAACCGCTGGGCCATCCGGGCATATTTATAGAAGCACCAACCAGCTTTTAAAAACTTTGTTTCTATTTTTTCTTGGGCAAATGCAGAATATAATCCTTCTCAATAGTCTTCTCAGTCTTTACAAATTTCTTGTATGCTTTTTCGCTGTATGCGAGTATTATAATCCTCTTCAAATGGCTCCAGTACATTACAAGAGGAATGAGATTCACTGCAAGCAGCAAAGCCGCACCAAGCAGAATATATGTCAGGCTTCCATTCAATCCGCCAAGTATTAACCATCCGATACCAAGCCCTGTTGTGAAAAGTCCAAGCACAGTTATCCATAATACATCTCTTAATCTTACATCAGTAACTCCAGCAATCATAAATCCAAGGTTGGAAGGAAATGCATATATGAACGCAAGCAAGACAACATATGCAAGCGAATGCCTATGTATTAACTGATTGAAAATGTGTATTCTGCCCTGTCCTTTGATTCCAGCAGCCTGCCTGACAAAATCATGGCCGAGCCACCTTGAAGCATAGAATGTTCCTACTGCACCAATCAGCATTCCAATAAACGTATAAAGCATCGCATTAAAGAATGAGAAGTAAACAATTCCAGCAATCATAACAACCGAGATAGGCAGGGTTGTTGCAGTAGCAAGAATAATCCACAGAATATACAGCAGTTGAGGCACTCCATAAGTTTCTAAAATAAATTTGAACCTTTCAGGATTGTATCCGATTATGCTGGAGAATAGCACTAGTAAAATTGAAATTGCCGCAAGCACAACAAGAATATAGAATTTTAGTTTCTTTACATTCATCTTATTTAATCAGCTTCTCAGCTCTCTTGAGCATCTCTTTTTTTAATCCAATAAAAACACCGCCTTCCTTTCCACCGCAATATGTAGCTTCACCATCTTTTATTATGTCATTCAGCTTGTCAAGCTCAATATCAATATGAGTCACAGTAGCCCTGCTCTTGCCTTTCTCATGCAAATATACATTTGCTTTGCCCAAAAGTTTTTTGCCCTCACCTGGTCCGCTCATTTTTGCCTTTCTTTACCTCTTTTTAAAAAAAATAGCGGGGGCGGGATTTGAACCACGCGACCTCAGGGTTATGGGCCTTTCGCTTTGTTTTCACAAATCTGCGAGCACTCCAGGTTGAGCTGTGTTTTTTAGGCACATCTGCTCTACCCCGCTATTCTATTATTCTGGGTGCTTATCACATAACCCATAAAAATAAGACTAAAGTTCACTTATAAAACTTTTCATTCAAAGGAATCTTTTTGCTCTATTAACATACAACTGATTAGAACTCCCGACAATATTAAACCACTTTTGGAGTTCTTTTTTACCGCTAAGCCTAATCTTAATTTTTCTTCTTTCTAACTTTTGAACTTTGTAGTTAAAACCCAATTTGCCCAATATTTCTATAACTTGCTGTTGTGCGGGCGATGGAGACATTCTAATTTCTATTCTGGGATATTTTATTCCATTATTATTAAAAATAGTAACTGAGCCATCAGTATCAAACAACCCTTTTACTACAAAAATGTTTAGTTTGTCTTTGGTATACTTTTCAGGAATCTCCATTCTATTCCATTTTGGGGATATTTTTAATCCTATTTCATTTAATGCGTACAAAACCCTTTCTTTTCTGAATGTTCTAATGTCTACTGTATTTTCATCTTTTTTGTAATAAACTACCGGTTCAACTTCTATAACTTCTTTCATTAAATTGCAAACATAATCAGTATACTGCTTATTTCGCGAGTCTAATGTTACCTTTAATTGATACTGCTTTTGGACAGTTCCTTTATTTTTACAGTCGTAAATTCCGATACAGCCATCCCCGAGCATAACTCCTACAAATTCAGCAATCCTCTCTTCTTTTTCCATGATATAAAATACTTTTTCTTTTATTTATAATTAATTATGACATTCAAATGCACTAAACTTTTAAACCTTTTAATCCTCTATCTTTCATGCTGCTATTAGGAATTGACGATTCTGGACGAGGACCTGTAATTGGCCCGATGATTTTAGCTGGTTGCCTGATGGATGAAGATTTGAATGAAGAATTCAAGACAACAGGCATTAAAGATTCAAAACAGCTAACAGCAAAGCGAAGAGAGGTGCTTGCAAAGTTTATTCGCGAAAAGGCAGCTGCTTACCATGTTGTCCAAGTTTCTCCGGAAGAGATTGATTTCAAAACACTCGCAGGCACAAATCTCAACAAGATAGAAGCACAAAAAGCAGCAGAGATTATTAACAAATTAAACAAAGGAACAGAGCCCATAAGAGTAATTCTTGACTGTCCTTCTCCAAACAGAAAAGCCTGGGAAGTCTATCTCAGAAAGTTTGTGGAAAACCCTTCAAACCTTGAATTTGTAGTTGAACATAAAGCAGATATAAATTACCCAAGCGTCTCAGCAGCTTCCATACTTGCCAAAACAACAAGAGACGCTGAAGTTGAGAAAATCAAGAAGAAAATCGGAGTAAACTTCGGAAGTGGTTATCCTGCAGACCCCGTAACATGCAAATTCCTAAAAGAATATGCCGGCAAGCATAAAGACGATGGTATTTTCAGGAAAACCTGGCAGACATGGAAAGACTTGTGCAAGACAAAAGAGCAGAAAAACCTCAAAGAATTCTAGTTTCTCGATTATCTTAAACTTTAAATATATCGCTTTCTAATTTGTCTTATGCCCTTCATCAAAAAACTGGTGTTACACAATTTTAAAAGCTTTGCGCGGGAGGTAGAGATACCTTTCATCAACAGCACAAATATAATTGTCGGGCCAAATGGCTCTGGCAAAAGCAATGTTACTGATGCAATCTGCTTTGTTCTTGGAAGGCTTGATATAAAGAATATGAGAGCTGCAAAGTCAGCAAATCTCATCTTTCTGGGCTCAAAGGAAATCAAGCCCGCACATGAAGCTTCTGTAAAACTTATTTTTGATAATTCAGATGGCAGCTTTCCCTTCCAGCAGAATGAAATTTCTATTGAACGAACAGTAAGGCGAAACGGGCAGAGCATCTACAGGATAAATGATCAAACAAAAACGCGCCAGGAAACCCTCGAACTTCTAACCCAGGCAGGCATCGACCCTTATGGTTTTAATATTATCCTGCAGGGAGGCATACAGGGCATAGTCAAGATGCATCCAGAAGACAGAAGAAAGATTATAGAGGAAGTTGCAGGCATCTCAGTCTACGAAGACAAGAAAGAAAAGTCACTTCATGAACTTGAAAAGACAGAAATCAATTTGAAAGAAGTTTTGGCAGTCTTGCGTGAACGCAGTATCTACATGAAAAACCTTGAACAGGAAAGAAAACAAGCCCTTAGGTTCAAGGAGCTTGAAGCCACAGTCCAAAAATACAAAGCCAGTATTCTTTCAAAGAAAATAAATGAGAGAAAAAAAGAAATTGAGAAGCTGAACGAATCTCTTGGAAAACAAAATAATGTAAAAGAAGGCCAGAGACAGAAAATCGATGCTTTACAAACAGAAATTAAAGCCAGAGAGCAGGAAATCGAAAAGATTAATGAAATAATCTACAAATCAGGCGGCATCGAGCAAGACGCGTTGCATAATCAGATTACTGAGCTGAAAGCTGAGCTGGCAGGACTTGTTGTTAAGAAAGATGGACATGAGCAAAGGCTGTCAGAACTGCTAAAGAAAAGAGAGCAGATGACTAAAGACATGAAAGAGGCTGAAGTTCAGCTCAAAAAATTACGGGAAAAAAGTCCAATCCTCAACGAAAAGACAAAAGAGCTTGAACAAAAGAAAAAAGCTCTTGAAGAACTTGAGAAAGCAAAAAAAGAACATTTCAAGACACGAAATGAGCTCGAACTGACAAAAATCAGGGTTCTTGACAAGCGCAATGAACTGAAGTCAAAAGAGCTTGAAAATAATTCTATAATGCAGGAGCTTGATGCTCTGGCAAAGGAGCTCTCAATCAAGCAGCTTGATTCTGCAACAGAGCACCTGAAAAAGTTAAAGCAGAAATATGATGCTCTTCTTCTGCAGCAGGATAAAAATAATGCAGCAATAATGAAACTTGAGAAAGAATGTTCTGCACTTGGCTCTGAAATTTCAGGACTTGATGACATAAAGAAGAAAGTAACCCAGTTCGATATATGCCCGCTGTGCAAGTCAAAGATGACTGCTGAGCATATAAAACAAGTTACTCTGGAGTGTAACGAGAAATCCTCATTGCTTGACAAGAAAATAGATGAAAATACCAGCCAGATAGAAAAACTTCAGGTAAATACTGAATTAGACAAGAAAGAGATTACAAACCTTGCAGCTGATACAGCAAAAATCAATGTTGAAATAATAAAACTCCAGAACGGTGAGAAAAGAAAAGAAAGAATCAAGCAGCTGCATCATGACAGCCAGGTTTTACAAACTGAGATACAAGAACTTGACAAGAAGCGCTTAATTTTTGAGAAAAAATTCGAGGAAACAAAAGGCATTGATGAAAAATATGACATTCTTCTGCAGGATATCAAGGAATTGTCTGCACGAACAGAAGAAAATGCAGATGTTTATACAATAACTAACCAGCGGGATATTGAAAGATCCCAGATTATCATAAAACAAAGCTATAGAGATGAGGAAGAATTGAAAGACGGAATAATTGAGCTGCAGGCAATAATAACTGAGAGGAATACAGATTTGAAGGAAAAAGAAAAAGCTGAACGCGAGCTAGTAGAGAAATTCAAGAAACTCATGGAGAAGCGCGATATGCTTGTTGGCGAGATCACTTCACATAACACTTCGGTTTTGGAAGTAAGGCATGCCATAGAAATGCTTGATTCACAACTAAACCAGCAAAAAGTTGATGTTGCTAGAATAAACTCAGAGATTGAAGTGATGGACTCTGACTTCAAGCAATACCAGAATATAGAGATTGTTCAGGCATCCTTTGAAGCTCTTCAATACAAGCTTGAAAATGCTCAGAATGCATTGAATAGTATAACTTCTATGGGTGTAAACATGAGAGCTCTGGAAATCTACGATACTCTCAAGGCAGAGTACGATGAAGTCTCAAAGAAAGCAGAGCAATTATTCAAGGAAAAGGAGGAGATTTTGAAGATAATCACAGAAATAGACAAGAAAAAGAAACGCAGTTTCATGAAAACACTTTCAGAAGTTAACCAGTCATTTACAGAGAACTTCCAGAGGCTTTCAACAAAAGGTGTCGCGTACCTGGAACTTGAGAACACTGAAGACCCTTTTGCAGGCGGATTAACCATAGTTGACAGGATAGCAAAAGGAAAATATTTTGATGTAACCAGCCTTTCTGGCGGCGAGCAGACTCTTGTCGCGTTAAGCTTGTTGTTCGCAATCCAGAAATACAGGCCGTATCCGTTCTACATATTTGACGAGATAGACGCCGCCCTGGATAAAAGAAACAGCGAAAGGCTTGCAGTCCTAATCCAGCAGAACTTTGGCAAGCATCAGCATATTATTATCACGCACAATGACGCGCTTATGCAGAGCGCGCCAGTTCTATATGGTGTAAGCATGCAGGATGGCATCTCAAAATTGATAAGCATAGAGCTTTGATAATATTATAAAATTCTTGTAATTAGGCATGAATCTCAAAAAGATTAATAAGGCATTTTGTTCTCTTTAGCTTATGTTATATTCCAAAGCTTTTGAACAACAAATGTCCAGCCTCAGAAAACTTCTTTTGGACAAAATTTCTTATAAAACTTGGAAAAAGCAATATCGCAAGACACAAAAGTCATATAAAATAATATTTGGATCAGGCAATTTTAAAAAATTCTCAAAAATGATGTACAATTTTTTTAATGATAAGGAGTTAGTTAAGAAGAGGCTTGCTCACGAGAAAAGACATGCTAACATAAATAAAAAATATGGGCTAAAATCAAGATTTATTTTAAAGGGTTATAAACGAGGCGGAAAGGAAAAATACAGGCCTTCTGTTCTAGACGCAAAAGAAGATAAGAAAGCCAGCTGGCCAAAAAGAAAACTCTGGAAATACTACTATGACCAAACCTCTATGAAGGATGCAAGTGATAATGATAAGAAAATAAGAAATATGCTTCTCAAAATAAAAGAGAGTTTACAACTAGAAAATAAAAAAATAAAAAGAAAAAGTTAAAAAATTTAGTAGTAGCTTTCTTCAAGCTCGTCTGTTTTCTTTGGTTTCCTTGTTAAAAGTACAATAAGTACAATTAACAAAACTGCAAACACTATTGCTAGTGCTATTGCAAGTACAGTGTTGCTGTCGAAAAATCCACCCTGGACCTTTGCACTAAGCAATACTTTCTCAACAAGCTTGCCATCAGACATTACTCTGACGCCAAAGTTGTAGATACCTTCTTCATTTGAAGTTGCCTGGATTGTGAAAGTTTTGCTTTCACCTTCTTTGACAACAATTGTTGAAGGGTCTGCTTTTACTGCAAATTTCTCGTTTGTTTCTGGTGCAATTTCATAGACTCTTGTTTCTTTTCCAAGGTTGATAACTTCGAAATTCCATGTTCCGGTCTTTCCTGACGCGAAAATTTGGTTCTTTCCTGTTATCAATACTCTTGTAGTGTCCTTTGTTCCTGAAACTGTAATCTTTTTCACTGCCTCTGTACTGACATCGGCATTGCTGACTTTTACGTCAAGTGTGTAGATTCCAGAATCAAGGTTTGAAGGTATTCTAAGAGTGACTAGTTTTTCAACTGCGTCATCTCGTGTGCTAGAGTCAACTGAAACCAGATCACCAAGGTATGCTTCGACTGCTGTGTTTGTTTCAAGTATCTTTGCATTCACTTTCAAGTCATCTAACTTCTCGTAACCTGTGTTTTTTAAAACCAGAGTTATCTGAAGGTCAGAGCCTGCTGTTACACTATCGCTGCCTGAAACTTCAATTAGTTCAGCTGTGTAAGATTCTCTTTGCGTTCTTAATGTGTAGTGCTTCTCCACGAAACCTGTGCTGTCCTCAACTCGGACATACAAGACATGGTCCTCAGAAAGGTCCAAGTCAGATGGTATCTTAAGTGAAAGTGTATTCACGTAAGATGTTCCAGCCAAAAGATGTACTCTCTCTGATACTGCTTCGATATCATCTTGATATCCGGAAATCCATGCTTTTACCTTGGCATCTGCAACATCTGAGTAAGATGTGTAGAATACCTGGACCGGCAATGTATCTCCTGCAAAAGCAGCTACTGCAACGCCATCAAGAACTTTGTCGTTAATCTCAACTTTGTCAATTGCTACATTAAATGCAGCACTGGCGCAGCCAAGTAAAGAAATTACTGCAAAAACTGCAATCAATGAAACCAATAGGTTTTTGATTTGTTTCATCTTGATTTGGTATGTTTATTTAATTAATATTAGGCAATCCTGAAGTCTTTATAAACTTTATGGTAGTTACAGATTTGTTGCTTTTCCATAGTAACAAAAACTTTAAGAAGTATCCTTTGGTATACGAGTTATGGCACTGACAACAATAAAGCTTTCCAAGGAAACCAAGAAACGCCTTGACAACCTTAGAGAGTACAAAAAGGAAAGCTACGACGAGATTTTAGGCAAAATTCTTAGTGTTTTGAACATGTCCAAGCTCGATCCATTGAAAGCCAGAAGGATACTTGGGCAGATATATATGAAGAGAATGAGGTTAAAAGATTCAAAGGTATACTCAGCAAAAGAGCTGGAAGATAAGTTTAATCTTTAACTTTTCACCTAAGATTTTTCCAGATTTTTATTGCCTTTAAACTATCTTCCACAGGCATCGGACTTTCATTTATTATTACAATGTCTTTGTTTTTTGGCAAGACTTCAAGCAGATTTTTCAATTCTGAATCCGGAGTAATCTTATGGCTTCTTTCTCCTTTAGGGCCGAAGTTGATTCCAGAAAAATGACAATGCATCTGCTGTAGATGCTTGAAATCTTCATATATTTCTTTATAGCTTACCTTGCCCTGGGTCCTTGCATACAGATGTGCAAAATCCACGCAGCAGAAACATCCTGTTTCCTTCATCAATCTTAATATTTCCTGGACATCACCAAACACATTTATTTTTCCCATAGTCTCAGGTGCAAGCTTGATATGCCATCCTTTCTTCTTAATCTCTTGCTGCATCAAGTCTATCTGGTGTTTTATGTTATTGTAAGTTTCTTCCTTGCTCATCTTTCCATAAAATCCTGCATGAAAAACAACAGCATACGCTCCAAGAACATTCCCAATCTTGCAGCACTCCAAGATTCTTTCTATACTTGCCTTGACTTTTTTCTTGTCAGAGCTGTTAAGATTAATCCAGTACGGTGCGTGTATGCTAAGCTTAATGTCAAGCTTTTTTGCCATCTCGCCAATAGGCTTTGCGTCAACCTCTCTCATCCAAACCTGATATGTGAAAGGCACTTCACACGCAGTAATCCCAAGCTTATGGTATTTTTCCAAATTAGAAATAGCCTCTGCTCTGCCTCCAAGCCCTGCAGGTCCAAACCTTATCATTTTAGATTATTTTTTGTAATTCAGCGCTTATCTTGCCGATATTATCAAGAATATAGGTGTGCATCCTTTGGATAATTACTTCCTGAACTTTTTCCTTCAGCAAGCCGTTGCAATTTCTTAAATCAGCTTTTGGATCAGCAACACTTCCAATGTCTGTATAACATTTCATCTCATTGCCCTCCAAGCCTGCCAGGTTAACATTGCCTTCTTTTGCAACCAGCAGTTTGACATCAACAATGCATTTGCCATAGCCATTAGAACCAAGAATTTCATACTGCCAGGTTGCATCTGATAAATCAGAAACATATCTTGCCTTGTCGCATTTTTCAAGATATGTGTTAAAGCATGTTGAGTTCTGTCCGCACTGCTTTGAATACAGGACAACTAGAAGACATAAAATAATAAGAACTGCAATTAAACCTGCCTTTATACCCCTTTTATCAATATCCATATTGTGCTTAAGGATTTCCTATTTAAAAATATTCGCAAGGAAGGTTGAGCTTCAAGGAAACCTTGGTTTCCTTATAGGCTTATCAGATGGACATTGCCTTCTTCAACAACTGCAAAGTTTCTTGCTGCAATGTTCTTGACGCCAAGCTCTTCTGCAAGTCTTAAGACACTTGCTGTAGCAACACCGTCAATTACAATAGAATGTATCCTTGCACTTGATTTCTTCAATACAGGTATCAAGCCCAGGATTGAGACTTTTTTCACGACTTTCATGCTATTGTCAAGCAAGACTGCATTTTTGCTTCCAGAGATTTCTTCAGCAACTTCTCTTATCTTTTCCTCAGCCTGCTCATTGCTGACACTAGGTTCTGGCTCAGCTTCTCGTCTTTCTTGAACTGCTGGCCTTTCCTCGCGTCTTTCTTCGTATCTTCGGTCTTCCCTTCGTTCTTCATACCTTCTTTCTTCCCGGGCTTCTCTCATTTCCCTGAAATTGCGAAAAAACTCTTCAGGCGTCATTCTTTTTCTCAATGAAGCCAGGATTTCTTTCTTTGAAAGTTCCTCGACTTCCTTTCCATCAGGTGCCATCACTATTGCAAAGATTTTTGCATTATCGCATACATTTCTTGCGATAAGCCTTCCGCCCCTGTCGCCATCCACAAACAGAACTATTTTCTTCTCTTTGCTTAATTCTTTGATTGTCTCAGGAAGCTTTGTGCCGTTCATTGCAATAACATTCTTGACGCCATTTCTAAGCAGGTTGACAATATCTGCCCTGCCTTCTGCAACAATTATTTCCTCTCCAGAAATATCTCCTGCAGGCAGTTTCTCTGGACCGTATTCAACAAGCTTTGAAATCTTGCTCTGTTCCTTGACTTGTTCGCCCATTTGCCGTGATTCAGGCATTGTCTCTTCAATTTGCGCGAGAAGTTTCTTTGCCCTGTCAAGAATATACTCTCTCTTGTTTCCCCGGACATCTTCAATCCTTTCAACACTTATTTTTGCGTCGCTTGGGCCAATCCTTTCAATTGTTTCAATTGCCGCAGCAACAAGAGTTGTTTCAGTCTTGTCAAGCGCTGATGGAATCTGTATGTTTCCATAAGTCTTTCCAAGCTTTGACTCAGCTTGCACTTCTATCCTGCCGATTTTTCCTTCTTTTTGAAGTTCACGAAGCTCAAGGTCTTCTCCAAGCAAACCCTCTGTCTGCCCAAAAAGAGCGCCTATGACATCAGGTTTCTCGATGCTTCCCTCTGCTTCGAACTTTGCATGTACTACATATTTGATTGATACTGGACTAATTTTTGCCATTTTGTTTTGTGTTTAAATTCCTCCGAATTTATTATTTAATTTGTTCTAGAAAGATATCCTAAAATATATTTTAAGGCTTGATTCTGCCTTCTATTTTACCTGTATTACCTCAGCAAACACTGAAAATGATCGTAAGGCGTGATTTGTGTGATTGTGATATGATTTATGATATTTTTATGATATTTTGATACCCTATGATATCTTTCTATAATCCTCAACCTGCTGGATTGTTTATAAATGTTTCGAAAACCTGTTTAGAAGCTGAAAAACAAAAAAGATAAAATAAAGAAAAAATTAGGAAAACTACTTTCCGAGTTTCTTTTCAACAAGCTCAATGCAGATTCCTGCTGCTACTGTTGCTCCTGCATCTCTTATTGCAAATCTTGCCATGTGTGGATTGACTTTCTGTGTTTCTAACACAAGGTTTCCCATTGGTTTTATCTTGACTCTTGCGACGTCTCCGTTCTTCAAGAAATCCGGACTTTTCTGGGCAACTTGGCCTGTTCTAGGGTCAAGCTTTTCAATCAATTCAATGAACTGGCAAGGTACTTGAGATGTGTGTACGTGGAATACTGGCGTATAACCTTTGGCAATAACTGTTGGGTGGTTGATTACTGCAATCTGTGCAGTAAACTCTTCAACAATGGTTGCAGGTTTTGCCGCATCGCATATGACATCGCCTCGTGCGATGTCCTTTTTGCCGACTCCTCTGATGTTGACTCCAATATTGTCGCCAGCAACTGCTTCTGACATTTGCTCATGGTGCATTTCGATTGTTTTTACTTCGCCTTCAATTCCTCTTCCGGATCTTGCTGGCAAGATAACAACCTTCTGCCCAATCTTCATGGTGCCTGTCTCGATTTTTCCAACCGGAACAGTTCCTATTCCAGTGATTTCATAAACATCCTGGAGTGGCATTCTCAGTGGCAAGTTAGTAGGTTTTTGAGGTTCTGTGAACAAGTCAAATTGTTCCAAGATAGTTGGTCCCTTGTACCAAGGCATGTTTGCTGCTGCTTTCTTTACAACATTGTCTCCCTTGAATCCAGAAGCTGCTATAAAAGTAACTTTCTCTGGATTAATTCCGACAACTTTCAAGACAGCAGATACATCGTCCTTTACTTTCTTGTATTTTGCTTCGTCATAGCCGACAGTGTCCATCTGGTTTATGAGTACTGCAATCTGGTCAACTCCCATTGTCCTCAACAGCCATAAATGCTCTTTAGTTTGGGGCATTACTCCGTGCTGTACTGCTACGACAAGGAAAGCCGCGTCAGCTTGGCTTGCACCTGTAATCATGTTCTTGACAAAATCCTTGTGTCCTGGTGCGTCAATTATTGTTACTTGGAATTTCTGGGTTACAAGTTTCTTGTATGCAAGATCAATTGTAACTCCTCTTTCCCTTTCCTCTTTGAACCTGTCCATAACGAACGCAAACTCAAATCCAACTTTTCCATGCTTCTGAGCCTCTTCCTTAAGCTTTTGCAATTCCTGTTCTGGAACCATTCCAGAATCGTACATAAGTCTACCTATAGATGTAGATTTTCCATGGTCAACGTGTCCTACAAAGACAACGTTTATGTTTGGTTTTTGTGCTGCCATTTTAAATTAAATAACTAACAACGTAAAAAATAGGATGTTTAAAAAGCTTTCGCCTCAATTTTCCGTGATTTTCACCTCTTTTGACTCACGAAAACATTTGTCACCATATAGTAGCAAAAGATTTATATACCTTAAAGGCTTATAAAAATCATGGAAAACACAGACATGGCAAAACATGAATTGTACCAGAAAGCAGAAGACCTGGTAGCAAAGCTTGTTGAATGCAGAAACAATCCGAGAGAGCTTTCACTTACAGAATTGTATGAAACATACGGAGTCATTGCCGACGCTCTGAACGGGCAGGTTTTTAATTTTGATAATTATCTTAGGATGGCGGCTGAAGATGCCGGACTTAGCAAGAGACTGGCAGAACAGTTGCCTGAATTTTTTGATCATGGTTACAAGACAGTTGTTGAGTCTGTTATGGGCGATGTAAAACATGCTTATGATGCAAGCAATCCAGAACATGCTATAGAATATCTTGATAAAATAACAGGAAAGCATCAGCCAGAAGGATTCAAACCTCTTGAGACAGGCGTAATTCCAGGTGTCAACACTACTATGACATTCAAACCAGAATATGTTGCAAAAGCAATGAAACAGCTCGAAGAACTTTTCAATGAAGAGCCAGTCAGTGAAACTGAAAGGAAAAAGAAACTCAGCGAAACATCAAGAATAGCAAAGTTTGATGACATGCCAGACAAACCCAAAAATGATGACAAGTCAAATCCAGCAAAAGGTGCTCTTACATCAATTCTAATGGGTTAATCTGTTCAGATATATTATTAATGTAAAAATTTCTGAGACGCTTAAGCAACCATTCATTTACTTGAGGATTGCCCCTGTAACCTCGCAAGGTAAAATCATTTGAACATTAATTCTCTAATCTCGTTCAAGAATTATACTTGCTAATCACTGCGTATCCGCAAGTCCTTTTCTGTCTCTTATCTTTCTTATAACAATTGCCTGCTGCTCATTAGGAGCTTTCTCAAACATCTGGTCAACTAAGCTGGCAACTCCGCGTCCTTCTGTCGCGCTTCTCAAGTCGTTGCTCCAGCCAATCATTTCAGCAACAGGCAGTTTTGCTTTTATTGTCGTGCCTGCTTGTTCCTGCCTGACATCAAGCAGCTGTCCTCTCTTGCCTGCGATTAATCCAGTCAATGCAGACATGAATTCATTTGGCACTTCAATAAGATAAATCTGAACTGGCTCAAACAAGCACGCTCCTGCGCCTTTCATTGCAAGATGCAAAGCATCCCTGACAGCAGGATAAACCTGCGCTGGTCCTCGGTGGATTGCGTCTTCATGAAGCTTGATTTCTATCAAAGAAATTTTCATTTTCATGCATGGCTCTCTTGACAAAGGTCCTTGGTTGCAGACCTGTTCAAATGCATCCATTACAAGATCTATAACCTCGCCAATATGCACTTCTCCCTTAGTCTTGTCGAGAAAAACATTTCCTTTGTAAACATCCCGATATTGCCTGATTTCATCATTGCTGATTCCAATTTCTCTCAGCTTTGCAATCAACTTCTCATCTTTTTTCTTTATTCTTCCTTCGCTTATGTCTCCATTCTTGATTGCCTCATAGACTTCACTTTCCAAAGGTTCAGCTTCAATATAAAATGCATTGTGCCTGTTTGGACTTTTTCCTTCTGATTCTTCTGATTGTTTAAGAACAGTTTCTCTATAAACAACAATCGGACTTGATGTTTTGACTTCAACACCTTTTTCAGTTTTGATTCTGTTCTCGATAATTTCAAGATGCAGTTCGCCCATTCCAGATATCAGATTCTCGCCTGTCTCTTCATTTATCTCGACTTTGATGCTAGGATCTTCCTTGGCAACTCTTCTCAAAACCTCAATTAATTTTGGCAAATCAGCGGATTTGCTGACTTCAATTGCCTTTGTGATAACTGGCTCAAAAATATGTTTTAATTCTTCAAATGCAATTTCCGGCTCGAGTGTGACTGTCTCGCCTGCTTCGCCCATGACTCCTGCAATTGCAAGAACATTTCCAGGAGCGATATCATCAAGCTGTTCAGGCTTTATTCCATTGTAAATCAATACCTGCTGTATTCTTTGTTTCTGCTTGGCAAGATTCAGCCAGACTTCCATTCCAGGCACTAATGTTCCTGAGAATAATCTTCCTGCCGCGATTTCCTTGCCGGATTTTGGTTCTATGACTACTCTTGTGATTACAAATGCAGGTTTTCCATTTGGATTGCAATTCATAATGTCTTTTCCAAACTCTGATTCCAAATCACCCTTCCAGATTTTTGGAATTCTGTATCTCTGGGCAACCAGTGGATCAGGCAGATGCTTGACTACCATGTCAAGAAGAACTTCATACAATGGCGCATTTTTCCATGTCCAGTCTTTTCTTGCCTCTTCAGTCATTTCATAAAGTTTTGTGATATCCTTGAATGTGACATTTTTCTTTTTCATGAACGGAACTGACAAAGCCCAGTTGTCTCTTGCAGAGCCGAAGGCAACATCTCCCTCGCTTATGCTGACTTTCCATTTCTGCTTATATTCTGGCTCGGCAATTCTCTCAATCAAGTCATTGAATGATTCAATTATTTTCAAGAATCTTTGCTGCATCTGCTCCGGCGTAAGCTTCAGCTCTTTCATCATCCTGTCTACCTTGTTAATAAAAAGAACAGGCCTGACTCTTTCTCTCAATGCCTGCTTGATGACAGTTTCAGTCTGCGGCATTATTCCTTCTACTGCGCATACAAGAACTATTGTTCCGTCAATTGCCCTCATTGCTCTTGTAACATTTCCTGAGAAATCAACATGTCCGGGTGTGTCAATCAGATTGATAAGATACTCCTTGTCCTGGAATTTGTGGACCATGCTGACATTTGCCGCATCAACAGTCAAAAGTCTTTCCTGCTCATCTGAGTGCTGCCATGTAAGCATTCCCTGCTCAAGGTTTCCTGCATATTTTGCAGCCATGAATCCGCTTGCAGCAAGCAGGTTGTCTGTCAATGCAGTCTTGCCGTGATGAATATGCGCGCTTGTGCAGATATTTCTGATTTGCAGAGGTATCTTGCTAATTCTTTTTATCCTGTCCAGCTGTGTTTCTTTTTCTACCATGTTTTAAAGTGAATATAAAACTGATTAGATTCTGCGAACTAACGAGCAGAATCTGCCTGTTTCTCTGACTCGTTCTTCTTTGTTACAGCAATGCTCTCATTGTTTGCAGTGCTTGCAGCAATTAACTCAGCTGCAAGTCCTTCAGCGATGCTTGCTTTCTTTCCGAAAGCTTTGTCATATCCTCCATGGACAATGTTTCTCAATGCAAGAGTTATTCTTCTCATTGGTGAGACATCAACTGCCTGCGGATATCTTGCTCCGCCGTATTCTATTGTTGTGACTTCATCATCAGGAGCAGAATTTTCAATTGCTTTTACAAGCACCTGAACTGGATTCTGCTTTGTTTTCTCTTCAATTATCTTGAAAGCAGCAAGTAATGTAGAAGCATTCTTGGCGTATTTTCCGCTTGCCCAGTTTGTCCTTATCTTGTGTTTCTTTCCACGATGTCCCGGAACACCCAAGTATCCGATAACTCTTTCAACGACATTTATCTTTGCTCTTCCGTATTTCTCAGTGTGTCTTCCATGTGTCTTCAAAACAAGCCTCTCGTTAAGATTAACAACTGATTTCAATCCAGGGTCAGTAACTTCAACCTGGGAGATGTCATACAAGTCAAAAATCTTGAAATTATAAGGTGCATACACTTTGCCAGTTTTCTTTTTAGCCTCTTCAGCTTTTGGTTTTTCTATAACTACTGGTTGTGTCTGTTCCATTTTTATCTTCTTCCCTTCTCTATCTTTCCTCTCCACAATAAGTGTAAAGGCTGGTCATTTACTTTAATCACCTGAAATCTGACGCAGGGAATATCTCCTTTGCTTCGTCCTTGTATTCCGCCAATTCTTTCAATAAGAACTTCATCGTGCTCTTCAATGAACTTCTGGGCAAGATTTCCTGGTATGAATGCGATGACTGGCCTGCCATTTTTAATCAGCTGGACTTTGCAGCATTTTCTCATTGCAGAACCTGGCTGCTTTGCTTCTCTCTGGATTTTTTCAAGAACAATTGCCTTTGCCTGGCTTTTTCCCTCGAGAGGGTCTGCTTTCTCGTAAAGATGAAGCTGCCTTCGGGTATATTTGAAGTCACTCCATCTGAACTTCTTGCTTCTTTTTATCAGCTTATGCGCGTTGAATAGTCCCATTTTCAGTGATATAGTTTAGTTATCAAAGTGCTTTTTAAACTTTATGAAACCATAAAGCTGCAAGTTTCTATGCAAATGTTTATAAATTATATATCTCGCAATTAAAGAATGTCATACTTTGGTGTTTTTCTGAATATGCAAAGAGAAATTCTTCCAGTTACACATCCAAACGAAGTTCTGGAATTTCCATATCAGCTTATTAATACTTCACAAGAGCCAAGACTTGCAGAGGATGTAAAAGGGCTTATTGGAAAAATTCTTCCTGCATGCTCTTTTAAAGAATTTGACTTTCAGCTTAAATATCACGGACGAATATATAATGGAAGTATAGAAGATTCTCATGCTATTGTTGAAAAGCCCGAGGCATATCCGCCAAGAGTTACAGAAGGCGCAATCAGAGTTAAATTAGAATTTTCAAGGGGCGAGAACAAGTTAAATGATAGACTTGTCAGAAGACTGACGAGTGATATAAAGCCGATAATTCCATACCAGAGACAAAGTCCAAAGATGTAGTGTTTGAAAATTATACAATCTTCAAGGTTTTTCCAAAGTATTCTTCAGCCACTTTCTTGAGCTCTTCAAGCTTTTTCTTGTCTCTGCCGACAAGAGCAGCATGATTTAATCTTCCTGCTGTGATTATAATTTCTTTCTCGCTGACTTCAATATTCTTTGGCTGTATCGGAGCTATGATATCCTGGATGAATTTTACAATGCCTTGCTCGCCTTCAGGCAGTTCAATAATCTTGACTTTCCTGCCAAGAATTTCGCTCAATCTCTTGACATTCTCGCCTTCTTTTCCTACAGCCCTGTACACCATGCCCTTTGGCACAGCGAAAAACATAGTGTTGCTGAAAATAAAACAAGAGTCAGTTGCTATTCTGGTGATTTTCTCAAAAAGATTCAAGTTTCTGATTACTGTCAAGTCAAGTGTTTTTGTTGTCATTCTTTCTTCTCTGTTTCTTCCTTAACTTTCTTCTCAGTCCTCTTTTCCCTTGTCAATGGCCCAATGACTTTAACCAGCAATCCTGGAAGTCCGGTTCCTACTGGAACTGGCTGGTTAAGTATTGTGTTCTCAATCACGCTTGCCAGCTCGTCCTTTGTTCCTTTGATAGTTGCATTAACAAACTGCTTGATTGGAGTTTCAAAGCTTGCTCTTGCCAGCACGCTTTTCTTCTCAGAAATCATTCCCATTCTTGTCGAGCCTTTTATCTCGCCGCTTGCAGTCATTGCATCAGAAATCAGCTTGATATATCTGTGGTCAATGCTCAAACCCTGCTGGTTGATAACCTTGTTAACCTCATCCATTATTGTCTGTCTTGCTGCTTCTATTCCAAGAACTTCTGCAATCTCGTAAAGATTATTTGTTCTTGTCCTGTTTTTATCCACGCCTTTGACTTTGAAAATCTCTTCAAGGTTTGAACCGTGGCACATGATAACATAATCCTTCTCTCTTTTGACAACAAGTATTTGCTTGATTCCTTTGATTCCAGAGATGGACGTGTCTTTAATCCTTTCCTTAAGTTTGTAAAGAGTCTTGAAGTCAGCCTCAGGATTTGACAAAACAATCATATCCCCTTTAATTTTTCCTTCACTCAATTTCTCGACAACTTTCTCAGGCGTCATTTTCAGGACTTTCAAAGCATCCTTGTTCAGTGTGATTTCAATCTTCTTTCCAGAGAAGTCTATCTTTATCTCAGAAGCCACATCCTTAATCTTGATTTCTTTTACTCGTTCAGCAATGCTTCTTGCATCTTTCTCATTATTATAATCTCTTTCCAGGAAAATCTCAGTTACAGGAGTAGAAGGAAGTCTTCTTGCGTCGAATATCTCTATCAATCTTGGAAGTCCAAGAGTAATCTGCATTTCCTGGATTCCTGCAAAGTGGAATACGCTCAATGCCATTTGTGTTGATGGTTCTCCGAATGATTGTGCAGTTATGATTCCGATTGCTTCACCAGGCTGCACTTCGCCTTCTTTATGCAACTCAGAAACATCTATGCCATCATCGCCGAACTTGAACTCGATTATGTTTTCGCTTGCATCTCTTACAGTCTTGTCATACGCTATTTTCAAGTCCTGCAGCGCATTAGCAAGTCTTCTATAAAGATATCCTGATTTTGGTGTTCTGAGTGCAGTGTCCATCAGCGCGTCTCTTCCTGTCATGCTTCCAAAGAAGAACTCGTATGGCTCAAGACCTTCAAGATAAGACGAGTAAATGAACCCTCTTGCCTTAGGACTCAGGTCACCTTCCTTGAAGAATGAAAGTGTTCTCTTTGTATAGCCGAAGTTGATACGCTTGGAGAACAATGCCTGCTGTCCAACACAGCATGCAATCTGTGTTATGTTAAGAATATTACCATTAGCGCCAGACAATATCATCGAGTTTATTGGATTGTTGACTGGGAATTCATCTCTGACAACCTGTCCAACCTTTGTTCTTATCTCGTTCAAGACATGAAGTATCTTGATTTCTCTGCTTTCTTCCTTGGACTGCCCTGGAATAAGCTCGATTGAACCATCATTATATGAATTAATCAGCTCCTGGGTCTTTGTCTCAGCTTCCTTGATTATTCTCTTTGTTGCTTCCTTTACCTTTTCATTTACCTTGAAGTCAGAAACTGAAATAGAAAATCCGGTTCTTGTAAGGAAATTTGTTCCAAGCGAGAAAACTTTTCTTAAAACATCAATTGCGACAGTTCTTCCAAAGTCTCTGTCAATTGCGCCAATCAATTGCCCGTCTTCAGCGCCGAAAACATTTTTGTCAATCAATCCTTTTGTCAGCTCGCCATTGGTGAAAACAATTTCTGACTTGGCAGTTTTTATCTTGGCATTTATCTTTGGCAGGCACATCGAGATTACCTCTGTGCCGCTGATTTTCTTCTTGTTAATCTGCTTCTCGACATAGCTGTCATACAAAAGTTGTTCTGCCTCGGCTTTTGTCAGTTCAGTATTTCCTAGAAGATAATTTCCTGTAAGTGCGTCAGCAATTAATCCGAAAAGGTTGGTATTATTTCTCACAGACATAAGGTTGTTGTTTATTTCCAAAAGCACTTTGGCTTCTGCTCTTGCTTCCTCTGTCTGCGGCGAGTGGATATTCATTTCATCTCCATCAAAGTCTGCATTGTATGGTGTTACAACAGCAGGATGCATCCTGAATGTCTTGTACGGAAGCACCTTGACAAAGTGCGCCATCAAGCTTGGCCTGTGAAGGCTTGGGTGCCTGTTGAATAATACTATATCTCCGTCCTGCAAATGCCTCTCGACAATGTAGCCAGGAACAAGTTCATCAATAATTTCCTGTTTCAGTTCTGGCGTAATTTTCTTTCTCTTTCCATCAGGCCTGATAATATAATTTGCTGCAGGATAAACCTCTGACATAACTAAAGCTTTCAATCTGTCCATGTTCATTGTATTGACGCGTTCAGCAACAGTCAGAATCTTTGCAATCTCGAAAGGAACTCCGACCTCATTAAGATTCAATCTTGGATCCGGACTGATTACGCTTCTGCTCGAATAGTTTACTCTCTTGCCTGCAAGATTATGCCTGATTCTTCCTTCTTTTCCCTTGATTCTTTCAGCAATTGTTTTTAAAGGCTGCCCGCTTCTGTGTCGTGCAGGTGGAATCTTTGCAACAGTGTTGTCAAAAAATGTTGTAACATGATATTGCAGCAAATCCCAGAGGTCTTCAATAATAACTTCTGGAGCCCCAGCATTCAAATTCTCCCAAAGCCTTTGGTTAGCTCTGATAATATCAGAAAGCTTGTGCGTTAAGTCATCTTCGCTTCTCTCTCCGCTTTCAAGTGTGATTGATGGCCTTACAGTAACTGATGGAACAATAAGCAAAGTCAGGAGCCCCCACTCAGGCCTGAATGTTCCTGTGTGTATTCCAACAAGTTTTAAGTCCTCGTCCTTGATTCTTTCAAGCATCTCTCTTATCTCAGACGGGAAGATTCTCTTCTTTCCCAAGTAGAAAGTAGTTGGTCTTTCAACCTTGATTTTTTCCTGTTCAAGATTGCAGTAAGGACATTTCTTGGCATTCTGCGCTCTCTTTAATCTGCCGGCAGAATTGTATTTTGGAATTTCAATTTCTTTCAGCATCAGCCTTCCGCAGGTGTGGCAAAAACTTTTCAATAATTTTTCAATCAAAGGAGTGTAATGAATATGTATGACTGGCCTTGCAAGTTCAATGCTTCCAGGATGTCCAAGGCATTCCTTCAGCGAGCCTCCGCATGTCCTGCACCTTACTCCAGGGTCAACAGCACCAAGTCTAAGGTCCATCAAGCCGCCATCTACAGGATAACCATCAACATCATACAGCTCAGGAGTAACTATCTTTGCAGCAGATATTTTCTTGATTGTCTCAGGATTTAGCAATCCAAAGGACAATGCCCTTACTTGTTTTTTGACCATGTCCATTTTGTTTTCTCCTTATTCGTATTTGTTCTTTAATTCAAAATTTGTCTTGATGTGCAGGCTCTGAATTTCTTCAAGCAGTAGCTTGAATGCATACGACACCTCGACCGGCTGTGCATCGCTTCCGCCGCATACAGGACACCTAATCTTGTTCTTGATGTAATCGTGTATTGCAATTGAGCCGCACTTGTCGCAGATATGTATAACGACTTTGTCTGAATCATATCTCTCCTTTAAAAGCAAGCTTGCTCCGTGAGCTACAATTGCCTGCTGCTCCATTTCTCCTAATCTCAGCGCGCCTCCTTTTGCTCTTCCTTCAACAGGCTGTCTTGTCAACAGCGTTACTTTTCCAGAGCCTCTTGCATGTATCTTGTTGCTTACCATGTATTTCAATTTCAGGTAATACATATTTCCGACGTAAATCTTTGCTGCCATCAGCTTTCCAGATACAGGGTCATACATATTTTCCTTGCCGTCAAAATTGAATCCAAGCTCTTTCAACTGCTGTTCCAAATCTTCAACTTTTATTTTTGAGAATGCAGTTCCGTCCATAATCTCTCCTTTTATAGAGCCTATCTTTCCAGTGAGCAGTTCAATCAGGTATCCTACTGACATTCTGCTTGGAATTCCGTGAGGATTGAACAGCAAATCAGGCTTGACTCCGCTTGCAGTGAATGGAATATCATTTTCAGGAACTATCAAGCCAATAACTCCCTTTTGTCCGTGCGGTGCAGAGAACTTGTCGCCGAGTTCAGGATTTCTGATGTCTCGTGTTCTTACCTGGATGACTTTGTTTCCTTCATTGTCCTCTGTGATAACAACCATGTCAACAATTCCTTTTTCTTCCTGCCTTATTGCAAGGCTGTTCTCCTTCCTTGTTCTGATTGTGATTTCGCGGGCTTCTGAAAGGAATTTTGGCGGGCTTGTCTTTCCTATGACAACTTCTCCCTCATTCATCTTTGCTTCAGGATACGCAATTCCGTCATCCTCAAGATATTTGTAACTGCCCTCTGTCCTGTATCCTGGAATATCTTTCTCTGGAATAACTATCTGGTCTTTCAAACCACCGGCATAATTCAATTCAACTGTAGTGTATGGCCTGAAGTAAGTGCTTCTTCCAACACCCCTGTCAATGCTTGCTTTGTTGAAAACAGTTGCGTCTTCCATGTTGTATCCTTCATGAACCATGACTGCAACAACAAGATTTTGTCCAGCAGGATAGAAGTTCAGTGTATCATAAACAAAACTTCTGACAAGTGGTTTCTGTGGATAATGAAGAATATTGACATCTGTATCCATTCTTACTGGAAAATTTGCAGCATAGATTCCGAGCGCTTGCTTGAGTGTCTTGCTTCCCCTGAGCAGTCTTGGAGGATGGTCATGATTTGAAAAAGGTACTAAAGAAGTGATTATTCCAAGCGAAGCAATTCCATCAATTTCAAGATGTGTATGCTCTCCAGTCAGGTCCTCTTCATTCAGTGCAACAAGAGCATTGTCTTCCTCGCCAGCATCAAGATATTCAATGACTCCTTGCCTGACAAGGTCCTTCCAGCTCATTTCCCCTGACTTGACTCTTTCTTTTGTAATCTCGTCAAGTTTGCTCTGCCCATTTTCGACAATAATCAATGGCCTCAGCACTCTGCCCCTTTCAGTTGAAATAAATACCGCAGCCAGGTCAATATCATGCCTGATTCCAATTTCCTCTGGGAACTCGCCTGCTCGTCTTTTTTTCTTGACCTCTTCCATGAATCCATGACTTGCAAGTCCGATGAATCTTCCATTCAGGAAAACATCAAGTCCTCCAGGAATTGAGTCAGCAAGTCCGCATTTTGCAAGATTTTTTACAAGCTCTTCAGAATTGAAATCAATTGCAGTGGAAACTTTTGCAAGAAGAGCAAGGTTTTTCCTCAAGCCGATTTCTGTTCCCTCTGGTGTCTCGATAGGACAGAATCTTCCGTAGTGAGTAGGATGCAGAGTTCTTGCCATGAAATTTTCCTGTTCTCCGGGAAGAATGCTCGAGATTCTTTGAAGCTGTGAGAAAATAGACAAATAATTTGTCTTGTCCATATTTTGTGTAACTCCAGTCCTCTCGCCTATCCAGCTTCCTGTTGCAATTGCGCTTTCAACCCTGTGTGAAAATAATGTAGACTTTGCTATTGACTTGATGCTGAAAATCTTTCTCCTCTTTATTGTCTTTGTCAAAGAATATCTGATGTCCCTTACAAGCATGTTCAAATTCACTCTGAACAAGTCAGAAAGCAGGTCTCCGCACAACTTCACTCTTTTGTTGGCATAATGGTCTCTGTCTGTCTTGATTGCTGGATTTCCCTTTGCAGTGAAAAATTCCTTGATAAGTTTGCACAAGGTTGCTGCCTTTTCATACCTGTCCTCTTTTCTTACGCCAATGTGGGGCATGAAGAAACTGTCTATTCTTTGCTTGACCCTGTCAAGAACTTCCTTCTTTGTTCCCTGAAGAGAAGATTTCTCTGCAATGTGCATCAGGCTGTCTTCGCTGTTCTGCAGATTTGCATACTCATAAATATTAACGACAAGCGTGTCTGTCTCTTTTCCAATCTGCTTTGCAATTTCCTCGTCCTTTGTCATTCCAAGCGCTTTCAACAGCACTATCGCTGGAATATTCTTGAACCTTGAGAAATTAACTTCAATGATTCCCTCATTATTTTCAGAAATAGAAATTGGTATCTTGTAAGCTCCCTTTTGGCTGAAGATTCTCAGTGCAATCCTGCCTTTCGAAACATTGATGAAAGGCTGGTTTGATGCCAGGTCTTCCATAAGCACCATTACTCTCTCGTTTCCATTGACAATGAAATATCCTCCAGGATCGTTAGTGTCTATGTAATTTTTCAAAAGCTCAGCCTCAGAAAGTCCGTGCGTGTTGCACAAATCGCTCTTGACCATGACTGGAAGTCTTCCTATTTCAACTTCCTGGGTTTCAGAATGGTTGCCCTGCTTGATTGTTATCTCGCCATAAACAGATGCCGAGTACGTCAGATTTCTCAGCCTTGCTTCTGTTGGTGTAATAAGATTTGTAGCGCCGTCAGCTTCAGTCACATTAGGTTTTCCAACATGAACTTTTCCAAGCCTTATTTCAATCTCTTCCTCAAGTCCGGCATTTATCTCGTTAATCTCCTCGACAATCTGCTGCAGCCTTGCGTTGATAAAATTATTGTAAGAAGTGATGTTTGACTCTACGAGTGAGTGCTGTTCAAGATATTTCTTGATAATTTCATATTTGTCCTGTTTGTCCATGCTTAAACCACAACCCTGTAATAGATTTTAGTGCCTGCCTCTTCTTTTCTTTCAATCTTGATGACATCGCCGACATTGCAGTCTTCTGGAAGTCCAGCGTCGTCAATCTTGATTTTGGGTAATTGAGAGAGAGAAATATTATATTTTTCTAGCAATTCTTGAGTCTCATCCGCTTTGAGCTTTGAATGTTTGGGTTGAAGTATGTGCATTTTGAGATTAATACTGAACAATTACAACGTAAGGATAATAAATTGAATTGAAAATTGCTTTAAAAACCTTTCGGTTATAACTTTAAATATTCATGAATTATCCGTTATCATGGAAAATCTCGTCGCCAAGCTCATGCGATTGAAAAAAACTGCATTGGCAAAAAAAGTTAATGCCAGAATTCGCGAGTTTGCATCAGTTTCATCAAGAAACTTATTTTCAGAGCTGTGTTTCTGCCTTCTTACAGCTAATTTCAATGCACAAAGATGCATAATTATACAGAAAAAATTAGGCACTAAGTTAAAGAAACTCTCAAAACACCATCTCAGTACAAGGCTTAAGGCCCTTGGACATCGTTTTCCAAATGCAAGAGCAGGTTATATTGTAGAAGCGAGAGCATGCCAGAATGCCCTGAAGGGCATAAGAGCAATGCAGGCAAAACAAGCCCGGGAGTGGCTGGTTGATAATATTAAAGGACTTGGAATGAAGGAAGCCAGCCACTTTCTCAGAAATATCGGCTTTACTAACTTGGCAATTATAGACTTTCACATAATAGACCTGCTTGTCAGAAATAAGATGATTAAGAGGCCAAAGACAATCACCAAGCCAGTATACTTGAAAATTGAAAAAATTCTGGAAAAACTAGCCAAGCAAGCTAACTTGAGTCTCGCACAGCTGGATTTATACTTGTGGTATATGGAAACAGGCAAGCTTCTCAAGTGAATAGATTTTAATATCCATTCTTTCATTTGATATCATGAAATTATTCAAGACACTGATTATAATATTAACATTCCTGCTTTTCCTAGCTGCATTAAATATTTTTTTCTTTGCATTTATGAGTCCAGGAAGTGTTTTCAGCCTTGAGCATAACACAATTTTGCAAATACCTACGAACATAACAAGCTACACTGGAAATCTGCAGTTTTATCCAAACATGCTTTTTAACCATAAGACTTTGACATATTCCATAGAAGATAATTGTGACAAGGCAAAAAAAGACAGGATGATACAGGCATTCTCAGCAATAGAAAACCAGACAGATTATATTATCAAATTCCGCGAATCCATAAGCGAGCCTGACATTTTTATCACATGCAATCAGTCAAATGAGTCTTTCAATAATACTGCTCCAGGATATTTTGTAGCAGGTGAGGGAGGAGTTGAACGCGCAGTATCCACAGGAAGTTTCTGGATTATTGAAAAAGGAAAGATTCTTCTTTTCTATGACAAATGGAACCCGTGCTGGAAGTATAATATAGAACTGCATGAACTTTTGCATGTCCTCGGTTTAAAGCATTCAGGCAATAAATACAGCATAATGTATCCTGTCACAGACTGCGGCCAGGTTTTCTCTGATGATATTGCCCAGGAAATTAAGCGCTTGTACACAATTCCAGAATTATCAGACCTTGCAATATCAAATATCTCAGCATCCAAGCGTGGAATTTACATAAATTTTGACATAGAAGTAAGGAATGATGGATTGGCAGAATCCCAGGATATAAAACTGGTTTTGTCGTCGAGAAACAAGACAATAGATACTTTTGACATGAAGAATATAAACTACGGCGAGGGAAAGATTCTGAATGTTGAGAATGTCAGAGTTCCGATAACAATGCTGAATTTGGATGAAATAACATTCTCAGTAGAATCGCAAGCTGAGGAACTGGAATATGACAACAACCAGGTAACGCTTGAACTTCAGAGCCAGCATTAATATAAAAATATTTTACCCATCGGGGTGTAAGTAGCAATCCTCATCAAGCGAGCGCAATCAGCCCGATAAAGAAAATGAATGGTTGCTTAAGCGTCCCCTCGTTTATGGCATTAATTCTTTAATCGCTTAATTTTTAAATCCGAATCTCCTTAAATGAACATGGGTAAAAAAGAGGAGATTAGCCAGATATTCTACCACATAGCAGATGTTCTTGAATCCCAGGGTGTTGCATGGAAACCTATTGCATACAGGAAAGCTGCGCGTTCTCTTGAAAACTTGAAAGAAGACGTAGATATTTTGTACAAGAGAGAAGGCATCAAAGGAATTGAAGAAATACAAGGAGTTGGAGAGGCACTTGCAAAAAAAATCATCCAGTACATAGAAACAGGCAAAATAGATTCATGGGAAAGATTAAAGAAAACCTTGCCAAAAGGTTTTTACCAATTGCTTGATGTTCCGGGACTTGGAATAAAAAAAGCAAAGTTGTTTTACGAGAAACTTAAAATAAAATCAATAGAACAGCTGGAGAAAGCTGCAAAAGCGCACAAACTTCTTTCGCTTCCAGGATTCAAAGAAAAGTCAGAGCAAAATATTCTTCAAGGCATAGAATTATTGAGAAAACAGAAAGGCAGAATTCCATACAGCAAAGCCAGAAAAATCGCAGACAAAATCCTTTTAGAATTAAAAAAACTTCCAGAAACCGAGGAAGTTATTGCAGCAGGCTCACTAAGAAGAAAAATGCCAACAATCGGAGACTTGGATATTGTTGTCAAGACAAGATATCCAGAAAGAGTAATAGGCAAATTTGTGAAGATGAAATTTGTTAAAAAAATCATCGGCAAAGGCAATGAGAAAGCAACTATAATCACAAAAGAAAATGTGCAGGTTGACATCAGGGTTTTTACAGAATCTGAGTTTGGCGCAGGCCTGTTGTATTTTACAGGAGACAAGGAGCATAACATCTGGCTGAGGAAAATCGCAATAAAGAAAGGCATGAAGCTGAATGAATACGGCTTGTTCAAAGGCAGCAAAAGAATCGCAGGCAGGACAGAGCAGGATATTTATAATGTTCTCAGTGTGAAGATGCCTTCTCCTGAAAACAGGATTGGAAAGAGTGGGTAAAAAGGTTTTATTTAAATCTGTCTTTTCTTTTTACTGGAGTCTTGCTTTTTCATTCTTAATGCTATAATAAGAACTCCAAGAATAACTAAAGCCACTATTACCACCAAAATTATTATTTTATTTTTTATAATAAAATTATCCACTTTTTCTTCGGGTTTCTCGATTTCAGACTCATTTAACTGATCTTGTTTTTGTTCTGCTGGTTTGACTATTTGTTCATGTACACTTTGTACAGTCAGGTTTGCTTTTCCGTTAGCAATAGAATTAAGAGTTACTTGAAGGTCATAGTACCCATCCTCTGTTATTTCAAACTTGCGAGTATCATTAATTGCCATTGTAGCATTTATTGGATTTGAAGTGATTTCTATTGTTATAGTAGTTGTTGTTAATCTTTTTACAGTAAGGCTATGACTTCCTCCACCCACATTAAATTTGAGAGCATTATTAATCCCCATGGTCTGGCTGTATCCGCTTGCAAGGTCAGTATCTGAAATAGTTGTTATGAGTGGAGTACTACCACCACCTCCACCTCCGCCACCGGGAGGAATTATAGTTTCTGTATATATTGTTATGTTTCTGGTTTCTGTAGAATTACTATTTCCAGCAATGTCATAAGCAGTTGCATTGAAATAATAGACTCCATCTGCTAAATTATTGAAAGAGACATAATTATTGTTGGCACTATTGTTTAATGAAGAATTTATTAATGAGTGTGTCAAATTATATAAGTATATTGTAAAATTTCTTAAATTAGCATCAGATGAAGTTACATTAATCACTATGTCTTTTGATGTCTGAGAAGAACCACTTGCACGTGTAGGTGAAGTAAAATTAATTTGAGGTGTAATACTATCCGTCTCTTCGCCAATACTATAATTGCTCCAGCTTGAAACATTAAAGATAACTGTGGATGCAGTAAGAGGTGTAAAATTATAACAATCGCTACAAACACCGCCATCTTTCAATATCGAGACATTTGCAAATCCTCTATTGCCTATATCAAATAAAGTAACATTCGCACCAACATTATAGTCAATATACCCAATAGAGTTGACATAAGCAGAATTATTAGCGATACTGAAGATTGAAGCGAATGCTGTGTTTTTAGTACTTACATACTTAAACTTTATGCTACCATTTGCATTATAAAAAGATGTTTGATTAAGAATTAAAGTACCATCCCCAGGGCAAGAACCTGATGAAGTTATTGAAATATTGTTTGTGTCTAATTGACTGTTTATTATTGTTATAGTTCCACCACATCCAGGAGCATTCCCCGATGCACTTATAGTTGTTATTGTTGAATTAGTTATTATTACATCTCCTCCACTACCACCTTCGCCATTGCCTAAGGTGGTTATTACATTTATGCTAGAATTGGTAACTATTACCTTACCACCGGCTCCACCACCGCAACTCTGAGCACATATCACCCCTCCCGATGTAACTATTGTTGATATTATTGAATTAATCGCGGTTACATCTCCACCATCATTCGTCACGCCAGTACCATCGCTACCTTTTGCTTGGACAGTTCCAACAATAGTTATGTTAATAATATTCAAACCAGTATATGCCATGCGGGTGCTATTTCCGCTAGCACTGATATTTCCTGTTATTGTAAACCCTACGCCATCAATACTAACATTATCAGCAGCGATGGTCAAGCAAGTTCCATTTGCATTTGTTATGGATTGATTTAAGCTATATGCTCCTGTTGAATTGATAGTTCCACAAGAAGAAATGGTTGTTTTAGCAGAAGAGAAGTTAATTAAAAGCAAAATAAACACTAAGCCTATAAGAATAGATAATATTTGTTTACTTTCAATCAGATTCTTAATCATCCTCCGTAATGGTTTTCCCATATCTTTCCTAATCAAACCTTTTTTCCCACTGTTCCATGCAGGTTTTCCAGTTTTCTTTCCTTTCATTGGATGAATTATTTTTCCTTCGGAATATAATCTTTTTTTTATTTCACTTATTTTTCTTTTGGTTTCTTCACTATGATGTTTTCCAATCCAAGTGGCTTTTCCTTTATGAGCCTCACTCATCTTCTTTTTACTTTCTTCACTATGATGTTTTCCAAACATTGGATGGTTCTCTCCAGACATCTCTGGAATTTTCTTTCCTTTATTCCAAGAAACTTTTCCTTTTTGGGATTCACTTAATTTTTTTCTTGATTCTTCTCTCATAGGAATACCTTTATTCCAAGGCACTAATCCTTTCTTGAATTTGGTATTTGACATATCAAAACCAAGAATCAGAAGCTTAAAACGTTTATGGAAAAAACATAAAGTCCCCCGGGGGAGAGTCGAACTCCCGATCTTCCGGTATCAGCATTGGCTTTTCAGGTTTCATGTTTGGCTTTATGCCATAATCCACCGTAGGATTCTACAGCCAGACGCTCTACCATTGCTCTCTTTACCTGAGGTAAAGATCTGAGCTACCAGGGGATATTTATTCAAGAACTTGCGTATTTTTAAAGATTGTTAATTACATGATTTTATCATTAATTCCAAAACTCTTTCAAACGCTTCTCCAACCGTTCATTCGCTTGATGCTGGTTTAATCTGCTGGGAGAGTAGAAAGAATTAAAAAGAAAAGAGATATATTCGCAAGATGGACATTCAGGATTATGACAAGTTCTATCATGCTGATATTTCAACGCAGATAGACAACAAATGGAAAGAGGACACGGTTTTAGGAATTGTAAGAGATTCAAGAAGATACTCGATAAAGATAAGAGCGATTAACAAGGAAGAGCTGAAAAGAAGATTTATAGTTCTGGGTGATTCAAGGTCTAATAAAAAACACAATAAAAAAGTCGTAGTTATAATTTACTCCTTTTTGTTATATAATGCACTATGCGATTTTCCAGAAGCCAACCCTCTTCTATTATGCAGAGATGTCAGGCCAGAAAGATTAGTTATACATTATCTGCAGAAGATTTCAAATTTTTATAATAATAAGAGAGTATTAGACAGAGTGATAAAATTCAGAAAAAGAAGTGAGTTTGAAAGCAGCGAAAAACTGCCAAAATCTCTTGCTG
Source organism: Candidatus Nanoarchaeia archaeon (assembly GCA_041501125.1). Classification (GTDB taxonomy): domain Archaea; phylum Nanobdellota; class Nanobdellia; order Pacearchaeales; family GW2011-AR1; genus JBGQNO01. The sequence continues at coordinate 31,728 of JBGQNO010000007.1, forward strand.
GCATGTATACGCGCAAAGTATTTCAGGGAAAAATTGAAGTTACAAGAGTGCTTGAGAAAAAAGAAGTGGAAGATGTCATAGAAATCATAAGCAAGATTATTTAAGGATTAGGGCAGAGCCCCCGAAGCCCAAACAAGGCTCTATCACTTTCGTTCGAGCCAGATTTTGAGTATCCTTAATGTCTATAATACTCTCCCATTTTTAAGCTTTTCTAATCATATTTGAGCAGGCAAAGGAATCAGGGAGTTGAATATGCAAGAGTTAATGCATAAAACGCCTTTGTATGCTTGCTCAACCATTCTTTTGCTTATGGATGCTGTTCTGTAAAACATACTGCTGCTTACACCCCGATGGGTAAAATCATTTTCACATTAATAATCAATCATCAAATTCTTTCTAGAAACCCCTGCAGATGCTGACTACTCCATCTCGCATCTGCACTCTTCTTCTGCCTTGTCCTTGTAGTTGAAGACAACCTTGTTGCTTTCTGTCTCAAATGTCTCGCCGTCCTTGTCATAGATTGCTGTTGCAGGCGAAAGCTCGAACTTGCCGAATATGCCAAGCTTTGAATATATTATGTAGCTCATTACTCTCTCCTCGCCAGCATCCATTTTCTCGAATTCCCATTCAAGCCTTCTTGCTTTCTCATCCACCTTTGTAGGCTCTACCACGCCGAATCTCTTGAATATCTTGACTATTCCTGGTATCTTCTCAATTATAGTAACTTTCTCAATAGGTTTCAAAGCCCTGACATAAAGCACGACTCTCAGCGCAAACTCCCCGCCCTTTGTTTTTACAAAAATGACTTTTTTCTTCACTGATATGCGTCTTCTTCCTTCAACAAAGAAAAGCCAGCATGCTGAGACAATCGCAATCAGAAGCAGCAGCGGTATCCAGTATCTTGTTTTGACAATGACTGTAAAGGTTTCATCAGGCAGCAGTTCTTTCTCGAAAATATAAGTTGTTACACTTCCTTTCTTTTCAGTATCACTTGGCTTTATGCTTGTTGTTGTGAACATCTTTGCAAACCATCCCTTGTCAACATAAACTCTGACAACAGCTTTTGAGTTTCCCTGATTAATCTTTGTTGATGTAAATGTTCTTGTCAACAGCCCAGTAGTTTTCTCGTCGGTTTTAATGCTGGTCAGCTCGCGGAAATTGAATATGCTTGTGCCTTTACCTGAGACATCGCCTTTTGTAACATTATATGACAGCAGGTACTCGCCGCTTACTGCTCTTGCAAGCCTGTCCTGGTCCAGGTTAACTGTAAAACTTTTTGTCTCATACGGTTTCAAGTCAACAGTTTCTTTTGCATTGAAAAATTCTGACTTGACATTCACATCTATTGCCTGAAAAGTGTAATTTGCCCTGTTTTTTATAGTAATTCGTGCTTCCTTCTGGTTGTACTGGATATCATCCGAGCTTGCAACAACAGCAGTTCCAAGCGTGAACACCCGGACTGAAAGAATATCTTTTGTTACGCCAGATTTTTCGCCGGCAATCCTGTATTCAAAGCCAAAACTTTCTTGTCCTTTCAATATTTTATTGTCGAAAGTCACTTTCATGTCAATCTCTTTCTCAGCATCCTTGGCTATGAAGAATTTTTCTGTTGGTGTGATATCAATTCCACTGACAAGTGTGTAGAGTTCAAATGTGTCTGAATCGCCATGATTGGTGATGGTAAGCATGAACTCTGCCTGGTTTCCAATTCCAGTTACTATGACATCCTTGACAGCAATCTTGGAAATCTCAAGTTCTGCATGGCAGACGCACAGCAAGCTCAATGAAACCAGAAACATCAGTGCTATCAGACTCTTTTTCATATAAAATTTGCAAGGATACCAACACTTTAAGTGCGGGAGGAATTGCGACCTCCTTTGTTTAGTCTAAACAATGAATGGATTCCCCAGCCTGTTAGAAAACCTACAATAAAGCCAGCAACGAGACAAAATACTATAAATAAGTTTGAGACAATTGTAGTCTGATGTTTTATCATAACGTCAACAATTGCAGATAATTTAGAAGTATGTATTCCTATTCCTACAATCAAAAACAAAACTGCTCCAATCACAGCTCCTAAGTAACTTCCAAACATCTTAAACGGATTGTACCTTTTTTTAGTCATTTTAATTTTATCTTTTTGATTCTACAACAAGGAATGCCTTGACTTGTGCAAGGAATTCATCAGAATCTCCAAAAATCTTGTCCTCAAGTTCAATTATTCTGTTCTTGATTATATATTTGTCATAAATTGACCTTAGGAATTTTACAAAAGCGCCAGTTTCCCACTTATTGTCCCAGTCCCTTACAAGAATTCCCTTGACTGCTATTTCAAGATCCCCCTTGTTCATCTTCACTTTCTTGCCGTCCTTTTCAGCCTCGACTGTTGTAAATGCAACAATCCTCCATTCAGGCTTTATTATCAGCTTGAAATAATCAGAAATCTTCCTGAATCCTTCCCATTTAATCTCAATCTCTTTTGTATCGCCTGTCACTTTTTCAGAATATGATTTCTCCATCATCAGGTACTCCTTGTTCTCTTTGAGAAAGCCGAATGCAAACTTGTAAAGTTCCTTAAAGTCAAATAATCCAGAATGCTTCAGCTTGCCTGAAAAAATAATTTGTTCTTCTGCCATTTTCTCTTTTTATGCTATTTTAACTTAAAAGAATTTAGATTTAAATACTTATTCATATCCTGCTACAACTTAGCTTTCTGAGGCAATTTCCAGTAAGAATTAATGTAAAAAACTCTTTGAACGCTCACTCAACCATCCATTGTTCTATCTGGCTGATTGCACTTGCTTGATATTGATTGCCCCTGTAACCCCGTAGGGTGAGGCATTTTGCAATTAACAACAATCTACCACTTCATTACCATAAAACTTAAATCCTTTCACAATGATGATTCTGAGGATAGACGATGTCATAGCGTCGGGAAAATCAACTAACCCAAGCAGCAAACCCTCGCTTGAAGAATCCGAGTAATTTGTAACTACTTAATAATAAGTAATAATCGTAAGATTTATAAATAACAGAGTCCTATGAATTATATGAATTTAGTCAATAAACTGAAGCAAGGCATTACTATAATAGGTCTAGCAGGATTGCTTGGAATTACTTCTGGATGCAAAATGAGTTCTGGTCCAGACAAGCCGCCAGTAAATAATGACCCTCCTTATTTTAACACTCCTGTTGTTTTGGTCAATGGTTCGCCATACACAAATACTCCTATTACAATAAATGAAGGCGATGCGCTTGAAATAACAATAACTGCTACTGACCCTGAGTTTGACACAATTTATACAGATCTTGACATTGATTCGCAGCCAGTAAACTCTGGATGGACGCCTTCTGTAGATGGAGGAACATTAAGATGGACTCCGCATAGTGATCAAGGCGACACCCCATCAGTAAATCAGCCATATCAGCCATTGTTCAGGGCATGGGACGATTCGCACATCGGTGCGCCAACACAACTTATACTAGATGTATATGTCAATGACACTCTTCCTTAATTTATTATGTTTATTAACACCAAACAATTTGCCTTGCGAGGTTACAGGGGCAATCTATTCTTTTGTTAGGGTAATTGAGGCATCGTAGATGAATGATTGACCAAGCGTCAAGAATTCTTGTTTTACTGACCCTAAATATATTTTTAAAATCTTCTGAAGATTATTTGCACCTTGCCTGCGTAATTTCCGTACGGCATTCCTTCAGGCACAAGAATTGTCATGTATATTGTTTTGTTCACTCCAGGATAGATTGTAGACGAGTTTCCCAAGTCAAAATTAATCAATCCCCTTAAATCTCCAGTAACCTTTGCCTGTATCTTAAGCGGACTGCCGTATTTATTTATCAGAGTCATTCTCTTTGTAGAACTTCCGCCAGGCATAACAGTTCCGAAGTGAATATAATCAGGGCTGACATCGAATCCAATTTTATTGGAAACATTAAGATAAGCATCATACTCTATTACTTTCTTTACAGATATAAGATGATAGAATAATACAGTCAAGCTTGAGACAATTGCAATCAAGCATACAATAACCACAATAAGTTTCACATATTGACTTGTTTTTTTATTCATGATAAAGTCTATCTCCTTGACTTTTTATTCTTTTTCCTTATCAGCAAGAAAATAACACCTATGACTGCTGCCAAGACTATTGCACCGACAATATAAATCGTGCTTCCAGCCGACTTCACGAATTCAGCATCATAATTCTGGCTTACAGCGCTGCTGCCAAAGAATGCAGTCACGTTCATTGTATACTTGCCAGGCGCAATTCCAGAGGTGTCAAAATACTGCTTGACTTCTGCACTCTGGTTGAAGCTTGATGCAGGAACATCAAAAAACGAAGTCTTGAAGCTTGCAACCTTTGTATTATTAGAGATAGTTACTTCAGCATACGCATCTTTCACTTCCTCATTCCACTTGTTGCTGATTTTCATTACAAACTGCTCAACCTTATTTACAGCATATTTTTGTTTCACAGAAATAATTTCCAGGTCAACATTTCCTACCCTGAACTGTACTTCCTTGTTTAGTGTCATATTGTTAATCTGTGCAGTGAATCTTAATGTATACGAACCGCTTTTCAAATCATCTGAGCTGAATGTTCTTGATATCTCCTGCTGTTCCCCTGATGCCAGCTGAATCTCGGCAATAGGAATTCTTATTTTCTCTTCTCCGCCGGTTTCAGATATTATGAACAATGGAACTAAAGTAATCGGCACTTTTCCAAGATTTTTTGCTATTGCAATTGCTTTGCCGGGCTCACCAAGCTTCACATCTGTTATACTAATCCTGGCATCAAATAATATTCCTTCAAAAGGCACAAAAATATATACAGGAACCTGTATTGCAACTAGTGCAGCGAACTGCCCTTCTCCAGCTGTTTCCTTGACTCCGACAAGCATCCTGTGGGTGCCTGGTGTTATGTTAGTGATGTCTATTTTTCTAAAATCAATAGTTACAGGCAGAATAATATCTCCTCCGGACGCCTTTAACTCGCCAAGTGTTATGGCGCTCCTGAACTGCTCATCATCACCAGCAATATACTTTGCAAGAGTAGTAATATCGCCGCCCATGACAGTCAAGTCAACAGTGTCATGAACACTTGCATTGAAAGTGTACCTTAGTATTGCAGGACTTATGCCTAGTGCAAATACTCCGTGCATCAGTATAACAACAATCAAAAAACAAAAAATCTTTTTCATTTTCTCCTTTCTGTTTATATAGTCTCCGATGGTATTTAAACATTTTTATTCAATCCAGCTTTAATAATAACAAGAAAAAAGAAAATTAAGTTAGTTCAGCTTTATACTATTGCAGTCGCAGTTGCTGTAAACGTATCTGTCTTTGCACCAGGTGCCGCATCCGAAGGAACTACAAGCTTTACATTTATATTAAGTTCATCCCTAGCCTGCGGCGACGAAAAATTAGAACAGATTTCTGTTCCTGGCGCTGTTTTATTTACATTCACATATGCATTTGCTGCATCAGTACATGCACCAGCGTCTTTGTCACTGACTTTCCATTGGTAAGTTGGAGTTGTTCCGCCCAAAAGGTCAGTTGCATCTTTTCCTGTCGCAAGTAAAAGAGCAACATCCTTGTTTCCTGTATTTTCCACAACAAACCCGTTTGCAGGTGCAGTTGCTCCACTGCAGTTTGTATTGCTTTCAGTGTCTACCTCACATGAAGGAGCCATACTTGGTATTGAGATGGTTCCAAAGTTTATTGTATCATTGGTAAAATTGATTCCAGTTACCTCTCCAATTACACTATAAAGAGTTCCCTCATTACCAGCGTTTCCTGTTATCTTAGCAGGCATCATAAATCCTGCTAATACAACAACTATTGCTACTACCACTAATAAAGCCAAAAAGTTGTTCGAGATTTCCCCTTTTATAGATTTCATATACCTCTTTTATTATTATTCAATATCCTCGGAGGTATTTAAACATTATTATGTAAGACATTCGCATCTTATTTCAAGGAAAAAGAAAAAA
>JBGQNO010000008.1:0-33316 GCA_041501125.1 Candidatus Nanoarchaeia archaeon
ATTTTTCTTCATGAACCATGTCGCAAGTTTGCATGCGCGATTCAAAGCAACAGGCAAAACACCAGTAACTTTTGGGTCAAGTGTTCCAAAATGCGAAAATTTCCTCGCGCCAATTATCTTTCCAACCATTTCAGCAACCTGGAAGCTTGTCGGTCCGCTTGGCTTGTCAAGATTTATAATTGAAAATTCCAAAAGCTCATTAATCGGCCTTTCTTTCCTGATTTTGTCAAGATTGATTTTCATTTCTATAAAACATAACACTTGCTTTTAAAATATTCCTCAGGATTGATAGTTCTATATTAATAATTCTTATTCAAGAATCTTATTTCCTCAAGGATGATACTCTCAATGGTTGTTTTATCTGGTGCTTCTCAGCAACTTCGTGCTTGAACTGCTTTGCTTCCTGTTTAGTAGCCTTTATTTCCTGTGCTGCACCGCTTTCTTCTTTCTCTTTCTCTGCTTTCTTTTCCTCTGTGGGCTTCTCTTCTTCTTCTGGCTTTTTCTCTTCTGGCTTTGCTTCACCTTTGACTTTGGGCTTATTTTCAGCTCGTCTTTTCTCGCTTTCAGCCTTGAACTTCAAAGCCTGAGGCATTTCTGAAAGTTCAACAGTTACAATGCCGTTAGAATATTTCTTTGCCTTGACCTTAATTCTTGCCGGAGGATACCTTATTCCCCTGAACCACATTTGTTCATTCAAGAATTTGTCAATCTTGACTTTATCAGTATCTCTCTCCTCAACCTTCATGTGCTTTGCAATGAATATCTTCAATGCTTTTATTGCCTTGGGAGTTTTTCTGTAGAATGCAGTTTCCCTGAATGCTTCTCTAAGAGGAACAACATACTCTCTTTCCAAAACAAGTTTATTTTCTTCAACCATTATCCTACATACTCCTTGTGTACTCTTCTTGGCTTAAGCTTAAGCTTGGTTCCGTGCCAGCTTCTTCTTATTCTTGTCATCTGGCTTGCATGGACTTTCTTGCCCTTGCCGTATTTTCTTATTACAGCCCAGAACGGAGCCCACTTTGTCCTTCGTCCATGAATAGCAAGTTTGATTTTCTTCTGATAACATTTAGTCATTTTGATTCTCCAGCAATTTTATCTAAAAATTCTTTTCCTTTCTTTGTCAGCTGTCTTCCGGCTTTCTTGCTCTTTGATTTTTCTACAAGTCCTGCTTTCTCAGCCTGCTGTAATATAACTCTGATAATCTTTCCACCAGCTTTTCTGAATTCAGCAGGCTTCACTCCTCTCTTCTTTCTTCCACCGTATTTTGTCTTTAATCTGTTGACACCAATAACACCCCTGAAATAAATCTGTCTTAAGATTGAGCCAGCCCTTGTGTACCAGAAATCATTCTCTATAGGAGGCCTTGCTCTTGCAGTGCTAGTCTTAACATAAAGAGACCACTCAGGCATCTTGAACTCATCCAGTTTTTTAAGTTCTCCAGCTAGTTTGGATAAAAACTTCTTGGGTTCTGCTTCATATACTGATGTCATTTTTCTAATAGGTCATGCTTTGCAGCATTAGAACGACTTGAAGTCGTAAAACCTAAATCAATCTCACAAAAGGGATTTATAAAACTATCCTTTGACTTTTCTCAGCTTCTTCAATGCAATTACAAATCCTATAATCCTGTAAGTATAATTTCTGCCTAACTTCTCGACAATCTGCTTCGCAATTTTCTCAGCTTCTTCCTTGTCTCTTGTGCCTGATTTTAATATTGAAACCCGGACATTTTCATGGTTCTTGAACATGTTCCTGAGTATTCCAAAGGTTCCTTCTGTCAAGCCATTCTTTCCAATCTGTATTTCTGGTACTCTTCTTATCATTGTTCTGCCTCAAATTTTTCTATATCCGCCTTCTTCGCAACTATGATTTTAAACTTGTTTACTCCAAAAGTTCCAAGCTTCATGTCCTTTTCTTTCCAGACGTCCTTGCCTGAAAAAACATGAATTTCAACATCTCGATGATTGTCTCTCCAATCCTGGCTGTATTTTGCGCAAAAGACAGCAGCTTCATAAATATCTTCCTTGCTAGCCTTGCCTTTAATATTGCAAAATGGCGAGCCAGGAGATTTTGTATGTAAAACTATCTCATCTTTCTTAACCTGGCTAATAAGCGCTTCATTGTTTTCAGCATTCCTGCCGCCAAGAACTATTTTTCCGCTTGAAGTTTCAAATTTCCTGAACTTTGTCAATTCCATTTTATTTACTAAGAACTTCGGATTTTAAAACTATCTTTTCATTATAACAATTCTTTTAAACCCCTTAACTCAATTTTATTCCTATGCCATTACCAGAAGATACGCGCGATGTGTACTCTAGACTAGAAGCCGACTTAAAGAAAAGCATCCCTAAGAGCAAACTATCTCCTGAACAAAAAGCACTTTTGAGAAAGATGTTGGACTTTGGTTATGCTGCAGCATTCTCTGAGAGAACTTGCGATATAAATCAAAGTTGGTTCCAATCAAATGTATATCGCGATGGCTATCAAAACATGCAGAAATTATTAGAGTAATTTTATCTTAAAACCCTTTCCACAATCTTCAAACACTTCTTTTGATTAGGCCATGTTAGTATTTTCAATGCCTGTTTAAACTTCAGCCAGCGATAACCTGAATGTTCTTTCTTGTCAAGCCTGATTTTTCTGCAATCAATTTCAGCAGAAAATAAATCATAAGTCTGTCCCAGCAGGTTTCTCCTGTCAGCAAGTTTCTTATCATACTTGTATTTGCCATGCCCCGAGTATCTTATTATCCTCAAAGCACTACAGCCTGTTTCTTCTTTCAACTCTCGTTTCACACCATGAAGTATACTTTCATGCTTCATTCCACCTTTTGGAAACTCCCAGCCAATCCAGTGCAGCTTGCGATGCAGAACAAGATACAGTCTCTTTCTCCTTGCAGTTCTGTAAACAACAATGAAAACTCCTTTTCTATACTTCATCTTACTTTTTCCAGAAATCAAGCGCAGCTTTCAGCTCAGCATGAGTTTTAGCATATTCATTTAATGGAATTTTTTTCATTGCAGCATCCACTGCTTGCCTCATTGCAATTGCACCAGCTCTTGTTCCCCACGGATGTCCGTGAACTCCGCCGCCAGCCTGAATTACAAGATCTTTTCCAAGATTTTTAATTAAGAATGGAACATGTCCGGGATGCAAACCTCCAGATGAAACCGCAATTGTTGGCTTTATTCTGCCCCAATTCTGGCTCAGTCTCTTTGAAGTTTCCTTGACATTTTTATCCTCAATTTCTTCTTCAATCTCTTTGATGTCTTTTATCTTTCCTTCAAGTTTTCCAATTCCAGTTCCAATATGCAATGAATCTATTCCAATCAGTCTTGCCAAATCAGCAATAACCATCATGCTTATTCCGTGCTTCTTGTTTCTTGTAAGTGCAGCATGCATTGCCCTGTGTCCATGAATTGCAAGTCCTAAATTAGCTTCTCTCAAAGTTTGCAAAGCACCAAAGCCTTCTGTCAGAATGTCAATCATAATATATTTTCCACCAAGTCTTTTCACAAGTCTCGCGCGCCTCAGCATCTCATTTGTCTCTGCAGTGACATTGACAAGATACGCTTTTCTCTCGCCAGTTTCTTTCTCTGCTTTTCTCAGCATTTTTAATGTTTTTCTCAACCGAATTTCAAATCTATTGAAATCCTGGCTAGAAAGATTCTCATCATCCTTGACAAAATCACATCCTCCCATCCAGCTTTCATATGCTGATTTTGCATGGTCGCTCGAGTTCAATCCAAGCTTTGGCTTTATTATTGTGCCAACTAAAGGTCTGTTGTATACTTTCATGAACTTTCGGATGCCTTTAACTCCAAATGCAGGCCCCTTGAAACTTTTTAAAATTGAGTCAGGAAAATGAATATCCTCCAGTCTTAAATTCGTGACAGCTTTCATGCCAAAAATATTTCCAGCAATGCTTGACAGGATATTTGGAACATTCCCTTTCTCGAAAAGTCTTGCAGGATATGCAATCTTGGCAAAATTACCTTTTTTCCAGAAAACCTTGGCAGCAAGCTCTCTGACATAATCTTTTTCCTTGATTTCTGTCCATGTGCCAACACTTGACTCGAGCGCAATGTTCGCAGCAGCTTTGTCAAAACTTATGCCTTTCGCAGGCTCTATTCTGAATAGACAAATCAAGTCATTTTTCTTTGGCTTATAGCCAAAATCCAGAAAATCCTGTTCTTTCATCCTCTTTTATATACTGTAAAGCAACACCGAATTTATAAAATTATCTTAAGCAAATTACAGCTTTTTTATCTTGGGCCCTTCGCTTGTATCATCAATATGCCATCCTTTCTTCTCAATCTCTTTTCTTAATTTGTCAGACTGGGCAAAATTCTTTTCCACTCTGGCTTTCTCTCTTTCATTGATAAGTTTTTTAATTTCAGCAGGAATCTCAAGTTTCTCTTTTTCCAATAAACGAAGTCCAAAAACTTCATCCATCCTCTTTATTGTTTGATACTTTCCGCTGGCTTTCTCATCTCGCAGAAGTTCCCATAGCACTTGCAATGCTTTTCCAGTGTTCAAATCATCATCCATTGCTTTTTCAAATTCTTTCAAATATTTCTCATTCTCTTTCTTGTCATCTTTAAGCTCAGAAATAATGTTCTTCAATCTATCATAGCTATTTTGTGCGTTCTGCAAGTTCTCGATTGTAAAATTGAGTTGTGTCCTGTAGTGTGCAGAGAGATAAAGGTATCTCAGTGCAATAGCCTTTAATCCTTTTTCTGTCAAATCCCTCAATGTATAAAAATTTCCAATACTTTTTGACATCTTTTTTCCGTCAACCAGCAGCCATTCATTATGAAGCCAGTAATTAACAAATTTCTTGCCTGTTGCAGCCTCGCTCTGCGCAATTTCATTCTGGTGATGCGGAAACACAAGATCAATTCCGCCAGTATGGATATCAAAATGTTCTCCAAGATATTTCATTGACATTGCCGAGCATTCAATATGCCAGCCAGGTCTGCCTTTGCCAAGTTCTGTCTGCCAGAAAACATCTCCATCGTCTTTTGTATAAAATTTCCACAGCGCAAAGTCTCTTGCCTCTTCCTTTTCATAACTGTCTTTCCTCATCCGTTCTGTCTGTTTAAGATTGGAAAAGTCAATATGCGCAAATTTTCCATAATCCTTAAATTTTTTTATAGAAAAGTAAATTCCATCATCTGTCTTGTATGCATACCCTTTCTCAAGGAGTTTTTTAATTATTGCCACCATCTCTTTTATATGCTCAGTCGCTCTGGGCATAACTTCAGGCTTGATTATGTTCAAAGCATCAATGTCCTCACGAAAAGCTTTTTCATATTTTGCTGTTAACTGGCTTAATTTAATATGTTCTTGCTGGCTTCTTTTTATTGTTTTGTCATCTATGTCTGTCAGATTCATCACGCTTTTTACTTTAAATCCAAGATAATCAAGATACCTTCTCGCTATGTCAGAAAAAACATAAGCCCGGAAGTTTCCAATATGAGCGTAATCATAGATTGTCGGCCCGCATACATACATCCTGACTTCCTTGTCTTTAATTGGCTTGAAAGCCTGTTTTTTTCTTGTGAGCGTGTTGTATAGCTTAAGCATTTTAATCTAATGAGAATTGAGTTTTAAAATTTAACTTAGCAGATTGCAGATGTGAATGCACCTACATGAGCTATGTCAATGAATGAATTATGCGTCTCAGGAGCACCATTAGGGCCTGTGACTTCAAATGTCATTTTCAAAGATGTGGCTGGAGTATTCTGAGGTATATTTAACATAGCAACTGGTTGTGTATCCTCGCCTACTTTTACATTTCCGTTAAATCCACTGTCTATCACCCAGGTTTGAACATTTGCAGTAGGAACCCCTGATATACTTTTAATTTCTTTGAGTGTTACATTATATTTTCCACCATCTACTGTTCTGAACACGCAGACAATTGGCCTCCTGCCGCCATCTGCAAGCTTTATCTGTTCTCCTTTCTCGCCCATGCACAGAACACCAAAGTCACTCGCGCCAAATAATCCTCTTATCTGGTTTTGGACATTTGAGCTTACCTGTTCGCTTATAACAATTCCAGAGCACATAATGCTTCTTATGAAAATCATTCCAAAAATCAGCATCGCGACAGCAAGCACAATAATAATGATTGTGCTGATGCTCATCTCTATAGCGCCTCTTTTTTGCATCTTCTGTATAAGATATTTTATTTTATAAACCTTTCTCGGACTAATTTCATTCTCTCTTCCTGCGGACGCTTGAAAGCATTCCTCGGTGCGGAGAATGAAATGGGCGCGGGGAGAATCGAACTCCCGACATTCCGCATTGTTTTTGGAAAACAACTCCACGGTTACTGCTCAAGGGACTTCAGCTTCACATTGCTGTTTTATAGCAAACGTGTGCTCTCCCTCTGAGCTACGCGCCCATTATAAAAGTCAAGAACAGTTGTTTTTTAAATCTTTAGAATTAACCTTAAAACAATTTTACCCATCGGGGTGAACAGGCTTCAACCATTCATTCTCGATGCAACACAATGATTGCCCTGGTGTCTTAGTATTTTTTACATTAACTCTTTTTTACAAACATCTATTTCCTGCTAAAAATAAAAAAAGCAAGCAGGAAATAGGCCACATTCTGTTGTTCCCTCCGAAGAGAGGAACATGCCAACATCCTACTATGCCGCCGTACCCGAAGGTTAGCGTTGCACCAATCAAGTCGCCCGTCCTAAAAAATCTTTGCAGATTTTTGGGACCCCGAAATTCCTTTGTGGAATTTCGACGTTTCATCATATCTCTCGCGTCTAAGTTCCTCGCTTGATTCATTACTCAACGAGAGCTGTGTCGTTTCTGTTGCGGAGCTTTGCCTCACAGCAATCCTTTTTTCAAAGGGTGATTCTCTTTCGAGCGTGTCTTGCGACACGAGTGTGCGGACCTTCCTCAGAACCAGATATTATGTGATATCTTGTGTATTGAAACACTTGGCTTCCGAAGTTGGCTATCCTGCTTGCCAGTATAAAGCAGAATAGATGGTTTAAAAGGTTTTTCCTTGCTCTTTGCTGCAATAATCTTTATATTCTAATTTATTGCTGAATAATTATGCCTGAAAGACAACAAGAAGAACTTACTAATGATTTTATTTTGTGGCTGGCGAAAAGAGGTTCTCATTCTGACTTTGTCCTTGATGACATAGTCGGAAAAACAATTCAGGAACACAGGCAGATAAAACTACCAAAGAGATATAATTATAAAACAAAAAAGATTGAACGTCCACCAGAATATTTTGATGTGCTTATATTTTCTGATAACACATTTTTATTGACTGAACTTGGAAGGGATAAAGAAGAGGCATATTTGAATTATTTTTTCTATGATGGAGAAAAAACATCGTATTCATATAGGTTAATTTTGTAATTCTCGAGACTTCCGTCTTGTCATAAACATTCAAGAAATCTTTTTGTTTTTATTTCAAATTTTAAAAACAACAAAATCAGCGACAGAAAATTTTCCACAGCATTTTCCAAATAAAATTTTTTAAGGCTTTTAGTTGTTGCGTGCTGAAACCCTCGGGTTCTTGGGCCTTACACACCAACTCTATCAACGTTATCTTCTTTAACGGCCTTAATTGAGTAGTCTTGCGGATGGCTTCGAGCTTAGATGCATTCAGCTCTTATCCATACAAGGCGTAGCTGCGCAGCCTCCCTTTGAGAACTGCTAGACCAGAGGCCTCTGGGTCCAGTTCCTCTCGTACTATGGACTCATTCCACTCACTCAATCACGCGTCTAGTAGATATCATGCCAACTGTCTCGCGACGTTGTTAACCCAGCTAACGATCCCTTTTAATGCGTGAACTCCGGCACCCTTGGTTGCTTATGCACAACCAGGATAGGAAGAGCCGACGGCGATGTACCAAACCGCGCCGTCAATGTGAACTATCGGGCGCGACGAGCCTGTTATCCTTGAGGTACCTTTTCTGTCATACACATGATCTATTAAAAATCATTGTGTGTTCGCTAGACCAGCCTTTCAGCTCTGATTTCTTTACTGTTCAGAATACAGTCAAACAAGCTTTTGCTCTTGCACTCTACTCCGGGTTTCCAAGCCGGATGAGCTTGTCATTGGGCCCTACAGATATTTTTTCTGCAGGGTGCCGCCCCAGCCAAACTGCCCGCCTGCCAGTGTCCTCTTGCGAGTAAGTAGCTTCACAAAAAATAAGTAGTATTACACTGTTGACATGCCGCCTCGCCGAAACTACGCGTATTCTCCTACTTATTCTGTGCACTTTTCGTAAAGTTACAGTAACAGGTTGCAGTAAAGGTCTACAAGGTCTTCGCTTCCCACTAGACGATTCCGGTTTTTTCACCGGACAAATGAGTTCAGAAGGTTCTGGCTAGGGACAGTGACCGTCTCGTTAAACCATTCATGCACGTCGCTATTCAAACGACAAGGCATTACGCTTAATTATTTGTTAACACTGAAAATGTTAATTTTCTGTGCCATCAAAATCTTGCGATTTTGAGGTCTTTATGTCGCCATAAAGTTCGGACTGTAACTTCATCTCTTTCAAGATGTCTAGCGTTCAGTCTCTGAGGATTTTTCTTAAATGTCAGAAATTTTTAATTTCTGAGCATCCAAAAAACAAGTATTTTTACATTGTTTTTTTGATTAATAAGAAATCTTTCCTGCTGATTGTCTCTCCACTTTGATTTTTAGTTTTTGATTTCCTCGCGGAAATATTTCCTACAAAGTTTCACTGAGAGTTTCCAGCAAATAGCTAGATTTTCTCCTATGGTTTAATTATTGTTTATCAATTTATTCTCTGTTGCTCGGAGCATTTTATTTTTCAACAAAATGTAAGGCAGCGATTCTACCTTAAGAGCCTCAGAGTTAGGCCCGCCGCTAGATGGGCTTTAGCCTCCTTGAAAAGAGGTTTTAGGCACCATCGCTGGGCAGGTCTCACCAAGTATACAAAGCCTTTCGGCATAGCACTTGGCTACGTTTTTGGTAAACAGTCGGGCGGTCCTTGTTATTGCAATCTACACTTGCTTCTTTTTAGTCAGAAACAAGAGTAGACACCCCTTATACCGAAGGTACGGGGCTAATATGCCGAATTCCCTTAACCAGTTTCTCCTTACACGTCTTAGCCTTCTCAGCCAGAACACCTGTGTTGGTTCTTGGTACGGCTAAACTATTTTCTATGCACAAACTTTTCATGGACTCTAAGAATCAACGAACTTACGCCAGATGAATTCATATGTATCTAAGCATTACGCTCCACACATTTGTTCACCGGGTCCGCTTTCACGAATCCGCTTATCTCGAAGTTGTTTTCGTGCACTAAACGAAAATAGCCAGTGCAGTAATATTAAACTGCTGTCCTTTCATCGTGCTCAGTTAAGGCAAGACTTAGGTACCGACTAACCCTCGGTTAATTTGTATTGCCGAGGAAACCTTGTTCTTACGACGTCCTATATTCTCGATAGGATATGATCTTACTTCCACCAGGATCTGCATTCCTTTTTGCTCCACACTTTCTTACGAAAATGCTTCTCAGCAAAAAAGACGCCTGCCTACTACAATACTCTACTGAGTATGTCTGTGGTATCGGTATTATGCTTAGCCCCGTCCATTTTCGGCGCCTCGAACCTCGATAGGTGAGCTGTTACGCTTTCTTTAGAGGGTGGCTGCTTCTAAGCCTACCTCCCTACTGTCTCAGGTTAAAGACAACCTTTAACACACTTAGCATAATTTAGGGACCTTAACCACAGGCTCCGTTAATTCGGTTTCGGAACAGCGCCTTACGCGCCGGCCCTGATTCCTGTATTTTGCAGCTTGCAAGTTCTGAGTTGGAAAGAGTTCCGTAACCAGAAGGTTCTGCGAACTCTATCCGTACTGTACCTCGCAAGCAAGTAATACAAGACTATACTTAGATATATTTCGGCAGGAACCAGCCATCGCCGAGTTAGAGTGGCTTTTCACCCCTATTCCCATATCATCCAAGTGCATGTACACAACACTGGTTCGGACCTCCATACTCCTTTCGGAGAACTTCGTCCTGTAAAGGGATAGATCACTCGGCTTCGGGTCTTAATCATGTGACTCGCGCCCTTTCAGACTCGCTTTCGCTACGGCTTCGTAAAACTTAACCTCGCCACATAAATAAACTCCCTGGCCCGTTCTTCAAAACGTACGTTACAACCCTTGCGGGCCGTAACAATATTGTCACTGTTGGATTTCAAGTCTTTTCAACCTCTGTTAAGAGTACTTTTCAGCTTTCCCTCGTGGTACTAATGCGCTATCGGACTTAGATCAATATTTAGGGTTGGCAGTTAATTCTGCCGTATTCACACATCCAATCCGGGAAGTGCTACTCAATAGGAAAGCTTCATATTAGTTTAGTTTACGGGGCTCTCACCCTCTGAGGCCTCTCGTTCCAGAGAAGTTAAACTCACTAATGAAGAAGCAATATCCAACCACATCTCTACTCCTCTTTCGAGGAAAGATTCAGTTCGCCCTGTGCCCTTTTCGCTCGCTGCTACTAAGGGTATCAAAAATTTTTTCTTTTCCTGCCGGTACTAAGATGCTTCAATTCCCGGCGTGACTCTGCCTCTCGGCATGCGTGCTGTTCACAGATTAGGAAATTTGCGGTTCAATGCTTGCGTGCAGCTCGCCGCAACTTATCACAGCTTGCCATGTCCTTCGTCAAAATCTAAGCCAAGCTATCCATCCAACAGTTTGTTTATATATCATATTTGTCTGTCTTATCAAAAGATAAGACGTGCTGTGGAAAATTTTCTGTCGCCTCATTGAATATTCTCAGGCTCCCGTAGCAAATCTCTTTGCTAAGTTCATCGTCAATCAAAAACGCAAAGGTTTTTGTGAGTATGAATTTGATTTCAGAAAACATTAAGTGGACCTGCCGAGAATCGAACTCGGATATCATCGTTGCAAACGATGTGTTCTGCCATTAGACTACAGGCCCTGAGTGAGTTTGCTTGACAAATTTTTTATTATTTCCAAGCGGGCTCACGAACCAATAGCCAACTTAATTTCTGTCCATTTTTAATGTTTTCTATTTATGTTAATGAACATAAAATACGTCGAGCTGCTTTTATCTCAAAAAATTTATATATTTTTTAGGAGGTGATCCCACCGCAGGTTCCCCTACGGTGACCTTGTGACGACTTAACCTACCTTGTCTTACAAAGACTCGTCTCCGAAGAGCCTCATCAATGCAGAACTCGGTTGGTTTGACGGGCGGTGTGTGCAAGGAACAGGGACTTATTCACCGTTCGCTGATAACGAACGATTACTACGGATTCCAGCGTCATGAGGATGAGTTTCAATCCTCAATTCGAACTTAGCTAAATATTAGGGGATTAGCGTCTCTTTTCAGAGTAGCATCCAATTGCATTTAGCATTGCCGCGCGCGTGTAGCCCAGGGCGTTCGGGGCGTACTCACCTAACGTAGCCCGCACCTTCCTCCTTGTTACCAAGGCAGTCTGTATAGAGTGCTCCTTCTCCAGGTAGCAACTATACACACGGGTCTCGCCTGTTACCGGATTTAACCGGTCATCTCACGACACAGGCTTAAGTCGGCCATGCACCTCCTCTCAGCGTGTCAGGTAAGCCCTTTAGACTGACCTTCATTCTGCTGTCGGTCCTGGTGAGGTTCACGGTGTAGAATCTAATTGAACCGCACGCGTCACCCGTTGTGGTATTCCCCCGCCAATTCCTTTAAGTTTCGGCCTTGCGACTATACTTCCCAGGTAGCACACTTTTCCCCTTCGGTGCAGCACCGGAATCTCGCGAGGAGATCCCGATGTTTAGTGTGCAGTGTTTACGGCTAGGACTACATGGGTATCTAATCCATTTTGCGCCCCTAGCTTTCATCCCTCACTGTCAGATCCGTTGTCGAAAGGTGCCTTCGCTATTGTTAGTCCAGCCAAGATTAACGTATTTTACCACTACCTTGACTGTACTCCTCTCGTCCCCCGGTCTCTAGCTTCGCAGTATCTCTCGCTCGCTCCGTCCTTAAGAGACAGAATTTCACGAGAGACTTACGAAACAAGCTACGGATGTTTTAGACCCAATAATTGTGGCTGCGACTTGGACTGTTGGGATTACCGCGGCTGCTGGCACCAATCTTGTCCAGTCCTTATTCTTCAGCATTTTTACAGCTGACAAAAGTTTCTCAATTTTGAGAAACACTCTGGCTCGCTTTCTCATGCTTTCGCACATTGGAAAAAATCCCCGACTGCTGCACCCCGTAGGGCTAGGACTTGTGTCTCAGAGTCCTTCTCAGGGCCTCTCCGCTAAGAGCCCTTACTGATCATCGGCTTGGTGGGCAGTTACCCCGCCAACAACCTAATCAGCCGCAGCCCCATCCTATGGCATTGCTTTTAAGATACAACTCGTTCCAGAAATCGTATCATATCGAATTTTAATCTCAGTTTCCCGAGAATATCTTCAACCATAGGGCAGGTTAGCTACGTGTTACTGAGCAGTTCGCCTTCCTTTCGGAAAAAACTTGCATGTCTTAGTGCAAACCAGATAGCCGCAGCCGCCAGCAGGATAAACTGGATTTTAATCCATTCATTCTTACTGATCGGATGCAAAGCTTAACCTCCAAAATTGTTTGAGAATATTACACAACTCGACGTACATCATACCTTAATTTAATTAAGGCAATCATCATATGACCAATCATCGAATAATGTCTCATTGGTAGAAATCACTATTAAAGTGGATATTTAAAGCTTGCTGTGCGCGTCGAGAATAAAACCTATTGGCTTTGTATGTCAGTAGCTTCCTCACCGACGAAATCTTCCATTGGAGGAAGCTCTTTTTCTATGCCTCTTGCTTTCAAATACTCTCTTGCAAGAAGATAAAATATCAAACCCACGCTTTTTTCTGACTTGTTGTTGCACGGAATTATTTTGTCAACTCCAAAAGCATAATTATTGGTGTCACACAAAGCAATTAACTTCTTTTTTGTATTCAATGCATCGTTAAATGCATTCTTGTCAACCCATGGGTCACATACCATAACAAGCTCAGGCTCAAAAAAGTTTGGCAGAGTTGTGTTTGTTATGACGCCAGCAGGATATTTCTTTGTGAAAACTTTTGCACCAATAATTTTTCCGAAAAGTTCGACAGCTTTCCAGCACGCTTCTCTTTTGCATACAACCACAAATTCTTCAGGAGCGTAATTTGCCAAAAACTTCGCAGCTTCTTTCAATTTCTCGTCGATGGCATTTGTGTTGATGACTGCTATGCCGTCTGCTCTCCTCTTGTAAACAAACGGCCTCATTGGCGGAACAATTACCTTTGTTCCAATATAAACGCCATACTTGACATAATCTTCCAGTGGAATCAGGGTTTCTTTTTTTCTCCGTGATTCCTCAAGCTTTTCTTTCAAGCCTTTTTCTTCTGCGCCTTCTTCTTTTGTAATCTTTTGTTCAAGCTTTTTGGCTTTCTCCAAAAGTGATTTCTTTGAAATGATTATTCTTTTCTCTTTTTCTTCTGCAGTTTCTTCCTTGGCTGCCTCTGGCTTTTTCTCTTCTTTCTTTTCAGCTTCTTCTTTCTTAGTTTCTTTTTCTTCAGTCATTTTGTTTTTGTTAATTTTTAATAAATAGGTTCACGGGTTGCTCTGGGTTTGTTTCAGCCAGTACGTGATAGTTTACTATCATCCAGAGAATTTGGGGTTTTTAAAGTTATTTCTCAATTTCCTTCTCAATCTCAATCATTCTGTTCAGCTTGATTTCGCGTTCTTTGCCGAGAACTCCTGTCTTGATATAATCTGCTTGTAAACCAAAGGCAATGTCTGCAAGAGCATAGTCCATTGTTTCTCCTGAACGGTGTGAAACAATTGTTTTCACTCCCTTTTGCTTGCAGTATTGTGAAATTTTTGCCAGCTCCAAAAGACTGCCATTCTGGTTTGGTTTTAAAATCACTCCATAAATGCATTTTCTTTTAATCGCTTCCTTAACTCTTTCAATCTGGCTTGCTGTCAAGTCATCTGCAACAACAAGGCACGAATCAAATTTCATGACTTCATCCATCATCATCCCAAATCCGTCAAAATCTTCTTCATGAAACGGATCTTCCAGGTAGAGAAGTTCATAATCTTCTGCAAGCCTTGATAAGAATTTCAATTGCTCCTTCTGGTTTCGCTGCTTGTCTTTGTAATTATATTTTCCATTTTTGAAAAAGCTGGATGCAGCAACATCAACTCCAATATCAATGTCTCTTCCTAACTGTTCAACAAGTTCTTCACGAGTTTCCCGCATCACTTTCAATACTTGTTCATTATCCAGTGTTGTTGACCATGCATTTTCGTCATTTAATTTTCCTTTCGCTCCCAGCAACTCAAGCCTTTTGCCGCATATTTCATGGCATTTTTTCATTATAAAAACAGCGTCGCTAAAATGTTTTACTCTTGGAATAATATGAAACTCCTGAAACTCAGGCTTCTTCGTTCCTGAAGAATGCAAGCCGCCGCCAATGCAGTTTCCAATTGGAGCAGGAAAATGTTTTGCTTTTGGATTTATAATTTGCCATAACTCCTTGTCTTGTTCTGCAGCAAGCGCCTTAAGGCACGCTACTTCAAGAGAATAAAGTATATTTGCTCCAACTTTTTCTTTCTTTGCAATTTCCTCAACAGCTTCAAGGTCAAGAAATTCATTAATCTCCAGTTTTTCAAGCTTATCTGACAAGTTCTTCAAATTTTTAATAGAGTTCTTGATGTTTCCAGCAAAACTTGGTGTTTCATGCCTGCCAACACTCTTGCCGAATGGCGCAGAACCAGAAAAAATATCATCATCACTTTTGACAAGCACTTCAACAGTATCTTCGCCTCTGGAATCCTTGATTATCTTTGCATCTACCTCTTTTATTTGCATGATATCTTAAAAATTGAGAACTATAAAAAGTTAATCATCTAGAAGCATTAATACAAAAAATTGGGGACGATTGCTCAGCCATTCATCTGCGATGCAAAACATGCTGCTACTTACACCCCGATGGGTAAAATGTTTTTAATTTAAATAGTGATTTAAGAAATAATAACCGCGTTTACTCAACGCCTTCTTCAGCTTCGCCGCCAGTTTCCTCAACTTCATCTTCTGGCTGGACAATCTCCATGATTTCTCCTTCTTCCTTGATGTCCTTCTCTTCAGCCTTCGCACCTGCTTCAGCCTTTTTGTCCTGAAGCTCAGCATGCGTGTCCTCAACTTTCTTCTCTTTCTTGCCTTTCTTTTCCTCATACTTTTCAGCCTTCTCCTTCTCTCTTGAAAGTTTTCTTTCAATCTTCTTTGGAAATGGCCTCTTGATTGTTATAGGCAAAACATCAGACTCAAGTTCAATACGTGCGATTTCTATTGGATCATACTTAACCTTTTCCAGTTGCTCTTTGCTGAGTTTAACCAACAAAGGAGCATCCATCGCAATCTGCAGTCCTCGTGCTCCGAGAATTCTCGCGACTTCGTATTTTGTGAACTTTTCCATGTTATAAAAATATTTATCCTAATTTAAAAGTCTTTTCTATCTTCTTTGTATAAGCTTGAAGAACCTTTTCCAGGCTGTCAATTATTGACTCTATCTCCTCGTGGCTGAATGGTTCTTCGCCGCCCTTCTGTATTGCGCTAATCTTCAGCTCCTTTCCTCTCATCGAGCTTATGCTTATCCTTGCCTTGCTCGATTCTTCTTCATCTGATACAGGGTCAATTATTGTGTTCTTGCCAATCTTGAAATATGTAATTGTAATTGGCATTTTTTCATCAACCAAAGGCAGTTTCTTGTTTGAAAGCTCTCCGAACAATACTCGTTCAGCTTTCTCATCATACTTTGGAAACTTCGCAGTCTTCAAAGCAGCAATTGCCGCAAGTGAGCTGATATCAATCAGATTTCCAGCATCATTTATAGAATAGATGTCAATAAGTATGTTCCATACTTTTTCTCCTTTCTCTATGCAGAGCTTATCAAATTCAATGAACCCGCTTTCGCGAATTCCTCTGTCCACGATTCTTGCAAGCTCTATGGCTTCGATTCCAGGCGGTCCTGGTTCAAATCTTGGAGATGACAATGGCAGAAGCTCTACTGTAGTTATCAAAGCACCAGAGTCTTCATTGTCAGGGAATGGTTTGCCGACATCCATCTTAATACCCACAAGCACTTCAGTGTCCCCGAATTTGACTCTTGCAGAGCCTTCAGCATTTTTTATGACATCAGTCTCAATCTTTATTTCACGATGCTCAAGAAGAGCTCGGCCGTCAAATCTTTTTTCTTCCTTAATATACTCCTGAATTCTTTTCTTTGTTAGTTTTGTAATTTCCATTTTAGTTATCCTCTAATTTTTTCTCCTTCAATGTTTTTTCCTGAAGATCATAAATCTTCTTGCATGCTTCTTTTCCCATCTTCAATGCCCGTTTCAATTCTTCAGGGCGTATTTCTCCATCAAGTTGCAACAGGCTAATCTTGCCTGATTTTGAAAGGAATGCCATTGGGATGTCAGTAGCACTTTCACCTTCATCATAATCTTCCTCTGCCTTTGAAACATCTGCCACAAGTGTCCTGTCAATTTTTCCTATCGAGACAGCGCTTACCATCTCTTTCATTGGAACTCCGGCATGTGCAAGAGCCATGGCAGCAGCATTTATGCCGGCAACTCTTGTGCTTGCATTTGCAGAAATTATTGTTATAAATACATCAACTACAGTGTTAGGGAAATCCTGCAGGTCAATTACAGATGATAAAGCCCATTCAGTTACTTTGCTGATTTCCTGGCTTCTTCTTGATGGGCCAGGTTTTTTTCTTTCAGGCACGCTGAATGATAACATATCGTATGTGCATCTCAATATTCCTTTCTGGGGATTCTGCATGTGCTGTGGATGAAGATGTCTCGGACCGTAAACAGCAGCTATTGCAATTGTGTCTCCAAATGCAAAAAGTGCACTTCCGTCAGCATTCTTGATTACTCCGACCTCGGCTCTCATTTCACGTGTTTCATCAAATTTCCTTCCGTCCTCTCGCTTGGTATAGCTTCCTTCTTCTTTGTCTTCTTTTTTAGCGCTCATTTTACTCCTTACCCTCCTCTTTCTTTTCTTTTAACTCTTTTGGTTTATTGCTTTCCAGGAATTCCTTGACCTTCTCAGTCAAACCTTCAACATAACTTTTTTTCACGACAAACATTATTGCTTCCTTTGCCTTCAGTTCATTTTCAATCTTAGCTCCTTTAATCCAAATCAATCCGTTCTGTCCGACAATCACTTCAGAGTTTGTTGATTCTTTTATCTGTCTTATCATGCTTCCTTCTTTGCCGATTACTCTTGGAACCTTGTTTGAGTTGATGTGCAGAGTAATTCCGCCTTCAAGTTTTCCAAGTCCCCGTGCCTTCAGGCTCAAGTCTATTGATTTTCTTTTGACATTTGAAATCCCGCACGCAACAATATCTCCTATATCCAGGAATTCTGCAAGTTCATTCTTGTTTATGAATCTTGGAACTTCCATGACAGACAAGAATGCTGAATATGGCGACAAGATATCAACCAGCCAGCCATTGAATGTAATGTCAGTCACAATGCCTATCACTGTATTTCCGTATCGTGGTATATACCCGCCTGACAAAGGTATTATTTTTGCAAGCCTTCCTGAAATCTCAGCAAGCCCGTATCTGCTCGCAATTATTTCCTTTCCTTCTTTTCTTGTTCCATCGCCTGGCAAATATTCATCACCAGTTGCGATTACCTCTCCTGGTATTACTATTTTTCTTTCTTCACTCATTACTTTATCTCCTCCACTATGGCAGAGCCATGTGTTATTGCATTTAATTTATCATAAAAATCCATCTGTAATCCGACAGGTAAATTAATTGTGCAGCTCAAGTCGCCGTTTGAAAGCCACTCTTCTTTTTCCTTATATGTGTTTACTAATCCGTAAACTTGTCCAGTATAGATTGAAGGAATCTTTATTCTCAATTTTTTGTTCTCAATCCTTATTGGAATTATTGGCCTAAGCTGCTCGATTATCTTTGTTATTTGCTCGTTAACAGGCTGATTTGTTATGTTCACGCCAGCCTTGGTCAAAGCATCCTCAATTCTTGTAGGAGTATGTGGTCTTCCGCTTGCAGGATCAATCGCGTTCTTGGAAATCCAGTCAACAATCTGCTTTCTTTTTGTGTCCTGCTCTTTGTTCCTGTATTCTGTAGGAAGAAGTATCTCGCCGTCTTTTACTATCTTCTTTCCAATCTCAAATGCATCGCTTGTTCCGAATGCTGCAATCAATTCATCTGAAGAAACTCTTAAGCCTTTTTTGATGTCAGAAAAAATGATTGGCGCATCCATGAATTCCTGAGCCAGCACATTTTTGCCTTTCTTGAATTCAACCGCCTTGTCTAAATCAACATGAATTTCAAAATGCTTTCCTTTAACCTTAATCCGTGCTTCAATTATTGTTGTCATTCTACTTAATGTATTTTTTCAGCTCTTCGCCTTCCAGTCTTTTAATTTCTTTGTCTTTGATTTTTATGTATGCGACATCAAATCTTGAAAGGTCAAAGTTTTTCTCAAGCAGTTTCTTGAATATCTTCAACCCAAGCTTCAATGCATCTTCAATTTCCATTTTTTCATCGAATTCCTCTCTCAGTGTCTCTCTTATTTTCTCGTCATTTTCTCCGATGGCACTTGCTTTGTATGCAAAATAATTTCCAGTCACATCTGAGACATAGACTTTAGGTTTGTCGCCGGAGATTCCAGCAACCATCATCGAAACTCCGTATGGCCTTGCACCGCCGTATTGCGTGAATGCCTGTTTCAAGTCTGATATTTCCTTTATCACGCTTTCAACATCAATTTCAGAGTCGTAAGTGACTCGGTGCTGTTGTGCAATTAATCTTGCCCTGTCAATAAGCATCCTGCCGTCAGACATTATTCCTGCTGTGGAGCAGACTATATGAGCATCAATTTCAGAAATCTTGTTCGCAGATTCGCTTTCTACAAGCTTGTCCTTCAATCTTCTGTCTGCGATTATTACTATGCCGTCTTTGCATGAGAATCCGATGCTTGAACTTCCAAGTCTGACTGTTTTTTCAGCATATTCTACCTGAAGCAAATGGCCGTCTGGCGAGAACATCGTTGCTGTTCTGTCATAACCCATTACTTGGTTCTGCATTTCCATTGGTATATCCATATTCACTCCATTGCGCATCCATTTGAATATGGATGCTTAAAAACATCAGTTTTTATTGTGTCCATTTTAAAAAAAGGTAATTCCTTTAAATTTACTCACGATGTCAAGTAAAAATAATGAGAGTTTTTAAAACTTTGCTTTTTGCCCTTTTTAGCCCTTTCTAAGGCTTTTCAGCGTGCCAGAAACCCGTGTTACCCGTATAAGCTTGTGATAAGCACACAAGGCAGCCCTTACCTTATCAACTTCTTCCCTATTGACCGCGATTGTCTTGTCATCAACAAACATAATCCCTGCCTTGGCATAGCCAAGACTGCCCAGATATTCCAAAACAGCCTTTTCTATCTCGCTTCTTGGAACCTCAGTCTCAACCAGAAGATATCTCTTGTTCTCTTTTAAACTAGGCTTCAGTTTTTTCTCCATTTTACTCTTTACGCTCGATAATATGAAAATTAAATCTATATCCTTTTCTATGCAGTATGAAAACACCTATAGCAATAATCGCAACAATTCCTCCTCCAATAAACCACCACTTATTCTCTTTTATAAATGGTGCTGCATTGTTCCACAAGTTGCTCAACTGTTGCTTTATGGCAAAGCCCGTGCCTTTCATAGCAGTCTCATTTTCTCCAGCAGATGTCGTTACATTGACAATCGCTTTCTCGTAAATCTCTTTTATTGTAACATTTACCCACCACGGACTTTTGACATTGCTTAATTTCACATACAAGTCATTGTACCCGTCTCCTGAAGCATCGAACTTTTTCGCATCACCTACTCTGAATTCAGAAATTATTATTCCGCTCTGTATCTGTAGTTTTGTCCAGTTCCTGCTGACATTCAAATCAATTACAGTCAATCTGTGTGTTGTATTATTAACTCTAAAGATAATCTTGTCAAACTGCCTCAGCAGTTTTGAAGTTTCATTAAGCAGAGACGTGCTTGAAAGATTGTAGACAACGCCTGTGTAGTCATCTTCAGGGGGAACCTCATCGTCATTGTTTGGTGATGTGTCGCCGCCAGATGGGTTACTGGTGCCTGTTTTGATAATAGTATTAGTGGCATGGGTTCCAGTATTTCCTGCAACATCTGTGCAGTTTACAGTCCATTCATAAGTGCCAGTAGACAAACTATAAGAAAAGGAATCTGTTGTGCCAGTGCCTTGTGCTACAGAAGGATCTGTGTCTACTATTGTGCTATCAATCACCAAGCTGCAGCTTGTAACATAATTAGAATCAGTCACAGTATAATTGAATTTTACTGACGTGCTTGTTGAATTTCCATCATCAGGAGAATTCAGGCTGATGCTTGGTTTGACTGTGTCAATTCCGAAAAATCTTGTCGTCCAGTTTGTATTTCCTGCAGTGTCATTTGCGCTTGCATTAAGGTAATAGATTCCATCAGCTAAGTTGGCAAAATTGACAAACAAAGTACCCGCACCTGCTGTTGAAACATTTTGTTGATACAATGCTGTTGAAGTATACAAATTAATTACAATCTTGTCAAGATTTATATCACTTGCAGTTACATTAGCCATAATCCAGTTTTGAGAGTAAGTTCCATTTGCAGTTGTCTGGTTCGTGAAATTAATTGTTGGAAAAATTGTATCTACTTGGAATGTAACACTCGTTAAATTCAAATTTCCAGCACTGTCATTTGCCCATGCATAAAATGTATCTGTACCATCGCCAAAATTCTGATAAACTGCTCCTGAATAAGTTGCATTTGCCGTTTCATTATTCCACCATACATAAACAGAATCGCTTGAATTTGTTATGTTCACCAGTATGATGTTTGAATTGTAAGTCAAATTCAAAGGAGATGCGAATGAAACATTTGGAGGCGTAGTGTCAACAGAAAGAGTTATATTTGTTTGATTGATATTGCCAGCAATATCATTCGCATAAGCAATTATTGTATTGGTTCCTTCATTGAATGTTCTTAACATGGGGGTTGTGTATGTCTCATTTGCAGTCCCATTAAAGAACCATGTGCTCGCTAGATTTGCATCGCTGACAGAAATATTCACAAGTAGTGTTCTATTTGTGTATGTTCTATTTTGTGGAAAAATAATATCAATTGTTGGAGAAGTTGTATCAACTATAAATACTGGCGAATTTTCATACAAATTCCCATACGAATCGTTTGCATAGGCAATTATTGTATAATTTCCATCGCTAAAATTCTGATAAACTGCTCCTGAATAAGTTGCATTTGCAGTTTCATTATTCCACCATATTGCTTGTGCAAAACTTGAGTTAGTTATATTAATCAAAATGTTCTTGGTATTATAATATTTACCATTAACTGGAGAGACTGTAGACATAACTAAACCAGACACAGCATTGAATACATTAATTCTTGAGAAATTCAAACCAGAACCAGTGTCAGGAATTCTATTTCCTGTTCTGTTCAAAACATTCTCAATTTCAGCAGGAGTCAGTATTCTTCCTGTTTTCAGTCTTTCAAACTGTCTAACAAGCGCAAATGCGCCAGCAACGTGCGGCGTTGCCATTGAGGTTCCGTCCATTGTCGCATAGCCTCCATTGAGGTAAGTAGAGTATATACTGCTTCCAGGTGCAAATAAATCAGTTATATTATTTCTATTACTGAAACTTGAAACAGCATCTGTTTTTGTTGTAGAGCCGACAGCAGTTGCATTTCTTATGCATGCAGGTGCGGAAATAGAGTCTATCCATCCATTATTTCCTGTTGCAACAACTACAGAAATATTTTTGGCGACAGCATTGTTAACAGGGGTTCTAAAAGCCGTTGTGTTTGGCTCATTGTCACAATAACTGTAATATCTTTCTCCTCCCAAACTCATGCTTATTACTGAAATATTAAATTTAGAAGCATTATTTACACACCAGTCAATGCCTGCAACTATATCTGATGTGTATCCTTCTCCAAGCCAATTCATAGATTTTATTGCAACAATCTTTGCATCAGGCGCAACTCCTTTTATTATACCATTTGCAGCAGCAATTCCAGCAACATGTGTTCCATGTCCATAGTCATCGTAAGGATTCGGGCTATTATCCGCAAAATCCCATCCATTAATAATTTTATTGCAACTATCCCAATTGTAAGTTGTGTTTGTTGTTCCATTAATCACTTTGTCTATGTAAAATCCATCATACTCCTTAGTTATACTGTCAGATGTAAGTCTTACCTTTATGGTATCTCCATCAACACTCGGTGTCCATAAATCGTCGTATCTTCCATAATAAGTCTCAATTAGATTATTATTGTTGTCATAAACACGAATTTTATCATAAATCTGTTCTGTTTCTATATAATTGAAATGCACAGCGATCTTAGTAAAACCAGTCATTGTTATGTTCCATGTGTAATCAAATCCTCGTGCATAAGGATGTGCAGATTCTACTGGTGTAGTTAGATTTTCAATATTTCCGATTAAGCTCAAATTTCTTATCGTGCAATTTCCTAAATCTGGATGAGTATAATCAATGCCAGTATCAATTATGCAGATTGTTTCACCTGCCCCAGTTATATTCGTATCGTTTAATTTAACCTGCCATGCCAAACTTGCATTAATCAAAGGAACAGAATCCTGTAAGAATATATGAACAGGCATATCATACTGTATGCTTTCAACCCTGTCATCAGCCTCGAGTTTTGCAATGTCTTCTCGTGTCAATGCAGCTGAAAAACCATTGAAACTGCTGAATTCATTCTTTACTTTGTTTTTTCCAATGTTTTCAATGACATTTGTTCTTGATGAAGAAGCAGACGCTGTTAGTCTGCCCTTGCTGTCAAAATCATTATTATCCTTTAATGTGACTATAACTCTTGCTTTGCCATTATCCTGCAATTCTTTTGTAACCTCGGAGCTTACCTTAACACCCTCTTCCTTTCCAACAGCAATGTTTGAAACAGCGAAAGAAGTAAGTAATATTAATGCAAGTATACAACAAACCCAAACACCTCTTTTAATCATGTTCTATTATCTCAACTTAAATATTTAAATTATGCTTTTTGGCATGTGCCTTTATTACACTGGCATGTGAAATCCTGGCAGGCATACATTGCAATGCAAACCAGTCCTTTCTGGCACTTTGCAAGCTCTGCCTGTTTCTCTGCTGCCTTTGAATTAGTCATGCATTCTTCCACGCCCCCCATAGTGCATGAGCAGCATGAAATCTGCTGCTTGACGCAATCACTGTCATAAGTGCATGTATTGTTTGCAGCAGCTGGCTGGGACACGCTTTTCATGTAAGTATTGACAGCCACTATAAGAACAGCAATGGCAATAATCCCTAAAATCACTGTAACCCAAACCCTTTTTTTCATTATTTTTTGCACGCCGGACAATTTAATTTTACTGACTTGATGTCATCTTCCATTCTTTTAGTATCCAACTTAATCTCTTTTATGTCCTCTGTTGCTCTGTCTAATTTCTGCATAGCCCATCCAGCAATGTAAACTGCGCCGAAAACAGGCGAATATTCAAGCCATAGTGGAGTATGAATAACTCCTATAGCTTTCAAAAAAAGCCAGAATGCAATTCCAGCCAAGAAAATCCATGCAAGAATATCCCAAAAACTCTGCCCCTTTTTGTCCATGTTACATCAAATTACAACTTGTTTATAAATTTTCTGCAATCTGGTACTTAGTTGTATGGGGGAAGTTCACAGGTAAGGACTACTTGTCCATTTTTATTCACAAGACCATAACAGCCCCCATTTTCCACTCGTTCAGCCTTGTAGTCAGAAAGTATCTTAATTATATCTTTACCAGACCTTTTATTTAATTCAGAAATTAAAGAATTTATCTTATCAAAATTCCAAGGAAACTTTAAATGTAAATGCCAACTGTCATTTTCTAAAGAGTTCCATATTTCTTCACGCAATAATTTTTCTTCTTCTCCTTCTCCGAGAGAACGATATTTAAGGAAAATCCAAATTTTTATTAAATTCTGTTCAAAATCACAAAATCTTTCTCCAACACCCATGAACTTATTAAGATTTTAGTTATTTTAATTCTTTCCAAGGCCCTTTTAATTAACAATACTGCATTTTTGGATAAGTATTTAAATTATCCTGGTGTAAAGTGAACATGCGAATATATACAATAGGTGGTTATTCTGAAGTCGGAAAAAACATGACTGTCATTGATTTTGGCAAAGATGCAATCATGCTTGATGCCGGACTCTATCTGCCGCCAATAGTTGCTCTTCAAGAGCGAGACCAGTGCACTACTGAGAAAAGTCTGCGCCAGATAGGCGCGATTCCAGACGATGTCTCTCTGGATGCTATCGGCGTAAGAGACAAGATTCGGGCAATAATAGTCGGACACGCGCATTTAGACCATGTCGGAGCTATTCCATACATTGCCCACAGATACAATGCAGAAATCATAACCACACCATTTACAGCCGAGGTTTTAAGAACACTTGTAAGTGAATGTCCGATTGAATTCAAAAATCCAATAAAAGCAATCCAGCCAAATTCCTCTTACACTGTACAAGGCGTCAATGATATCAATGTTGAATTTATTAACATCACGCATTCAACACCGCAGACATCTCTCATTGCTATCCGATACAAAGGCGAGAACGTGCTGTATGCAAATGACTTCAAGCTCGACAATTCGCCCCAGCTTGGCAAGAAGCCCAATTATGAAGCAATTCAACGAATTAGCAAAGAAGGTGTCAAGGCATTGATTGTAGAAAGCATCTATGCAATGGAAGAACGGAAAACACCAAGCGAGAAAGTTGCAAGAGATTTGCTTGAGGATGTAATGCTGACTGTAAATAATAAAGGTGCAGGAATAGTTGTCACGACATTCTCGAGCCATATAGCAAGGTTAAACAGCATTGTTGATTTTGGAAGAAAGCTGAATAGAAAAGTTGTCTTTGTCGGCAGAAGCCTGAACAAATATGTTTCCGCAGCCATCAAGTGTAAAATCTGCCCATTTTCAAAAAAAATAATGCTTGTCAGTTACAAGAGAAAAGTTGACTCTATACTGAAAAGAGTTGAGCAGGAAAGAGACAAGTATATTGTTGTATGCACCGGACACCAGGGCGAGCCAGGCTCAGTGCTGGACAGGATATCAAGAAACGAGATGCCATTCAAACTCTCTCCTAAGGACCATGTAATATTCTCATCACGGACAATTCCAACTGATATTAACATCGAGAACAAGGCGCAGCTCGACAAGCGCTTAAAACAAAGAGGAGTAAGAATTTTCAATGAAGTGCATGTCTCAGGGCATGCAGGCAGAGAGGACTTGAGGGATTTTATTACCATGATACATCCTGAGCATATAATTCCTGCGCATGCTGACTTAGCAAAATTAGAAGCGCTCGGAGAACTTGCAACCGAGCTCGGTTATAAGATAGGCAAGAACTGTCACATTACGCAGGACCTTGCGCATATAGACTTGTAAAATGCAAAAACCAGAATTCATCGGAGCATTTCAGATTGCTGCAGACAGAAACCAGGATATTGATAAAGTTAAGCAGTCATTGATTAATGCAGGATACGATATCCAGGATGTTGAAGATTCTGCATTAGCATTCTCACAAGGCATGACTAAGCCAGTTGCAAAGCCCCTGCCCGCATTGATGTCAATGCTCCAAGCACCTTCAGTTTCAGCTATCAAAGAGATGCCAAAATATCTGCTGATAGCAATTATTGCAAGTGCCGCCATTGTCCTCGGACTTATAGGATATGTGGCATATCGGCTTCTGTCAGGTTAACATGTATCAGCCAAAAGAAGATTCTTTTCTGCTTTCAGAATCCATTGCAAAATTTCTCAAGAATAAAAAATTGAAGAATGAAAAATTCCTTGACATGGGCGCTGGTTCTGGAATACAAGCCGAAACCATTGCAAAATTCACAGCAAAAGAGAGTATAATCTGCGCAGATATTGACAAAGAAGTTGTAGAATTTTTAAAAGAAAAGGGATTTCATGCAATTTATTCAAATCTATTCTCTAAGATTAAGGGCAAATTTGATTTTATAATATTTAACCCGCCATATCTGCCAGAGCATAAATATGACAAGGAAAAAGATACAACAGGCGGCAAAAAAGGCGATGAAACAATCCTAAGATTTCTAAGGCAGGCAAGACAGCATCTTGTTAAGCATGGTAAGATATTTTTGTTATTAAGTTCATTAACCCCTCACAAAAGGATTAATAATTATTTAACTGAAAACTATAAATTCAAGAAACTTGCCCAAAGAAAACTGTTCTTTGAAACTCTTGAGGTATGGCTGATTTCGTTTGGTTGTTGCAGAGCATAACTATTTATTTAAATCAACTCAGATTTTAAGAATTATGAGGTTTTCACATCTTGCTGACTGTCATTTAGGAAGCTGGCGCCAGCCAGAGCTTCGCCAGCTTAATCTTAAAAATTTCCAGGAAGCAATTGAAAGGAGCATAAAAGAAAAAGTTGAGCTTGTGATTATTACTGGAGATTTGTTTGATTCAGCATATCCTCCTATCGAGATTCTTGAAGAAACATTTTTCCAGCTAAAGACGCTTAAAGACGCTGGCATCCCATGCTTTTACATTGCAGGCTCTCATGATTATTCAGCCAGTGGAAAAACTTTTCTTTCTGTACTGGAAAAAGCAGGCTTCTGCAAAAATATGCATCAGCCAGAGGAGAAAGGTGAGAATATTTTGCTTAATCCGATTGTGTACAAAAATATTGCCCTCTATGGATATCCTGGAAAAAAGTCAGGCATGGAAGTCAATGAAATTAAAAGAATAAAACTGCAGGATGCTCCTGGACTTTTCAAGATACTTGCCCTGCACACAAGCATCAAGAATGCTATAGGAAACCTGCCAATTGATTCTGTGGATGAAACACTGCTTCCAAAAGCAGATTACTATGCTCTTGGGCACCTGCACATAGATTATGAGCATGATAATTTTGTCTATGCAGGCCCTACATTTCCAAATAACTTCCAGGAGCTTGAGGAACTTGAGCACGGAAGCTTCTACATTGTTGAAACGCAGCCTTTTCAGATGAAAAGAATAAAACTCGGAGACAAAAAACCTGTCTCATTAGAGCTTGAGATAAAGAATGCTCTTACTGCAACTGACAAAATTCTTGCAGAGCTTGACAAACTGGATTTGAAGGACAAGATAGTTTTGCTTAAACTCCACGGCAAGCTTGAGCAGGGAAAAGCCAGCAGCATAGACTTCAGGAAGATTGAAGAGAGTGTGAAGGCAAAAGGTGCATACTCTATCCTGAAGAATATTTCCAAGCTTATTACTGAAGAGCCAGAGTTCAAGATGGAGATTGAGGACATGAACAAGCTTGAAGATGAGATAATAAAGAAATACTGCCAGGATAACCAGTCTAAATTAAACATCTTGATATCGCCGCTGCTTAATGCTCTTTCATTGGAAAAACACGAAGACGAAAACTCCCAGACTTTCGCGTTAAGATTGTTCAATGAATTCAAGAAAGCAACAGAAACATGATAATACACAAAGTAAAACTCAAGAACATAAGAAGCTATGAAGATGCTGAAATTGAATTTCCAGACGGTTCTGTTATTTTGTCAGGAGATATCGGCTCTGGCAAGACTTCAGTCCTGCTTGCAATAGAATTTGCCTTGTTCGGGCTTCAGCCCGGACAGAAAGGCGCTTCTCTCCTGAGGTCAAACAAGGAAGAAGGTTCTGTTACTCTTGAATTTGAAGTCGATGGAAAACATATAATTCTTGAACGAGGATTAAAGCGCGCAAAGTCAGTCAACCAATCGCATGCGACACTTTCTGTAGATGATTCAATAAAAAATCTTTCTGTCACAGAACTTAAAAATTTTGTCCTTACGCTTTTGAATTATCCAAAAGAATTTGCAAAGAAAACAAATCTTCTTTACAAATTTACAGTTTACACTCCCCAGGAGGAGATGAAGCAGATTATTCTTGAAGACCCTGAGGTTCGCCTGGATACCTTGCGTCATATTTTTGGCATAGACAAATATAAGCGCATAAAAGAAAATACTGACATTGTTACAGCAAAGCTGCGCGAGCAAGCTCGCGAGTATACTGGAATGATCAAGGACATTGAAGATAAAAAGGCAAGTTTGGAACAGGAAAAAATGAATATTAAGAATCTTGAAAAACAGCAGATTGAGAACAAGAGCGTGCTGCATGAAAAGAAATCTGCCAGGGAGATGATTGAGCGCGAGATTAAGCAGGTTGAGGACAAAATAGAAGAGAAAAAAAGATACGAGAAAGAGGAAGAAAAGACACGCATAATGCTTATTGGCAAGCAGGAACAGCTTCGCACCATAATCAAGGACAAGCTTCAGCTTGAGAATCAGGTTGAAGAATCCAAGGCACTTGTTTTTAATGAAAAGGAATTTTCCCTGCTGCTTGAGAAGATTTCTGAACTGGAAAAATTGCAGGAACAGGAAAATAAAGTTTATGTTGATATTCTCAGCAAAATAAATTCTCTGAAGTCAAAGATATCAGAGTCAGAGAAACTAAAGAGCCAGATTTCTGTGCTGAAGATGTGTCCGACATGCTTCCAGACTGTGGACCAAAGCTACAAGCAGAATGTTCTGAGAAAATTCGAAGAAGACGTTATAATGTCAGAAAAGAAGATAATAGAACTGGACAAGGATAGGCAAAATGCAGCTGAAAAAGTCAGCCAGTTTGACAGGCAGATTTCTGAGCTTGAGAAAACAATTGAGCAGATGAAATTTGCAAAAATAAAACTAGAAGCGCTTGAAGAGAAAAAACTTAGAGTTAAAGACAAGGAAAAGCAGATTATTGACATAAATAAGGACACTGAAATGCTCCAGAGACAAGGTTTTGCCTTGAAAACATCAGCTTCAGAGCTTAGCAAATACAGCAATATCTTTGATGCAAAGAATCTTGAGTTGAAGTCAGCATTTAAAGATGAAAAAGACTGCGAAATCCTGATTGCCAAGGCTGAAAAAGAAATTGAGATGCTTAAGCTTGATGTTGAAACCCTTGCAAAAGAGATAGCTGAAAAAGAAAAGACAAAGGAAAAATTAATTAACATTGCAGAAACAGAAGACTGGCTCTCAAACAAATTTACGCAGCTTGTTAGTTTCACTGAAAGAAATGTTATGTTCAAGCTCAGGGAGGAATTTTCCAAGTTATTTAATGAATGGTTCAATGTTCTTGTTCCGGATACATTTACAACAACCCTTGATGAAGACTTCACGCCAGTTATTGAGCAGCAGGACTTTACCCTTGACTATTCATTCTTGTCAGGCGGCGAGCGGACTGCCGTAGCACTTGCATACAGGCTCGCTCTCAACCAGGTCATTAACTCCTTGCTTTCAAGAATCAAAACCCGCGATTTGATAATACTTGATGAGCCTACTGACGGTTTCTCTGAACAGCAGTTGGACAAGATGCGCGACGTTCTTAACCAGTTGAATGCCAAACAGCTCATAATTGTAAGCCATGAGCAGAAGATAGAGAGCTTCGTGGAGAACATAATCCGCTTCAGGAAAGAGAATAATAAGACGATTGTGGAGTATAAGTAAAAAGTGGATGGGCGCGAGTGAGCGTATAAGTGAGGTTAAAAATTAGCAATGTAAAATATGCCTGCCTTGAATGTCAAACCCCACATTGAATTCTATGATTCATTAGGTCGTCTTATCCATTTAGAAAAAAAGCCATATCTTAATTCAATAGCCAAGAGAAGAATTAGTCCTACTGCAATAATTCTTACAATTGAATATTCAGCAGGATTTTTTGGAAGGAGCAAAGACATAAAATAAGTAATTGCTAAAAGCCCTATAATGTCTAAGAAGACATTAATCTTGTTGTTATGCTGAGTTATTTGATAATGGTCTTCTTGGGTTACTGCAAGGAGATTTGATTTATCATTATTTCTTTTGTCTCCGTCTATATGGTGGACTTCTTTGCCATCAATATTCCCATATTTCTTTTCAGCAACCCATCTATGAACTGGTTTTCTACTATCTTTGAATACAACATAGTCATTTTCAATGTCATATTTGTTTTTGTCCATAGATTAATCAAGAAATCAATTGATTTAAACCTTTTTCTATTCAAACTTCCAGTTACCATCAGCTTTAATTTGCAAATCTAATGTGATGACCACGGGATTATGGTCGCTGTATTTTCTGACTTTATCATTATCAATAATTTTGCAATTTATCAATTTTTTAGATAAGGACTTACTAATAAAAAAATAATCATCTTGCCATTTAAGTTTGCTATTTGGATGTCTAAGCGTTTGAACAGGGAATTTTTTATTTGTTAATTTAAAGCAATCATTTAAATTAAAATCTTCTAGCCTATCAAAAAATATCTTATGGGAATTATTTTTTTGTATCGGGTCTAATTGTATGCTGGCATTTAAATCTCCTCCTAAGATAATATTTCTTTTTCCATTTATATTACCATTAAATAAGTATGTCAAATCTGATAGCATCTTATGGAGATTTGTAATTGAGTATGTATCTGTCATAAGCCCATATAATGAAATTAAAGTTAATTTTGTATCTTCAATTTTAGTATTTGCAATTGAAAAAGCACCTTTAAATTCAGTTTTAATATTCTCTTCAGACAATTCATATTTTTTGCTATAAATTCCTGAACCCCAAGAACGATTACCACCAATTTCATGCCAAACTAAATGGTTTTTATCATCTTGCATTTTCTTCGAAGGTCGAGCTTCTTGAAAGAAAAAGAAATCAGCGTCAATTTCATTTAAAAAATAATCCCATGCCTCTTCGAGAAGAGTTTTATGTGACCAATAAGCCATGTTCCAAGTTGCAATCTTAATTCTCATAATAGGTACCAGACGATATCAATTAATATAAACCTTTTTCTTTATTCTTTCACCCCTTTAATTTTATTTTATTTATCAACCTCTAAAATACCAGAATAAAGGTTAACAGAGGACCATAATAAAATATAGAATAGAACAGCAATGTAATTAATTGTTCAAAGAAGCATTTCCATTACCCAATAACACTTGTCCGTCATAATTACTCCATAGGGCCTCAGCAATAGCAAGAGAATCTTTGTTAATATTTCTTAGCACCTTATTTAGATTCTTTAGCATCATTCTCTTTGCATTTTCATGTGCTTCACTTGCAGTCTTTCCGTGTATGAGTGCTATAGGAATAGCATTAGATGGTCCTAAAAAGATTCTTGCAGTATTATCTTTTATTGGATTTGCCGCCCATGTTATATCTCCATAGAATTGGAAAGGTAGTTCATATCCAATAAAACAGCCATCTTTATTTAATAAGGCTACAGATTTGCCTAAAGATGCTCCTGCTTCACATGCCCTTGCGTAAGTAATTCTACCAGCAAGCAACTGCTCATTAACTCCTTCTGCAATTAATGGCTTTTTATCTTGGCCAAATATCTCTTCAGCAGTTCCATGACCATTTAATACAATGAGATTATAAGGGAGTCTATTAACAACTGATTCAAAACAAAGTCTTACTGCTTCTTTGTCAATTAAAGGTTTCACAGGCAAATCCTCTCCTTTTGCTTCTTTTAATATCTCTTTTGAAAATTGAGAAAAATATTCAGTAACATCGTCATACCGAGGCATGGTTATAATTAATCCTTTTTTCATTCTGCTAAAACAAGGGCTTTGGTAACCTTCCCACTTGATTGAGCCTGAAGAAATCTTAAATGAGACCCAATTATTTGCTTGCCTACCTCATCCCCCTTTTTAACATGCTCAATCATTTCTTCCTTTGTCATTCCACCATAAGAACCAATAGATAATCTTAGATTTGAAGGAACTTGAGCATCTATTCTAGCGATAACTAAGGTTTTTGTCTCTTCACTTATTTTATCATTCTTATTAGAATTATCCTTTTTCATATTATTCCCACTGCAACCAGACTTTTTAAAATCTTCTTTCCGAGTTCGGTATTATTTTTAATCTCAAGATAAGAAGTGTCCCAAGTATAAGTCTTTTCATCAATAACAACTATAATCTCTGATCTTAAACCTTCAGGAACCTCAGCATAAATTTTAAGAAATTTTTCTCTTTTGTCTTCCATATTAGCACTATGTTTCCTTTATTTAAAAAACCATTCATTTCTATTAACTATTCAGCAGGTATAGGGCAGGTTCTCATCGTCTCCTCACTCTTATCTCGCCCTTTTTTGCTTCTGCTTGGAGCTCGTCGCCTTCCTTTAGGCCAGACTTTTTCAAGATTTCTTCTGGAATATTAATTTTATACTTGTAATATGCCTTTCCATTATACTCTCTGGACTTTTCTTTCAAAATCTTCATATTGTTATTAGTCACTACTTCTTTATAAATATTTAGAGACCGAAACATTTATATAGTTTAGAGACCTAAAAGTGGTATGGAAAGCTATCTTCACAAAGAGTTTTTTGCTTTAGGCATGTTTGTATAGTTAGTTTTATATTACTGGATAGACGTAATCTATAGCATAGTAGATTTTAAAAAGAAAAGGAGATAAAAGAGAATATGGGTGAAAAAGAGGTGACAACACATAGGATAATTTTAGGAGATGCCTTAAAAGTCTTAAAGACAATTCCAGACAATTCTATCGACTTAGTCTTTGCCGATCCTCCTTATAACATGTCAAAAAAGAATGGGCTGGCATGGAAGTATAGCAAACATGTAACAATGCAAGAAAAATGGGATATGTTTTCTAAAGATGATTTTTTTAAGTTTAATAAGGAATGGCTTGGAGAATGTTTTAGAATTTTAAAGCATGGAGGCAGTTTATGGACTTCAGGCACTTTTCATAATATCTATCAGACCGGTTTTATAATTCAAGAATTTTATCCAGAAATTAAAATAAATAATAGTATAGTTTGGTTTAAGCCAAATGCCCAGCCAAATATAACTTGCAGATTTTTTACAGAAAGTACTGAGCATTTAATATGGGCTACAAAAAATGGAGATGGTAAAAAATGGAAATTTAATTATGAATGGTCTAAAAGCATTGAAGATCCAATAAATCCTAAAGGAAAACAGACCAGGAATGTTTGGAGTATTCCTTTAACTCCAAAAAATGAAAAATGGGCCGGAGCACATCCAACACAAAAGCCATTTGAATTATTAAAAAGAGTCATTTTGTCCTGCACAGATAAAGGAGACATAGTTTTAGACCCTTTTACTGGTTCAGGAACTACAAATGTCGCAG
>JBGQNO010000009.1:0-29435 GCA_041501125.1 Candidatus Nanoarchaeia archaeon
AAACACATTAATGTTTGGATTGTAATAATTATTATATGTAATATTAAATCCAGTATTGGAATCTAATAAATTGAAATCACTCCATGCTGAACCATCCCAGATTTCCATATAAAACTTATAGCCATTGCTTCCAAGTATTGTGCTAGTTGCATTGCCTGCAAGCTTAATCTTGTCTACTGTCTCGGTTTCAGCTACAGGGATATGTGTGTCTGCATTTTTAATACGTTCATAACTGTCATTTGACATTGTAACCATTGAGACATTACTGCCAGGGTTTGCATATGTAACAAGAAGATTTCCATTTTTGTCATAAATTAAATCACCTGCAATTCCTCTGTAATACCCGCCTGTTGTAGACGGGAATTGAATTGTCTCCTCATAATTAAGCACTGAGCCGAGTGAGAAGTCATAGCCATTCCAAATCTTTAATATCAATGAAGGATTGTACGTATCGCCTTTCTGATACAACATAGCAACTTTCTTTCCATAACTATCCATTCCTTCTATGTAGCTTGGGAAACCTTCTGATGAGAACGGAGTTATCCAGCTGCTTCCATTGAACAGATAATTTCCAGAAGAGATTCCATAACCCCAGCTGTTAAATGCCTGCTTGCTTGAAATGTAATTGCTTCCGCACGTCCAGTTTGTCTTATTGAAAGCGCAATTTCCAGCAAGTGCCTTGCCATAATGATTCTCATCTCCGGTTACATAAGCTGCAGTTCCTCCATAGTTTGAGCCATAATTGAAACGTGACAGTGCCAGTTCATTCAATGTCGCGCTTGTTTTAACTTCAGATTTCCATGCGCCATTCTCCCAGATTCTGTAGTATGTTCCAGTAGAATTTATCTTTGTTACCATGGCTTTTACTGTCTGGTTTATTGTAAAGTTCCTGTTTGCACTTGCCGTCGCTGTTCCTGATGCTCCAGCAGCTACGCAATTCCAGTTATAGGTTCCATTTGGAATCCTGTCTAACACAAATATTGTAGTGGCGCTAGATCCTGTTGCAGGCTTTGTAACATCAATCTTCCATGCGCCTGATGTGTTTGTCGACAATGACATGTTTACTAAGTCAGTAAATCCTGTTACACTGCAGTTGAAGATTAGCATATTTGTATCTGTAGTCAAATTTGCCAAAGGACTGTTTAATGTAACTACCTTCGGAGTAGGATACAACAGAGGCAGCCAGTCTCCAGTTCCTGGAACTGTTATATTGTTGCTTGCATTGTAAGGCAATAAAGTATCTCCTACTCCATCATTAGAATTATTGTGCGGATAATCTCCAGAGCCATCATCAACTCCAGCATAATTACCCCAGTAGTTTCCTGCAATGCAGTTTCCACCGATAATATTCTTAATTCCTGTGCAGTCATATGTAACGTTCCAGTTATTTGAGTCATTGGCATATGCATTTATCGAGCCTGTATTGTTGAACCAGTTGTTGTAAACTGTATTGTTAGTTGTGCTCCTGTTCAGGTAGACTCCAAACAAGCTGTCATTTGTAAAGGTGTTATTGAAAATAGTTG
Source organism: Candidatus Nanoarchaeia archaeon (assembly GCA_041501125.1). GTDB lineage: Archaea > Nanobdellota > Nanobdellia > Pacearchaeales > GW2011-AR1 > JBGQNO01. Next base: position 1,524 of record JBGQNO010000009.1, read on the forward strand.
AATTCAATGTTGCATTAAAATGTATTCCTATCCTGTTGTAGCTGATATTTGAATTCAGGATTGTTCCATTGTTTGATATTACAAATGTTATGCCATATCTCGGGTTTGCTGCTGCAGCTTTTTCTCCCTTGCTTATCTGGCAGTTTCTTACAGAAGTGAAATTCTGGTTTGAATATACTCCGTGGTAGAGTGCTACGCCTGACACATTGCCGTAGTATATTGCATTGCTCCAGTTTATGCAGTCAAGTGTTATATTGTTTGCTGTGACATTGAAGCATGTTGTTGTTGAAACAACTGATTGCGTCAGAACATAAATCTTGTTTGCTTCATTCAATAACTGGCATCCGGTTATGTTTAGCGAAGTATAAAATTCACCGATGCTGTAATTAGTCCAGCCAGTTACATTGAAGACAATAGTTCCAGCATTCAAGTCAGTGTAGTTGTAACATATGCTGCTTGAACATGCCAGTCCATTCCTAAGTATTACCGGACTTACAAAATCTGTCTTCATATTATAAAAGGTTATGTTGGCAGGTTTGTTAAGTCCTGTTTGTCCTGCAGAGTCTACAGCAACGCTGTTGTTCTTGATTGCGACATCTGCACTCAGATTGTTGCCTGTGGCAGTAACTGCAGCAAGGAACCTTATCTCAGCATATGCTGTTATTTTGAAAACAAGTTTTCCAATGCTTGTAAATGTATAGTTTCCAAGGAGTGTGTCTATCAGCTGGGTGTCATTTATGGAGGTTGCTGCAAAATTAATGTCATACCTTGATGCATTTGTATTTGTTACTGTTATGTTCTGAAGGATATTTCCTTTGGATGCCGTATCTCCAAGATAAATTGCGTCAACTGAAGTATTATTTATAAATCCATTGGTGAAATTATTGTATGGACTTTCTTTAATGAAAAGTCCGTAGTAATTTCCAAGGCTGCTGAAGTTTGAGATTGTTGAGTAATTTACTTTTCTCAATAAAATTCCATTGTTGTTTAGTGTATCAGAGCCTTTGACAGTTATATTGTTTACAACTGCATTGTCAGAATTGCACAATATTAATACAGAAATTGTATCATTGTTCTGCAGATTAACAGAGTCTGTTGTGTTGTAATATAATGTTGACCTGCCGCCAGAACCAAGGTTATTGATTACAGTGTTATTGCACATTGAATCAGTGGAAGTAGCAGCATCTGTGTATATATCCCATAAATTATTTTCCTGGAATGTATTGCTGGTTACAGAATTTCTGTAAGTATAGTCAATGTATATTCCATAGCTATTGTTATTCGCAGTATTGCTATCCACTGTGTTATACGATTCAGGCCCAGTTCCATAATCAAGATTTATTCCAGCATTAGTGTTATTGTTCGCAGTGTTAGAAGAGACAGTGTTGTTATTTGAATAGACTATGCGAATACCATCTCCTATGTTGCTGTTCACGATATTCAATACGATGCTGTTTAAATCCGAGCCAGTCACAATGTTTATTCCATCACCGTTGTGCTGCACAACGTTTGAACTTATATTATTTAAGTCTGATGCATCTAAGGAAATACCGTCATTGACATTCGTATCTACTGTGTTGTTTTCAATTGAGTTGTTACTGGAGCTGCTCTGCAGGCGTATTCCATATACGTGGTTATTTAATACTGTGTTAAAGCTGATGTTATTTCTCAAACTTGCAGAAAGCATGATGCCATCATTGGTTCTGCTGTCATTGACTATATTGAATGTTATGTTGTTGTAGTTCGAGCTGCTGGTAAGCTCTATTCCATAATTTCGGTTGTCGTAGACTGTATTATTATAGATGATATTGTAATTAGAGCCTATAACAATGTAAATTCCTGCTCCTTGATTGACATTATTATCATTTCTAAAGACAGTATTTTGAGTTATGTTGTTGCCAATGCCGCCTGTAGAAAATATGCCTGCAAGTTTGTTATAATACGCTGAGTTGTTTAGTACAGTATCGTTCTGAGAAGTATCAAGATTTAGTCCATATTGTGAATTATTTGCCAGAATATTATTCTGCACGAGGCTGTTATTTGACGAGAACAGATGTATGCCATAATTCACATTGCTTGATGCAGTATTTGACGTCAAAGTACAGTAGGCTGAAGATTCAAGGTCGAAGCCGCTGTCACTATTATTATTCGCAGTGTTTCCAGTGAGTATAAGTCCTTGGCCAGAAATATTGAACCCAATTTGGTTGTTTGAGCTGTTTGAGTTTGAGATATTTGTATAATCAGTTCTTGTTATTAATATGCCATCATTATACTGGGTATTAGAGCCACTTATGTTTATATTGTTTATGCTTGAGTAATCTGCATTGCACAACACCAGTTCAGCAAGAGTGTTATTGTTTGATAATGTTACAGACTTATTGTAATAAATTATTGACTTGCCTCCAGAGCCAGCAGTGTTCTGTATTGAATTATTGCAATGGCTATCAGAGCCAGTAGTAATGTAAAAGTCGTAAGCGCCATTTTCCTGCAGGGTATTTGAATCAAGTGTATTATTCGAGCCCGAATCAATGAAAATTCCATGATTTAAGTTGTTGCTTGCATTATTTACAGTCAGTGTGTTGTCATTAGAATTGACGAGCAAGATTCCCTTGTCGCTGTTGAATCCTGCTGTTACATTGTTTATTGTACTGCCTGTTGAACTCGCGAGAATAATTCCATACACAGTGTTGTTACTTACTATGCTGTTATTTATCAGGTTGCCAGAGCCAGAGATGTTCATTCCATACTTGCTTGTTGTTGCATTCACATTGCTTATCAAGCCGTTTGAAACTCCGCTGAAGTAAATTGCATACCTGTCATTTGTTACTGCTGCTTTCTCGCCTCTTTTGATTGCGCAGTTCTTTACTGTAGTGCCTGCCTGGTTTGAATACACTCCGTAATATTTTGCAACAGTTGACTGGTTTCCATAGATTATAACATTGCTCCAGCCGTTGCAGTCTAATGTTATATTTGTTGCAGTAATATTAAAGCATGTTGCTGTTGAATTGACAGTTTGAGATAACTGGTATACTGCATTATTGCTTGCAAGCTTCTGGCACGAGCTTATACTTGTAGTTCCAGGATATACCAGAGGCAGCCAGTCTCCAGTTCCTCCCTGAGTTATGTTGCTGCTTGCATTGTATGGCAATAGTGTGTTACCTATTCCATCATCATCACTGTCAGTTCCAGTGTAATCACTCCAATAATTTCCACCAAGGTAACCTCCACCGATTATGTTTGTGCTAGCTGTCTTTGTTGTGTTCCATACCTGAGCTTTTGTGGCATAGACAGTATGTGCATTATTGTTAAAGAGATTGTTGAAAATAGTATTTCCCTGGCTGTTAGTATCAATGTTCAGCCCCCATGTGTTATTCTGTATCTTGTTTGAAATTATATTATTGGTGTTTGAAACTGTAGATATTCCTATTCCATAGGTATTTCCCTCTAATACGTTAGAAGTTATATTAACACCTGATGTTTCAGATACAGATATTCCTAATCCTGTATTATTTGTTATGTTATTGAATAATACAAGACTGTTTGCGCTTTGGGAAATAGCTATGCCATTGGTGCAATTGTAAACTGTATTGTATGTAAAATTACTTGCAGTAATATAAACATTAAAGCCAGTTCCGCTGTTTACAACAGTGTTATTGTTAAACCAAGAAACCGAGCTTGTTACCAAATCAAATCCATATTGTGTATTATTTGTCAGGATATTTCCATAATATCTGCCATTTGAGCTGACTTGCACTTCCACTCCGATAGAATTGTTATACAACGTGTTAAATTCAAAGCTACTTGAAGGGCTGTATGATGAGAAAATTCCATCTGCGAATTTATTTATAATACAATTTTCAACTGTGACACTTCCATAGCTTGAAACATTTATTCCATAGTTGCTTCCATTTCCTGTTATTTTATGTCCTGCGCAATCCAAGGCAATGCTACCGCTTCCAATATTAAGTCCAGTGCCATTGCAGTTCAAGTCAGCAGTCAGTGTTGTGTCGTCAAATAACATGCTGCCACATACCACACCTATAAGCGGCAGGTAATCTCCGCCGTTTACAATCAAGCCATTTGCATTATAAGGCAAGTTTGTGTCTCCAATTCCATCACCATCACTGTCAGTTCCAGTGTAGTCATTCCAGTAGTTTCCTCCAAGATTTGGACCAAGGACAATATTGCTCCCAGCTGTTTTCGTTTCATTCCAGTCATTAGTTGATGTGTCAAAAGCATTTATTGTATTCTTGAAATAATTATTATAAACCAGGTTGCTTGAAGAGGTTGTATTGAGTCCGACTGGATTGTATTTTATTGTATTTGAAGTTACATTGTTGTTTGTGCTGCTGCTGAGAAATCCAATGCCATACTGGCTGTTGTTATTTATGACATTGCTGTCTATCACATTTGTTGAGCTTGAAGATGTGCTGATTCCAGACCAGTTGTTATTGCTGATTGTATTTCCAGTGATATTGCTTTGGCTTGTAGAATAGAGATACACTCCGTGCTCAGTGTTGTTTGTGATTATATTGCTGTATAATGTAACATTTGTAATCTGAGAATTTAGCTCAATTCCATGATATCCATTGTGGTCAACTGTGTTGTTGTAGATATAAGTTTCATGAACTGTATTGTAAACGTACATTCCATCACGGGTGTTATTGGATACTATGTTGTTTATTATGTTATTATGCGAGGCAGCATAGAAATCAATTCCATGATATCCATTGTTTTTTATTGTATTTCCACTAATATTATTTCCATTTGAGCCAGAGTCAAGGTAAATTCCAAACGTGCCATTGTTAAAATAACTGGACATTATAGTGTTATTCTCAGAGTTGCGCAAATATATCCCATAATAAGTAAATGTGCTGTTGCAGCTAGATACGTTAGCATAGCTGCTTTTCACCAAAATCAGTCCATTGTTATTTATTGAACTTGAGCTATTTATTGTGACATTCGTGATATTAGAGTATGCAGAGAAACAAAGTATCAATTCTGACATTGATTTATTATTTGTAATGTTCAAGTAGGATGTGTTGTAATATGCAATTGGCCTTCCGCCAGAGCCTGTGTTGTTCTGTATTAAATTCTTGCATTGATAATCCCAATCTGCACTTACCCATAAGTCTGCTTGTTGATTTTCCTGCAAAAGGTTTTTTGTCACAAGGTTTTGCGCCCCATTTGCCATGTAAATTCCGTAGTAAGTATTATTTTTTGCCGAATTCGAGATTATATTTGAGCCATTAGAATATTGGTAAATAGAGATTCCGTATGTGTTCTTAGATACATTATTTAAAGTTACATTATTGTTGTAACTCTGGTACAGCATAATGCCGCTCCCGGTGTTGTTATCAGCAGTGCAGTTGAATACTGTAATATTTTTTGTATTAGTATAAAGGTAAATTCCATACTGGCCGTGGCTTGCATTTACATTCTGTATCTTTCCATTTTCATTCCCGTCAAAGAAGACTCCATGCCTTTGAGCGCTTGTTCCAGCCAGCTCGCCTTTCACGACTTCGCAGTTTCTTACAACAGTATTATTCTTGTTGGAATAGACTCCGTAACGAACTCCGGTTGCTGTTGTATTTCCGTAAGTTATTATGTTGTCCCAGCTAGTGCAGTTTAGAGTTACATTTATTCCTGTTATTGTAAAGCATGTTGCTGTTCCACCTGAGACAGACTGTTTTAATATATATTCTGTGGTGTTGCTGCTGAGGGTACCGCAGCTATTCAAGGTGCCTGCTGGCAGAAGAGGCAGCGAGTCTCCGCCATTAGTTATATTATTGCTTGCATTATAAGGCAAGTTTGTGTCTCCAATTCCATCACCATCAAGGTCGCTTCCTCCAAAAGTGCCATAGTCACCCCAGAAATTTCCGCCGATATTTGAACCGCCAATTATATTCGTTCCAGCTGTTTCTGTAGTATTCCAGTAGTTTATTCCATCAATATCTTCAGCATGCACAACTCCGCTTCCATAAGTTATATTGTTGTCATATACTTTTGTTCCATTTGAGCCACCTGTAAAGCGGATTCCACGAGGCCAGTCACCAGTCCAGGCAGTATTTATCAGTTTGCAGTTTGTTATTGTATTGTTGAAACTGCCGCTGGTTACATCAATGCCATATGCAGCATTATTGATACTGCAATTGTTGACAGTGTTATTGCCTCCTCCTCCTATGACTAAACCATAGTAGTCACTTGTAGAGGTGTAATTGAGAATGGTGTTGTTAAGTCCTGTGATTGAAAGCCCATCGTAACTGCTATGTCCATAAGAGGTTATATTTCTGAAAACACTTCTATTTCCAGATGCTGTCATTCCATTCTCGCTGTTTGATATAAGACATATGTTCTTATAAGTATTATTGTCGGAGTATGATGCTGCAAATCCATCACGATACTGCGACTGGCATGTTATATTATCAAATACGCTTTTTGAAACATTCTCAATCGCTATGCCTGCATAGTCCCAGAACATAGCAGTGCAATTTACAATTGTGATATTTGTGTGGTGTTGGGAATAGATTCCATAATAAAGATTATTGTGGCTGTCAGGGTCTGTGCCATTTATCATATAACCTCTGCAGTTCAGTTTAACATTATTAGCAGTAATATTAATACAGGTTGTTGTAGAGCCTATGCTTGCATTTAGATAATAAATGCCAGCAGTGTCAAGAACCTGGCACGATGTCAGGTTGGTTCCAGGCGTGGATTCAATCTGCATTGGCGCTGCTTTTCCAGAAATAACATAAATCGCAAACTCGTTGCTCTCCACCAAGCTTGTTTCATTGTAAGCAGTTACTTTCCCGGTTCTCGTTTCCATAAAGTCAGTATCAGGCACAATTGTTAAAGTAGAATTATCAATCAATGTTGTTATGTTCTCAATTGCAGTTATATTGTAACTTGTTGCTTCAGCAAAATACTCGCTAAGATTAAGAGTATATTTTGAGTTTGGCTGCATGCTGATGTCCTCAATGTTTTTCAGCAGCCTCAAGCCTGTGATATTTTCAGTAACATTAGCAGGAATTTCAGTTGCATTTCCAGTCTCATTGCCTGCAGGTGGTAGAGTGATATTTTCAGCAGGAGGCTGCACAGATGGCTGTTCAAGTTTTATTATATTATCTGTCTCTACGAGAACAATATTCTGATAAACTATCTGGATTTTTAAAACTCCATTTTCAGGCGCAATTCCAAAATCAGAAAGATTTATTGCAAAATTAACACTCTCGTCAGTCAGGAACTCAGGCCCGAATCCGTGTTCTTCAGTATAATAATCAGTTGTGACACTGGCATTTCCCTCATTAATTTTCAAGTCTATAGTGTTGTCAGGCAAGGCATCACTGTCATTTCTCACACTTTCTGGAATAAGGCTTATCTGCTGGTTTTCAGCTATAATATATACCACTTCTTCGCTTGCATTCACAGTGCCGTCAATAAAGTCAGTCGTTGCAGCCTGCCCTGTTATTCCAGGCTCTGAGATTGGAACAGGTTCAGCAGGTATTTCCGGACTTGTGGGTTCTGGAGCTGAAGGAGTTGCAATTTCACTTGCAGCTTCTGGCGTCTGTTCTGTAGGCTGTTCTGTAGGCTGTTCTGTAGGCTGTTCTGTAGGCTGTTCTGCAGACTGTTCTGCAGGAGTTGTTTCAGTAACATTTTCCTGAGGTTTGGGTTCCTCATTTATGGTATAAATAGGTTGTTTGCTTGCCTCAAAAGTCTCAAGTTTAAGCCTGTAGTGAACATTAGGATAGAACTTCTTTATGCCAATTATACCATATCCTTCTCCACCTCCTTCTATAACATTGTGCTCAACATAGAAAGTGCCATTTTGTTCCTGTCCCTGTAATAGCATAGAAATAGGCACTAATCTCTCCTGGTTATTTAATTGAACTTTAACAACAGCATCAGCTGGAATTAATTCGCCTTGCTTGATGTTGAATCCTATCTGCCCGAAAAGTGAGGTATCATTTGCAGATATCTCAGAAACACCAAGTACAGTTCTGCCTGTTGTGTAGAACAACGCGAAGAATAATATAAATCCAAGAATCATTATTCCAAGAAATAAAAATGAAAGCAAATCTTTGTCGCCAAAACTTTTTCCACTTCCTGCAACAAATTTTTTGTTGTCATCTAATCGCCCGATGTATCTTTTTCTTACATGACTGCCATCTCTGTAGCTTTCGTAGTAGTACGGACCAAAAGTCTTCCCATCTCTTTTGACAAACCTCTTATAAGCCATGTAGTAACAACTGGTGCAACCTCTCTTTAATCAGGGAAATCCCTTAATTTATACAGAACAATTCGCTTTTTAAACGTTTTTAACCCGGTTTTTCCGAAAATGCCTTGTAGAACAACTTTTTACACCACAAAATAAGGCAAGCATCAACGGGAAACTGGTTTTTTAGTTTTCAGAAGAGATTTTTTCTTTCTCTCTCTGTAAATCCAGTAACCTATTGCACCTGCAATCAAAATTCCTGCAGCAACAACAAGCCACACGCTTATTCTTGCAGGTATTTCAATCTGCGCGCAATCTCTGCAACTTCCGCCGCAATCAACACCTGTTTCATCAAAATTCTTTTTGCCATCATAGCACCACGGGCAGTATTCAAGATTCTTAAGGGAAATATTTTTTCCTTGAATGCTTATCTGAGCAATTGTTTTGCCTGTAATCATGTCAAGCCTAAACATACTGATATTATCATATGCAATTCCATTGCAGTAAACTTGAGTTTTGGGGCGTAAAGATTCAGGGCACCCACCTCCGCCTTCACCTCTGTAAATAATTCTTTCTATTTCCTTTGCAGCAGGACAGAACTGGCTTATCTCAGAACAAGTTACTGATTCTACAGAAACCCATGCGCTGCACGCGCCAAGATTATCGCATGTTCTTACCTGCCATTTAATCAGTATTTGTGAAACCACAGTTTGTGGCGAGGTTGCAGGACTAACAACACTTGAGCCGCTTAACTGGAATTCATCATATGTTGGATCAAGTTCAGGGTCAATTCCAGAAACCCATATCAAGTCAGTTGTTGCATTATGCGGCGTTGCATTAGTGCCAGTCGGAACACTAGGAGGCTGATTACCTACTGTAAAACTGTCGCTTGCCCATCCGCTGCAGCAATACGAGTTACAAGTCCGTGTTTTCCATGTATGAGTCGTATAGCTTAATCCAGCTCTTGATATCGGAGAACTTGCAGGACTTATTACAGCCTCGCTGTCAAACTGGAATTCATCATATACTGGTCTTGAAAGAGGGTCTGTGCCGCTTGTCCAGACAAAGTTAGCAGAAGTGCTGTGAGAACTAGGAACATGAGTCTGAACAGGCACGCTCGGAGGCGAGCACGAAATAGTAAAGCTGTCTGAAGCCCAAGCACTGCAACAGTAATTATTGCATGTTCTGGCATCCCATGTATGTGCAGTAAAACTAACAGTCCTGCTCTGTGGCGAGGTTGCAGGACTTGTTACACTTCCATCAAGCCTGAAATCATCATGTGTTGTCAGTAAATTAGGGTCAGTACCGCTCGTCCAAGTAAAGATTACAGCAGGATTCTCGCTGTCTGCAACAGGAGTTAATGAAGCTGATGTAGGAGGATAACATACGCTTATGTTAACATGAGCAACTTGATAGTTGTCAGCATTGCCAGTTGCAGTACCGCTTCCACCAGATTTTGTTGCAGTTACGCTAACACCACCGTACTTGGGAAGATTAAGATTTGCAACAACATAATATCCATTTGCTTCACTTGTTCCAGTTCCAGAACATCCATCTCCAGAGCATCCTGTTACAGAAACTGTCATGCTCGCGCCAGAAACCAGGTTTCCAAGATTGTCCTTGACATAACCATCAGTGATTCCAATGTAGATTGCGCTTGCGCTTGACATTAAGAACAATCCAATCAAAGAGAACAGAAATATTTTAAATAACCTCTTTTCCATTTTTCTCACAAGTGCATTGAATATAAAAACATTTTCATTGCTCTCAATATTATTACACTCTGACATATTGTATTGTGCCTCCTTCTGTTCTTATGAAGTATCCATCACCTGCTGGTATGATATTAAACTGCGGCGAAGCCGAGTAAATACTGTAAACCATGAACTCCTGGGTATTTCGATTCCATGTCAGCATGTAATCAAACGGCATGCTGTAAAACACACTTCCAGATACAGCACTGTCATATTCATACGGATAAACAGGAGCTTCCCATCCAACCAGCAGCGCAATATTATAATCATTGAATTTCTGTCCTGTAAAATTCAGAGTTATATTTGAAGCAGTATAAAATATAAAATAACTCTTGTTCATGTCAAACTCCAGGAATTGCTTCATTCCATTCTTGCTCCATAACCTGAAATCCTGGCTCGTGCCATTCCATTCTAATATGTATTCATACTGTCCCGAGATATTTGAAAGCACTTGTTCAATGCTGTAATTCAGCAGCTGCGGCTGTATTGAAACAAGGTTCCATCCAGGTCCAAGTAAAATTGTTCCATTTGCTGTCCAATTAGCAGAGACTATTATCAGAGTCATCCTTCCCATTGCAATTGAATTTCCGACAATGCCAAGACTATGTTCTATGATATCGCTGTTCATGCTTTTGTAGAAATTGACAAAGGCGCATGCCAAGGCAACAAGCAACAGAATACTGACAAATACAATTTCCTTTCTCACCTTGCTTTTCATTCTAATTCCAATACAATCCTAACGAGATGTTTTTAGTTTATAAATTTTCATTTTCAGCAAAACTATCATTAAGCTCGATAGGTTCTAACATAAAATCTAGCAATTCTGATTGCCCCTGTAACCTCGCAAGGTAAATTGTTTTAATTAATAATTATCAGTTTCCGGCTAATGTGAAAAAGTCAGCCAGATATGTTTCACTGGGCTTGACACTTATATCTATCTTGTTTTTATAGTGCTTGAAAAGCCAGATCCAGATATCTTCAAAATGTCCTTCCTGCTCAAGGAATATTTTTTTCTGATTGTCAAGATGCAGAACCGGAAGAAAGCATGCAATTTTGTCCTCTTTGTCTGGCCCGGATAAATCATGATATTTCACCTTGCCCTGATTTGTAAGCATCGCAAGAAGCTTGCTATAAAGTTTTTTTATTCTCTCGCCGATTTTAATGCTTGCCTTCGGCAGGACTATTTCAGCATCTTTTTCGATTCTTACTTTCATTACCTCTCTTCTTATCCTCTTGTTTTCGGTCGAGATTGCCTGGTTAAGTGCACTCATAAGCTCCTGCAAACTGACTTTCTTCAGCCTTGGCAGCGGCGTTCTTGGATAAAGTTTTGGAAGCTCAGAATAATCAATATTGATTCTCTCCCAAGGTTGTTTTTTGTCATCGTTTTTCCTGCCGAACAGAATATCATCAAGGCTCTGAATTTCCTTGTCAAGCAGGATTTCAGCCTTTATGTTCAAAAGCAGCGAAGCTGCAAGCAAAACTTTTCCAGATACAAAGAAATTTGCCTCTTCCATCTCGGCAACTTTGGCAAGATATTTGCCAGCCAGCACAACAAGGTCAATGTCCCACGGATCAAGCTGCTCTGTATTTATCAGCTCGTAAATAAGTGCCTGCCAGCTCACGTCCTTGCCAGTAATAAGGTCAAAAATCTGCTCCTGCCCGATTTTTTCAGCCTTAACCTCTTCATTTTTCATACCCCCTCAAGTAGCGTGGTTAATTTAAATCCATCGTTGTAATCGGTTTTTATAGTGCTGTCATTTCATAATAGTTACAAATAGAAAAGTTTAAATACCACCAAGAATATGGTATATTATCACCTCTTTTTGCCCAGAAGAGGCGCTTCGGCTACTACTTTATCTGCTGAAATACGCCTCTTCTAGGGTTAATATTATGGTTTTAAATAAAAAGCCTAGGGCTTTATGTGGAATAAGAGCATTATCTCTTTAGATTCTGCCACCACTTTTTTCATATTCAAAAAGTGGTAAGTGTCTAATTATCACTCATCAACTTCTGACATTTCTTTATTAGTCCATTTCTTTTTAGGAATACTCATTTTTCTAAAAAACTTATAAGCCAAATAAATACCAGCTATTATAAAAATCCACATTATAATTTGAAAAAGTCCAGCATTGTTTTGGATAGAAAAACCTCCTTTTTCAAACAAACTAAAACCCAAAAAAACTATTCCAAAAAAGATTATTAGGACAAGTATTGCTATGAGTTTTCTCCTCTCTCGTAAATACATTCTTTTAATCCAATTTCCATAATCTTCATTGATATTATGAACTTGCTGCATATTTTTTTTAAGTAAAACAATTATTTAAAATTATCTTTTAATACGTTTCTGATATTCTTTTCCAATGCCATAATCATTTTTTATATCAGAATATCGTGCTTCAAATTCTGCAACCCTTACTGCCCAAAAAAGGTAAAAACAGACCCGAAAAATTAGACCAATATCAGAAGATTTATTCACAACCCTGCACTGCTCACCAAAAGTTAAATTTTCCCCCTTCTCTCTCTTTTCATAAATTTTTCTGACTAATTCTTTATCTCTTCTTATGTCTTCTTTATCATTCAAAATGGCTTGTTTTGTTTCTTCTGCTTTTTGTTTAGCTTTGTCTGTTATATCTTTATCTTTCCAGCAGTCTGGACAATAGTCTTTACCATCTTTAGAATATGCGTTCCAAAAACTAAATTCTTTTCTGCATTTGCAACATTGAACCATATTCTGTCTAATTAGCTCAGTTATTTAAATCTGTCTTTGAATTATTAGGTTAATGATTAAAAATTCTAGAACTATTTCTTCTTAATTGGCTGGACTTCTTTCGCAGGCGCGCTTGTTGAGCTTGCTGTTACAAACTCAGTGAAATGGCACTTTCCGCAGTATATCCTGTCCTTCGCCTGCATTAAGAATATTCCTGGCCCGCATCGAGGGCATGTCTTTTTTCTTATAATCTTCTCGCCCTCAATCTTGTACATTTTCCACTTCTCGCTTGTAGGCTTGTTTTTGTGAGGTTTCTTGCCTTGATGTTCCTTTTTCTTCTTTTGCTTTACTTCTTCAACTTTCTCTTCAGCCATTTTATTTCACCTCAATAGTTTCTTCTTTCTTTTCTTCCTTGACTTTGATTTGCTCAGGGAAAATCTCCTCAAGTTTCTTCTCTCCGTGTTTTACAACCATAACATTAATTTGAACAGTATCCTTTGATATTGTATTTCCCTGAACAGTTTTCTTTAATCTTAATCCTCTTGGTTTTCTGAGTTTCATGCCTTTTCCGTATGTAAGAATTATTCTCTTGAGTGCGCTGCCTTCAATTTCCTTGAATCCTGGAAATCCTGCCTTGTCGCTTGTTCCCATTATCTCAAGTTCATAACCAGCTAGTTCAGGCTTTATCTCATCACCATTAAATTTCTCGCCAATCTTCTTTCCAACTAAGGCTTCAGCTTCTGTTTCCAGCCTGAAAGTTCTTCCTTTCTTCTCTCCAATATTAACTTTGAATGGCATTTTATAGCAATCAAATACTTATTTTTAAAGCTTTGCTTAAACAATCACAACACAATACAAATCTTTAAATTCCTTCTGTATTAAATTAGACAATGCCAAAATCAAAGAAATTAACTCCTGAACAAGTAGCAGAAATAGCAGGAAAATACGCACCAGACATAATAAAAGGCATGATAAAGAACAGCCCTCGGGAAATTGTTAAGAAGCTGAAATCTAAGTCTAAAAAACTTCAGGATATTGTCTTTGAAGAAGGATTTATTGTAAATAGTGTAGTTTCAGAATCAATAGGAACTTCTGTTTTACCAATGTCTGAGATGTCTTTTGGAGGATATAATCAGAGATATAAAACAGGATATAAATCAAAAATCACATTAGAAGTTCGTTCATTAACTCATGATGTTCCAGTTAAAACACTTGAATTCTACGGACAATCAATTGTAAAATCAGGAGACCATATTATCGTTAAAATTCCAAGATATAAAGAAAAACATGTTGAAGATCCAAGTTTGCCCATTAATCTAAGTCGGAGAACATTTTATCTGGATAGAAAATACAAGAAAAATGAATCAGCAATTGAAATACAGATAATGCCTTCAAATAAATCCGATAAAAATCCTGACAGAATAGACAGAGCAGTCAATTATTCAAAATATCTTGGTAAGTGAGTTTATATGCCCCATGTAATTTTCTCTCTTCTCTTTATGCTTGCAATTTCCTGAAGAATTTTGATATCTTCCTGGCTTAGAAGTTCTTTGTTTCTTTTGAATTCTTTAAACTGCGCTTCAGACAAATCCGAGAACAAGTAATTTGTATCTTTGAGCTGCCTGTCAAAAGTAACACCAGGCAGCGATATAGCAAGTTCCATGCCGCTTGTAGCTTCCTGCAAAGACTGCTTTTCAGCCTGCATGCCCTTGATTTTGCCAATTTTCTCATTGCCTGAAGTAATCAGCAGAGTTCCAGGCTTGACTTTTCCGCCAGCAACTCTTACTCCAAAGATTGCTGGATGGCTGTTCCTGAAAACATTGTTGGACAAAATTTCAAGTTTGAATATGCTTGCAAGTTCTCCAAGCTTCTTGCGTTCAATGCCCTTCTTTTCATCATCCATCCATTTTTCCAGATTTTCAATAAGCTTGTATACAACCTCATCACTTATGATTTTCACTTCGCTTGCCATCTCTTTAGCTTCCTCATCAACAGAAACATTGAATCCTAATATAATCGAATACACTGGATTTTTTTCCTTGTTTGCTTTTGCTTCAGCAATATCTTTCTTGCTGATTGGCCCGATGCCTGCTTTTAGTATCCTGATATTTTTTTGCCTCAGCAAAACAATAAGAGCTTCCAGGCTTCCAAGACTGTCAGCCTTAATCACAATGCCTTCCTTGTCTGTTCTCACACTCTCGCCAATTTCTTTTTTCAATTCCTTTTCAGCCTCGCTCATATTTCCACGAAAGATCTGGAAAGGCATTCCCGGAAGAACTTCTTTCATATCAGCAACCTGCATTCTTATTCCAGTTGCAGCAATAACCTTCTCAACAGACTTGAACTTATCTGACAACGGCAAAACTTCTTCCAAAACCCTGACTTTTGTCAGAATCGGACTGCCAAAAGTAGCTATTGCAATCTCATCTCCAATCTTAAGCTCGCCATCATATAATATAGCCTCAAGATACTGTGATGATTTCTCTTTCTTGACTTCAAATATAACACCCTTTGCTCTTTCATCCAATTTAAGTCTTTCAGACAGAAACTTCTGACTGAGCCCGCAGAGCAGCATCATTATTTCTGGAACTCCCTCGCCAGTCTTTGCAGAACACGGCACGAGTGCAAGTTTCTTTGTAAAGTCAGTAACATTATAATATATGTCTGCATTAAACCCGTGGCTGCTTAATGACGCCTCAATCATCAATAATTTCTCATTGAATTCCTGTGTTGTATGGGAAGCCTGGCTTTCAATGCTGTCTTTTAATCCCCCGCCTATTTTGCGCCATCCACTTACACTATCAACTTTATTCAAGGCAACAATAAAAGGAGTTTTGTTCAGCTTCAAAATCTGCAGAACCTCTGATGTCTGCGGCATTACTCCTTCATTAATATCAATAACAACAATTGCCAGGTCAGCCAGCGAGCCGCCTCGTTTCCTCAAGTTAGTAAATGCAGCATGTCCTGGCGTGTCAATGAACAGAAATCCCGGAATCTTAAGCTGCGCACCGAATTTGTCAAACAGCGCGCATTTCTCAATTTTTTCAATAGGAAACAATGTAAAAGATATTTTCTGTGTTATCAAGCCAGCTTCTTTCGCAGCAACCGAGCTGCCTCTAATCCTGTCAAGCAGGCTTGTCTTGCCATGATTGACATGCCCTGCAACTGTTATAATAGGTTGTCGAATTGCCATGAGAAAAATAAATAAACTGCAGTTAAAAGCTTTGCTTTTCACAATCTTTATATACGCATGAAAAGAGAATAAAACTTATGTTATTGGACAAACTTATGTTTTGGCGGAAGAAGCAGCCCCAGCAACCTCAGCAGCTGCGCGAAGTCAGATGTGTCTATAGCGCAATATACCCAAACCTGCATGAAATTTATCCTGGAATTTTTCCGAATACATGCTGGCATTGTGATGGATACGGCAAAATTGATAATAACCCAAATCTATGCAATGACTATTTTTCAGATTCTGAGTCAGCACGAACAGCACTTATAGAACTGGCAGAAAACGAGAGAAATTATGAAGACAGCTTGCTGGAAATAATTAAGAATCATGCCCGCGATCATGCACGAGCTCTTTCTCCAGAGGATATGGCACGAATTGATGAAATTGTTTCTATATTCCTCACACATAGAGTTACAAATCCGGCAAGAGCCATAAGCTACTGCAAATATTACACACAGCAAAAAATTGTATGCAAGAAAGAACTTCGAAAGACAACAACTGTTCTAATGAAACTAGAAAAACCAGAAAAACCAGGAAAAAACTAGCAATCCAAACACTTTTAAAACCCGTATTCTTGAAAATCAAATGTCAACTCATGAAATAACTGCCAATACTGAATCAGAACACTCACTAAAAATGCAACTTGCTTACCCAACCAATACACTTCCTTATCCAATCAAGACAATAGCAGAACAGCGTGAAGCCGAAATTGAAAGAGAATTATTTGGCACGAAGCCGATTCATAATAACCTTGATGGAATAATTATGTACACTGATGAATTAACGGAATGGAGAGGCATGCTTAGAGTACATGCCATGCAGGCAAAATCACCCTATGAAGCAAATACCAAGCTTGAAGACATTGACAGGCGAGGATATTCGAAAAGGCAGGTATTTAAATTAAGATGTTATTATTACAGAAAAGCAATTGAATCGCTTGAACAAGCCAAAAACAAGGCAAGAGACGGGACGATTAAGATAACTAATCGTAACTAATCACAAGGCTTTTAAAACCTCTGTAATTAAAACTACAATGGAATCAACCAGAACTGACACTGAAAGAGAATTGACAGCGCAAGAAATAAGCGAAGCCAAAAGCAAGCTTGAAATTTTTGCAGATGATTACAACTCCTCGCTTGCTGAAACAATAAAAAAATCAACACTGAATCAAGCTAGAAGATTCATTAGATCATTATATCCTGAAAAACCCGAGAGCAGCGCGTTATACAATTATTTTAACGAGCTTATCAGCCCAAGTCAATCTGACCATTAGCAAATTAGCAAAAATGAAAAAATATATTCTTTCAGACCTTAAAGAGCAGTATGATATTGACTTAAATGCCATAGAGAAAAAAATCAAGAAAAGCAAGGCAAAAACAGTTGTTCTACAATTTCCAGATGGCTTGAAGCAATATTCTCTTGCAGTAAAAGATTATTTGCAGGAAAAGTTTCCAAAACTCACATTTACAATATGGCTCGGCACGTGCTTCGGCGCGTGCGATGTCCCGCCAGTTGAAGGCAAGGCAGATTTAGTGATACAATTCGGGCACAGCGCATGGAAAAATAAATAGAATGCTATCAAATTAAACTCAAATCGTAAAAGGAGTATTCATCAACTTATTATAATTTTCTTGCTCTTTAGCATTCATTGGTTGTTCATAATACCTGCCGCATTTTTTGCATGTGCAATACGCCCTTGGATATCCAATTCCTCCAACAAACCTACTATTCGGAACATGCTGCCCGCCTTTCTCGCATCTATACGGATGAGCTGGATGATTAACCTTTTCCATATTTTTAGCCACGTTATCCGCAAATGCCACAGCTTCTTCACGAGTCATCATATGCTTCTTTCTCGCAACTCCTTTCTCAGCCTCTTTCTCAAGCTTTCCTTCAGAATTTCTCGTGTTTCTTGCATTTCCTGCCATTATCAGTTTTATGTTTAAGAGTTATTAAACATTACTTCTTCAAACAAAAACCTTTATAAAAATCTCTGTCATTGCCTATATAAGTAAAAAGAGGTATTATGAAGCTTACAGAAAACGCAAAACTGGTTCTTGAAAGATTTCTTGCCCGCAATGATTCAGGCAAGATTATTGAAACATCAGAGCAGATGTTCTCGCGCATAGCTAAAAACATAGCAAAAGAAGACAAGAAATACGGTCAGGATGCTGGAAAATCAGAGAAAGAGTTCTACAATGCCATGACAAATCTTGAATTCCTGCCAAATGTTCCTATTCTGGCAAACGCTGGACGCTCATTGCAGCAGCTTGCAGCCTGCTTCGTCATTCCAGTTCCAGACAGCATAGAAGGAATCTTCCAGGCATTGAAAGAAATGGCAATTATCCAGAAAACAGGCGGCGGCACTGGATTTTCATTTTCAAGACTGCGTCCAGAAGGCAGCATTGTTGGAGAGACAGGAGGAATAGCTTCAGGTCCTGTAAGTTTCATGCAGGTCTTTGACTGCGCAACAGGCGCAATAAAAGAAGGCGGCATCCGCAGAGGCGCAAACATGGGTGTCCTGGATATAGAACATCCAGACATAGAGAAATTCATAACATGCAAGGACAAAGGTGGTTTTCCAAATTTTAACATCTCTGTCGGAATAACAGAGAAGTTTATGTCAGCAGTCAAACAAAACAAATCTTTCAATCTCATTTTCAAAAACAAAATCTACAAGACACTTGCTGCAAAGAAACTTTTTGACTTGGTTATGAAGCATGCATGGCTTACAGGCGATCCAGGAATTCTGTTCATAGACGAGATTAACAAGCATAATCCAACTCCACAGCTCGGAAAAATAGAGACAACAAACCCGTGCGGCGAGTTTGCAGGCTTGCCTTATGAGTCCTGCATACTTGGCAGCATAAATCTCGGAAAGATTACAGAAGGCAGATGCATCAACTACCAGAAACTTGAGTATCTTGTAAATCTTGCAGTTCATTTTCTTGATAACTGCATCGATGCCAGTAGTTATCCTGTTCCAGAGATTGAACAAATTGTCAAAGCCAACAGGAAAATTGGACTTGGAGTAATGGGCTTCGCAGACTTGTTAATAAAATTAAATGTTCCATACAATTCCGACCAGTCAGTTAGACTTGCAGAGCAGATAATGAGCTTCATACAAAAAAAAGCACACAACGCATCAACCAATCTAGCCAAAATAAGGGGAGTTTTCCCGAACTTCAGCAAAAGCATTTACAAGAACGAGCATAAGATGCGCAATGCAACTTGTACAACAATTGCACCAACAGGCACAATAGGAATAATTGCAGATGCTTCTCAGGGAATCGAGCCTTTGTTTGGAGTTGCAGTCACAAGATATACAAGCTTTGGCACATTAGAAGAAATCAATCCACTATTCCAGAAAATCTCAGAAAAATACAAGCTTTCCAGAAGCGATATGAACAAGGTTTATGAAATAGGCTCTGTAAAAGGAACGAATTTGCCCCAGCAAATAAAAAAACTATTTGTAAATGCTCATGAAGTTGAGCCAGAATATCATGTCAAGATACAGGCAGCATTCCAGAAATATACAGACAATGCAGTCAGCAAAACAGTCAACTTGCCAGCAAATACAACAGTTGATGATGTAAGAAAGACATTTCTTCTTGCATACAATCTTGGATGCAAAGGTCTGACAATTTACAGGGATAAAAGCAAGCCCGCGCAGGTTCTGACCTTCAGAAGAAAATGAGCAAGCAAGTCATTGTTTACTATGGCTACGGCGAAGGAAAAACCTCAGCAGCCCTTGGGCACGCACTCAGGGCAGCAGCATACGGAAAAGTTGCGGTTATATTTTTCATGAAAGGCCGGAAAACTGGCGAAATTAAGACATTAAAGAAAATAAAAAACATTTCTATTCATCTGGCAGGTCCAAAACAATTCCTTACCAAAAAAACCAGACAGCAGCACCAGCAAGCAGCACAGCAAGCCATAAGTTTAGCGATTAGACTAATAAGTGAGGATTATAAATTAATAATTCTTGATGAAATTTTATACGCAATTGAATACAACTTAATAAAAGAATCAGACGTCATTAATCTAATAAAAAAGTCTAAAGTAAACCTTATTCTTACAGGCAGCAAAGTCCCAAAGAAGATTTTGAAACTCGCAACAATAGCAACAGAATTCAAAAAGATAAAACATCATTACGAGCAAGACAAGAGAACAATAAAAGGAATTGATTACTAATAAAAACTCTAAACCTTTACCAGCTTTTGATATGTTTCAACTGCTCTTTTTACAGTATTGTTCTCTTGAAAATGAGGTTCAAGGTAAGGCCTGATTTGTTTTTGATACGTAACTCTCATATTTTCCATCATTGTTGTAGCAGCACCAGCATCCCTGTCTCTCACTGAAGAATACATCTCATTGAAAGTAGAAAGAAGACTCAATGCAGCTGATGCTGCCGGTGAAAGTGATTTTCTTGGCATTGTATAACTCCATACACGAGACTTATAAACTTAATGCATCAGGCTTCTTGTTAATAGGATAAACCCTATTCCAGCAAGGAAAAACAAGATTATTTTTACTGATTTCCAGATATTTACTTCATGATGCAGTTCAGGAACTAGGTCCGAGGCAGCAATGTAAATGAACCCGCCTGCTGCAAACGGCAGCAGGTAATTGGAAACATTGTAAGCAGCATACGAGAAATATCCGATTACACCGCCAAGCACGCACACAATCTGACTTAAGAAATTATACCAAAGCGCTTTATTTCTGTGCAGCCCGCCATAAAGCAAAACCGCAAAATCTCCGAGTTCTTGCGGAATTTCGTGGCTTATGATAAGAAGTGTAGTTACAATACCAAAAGGCACATTAATGAAGAAGCTCGCTGCAATTATCAGTCCATCAATAAAATTATGAATTCCATCTCCAAACAGGATAAGATATGCAAAAGGTTTCTTATGCTTGTGTTCTTTTTTGCATTCACTAGCAATATGGCAGTGATGCCACAAATATTTTTCAATAAGGAAGAAAATCACAAAACCAAAAACTAAAAGCCCGGAGCTTAAGCCATAACTCATCTTGTCAAGTGATTCAGGCAAAAGATGAAAAAACGCGCCTGCGATTAATGCTCCTGCAGAGAACGCAACAAACAAGATAATCATATTGTCAAGTGTTTTCCTGCTGAGAATAAAGCTTATAGCTCCTACAAAAGCAACTAATCCATCAATAAAAGTCGCAAGAAGAATCCATAAAAGTATCATCTTATAACTGAGAATTAAGCCACTCTTTTATCTTTGATTCAGGAATCATGCCTGTAAACTCGCTTTTTATCTTGCCATTCTTGAAAAGCTTGACAGAAGGAATGCTCATAACTTCATATTTCTCGCTAAGCTTCGGAGCACTGTCAACATTAATCTTTGCAAGCAGAAATTTGCCTTTGTACTCCTCAGCTATCTTTGTGAGCAAAGGGCTAAGTATCTGGCACGGCCCGCACCAGTCAGCATAAAAGTCAGCTACCACAGGAACTTTTTTGCTTTGTTCAATTACTTTTACAGAAAAATCTTTGTCACTTGCTTTTACTTCTACTTCCTTCTTCGCCATCTTCAGAAAAACTTTAAAGTTTACTTTATGTCGCCAACAAGCTTCGCAATTTCCTGCAATTTTCCCTTCAAGGAAGCTGCTGCATCGTCTTCAATCTCTTTTCCCTCGCTTTCGACTTCTTCTTCATTGTAAACTTCTATGTCGTTTATCAAGTCGCGAATTTTGTCTTCAACTTCTTTCGTCTTTTTAATATCTACCATGCCATATCAATAGAAACGAGATTTTTAAAGGTTTTCGATTGAGAATTAATGCCAAAAACTTTTTCATACGCTTGATAATGCTTTCATTTGCTTGATGAATATTGCTTTAAACATGTTGCCCCCACCACTCCGAGAAGTAAATCGTTGTCACATTAATTCTTAATGATTAGCGAGCCATCAGGCGAGCATTATTACTATACAATTTCCCCTTTACTTTGTCCATCAATTCCAGCAGCATTTCCCTCGTCAGTGTCAAGATGAACAGCAAGTTCAAAGCCCTTGCCTGTTCTCACGACAACATTCTCAAATATCAATGCCCGTTTTCCAGCAACTCTAATTTTAATCTTCTCACCATTCTTCAGTCTCAATTTCTTAGCTTCTTCAGCAGAGCAATGCAGATGCCTTGCAGCAATAATCGCTGCTTTTATTGTAATCTCTCCAGCGCCGCCTTTAATTTTTATTTCAGCAGCCCCTTTCAAATTATTAGAAACACTCAATGGCGGATTTATCTTCAGGAATCTTGCATCAGTTCTCGCAAGTTCAACCTGGGTGGCTTTCCTGGCAGGTCCAATAACTCTGACATGTCCAAGTCCTCTGCCATTT
The DNA here is from genome assembly GCA_041501125.1 of Candidatus Nanoarchaeia archaeon. Taxonomy (GTDB): domain Archaea; phylum Nanobdellota; class Nanobdellia; order Pacearchaeales; family GW2011-AR1; genus JBGQNO01. The sequence continues at coordinate 23,788 of JBGQNO010000009.1, forward strand.
GCCATTATGGTTACAGTTTCTTCAGCAGCAAAGTCTGATGCTTGCGAGAGTTTCTTTATCATCCTTAGCTTATGCCCTTTTCCAAACAATCTCTCAATATCTGCTTGAGAAAGATGAACATGCCTGCCAGAAACTTCAACTAAAACTTTTTTGTTCATTTTTATTGCCATCCAGATCTTTCCAAAAAATTAGAAAAAACTAAACATCCGGCAACCTTACGATCACCGGGGATCATACTCACAATCCGAAGATTGCTAACATTCTTAGTACTTTTAAGTTTAAAAGGGTTTTGGTTTATCCATAACCTCCTTATTTTTGATTTAAGTTCTACGTGTAGCATTTTTATTCAAAATCCTGACTAGTTAATTTTTCCCAGCGTGATGCAACTTTCAAAAGATGATTGGAAGTTGAAAATCTTGAATTTCTTGTTCTATCAAAGTAAGTATAAATTATTATTTCAAATCCTCTTTGCTTCATTCTCTCAATTAAAGGAACAAAATCTGAATCTGAGGCAATAAGGATTATCTTTTTGATGTTTGGATAATTATCCTTAATGTCGTACATATCCATGATTACTAGGGCATCAACACCTTTTTGGCAGAAGTCTTCTTCACCATTTGAATCAATAATTTTTTGGCATCTTCCTTCCCTTAGAGTTACCCATTCCTTGTTTCTAAACATTTTTGTCATACTCTGGTATCGACTTGTTAAAAAATCTTCCTTTTTTGTAGGTTTCGGGCTTTGGTATGGCGGACAAGTATAAACAAACAGATGTTTTAAACTCAATTTTTCTTTTTTGCATATGTTCCTGAATGTTTGTAAATACTTCTTAGGTTTTCCATCTTCTCTTTGAAAGTGTTTTTTTACAAGCCCAAAAAAGCCATCATCAATAAAAACTAGTGTCTCTTCCATATTGAACCTCTAAGAATTAGACAGTTTGTAAAGATAAAATCGTCCAGCGACCCCGTAGGATCACTGGGGAACATTCTGATATTATTAATTAAAAGATGTTTATAAGTCTTGTGCCTTATCAGTCTCATTTCATCAACTTCAGCACCTCTTCTGCCATGATTTTTTCTTCATCAGTCGGTCTAACATAGACTTTTACTTCCGAGCTGCTTGAGGAAATTAGTTCACTGTCGCTTTTATTCTTTCCTTCATCCAGTTTCACATTCAAAAACTCAAGGTTTTTGCATACATCGCTTCTTACAATATCATGATGCTCGCCTATTCCTCCAGTAAACACAAGATTATCAAGCCCATTTAACACAGCAACATACGCGCCAATCTGCTTGATTATGCTATAGACAAACAAGTCATAAGCAAGATGAATTTTCTTTTCCTTTAAATTATCGACAATATGCCTGAAATCAATCTCATCTGTAAATGCCTTGAATCCAGACTGGAAATTAATCATCTTTTCAACATTATACCCTTTCTTTGCAAGAAATATTACAATTCCAGGATCAATGCTTCCTGCTCGTGTGCCCATCATCAAGCCTTCGAGAGGCGTGAAACCCATGCTTGTATCAACTGGCTTGCCATTGACAAGTGCCGCGACACTGCACCCATTTCCAAGATGGCATGTAATTGTCTTGCCTTTCAATCCTTGAGAAACATAATAATGTGAAACTCCATGAAAACCATATCTTTTAATTTTGTACTTAGATGCAATATCCTGTGGAATTGGGTATGTCTTAGCAACCTGGGGCAGTTCTGTGAAAAACGCAGTGTCAAATACAGCAAACTGCTTCTTGCCGAGATTTTCGCAATCCTCAATCACCTGAAGCTCAAATGGATTATGATTCGGCGCAGCATCTGAGAATTTTCTTATCTCTGCCTTCACATCATCTGTAATCTCCCGTGTTGTATCAAATTTTCCTCCATGCACAACCCTGTGTATAATAATGTCAAAGTCAAGGTCCCTTGCAATCAATGAGCTGATTATAAGCTTTAGCGCAGCTTCATGAGTTTTAATCTTGATTTTTTCCTGCCTGTCATTGAAAACAAAATTGCTTTGCCTTCCGCCAATATCCTCGCATATTCCCTTAGCCAGCAGTTTCCTGCCAGAAAACACAGCAAACTTCAATGTAAGGCTTCCCACGTTTAGAACCAACAACCTCTTTTCCATAAATATATAATGCAGGCAGATATTATAAATTTTGCTTAATACCACACGGCTCGCCGTTCATTAATGCATAAAACGAAGAAATACTTACTCAACCAAAAGATTTATATAGCTGTGTTATAATATTATAACAAGTGTGATAATAATATATCAAATGTTTAAAAATTATAACAAATACAGGGTGTTAAAAGCTTTTCTTGACAATCCTACTGAAAGTTTCAGGCTAAGAGAACTTGGCAGAAAAGTAAAACTTGCGCCTCTTTCGCTGGGCAATTACTTAAGAGAGCTTGAGAATGAAAGCCTGATTAGAAGTTATGAAAAGAATAAAATTAAGTTTTATACTGCTCAAAGAGATAGCATCAGGTTTGCACGATTCCAAAAGATAAGCATTCAGTACGAGCTTTATGAATCAGGAGTTATAGATGAACTCTGGGAAAAATTTCATCCAGAGGCGATTATATTGTACGGCAGCTATGCAAAAGGAGAAGCAATAGAAGGCTCTGATGTGGACCTATTTTTAATGTGCAAACAAAAAAATATTGACTTGGAAGAGTACGAAAAAAAGCTTGGGAAAAAAATACATTTAATGTTTGGAATTGCTGGCAAAATTCCTGCTGAATTAAAAAATAATCTTGCGAACGGGATTGTAATGAGGGGGTACTTTAAAGTAGAATGATAATCAAAGTTCAAATAGACACGGAAAAGGCAAAGTCTATTTACCAGATGACTAAAGAAAGAGAAGAATTTATCAAAACTTTGGAAATAAATGACAATTCTGCCACTGTAATTACTGAAAACTATTATGAGATAATAAAAGAGCTTGGAACAATTTTGCTGCTTTTAGACGGGCTTAAGGCAGCCGGAGAATATGCGCATAAGGAGATAATAGAGTATCTTGAGCAAAACAGGGTTATTGACTCATTTGAAGCCAGCATTTCACAGGATCTTAGGGTAAAGAGAAATTACAGCTCGTATGAAGGAAAGAGGATAAGCAAAGAGTATCTTGTTGAAAAAAAGAAAAGCCTGCTGGACATAACAAAGAAGTTAAGAACTGCTGTTGAGAAGAAGTTGAAATAGCTTAACTTTCTGAAAAAAGTTCTAATAAGAATTAATGTAAAAAACGAGGGGACGCTTAAGCAACTATTCAATGCAATCTAAATTAAACATGGGAAAGACATAAAAGTTCAGCAAAACTGCGAATATTATGTTTTTTGTAATTATAAGAGGACCAGCAGCTGTTGGAAAGTCAACTATGTCCAAGATTGTTGCAGAAAGAATTGGGGCGCTTTACATATCTTTGGATGACATCTTAAGCAAGCATAATTTAGACATAATTGAAGGAGATGGAATCTCTGTAAATAATTTTATCAAGGGTAATGAAATCGCGCTGGACATGATAAAACAATTAAAACCAAAAGCCATAGTGCTTGACGGTTGTTTTTATCGTGAAGGTCAAATGGAGCATATTCTTAAAAATCTTAAAGGTAAGCATTTTATATTTACACTTAAGGCAAAAGTGGATGAATGTATCTCGCGCAATCAGGAAAGGGGCAATCCTATGCCTAAAGATGCGATTCATGATGTTTTTAAACTAGTTTCAAAAAAAGATTATGGAATAATTATTGATACTTCTGGAAAAACTGTTAATCAAGTTATTGAAGAAATTTTAAGTCACCTTCCTTTAAAAATAGCCAAATAATCAGTCTGCAACAAGAGCGAGACAAAGATTTTATTAAGCTGTAAGGTTATACTCCGTTATGACCAAAAGAGCTGTCGTAATATCAGCTATAATTATTATCTCTCTAATCATTATTGGATATACATTTATTTCCGAACCTGAGACTAGCACTATTAAATTTCAATTCAGCATTGAAGAAACCGACAATGCTATTGATGGCGAAGTATTTGTAAATAACATTTCCTTAGGTAGTACAGAAAAGGGTGTGATTGCAATCCCAAGGCAATCAAATATTTCTCAATTTGTTTTTAAAACTAATTATAATGGTAGGAATCATGAATTTCTTTATGATGTAAATGAAAGTGATTTATCTGATGATATCAATTTTGTAATTTCAGAAGACGAGCTGAATGATGTGTCTATCATTATGTATGAAAATAGTACCAACTGTCCATTAAGTGGAGATATTTATGTCTATGATGGCAACTGGATTGGACAGTCAAAACAAGGAGTATTTACATTATCCAAAGAAGAATTTGATAATATTAAGAGCAATTCAACAAATTGGTTTATTGCTGGACAAACTGATGCTTGTTTTGGTAAAAATAGTGGTTTGCCATTCTTAGATGATATTACAATACCAGCATATTCATATGAACAAGATAAATTTTTTGTCAACTTGTCTTTTAATCCACGCAGTCCCACACGTTACTGGGAAATGCAGGGATTTATCAGACCAAATGAAACAAAGAGTTATTTAGAGACAGAACTTAGAAGATATTTTACCGACGATCCTATCAATAATCTGGATAACATAGCCAAATATACGCAATTCACTTACATGTCTGATAATGGTCAATTTCAACAACTGGACTACTGGCAGACTCCTGCAGAAGTATTAAGCCACAGACTTGGAGATTGTGAAGATTGGGCAATTGCAACATTATCATTAATGAGAGCATATGACAATTCAATTAAATGTTATGCAGCTTTATGGGCAACTCATGTGAGTATCATTTGTTATCTTGATAATACTTTCTACATTTATGATCAAGACAAAGTTAAATTTCTTAGAAAACTGAATTCTAAAAATAATGATACTATAACTCAACAAGAAAATAAAAAGGCTGTAAGAGAAATGCTGAGTGCTTACTTTGAAGAATATGGCATTCATCCAAATGAGGGGCTTATTCAGGCACTTTTCAATGAACGAGATTTAGTCACATTTAATACTAATGAAGATTTTGTAACTTGGGCATTAACTATGATTCAAAATAAAAGTTAAGGAATTATCTCAGGCCCGAAGAACTTTTCATAATTAAAATCACTGGCTTTAATTTTCCCTTCAGAAATCAGCTTATCAACCTCAGGCTTAACTCTCTCAAGCTCGTTAATCAAATGTTTTACAGTCTGACATACAAGCTCCTGCCCTCTCTCAGGCCAGAGTTCAGATTTATTAGCATACAAGCATCTTCCACCGCACTTGTCTTTTATTTCGCACTCAAGGCATTTTCCAGAAACATTAAACTTTTTCAAATTTCTAGGTTCAGTTTCCAAGTCACCTGCCTGAAAATCTTTAATATTATTCATAATTGGACATGCAACAATTTTGCCAGAAGTTGTTATTGCATATCCGGCATAACCAGCACCACACCTCAACCCAGTTTTCTCCTTCTTCAATAGCGAGTCCATTATTCCAATAAAAGGATACAACCTCAACACCTTGCCTTTTCTCATTTCAGCAAGCCAGTATTCAATTAACTTTGATACACTTTTGTTATATTCCTCAGCAAATCCAGTAAATACAGTTTCATTAAAGTCAAACTTGAAAAATCCAGCATC
>JBGQNO010000010.1:0-27609 GCA_041501125.1 Candidatus Nanoarchaeia archaeon
AAGTTCATACAACTGGATATTGTTTGGTTTTCCTTTTCTAAAGATTATAATCCCAGTATCCACACTCGCCTCTTGAAATACTTTGTCATAAATATTCACAATAGAAATATCTGAACAGTTTTCGAGTATAAACTTTCTAAAAGACGATAAAGTATCCAATGTCAACCAATTATTTGGAACTATAAAGCCCAAGAATCCATTATCTTTTAATAAGCTATATGCTTTTTCAACAAAAAGAGAATAAGTATTAATTTGATAACTTTGAAGTTTATATTTTTTATAATAATATGATTTTTCATCTTCCCCAAACTTTTGGCTTCTAGCAAATATATAAGGAGGATTTCCTATAATAATATCAAATCCAAATCCTTCTTTTAAGTTACCCTTTTCGTCATACTGTATAATCTCTGAAAACTTCTCGTCCCATTTAAAATAGTCTAATTTAGTTATACTTTCATCATCAATGAGAGAATTGCCTCTTTTGATATTTTTTTGCAAAATTGGTAACTTGTGCCCTTTCTCTGCTATTTTTAATAAAAGATTAAGCTGGGCTATTTCAACTGCTTTAGCATCAAGATCCACACCAAATAGATTATTTCTTAATATTCTTTCTTTTGTAGAATAAGAAGTTCCATCTTCCGCTAGTCTTTTCTGTCCATAATCTTCTCTTTTTTTATGGTAATCATTAATAGAATCAAATGCTTTTATTAAAAAAGAACCAGAACCACAAGAGGGATCTAATATTTTTACCTTGTCTATATTTATCTTTTTATCTTTTAATACTTCTCCAAGAGTATTTCTAACAATGTAATCAACTATATATGTTGGAGTATAGTAAATTCCCTGTTCTTTTCTATGTGATTTTTGAGTTTCAACATTTCTAGAAATATGACTTAGGTAATTCTCGTATAAATTACCCAGTATGTCTGCGGGAATTTTACTAAAGTCTATTGGAGTTCCATCTTCAAAATAGTAAAATTCTTTTATAACCTTAACTAGAAGTTCGTCATCTAAATAAATAGAGTCACAGAGAGACTCCTCAAATAAACCACTATCATAACCCCCCACCCCTGTTTTTTCATTTTTTATATTGTAGTCTCTAAATAATGCCTTTACAGATTCTAATACACTAAAATTTTTATTTTGTTCAAAAGCATTTACATAACTCTCTAAATGATGATTTTCATACTCCCTATCCTCACAGACTCTTATAAAAACAAGTCTATCTAGTAATTTCTGCACAACTTCTTCTATAATAATTTTATTGTCATTACTTACTATAATGTGTTTATTTTTTGATTCATTTTTCTTTATGTTTGTCTTTATTTTCTCACGCATGGAATTTAATTTTATTGATAGCTGCTCATCTATTTCTTTTCTCTTGGGCAATTTGCAGATTTCTTCAGCAAAAGAATAGATTTTCTTATTGATAAAACTGTCCTTGCTAAATAGCCAAAGTTTTTCAAATTCACTATCTTCTAAGCATTTTTCTATTAAAATCGGTTGGAATAATTGAACTTTATCATAATTTTTAACATTGTCAATCTCTCTGTCTACAACATATACTCTTATTTCTTTAAAATTAGTAAGAATTGCAAAAGAAACAGCACTACTTCTAGCATAACCTATCGCTTGTTTTTGAAAAGCCAAATTATCTAAATCGGCACCGAGTTTCTTGGCTTCTAAAAAGAATTTATTAATTCCATCTATTCTGAAAGTATAGTCAGGAAATTTTCCTGTTTCTTGAGATTTCCTCTTTACATAATCTTCCAGTGATTCCCAACCCAAAACTTTTTCAAATATCTCTTCAATTATCTTTTCAGCATTAGCTTCAACCTTAAGTGCATCAGAATCCTTAAATTTGTTATATTTGCCTATTATTACCTTCAAATTCTCTTTAGCTATTTCTTTGTCCATAACTTCTTTTAAAGAAAACAATTATTTAAATCCTACTTTTAATCCTTTCCACATTAATTTAACAAGGATTAAGGAATAAAGGTTTTTAATTTCAGATAATTATAAATTTCACCCATAACTTGCTTGCTTATACTAGCAATTCCATTTAAAAGAAAATGTCGCCCCTCTGTGCCATGCAACCATAATCTTTGTCCTCTACTGCTCACTGGATATCTAAGAGATTGTCCAAATTCGTTTATCCAATTAAAATCTTCTATGAATAAAAGGGAACTTTCACTTAATATAAAGTCGGGATAAACTTCTTTAACTTTCTCATATATCTCTTTGGGATTATGCCCTATTAATTCATTAATTAGAACATTTGCTTTTATCAGAAGTGCTTTAAATATTAATTCAAGATATTGAGAAAAATTCATTAATACGGGCAATATATCTTCATCAAAATAGACAGAATCTTCGTTTTTCTCCTCTTTTGCTAATAAGGTTAGAAATGCCTTTCTATACGATTCAGAAAAATAATAAAATTTTATCCATTCGGGCTCTTCTTCGCCTTCTTTATCCCAGACATAATATTCTCTTTCAGGCATTTTAATCCTATTTCACGCATTCAATCTGAGCACTTATATTGGCTTCTTCGATTTTTGCCAAATTCATCTTATCCTGAAGACTGGCTATTTCTTCCCTAACTTTATCCCTTTTTTCAAATTTCTCTACAATCTGCTTAACTGCTTTTTGCATAGTATTTGATATGCGCAGAAGTTTAAAATACTTTTCAATCTCTGAGGAGTGGTTAATAGACAGAGGTTTGATACAGAAATATATTATTTTCCACTGATATTCTTATATGCAGCTTCAAAAAGAGTATCAAAATCTTTTATATCAAAAGATTCTGGAGAAATTACTTTGTAATCTATCTGATTCCATCTATCAGAATATTCATATTTATCTACACTATCGTTCTGAACATTTATTGTATCGGACACTTCTTTTGAAACTTTAAAGAAAACAGCAAAGGTTTTTGAGCCTATCCATTCGACACCGCAAACATTAGGAAAACCATACTTAAAAGAGATGTAATTCTTATTATGTTTGCGATTGAGATTCCATCCTTTTTGTTTTAAATAAGTTTCCATAAGTTCTGCGACTTTCATAAAATGTGGTACAGCATTTTCATTTCTTTCAGATTTATAGAATTCTTCATTGTACTCTCCAGTATACCTTAATGCAGAAGCTTTATATGAGGGATTGTCTTCATTATCTATCTGATTTATAAAAATTAAGTCAGAGTCTCCATCATTAAATTTCTTTAGCTCTATAAGTTCTATGTTATACTTAACTCTGCTGATTAACTTTTTTACATCTTCACTAAATGATGGAGCAACAATAAGGATTCTTATATTCAACTTTTGACCCCAGTCAAAATCAAATCCTTCTTTTTTTTCCTTCTTCTCGAGATATAATGATTTTACAGAATCAGGGTTAGTTTCAACCCAGAAAGCATATCTCATTACTTGGAGTATAACATCCTCGTCGGCCTCTTCATCTTTAACTTCAATTATTACTATGTTATTGTCATTATCTAACCCTAAAATGTCTACCTTCTTAGAACCATCACAACTTGGAACTTGCCTATCCAACAAATAAATATCTGATAAAATCCCTTTGTTTTCCCAAAGCAATTTTTCAACTTCTTCCTCCGGATGTATTTCAATTTCATTCATATTAAGAAGTTCTTTTTGACGTTTAATTCGTATGAGATTACTTGCCATTAAATCAATTATAAAATTGGTTATTTAAGCATTATTGTGGCAAACATCATTCTTCCTCCGTATGCTTCTTGATAATCTCTGCTACCGTTTCTTTATTAATCTTCTTTTTCTTACAATAATCTGAACTAAACCAGTCCAGCAGTTTCTTTGTTCCTTTGCTTGAATTGCAGGAAGCACAACACATAGCAATATTTTCCTCTGAAGGCAAACCATCATTATCTATATGTTCAAAAGTTGCCTTATCACTGGGTGTTCCTTTTGTTAGCGGATACTCTTTCAATTTTATATGGCAATAAACACAGAATTTATCTCTATCCCTAATCTTTTTTTCAAGCCAGTCTGGAATGCCCCAACTATTACTCATTCTTCCCCCACATCCTTCCTCTTGCTTAAAGCTACCCTGAAATCCTTGACAATGTCTACAGCATCTTTAATCTCCTTTTTGATATCTCCGCTTATTACCTTGCTGTTCAGCTTGGGATAACACACCATTGAACATTCTTCGTAAACTCCCAAGTCTTTCATCAGCTTAATGAACTTTGCCTTTTCTTCACTATTTTCTGGCAGGACAATTTTATCAAATTCCTTTACAGAACATTTCATATTGCTTCCGTAAACAACGTCAATTCCGAACTGCTTTGCATAACCAATCAGCTTTTCCTTGAATTCATCATCTTTATCCCTGAGTTCTGCAAGTTTAGCCCTTATCTCAGAAAATTCATCAACTAATTTAACCCCCTCATTTTCTTTGAACTTTTTAATGTCCTTTAATTTTTCTAAATCAACTTCATGCTTGAAGCTCGGACATTGCTCTTTGTAGAGGCAATAACTGCATAATGCACTCTGCTTTCTTGGAAAATTATCTTCTTTTGCTGCTTTTTCTATTTCTCTAATCATATTAACAACATCTTCCTGAAGTTCTTTCAATTGCTTGTCTGTTCTTTCTGAAACAGCATCTTTGTTGAAAGCCAGCATATGCCATACTAACTTTACGCTTTTTACATCTTTGAATTTGTTTTTAACCCAGATAGAATACATTGCCAGCTGCCTGTCAGAATCAGCTTCTTCCTGATTTTTCATTCTTGAGTTTGTTTTATAGTCACATACATAATAATTTCCTTTATCGTCGCATCCTAACTTGTCAATTCTGACATGCCACTGATTTCCATCAGGAAGAGTCATTCTATCCTGCGTTTCCAAGCCAAGAATTGTCATTTGTTCAAACGGTTTCATTCTGTCATAGTAATCAGACAAGAATTGTTCTCCCATCTTCTTGTAATTCTTTGCATCAAGCCCGTCTTTCACAATCAAAATGTCATCAGAATACTCTTTATCCCATAAATCCCTGTAAAACTTAATCAGCGTTTCTTTTGAAATTCTCTGTTTGAATTTCTTTCTTTTGTATAAATCTTCAAGAGACTGATGAACAATATCGCCCATAAATGCTTCAATTGTTGTCGGAACTTCAACTTCTATCCTGTCAATATAGTGAAGTTTATACTGATAAGGGCAGTTTTCATAAGTGCTTACCCGCGAGTTAGAATATGTTACCATAAAATCATAATAAATCTGTTCTATAAAAACATTGTTATCTCATTATTTCTGCATGGCTTTCTGCTTTACTTTTCTCGCGAATTCTTTTGCCTTTTTAATATCTTCTGAGTTTGGATGTCCTTTATTTACTCCGCCTATCCACTTGAACGGGCCAAAGTTATCATAACCTTTGCAGGAAAAATCTCCTATGATTTCAAAGCATTTATCCAGCAACTTGCCTCTTAATTTGGAATGCCAGATGAATTTCAATGAAGGCGCGCCTGCTGTTGAGAAGATAAATGCTTTTTTGTTTTGACACTGCAGTTTATCAGCGAGCTTTAGAAGCGACTTGTGAAGCTTCATGGCATAAACTCCAGAACCAAATCCTATTAAGTCACATTTTTCAAGTTCTTTAATTCTACATTTGCCGCATCTTACAAGTTTTGCTCCAAGCACCTTGGCAATTGCTTTTGCAATAGGAGTTGTATTGCCAGTCATTGTATCGTAAACAACTGTGCATCTCTTTTGCTTCATTTTTTATACTTCCTCCTTGAAAATAGAGTTATAAGCATGTCATCAATATTTTCCTTGCTTGTTCCTGGCTTTAGATTCAGGCAGCTTCTTCTCAGGATGTCTTCAATCTGTTCAGGCAAAGTTAAAAGATTTTTTCGTGCTCTTCTTTGCAATCGCATAAGAATTTCTGAATCAAGGTAAACGCAGACTTTGTTTTTATCTTCCAGCTCGGGTTTCAATGCTGAAAATGCTTCTTTGACTTCTGAGGCAGGCCAGCCTTTTTTTAATAATGGTGTGCGAATCTGGTAATCATCAAAACCTCTTTTTCTTGCCTCTTTGATGAACTTGAGAAGTTGTTTGTTTGGCATTTTACTTTTTCTTTACAGTGTAAACTTTCTGAACTGCAAAACTCTTGTAGATGCCTTCAAGAATATCAGTTCCAGCATAACCTGCAAGCAAACTTAGTCTTGGATCAAAGTTGAATATAACTCCTACAAAAACTCCGATAACTACTGCGATAAGGACAGTTATGGCATAATAACCCCACAGGATATTTCTTCTGAGAGACATTGCTTTCAATAGTCCGACAAATCCTCTTGTCAATCCTCCAAGTCCCCCTAATAATGCTGAAAGCGCAAGTGCGTTCATTTCTCTTCTCCTTCATTATTGTCTTCTTCTGGCATTGGTTCAGGCTCATCATCTGGCTCGTCATCTTCTTGTTTTTCTGGTTTTGTCTCTTCTTCTTTTGGCTTGCCTACAGAGCGTCCAAAAAACAAGCCAAGTATTGCGCCAATAATGAACCACGAGCCAAGCATGGTGTAGTTTGTTGAGTTTCCAGTCGCAAAACTTACAAAATCAGTATGGTTAAATGACGTCCTGATTGCATTGCCTGTCGCAATTCCACTCAAAGGAACATATATCAATATCAGTGCAATTATGACTCCGATGATTCCACCTTTGAACCATGAGCTCATCTTATCTTCTCCTTTTATCCTTAGAGGTTAGTCCAAGCAATGTGATTATAAAAACAGCAAGATACATAACAAATCCGTAGACGCAGGTTGGCAGGCCAAGCAAGTTTGAACATCCACCGAACGGACATGTTGCATTAAACAATTCAGAATAACTCAAGTAACCTGAGAACAAAAGTCCAGCTATAGAGATAATTAAAATGACTAGTAAGGCAGTTTGTTTTTTCATCTCTTTTATTTTATAGGATAGGCAGCGAGATATTTAAAGGTTTTGTGCTCAAACCGAAAGGTTTAAATACAAGTTACCAACATTTATGTGTATGAAAGTTAGTAAGGAAGAGATAATCAGAATAAACAATGGATTTGGAGGAGCATTACGAAATGATGCCAGCATTGACTTTGCATTGCAAATGCAGGAGAATAACAAACTCGGAGAATACAAAAAGCTTGCTTATTTATGGCGAGCTATACTTGTTGACCATCCATTTACAGACGGCAATAAAAGAACCGCATCAGTCATTGCGCTAATGTTTGCAGATGAATACAAAAAACAAGTTGATAGAGAACTGCTTGTTCATCATATTATCTCTATAGCAAAACAAAACATAATTGAAATAAGAAATATAGAATGGAGGCTTAAAAATGCAATCAGATAGAATCAAAAAAATATTGGGAAAATACAAGGACGTATTTGAAGCGCTTGAGAATTATGACAAAACTCGAGAACTTCCTTTCCTGAAAAAAAGAATAGACATAACCTTGTCAGTTGGAACTATAAATAAGTTAAAGGCATTAAAAGAAAAAACAGGCAAGCCGATGTCGCAGATTATTGAGGAATGTGTTGGCTGATTGTTATTCAAATTCTCTAATCTTAGTTATCTTGTGTTTTGAATACTGCTGCATCAGTTCTTTTGCTTTCTTTTCATACGTTTTGCTTTTGATGAATGCGCTTGGGCCTGGCTCTTTTGGAATCAGCAAGATGCCTTGCTTGTATTTCTTCTTAATTCTTGCAAGTTCAAGATTCTCCTCGTGATTTTTTCCAAGGATAATGTTGCTGTTTTCGAAATGCCTTCCGACTTTAAGCAACTCAACATCTATTTCCTGCATCTTGCCTGCTAACAAAGGTTTTAATTTGCTGGCGAATTCTGGCTCACACAACAAACAGCCGCCGCCTGGTGTTGGGTAACTTATCTTGTATTTTGCAGCAAGTTCCATCTGCATTTTTCTTCCTCTGCCTTCAATGGCAAGTAACTTGCTCCTGTCAATTTTTCCTTCCTGCTCTGCCTTTGTTGCTGGAAGCAGTTTGGCTGATAATGGACGAAGAAGCCTGCCTTTCAATCCAGATTCTTCTTCTATAATTTCTAAGGCTTTTCTATGCTGAGACATTGGACGCTCTCCAAGAACTTCGCCTGTTGCTATAACCTCTATTTTATTTTTGTCAGCATACTCCTTTGCTTTTTTCAGCATCCAGACATGGCAGTCAATGCACGGATTTAATGCAACTCCGTATCCGTGAGCTGGTTTTCTTAAAATGTTAAGATATTCCTGCAGAAGCTTGCCTTTTGTTACATTAATAACTTTACATTTAATTTTTTCTTGTTTGCAGAATTTTAGGGTTTCTTTTATGTCTTTGCTGTATTTTGAGCCGAACGGAAGCTTGAAAATTAATGCTGTTATATTTTTCTTGCCAAGCTGTTCTTCAAGAAGCTTTACTGCCAGTCTTGAATCAAGCCCGCCAGATAACAGAACCAGGGCTTTCATTCTAGAATCCGAGACAGTCACGATATTTCATCATGCTCCTGTATTTCCACAGAAGCCCAAGTGTTGACATTCCAGATTCTGTACCAAAATCTCCGTTTGACTGGGCTGCTTTGATTACAGAGCAAAGATTACTTGATGTTACCTGAGCAAGATATTTGGATGCTATTACAATTGTTATGTCAGGCTTGGCTGTTGTTCCGAGTTTTGCACTGCCTTTTGTCAGGACATACGCGTTTTCCCATTGTCTTTGTCCTGTGTTAAAGTTATAGAACTTTAGCAGTATGAGGGCATTTGATGGAAGGTCTTTAATCATTTGATTGGAGGCAAGTATTTGTTCAAAATTTGAATATGCTGTTGATGTTGTTGAATGTCCGCTGCTTCCACTGCTGCTTCCACTGCTGCTTCCACTCCCACTTGATGCAGGGGTTTTTGATGGTGTCTTTACAAACAGTCCAGTGTAGTGCTGGCCAATATAAATCAAAGAAACCACGACAAGAACTATCAGAATTGCAGCGCCAATCTGTCCGTGTTTCATCCAGTTTCATGGGACTGCAGATTTATAAAAGTTCTGATTTCTATTGGAATTGCAGTTTTTGATATATGCTTTTTATTTCATAAATCCTTAAAAATGAATTTTGTATTGGTCTTGTATGCCAAAAGTTAAAGTTGTTGGATTAAGCAGAGAATCTGTAGCCAAGGCCAAAAATATTGAAGAAGCAGTGCAAATTCATAATAACCTCTTGAAAGACAAGGACACGATGGCACATCTTGAAAAGGTGATGACATTTGTTCAAGGTTTTATTACTAGAGTAGCTAGTGATACAGAGTTTGAGATAAATACAAATGGCGGACCAGTGCAACGACTTCTTACAGCACATCCTGCTCCTGGAGTTCAGCAGGGACAGTATATAAGAGCTTATTTTCTCAAGGCAAATCATGCTCATTACCAGGAAATTTCTAGAGGCAGATTGGTTGACGGAAAACTTGCTTTGTTAATCAGAGAGCAATTCAATGATACAGAGCAGCCTTACAAGATAAATTCAATAGATCCTTTGACTAGCAATGATATTGAGCCGCCCGTATATTTTGATGAGCACTATGATATTGCAAAAATTACCTCTGTTTAATTAGACAGGTGAGCATAGATAATCTTAAAAATACTTGAATTTTCTAGTGTCATGGAAAAAGAGCTTGAAACACTTGTCACAAAAGAGCTTAAAGTGCCTGAAGAAACTTTGAAAATGTTAAATCTTGTGCATGAGATGTCTATGACTTTTTTTTATGAGATAGTTGGTGTTGCAGCTGCCGGACTTGCCTTAGCATCTTATGCAGGATATGAACTTGTTTCTGCCATCTACAAATAAAATGGGCTTAGAAAATATTACAGGTGATGAAGAACTCTTGGAAAAGGATATCGAGTGCTATGAGGATAACGAGGAGCGCTGTGGATTTGCGGACTTAATTCATGATTCTGTAAACTCTGCGCTTTTTTTTGGAGGAGCAATTGCGACAGGAGTAGTAATATATATGGGATATAAACTAATTTCAAGTTTTTACAAATAAAATGAGCCTTGACAATAAAACTGATAGTGAACCAACAGCAAGGATAAACAAACCTAGTTATGACTCTGGCGCTTTAAACTTGATAAGAAAAGGTTACAGCAGCATTAGGGATGGGTTAAGAGGATATGAAGGTATGGCAGACGCTCTTAGAAATTTTGAAGAAGGCGTATGCCAGAGAATTTTTAATAGTCTTCTCAGATAATTACATTTGTTCAAGAGCTTTTATTCTTTCTATGACTGGTGGATGTGTCTGGAACAAGCCCTGGACCTTTCGTTTGAAAGGGTCTGAGATAAACAATGGAGCAACTGCTTTGTTTGCTCTTTTCTCTGGAATAGTATCTTTTCCGATTTTTTTTAATGCATTAATCAGTCCTGTTGGATATCTTGTAAACTTGACAGAGCTGGCGTCTGCTGCAAACTCTCTTTTTCTTGAGATTGCGAGTTGTACAAGCTGGACAAATATGGGAGCGAGAATTGCAAGCAAAATGCCAACTAGCATCAGGATTGCGTTTCCTTTGCTATCTCTGTCATTACTGCCTCTAAGCCATAAGCTTCTGAGAAACATCTGCGAGATTATTGCAATCATGCCGACAAGAACTGCTGCAAGTGTCATGAATCTTATGTCATAGTTTGCAACATGGCTTAGCTCGTGTCCTAAAACTCCTTCAAGTTCTGAACGATTTAGTTTTTCCAATGAACCTGTTGTTACACAGATAACTGCATGTTCTGGGTCGCGGCCTGTGGCGAATGCATTAATCTGTTCGGATTGCATGACATAGAGCTTTGGCTTTGGCATGCCTGATGCTATGCACAAGCCTTCAACAAGATTATGATACATTCTGAATTGTTCTGGAGATGCTGGCTGTGCATTTACACTTGCCAGAGCAATCTTGTCAGAGCTGTAGTAACCGAACCAGATGTAGAAGATTGAAAATGCAGTAAAGAGAGACATTATAATAAAAAAGCTTCCTGAATAAATCCTTGCTATGACATAGCCCAGCAGAACAAATGTAAGAAATATCAATGCCAGCAGGATAACTGAGTTTCTCTTGTTCCGTGAAATCTGGTCGTAAAACGAGGTGAACATATTTTTCAAAGGTTAAAACACTTTTAAAAGTTAATGTTAAGTGCTATGCTGAGAGCGGGTCAATAACGCCTATTTCCTTTTGCCTGACTTGTCTTTTTAATTTTCTTATTGCCTTTGTTTCTATCTGCCTTACGCGCTCTCTTGTAATGCCCAAATCTTCACCTATTTCTTCCAATGATTCCCATGGGCATCCATTAAGAGAGTATCTTCTTGTCAGTATCTCTCTTTCTCTTTCTGACAAATATGCATTCATCATCATGCCAAGCTGTTTTCGCATCTCCCTGCGCGTTTCCTCATTTTCTTTTTTTAACATGTTGCTGTCAGTTTCTGAAAACTCCTCGTATTCAGATGAATATTCTATATCAATTGACCTTACCTCAAAGTTTTTAAGATATATTGAAACGTCATCTTCTGTCACGCCTGCCTCCTGCGCCAGCTCGTAGTTTGTAGGCTCCCTTTTTAATCTTCTTGAAAGTTCTGTATTTATTCTTTTAAAAGAATTGCGTGCTTCCGTGAAATGCACAGGCAATCTTATCATGCGCGGACAGTTTGCAAATGCCCTTTTAATGGATTGTTTTATCCACCATGTTGCATACGTTGAAAACTTATATCCCCTTTCAAAGTCATATTTGTCGACTGCTCTTAACAATCCAACATTGCCTTCTTCTATTAAATCAAGCAACGGCAACCCTCTTCCAATATAGTTTTTAGCTATGCTTACTGTAAGCTTTACATTAGAACGTGCCAGAGCTTGTCTTTCTGTATTAAGCGCATCATACTCTTTTTGCATTCTTTCGTAGCAGAGTTCCAGGTCAGAGCCAAATTGTTTTTTAAGTTCAAGGATTCTGGCTTTGACTTGGGAGTTCTTTTTTGAGTTTCGCTTTTGGTTCAAGATGCTTTGGCATTGCTGATGCTCTTCAACCGCGCGCTTATAGTCATTCAGCACTTTAACAAAAAGTTCCTGGCTTTTGGCGTCAGTATTCGCAATCTCTTCAAGCACTTTTCCATAGCTTTCTGAGAATCTTTTTTTCCTTGAGTGCTTAATCTCCTCAGCTTTTTCCAATGTTTTCTGATAAAATTCACAAAGCACATTTATTCCGTATTTTGAGTTCAGGACAGCTTTCTTGAATCTTAACCTTGCTGCCTCTTTTCTTCTGGCAATATCAACTTCCTGCTCCCTGCTCAGCAAGTCTGCTCCGAGATATGTTATATCATTGATGTATTCAGATATGTCTTCATGCTTTCTTAATGCTGGCATGGAGAGAGTTATACTCTGGATTTAAAAAGGTTAGTAGTTCTAGAATTCGACTTTAGGAACTGCTCTCATAACTTCTGGCAATTGAAGGAACTCTTTTTCCTTTGCTGCATAAAGCTTTGCAAACATGACTCCTGGGAAGGTTTTTGTTGAATTGTTGTAATCCAAAACAGAGTCATTGTAGAACTGCCTTGAATATGCTACTTTGTCTTCTATTGCTGAAAGCTCTTCCTGCAGCTGAAGGAAATTTTCATTTGCTTTAAGCTGCGGATAGTTTTCTGCGAGAGCGAAAATTGATTTGAGTGCGCTTTGAAGCTCGTTGCCTGCTTTCATTCTTCCAGGCAAGTCCTTTGCGCCAAGCATCGCCTGTCTGGCTTTTGTCACAAGTTCAATCATGCCTTTTTCGTGCTTTACATAGCCTTTTACAATATTAACAAGATTAGGAACCAAATCAGCTCGTTTTCTCAGCTGAACATCAATCTGCGAAAGAGAATTGTCAATCCGGTTTCCGAGAACTACAAATTTGTTGAAATAGTAGACAAATATCAGCGCTACAAATACAAGCAATATTATTAGCCATAGCAATGCCATCTTTTTCTCAATACTTGGCAGTTTAAAAACTTTGAGATTTTTATTTGGGTGTTGTAGGCAATGGAAAGCTTTAAATATAGTCACTATTTAAAAGTAACAATTAATAGGAGCAAAGACAATGGCAAACGATAATGATTTTGTTTTATATGACACGCGGACAAAGCATATAGCAAGGCTTCCTGCCAGGAAAGGGTTTGTTATGACTCTTGGAACAGGACTTGTGCATGATATTCGTTTGCCAATATGCGGCGGTGAGCAAACCAAATTAATTAGTTATACTGAGATATGCGACTATCTTCACGACAAGAACATGATTGAGGAGAATGATGATATTGCCAAGCTTGTAAGGACTATCTCACCTGATCATGCAGCACTTTGGAAAAGAGAAGGAAGATTCTTTCTGCTTGACAGAGCAAGCCAAAAAGGAACAGCCATCAGGCTGGCAGATAAAAAATCATATGTTTCTTTATATCCTGAAACATGGACAAGCCTGAATCCTGGAGACACACTTTATTTCGGAGGCTGGGAAGTTTTGTTTGACAATTATAAAAACATTGCAGAAGCATACAAAATAAATGGCGAATCTTCTAGGGCAGCTTAAAAACTTAAAAGATAAAAATTAAAAGAAAAAATAACAATTAATCATTACTTTCTTTTCTTCTTCTTTTTTTCGCAACCACAATTACACATTTTAACCTCCAGATTGTTTATTTTTCTTGTTTAGACTTATAATCTTCAATTGCATTGAACAATGCGTCCAGGGCAAGAATAGAACAATGTATTTTTGGCGCAGGAAGTCCACCAAGTTTCTTTACTATCATTTCTTTTTTGATTTTCTTTGCCTGTTCAAGCGACTTGCCTTTGACAAGTTCAGTTGCAATGCTGCTCGTAGCAATGGCTGCTGCGCAGCCCAAAGT
Source organism: Candidatus Nanoarchaeia archaeon (assembly GCA_041501125.1). GTDB lineage: Archaea > Nanobdellota > Nanobdellia > Pacearchaeales > GW2011-AR1 > JBGQNO01. Next base: position 13,878 of record JBGQNO010000010.1, read on the forward strand.
TTCAAATTTTATGTCTTTGATGTAATCTTTCTTGTGCTTCTTTTCAACTTTTATGTAAACAGTAGTCTTGTCTCCGCAGACAGGATTTGTCACAGTGCCAATGCCGTCGGCATTATCTATGCTGCCAAGATTTCTTGGATTTGTGAAATATTCAATAACTTTTTTGGAATAGCCTGTCATTCTTAAGACACCTTCGGTTTCTTGAAGCTCAACTTCCCTTGATTTTGTTTAATTTTTCAAGTAAAATTTTTACATCAAGTCCGTGAGTCTGGCAAGCTTGTTCCAGAGTTTCTGACATTGCATGAGGACAACCCATGCACAACATGCCTTCTTTTATTAAAATTTCAGCTGTCTTTGGATTCTGGTGCATTATTTCAGACACAAGAGTCTTTTTTGTTATCTTCATTTTATCTCCTTGCCTGAAATCTTCCTTAATTTAATAATGCTTTCTTTTAATTTTGCAAGAGCGTAATCTACTTCAGATTTTGTGGTTTGCCAACCCAATGAAATTCTGATACTGCCGTGGATGTCTTCCTGTGACAAGCCAAGAGCTTTAAGCACATGGCTATGTTTATGAGACAATGAGGTGCAGGCTGATGCTGTTGAGCATTGTATACCTGACTGGTTTAGCATTAAAACAAGAGCTTCGCCCTCAACATCCCTTATTGTAAGATTTATGTTGTTGAATATTCTCTTATCTCTTGAGCCATTAAGCTTTATTCCTTTTATTTTTAATAGTTCTTTTAACATATAATCCCTTAAGTCTTTTATTTTACCTGTTGTTTCCATTTTTTTCATGGAAAGTTCAGCTGCTTTTGCTAATGCAACAATTCCTGGAATATTTTCTGTGCCAGAGCGGATTCCTTTTTCTTGTCCACCGCCATTTAACAATGGCTTAAGCTTGATGCCTTTTCTTATATACAAGAATCCAATGCCTTTGGGACCATTAATCTTATGGCTAGAGCCTGACAGCATGTCTATACCCATTCGTTTGACGTCAATTTCAAGTTTTCCAAATGACTGGATAGCATCTGTATGAAAAAGTGCATTTTTTTGTTTGCAAATGCGTGCGATTTCTTCAATTGGCTGGATTGTCCCTATTTCATTGTTAACATGCATAATGCTTACAAGACATCCCGGAGTTATTCTTGATTTTAACTCAGCAAGATTAACAATTCCGTCGCTGTTTACTGGAATTATTTCTACCTGCTTTCCGCTTGCTCTGACAGCTTCAAGCACTGCTGCGTGTTCTATAGAACTTGTAATTATTTTGTTTGATTCTATGCCCTTGATTGCGAGATTATCAGCTTCAGTGCCTCCTGATGTGAAAATAATTTCGTCTGGAGATGCGTTGATGAGGTTTGCTACTTGTTTTCTTGCGTTTTCCATGGCTTCTTTTGCTTCCTGCCCAAGCGAATGAATTGACGAAGGATTTCCGAATTTTTCTTTCAGGTAAGGAAGCATTGCTTTCAAAACTTCTGAGTCTACGGGTGTTGTAGCTGCATTGTCCAAATAAACTTGTTTATTCATTTTTTGCACACTCCTTGCTTTGCGCAACAGCCGCAATTGCAGAAACTTTTTTCATGTTTGCTTATCATCTTAAAAATTGGAAGAACTGTTTCCTTATTAAGAGAATAAATCATTTTCTTGCCTTGTCTTGTCGCCTGGACAATACTGCATGCCTTTAGACTTTGAAGCGCGTGCGAGAGTTTTGACTGCTCAATCTTCAAATCCCTGGAAAGCTCCTGAACGCTTTTGTCTTTCTTGATTAAACTTGTAAGAATTTCTATTTTAATTGGATATGAAAGCTTCTTGAAGAACATATAGCAGTTGTTCATATGAAAGTGTGTTCATATGTATTTATAAAGGTTTCGATTTAAACCTTTTCCAGTGTGATTGCGCATACCGGGCATGCATCAGCAGCTTGTTTTGTGCATTCCTTGTCTGAAGTTGGCTTCTTTGCGACTGCTTTTCCGTTTTTCAAAGCAAACACTTCCGGGCAGAGTGCTGCGCATGCTCCGCAGCCAATGCATTTTTCCTTATTAATCTTAATTTTGTACATCTTTGTAAAAGAAAATTGTTTTTTATAAACTTTTCCTGAAACTGCTAAATGCTTTTGTGTTACTTGAAAATTTGGACAAGGATTTATAAAGTTTCAAAATGGCAGAGAAAACAGAAATGAATTAAAAGAAGGTGATTAAAGGCGATTAAAGAATGTATATATCAGACATAAATAATCTTTAAAAAGAAAACAAGCAAAATAAGATAGGAAAAAGAGGGAAATGGGACAAACAGAGAATAATTCGAATGGCAAGGGTTCTAATGGACATAAAAATGGCCGTAAAATAATTTTTCCAGTAGCTGTCAGGAAAAGAGATGGAAGTCTTGTTGACTTTGATTTAGAAAAACAGACTGATGCTATTTATAGTGCTGCTGAAAGTGTTGAGGGAAGAGACAGAGAAGAGTCAAAAAGAGTGGTTGAGGAAGCTATAAGAATTCTTAATGAACGAAAAATAAAAATTCCAACATCTGATGATATTGATTCTGCGAATTACGAGGCATTGAAGAGATGCGAGCATCATACTACTGCACATATGTACAAAGTTTATGGTGATAAAAGAAGAAAAATCAGAGAATTGAAAACCAGAGGTGAATCTGCGAAGGGCAATGCTACTGACGCTTTCCTGATGGTAGCTTCTGCCACAGAAGAGAATGCAAAGCCATGGGACAGGGACAGGATTGTTTATTCGCTAGTTGAAGAAGCAGGCCTCCCTCCTACTATAGCTACAAAGATTTCAAAGATCATTGAGAATAATCTTGGACTTTCCGGATTCAAGGTTGTAAGCACAAGTTTAATCAGAGAGATTGCACATGAAGAGATGCTGAAAAGAGGATTGAATGAAGCTGCAGATAAATACAGGACATTCGGCATTCCACGTTCAGACCTTGAAGCGATTATACATTCCAAAGGCAAGGAGAACAGCAATATTTCTGGAAATAATCCCGAGGCTGTTAATTATACTATTGCTGGGAAGACACTTAAGGAATACGCTCTGTCAGGGGGTGTTTTTACAACCGAGGTTGCAGCTGCTCATACAAATGGAGAAATACACATACATAATCTTGAGGCTCCAACGCGAGTTTATTGTTCGTCACATTCACTTGAGTATATTAAAGAATATGGATTGAAATTGCTTAATCTCACTTCTGCATCATCACCTGCGCAGCATGCAAAAACTTTGACAGGACATCTTAACACATATTTAGCAAGCATGCAAGCATACTATGCTGGCGCGCTTGGAATAGGTTATATGAATATTTTCTATGCACCTCTTATTGAGCATGATTTGGAAGAGGAAGGGCTTAAGAGCATAAAATTCGCAAAAAGAAAAGTTATTGCTGATTTTAAAGAAAAGGCTTTGAAAGCAAGTCCTGAGGCAAGAAAAGACCTTGAAAGAATTATTCAGGAAGAGGAAGTGGAACTTGCCAGACTTGAAGAAGACCCTCAGATGGCACTTATAGAAGAAGAAGTGGCGGGATTCATCAAACAGGAAGAGCAATACAAAGAATATTCAGCTTCGCAAAATGCATTTTCAAGAGGAGGACAGACACTTTTCCTTGATTTCAATATGCATACTGGAGTTCCAAGTTACCTTAGAGACACACTGGCCAGAGGCCCGGGTGGAAAATGCATGATGTTCAGGGGCAAGAAAAGGATTTATCTTGAGCAGAAAGATTTGCCTGAAAGAACTCCTTCTGGCTATTATCTTAAAGAATGGACTGATCCTGAAACAAATCGTGTTATTGTCAAGGAAAGACTTGAAGAGAAGAATGGAGTTGTCAATGTTATTCAGGAAACATTCATAGAAGAAGGCGAGAGAGTTGTAACTTATAAAGATTATGATGCGCTTTCAAAAAAGATTTTGAAAGCTGGAATGAAAATATTCAGAAAAGGAGACTCAAGAGGAGCACCATTTCCATTTCCTAAATTTGATTTGCATGTAAACGAAGATACTTTCAAAGATCCAGAACAGGTTGAACTGCTAAAAGAAGCATGCGTTATTGCAAGCGAGAATGGTTCACCATATTTTATTTTTGACAGAGATGAAGTTACATTATCAGCATGCTGCAGACTGAGGACTGCTGTCGAGGACAATTATGTTTTGAAACATCCTGAATCAATGAGATTCTGCGGATTCCTTAATGTAACGCTTAATCTGCCGCAAGCAGCATACAGGGCTAAAAGAAATGGCAAGGATGGTCTTGAAGGCATACTTGAAGAGCTTGACAAGAGCATGGATGTTGCTGTCAAAGCACATCTTCAAAAAAGAGAGTATATCAAAAACCTGCAGAAACCTGGCGAACCGCAATGGCAGACAGGAATGCCGAGTGCTGATGGATTGCCTTATGTTGATGTTGACAAAGCGACTTACATAATTGGAATGATTGGGCTTAATGACATGATTCATTATGCTTTTGGCAAGGAACTGCATGAGCTTAGTGCTGATGAATTTGAAAACTATGCACTGAGAACTATTGCTCACATTAATCTCAAAGCTAAAGAATACGGCAGACAGTATGGACTTAAATTCAGCCTTGAAGAAACTCCTGCTGAGTCAGCTTCAAGAAGACTTGCAAAAGTTGATTTGGAAAGATATCCTGAGGCAAAAGGAATTGTGAAAGGTGGAAATGAACCTTATTACACAAATTCTATACACTACACGCCGGATGCTCCGATTGACTTGATTACAAGAATAGAAGGACAGAGCAAATTCCATCCTGCTATTGAGTCGGGCGCAATAATCCACTCTTTTATTGGAGAGCAAAAGCCATCGCCTGAATCTATTTTCAATCTCGTGAAAAAGACATTTTACAACACGCAGGCAGCTCAATTGACAATAAGCCCTGAGTTTACTATTTGTAAAATATGCGGCAAGACTCATAGAGGACTGGTTGACAAGTGCCCTGAGTGCGGACATTCTGAGATGACTATCTGCAAATGCGGGCATAATCATTATGGTCCGATTGATAAATGCCCGTTATGCGGAAACTTTGACAAAGAAACACTTTTCATATTAAAAACAATTCAGCATATGACAAGAATTGTCGGATATTACAGCATAATTGAGGAGTGGAATCCATCAAAACTTTCAGAACTTTCTGACAGGCATAAAGGGCAGTATGGTTTTGCAAGTACAGGAGCAGTTCATTCTGTTGAGATGCCTACCTTGAAGAATAACAACGGACATGTCGAAGCAATTCAAATAGGAAAAGAAGGATGCCATATATGTGATAATACTTATGGTTCATTGGAAAGAATAAGCAAGAAAATGGAGAAAGAGTATGGAACTGGATTGACTATCAGAATGTACAAGACAGATAATGAAGAAGGGCTTGTAAAACTTATGGTCGCTGGGGTGAATCCATCAAGACTGCCGGCTGTTGTGCTTATTGGACATAACAATGAAGTTCTTGGAAAGTTTGAAACAACCTATAAAGACGGAAAGGCAGATATGGTGACAGCAGGAAAACTCTTGCCTGTTATTGAAGAGTATATGACAAGAAGAAAGCAATAGCAAAATATAACATAAATTTTGATGTCTGTATTAAAATGAAAATAACTGCATTCAATAGAGAGACATTATTGGACTATCCTGGGAAAATAGCTTGTGAGGTGTTTACTCATGGATGCAACTATAAATGTCCGAGCTGTCACGCGAAGCGCGTTATAAATGGAAACGAAAATATTCCTGTAGAAGAAATTCTCAAATATATAAAAGAAAGAAAAGATTGGATTGACGGAATTGTTGTATGCGGCGGAGAGCCGACAATGCAGGCAGACTTGCCTGAATTTTTGAAAAAAATCAAAGATATTGGTATTTCTGTCAAGCTTGATACAAATGGCAGCAATCCAGTGATGCTTGAAAAAATCTTGCATGAAGAGCTTGCAGATTATGTTGCAATGGACATTAAAGGCTCGCCAGAACTTTATCCTGTTCTTGCAGGAACAAATTCTGCTGGAAATGTTGAGACAAGCATGATAATGATTCCTGCTTACCTTGAAGGGTATGAATTCAGGACAACTGCTGTGCCTTTAGTTGAAGACGGGAAAATGCGATGGCTTACAAAAGAAGACATGGATAACATGACATTCTGGATTTACGATAAGACTGGCAGTAACAGGCATAAACATTATCTTCAGAAGTTTGTTGCAAGAGAAAAAGATGAAATGCTTGATGAAAGATTTTGCAAGGAAAATTTGGCAGAGGAGTTTCGCGAAACTCCTGCAAGAGTCATGAATGAGCTTTATGAGGTAGTCAAGATGCATTTGTCCAATGCAAGGCTGCGCTGACAACTTGCAAAATATATTTTCTTTTGCAAGAATGTTTATAAACAATCATGGGATAAAATAAAAATGTCTGATAATCAAAATCATTTAAGAGGTGACGGGAAACTTCCAGTTATTTCTGTTGAAGCTGAAACTCTTTCTGAAGCAGTCCATAAGACAATTATTGCTTGCTATGAAAGAGGCGCTAGAATAGAAACTCCGAAGCATAAAGATGGAATGACTCTAGGATATGATGGTGATATTATCGCAAGAATCAATAATCCATTACAAGAACCGAGAATCCATAAGTGTGGGCTGGTTGAAGATGGAAGAGGAGTGATGCAGTATATTCTTGAAGTTACTCACGGAATACATAATCACTGGAAAAAAACTCCAGAGCATCCTGAATGGTGGGGTTATACTTACAATGAAAGATTTGTGAAGCAACTGCCTTTTGTTTTTGCAAGGATAAAACATGACTGGGATGAAAAAGGAAGGATTACTGGAAGAGACTATCAGTTCACAACTTGGCGTGCTGAAGAGGATATTCTCCTTGAACAGCCAGATCCACCATGCCTGCAAAGAGGACATTTAAGATTCCTGCAGGATAACAAGGGAGAATGGGTATTGAGTTATGTGACAGACTGGAGAAGCCGGGATTTGGCAAAAGCATGGAATGAAAATATTATTGCGCAAATTGAATTGCAGAAACTTATGGCATCAAAAGTTTCTGACATGCTTAGTATTCCTGTAAAGGTTGGATGTTACATAGACCGAAGCAGCTCATTGCATCTTTATGGATACTATTTTGACAGGGATGGTTTTGAAAACACAGTAAAACGAATGCAAAACACTTCTCATGAAGAAATGGGCTTATCTCTTGATGATTATTTCAGTGTTCCTGATGGTTATACAAAAGAGCAGCTGAAAAGAATTATTGCATGCCAGTCAGATGCTGAAGCAAAAGGACACGGCTTAAATTTAAGTGCAGCTACACTTAAAGAACTTAATTATGATATTAACACATTTCCTTATCCTTCTGATTGGGATACGTGGCCAAAGGAATGGGACATTGAGCCAGACCCAAAATTATTGAAAAGGGCTTAAACTAATTTTCCAACAAGTCCGAAGCCGCCTGATTTCTTTTCAGACATTCTGTTTTGTATTTTGAAAAAGTTTTCATTATGGCGCTCTTTATCAAAAGGGTCAAGAAGGGTCAAAATAACTCCCCTGAAATCTTCCATTAATTGAATATGCAGACCTTTTCCAGAGTCATATCCTATAAGAACATCAAGTCCCTGCATCAAAGCTTCCTGCAAAAGACTTTCTGGTTCGTTAAAAGGGGTTTCATTGTAATTATAGAATGTAAACTGCAGATTTCTTTTTGCAAAGAAAAATTCTAAACGTTCATCAAAACCTGCACCGCTTTCCTTTAATCCGATTTCTGCTGCAATTTCCTGCTGAGTTGATTCTTCATCATATCGTCTTAATATTGCCTGCAAAACAGCTGGAATGCAGTAATTTGGTTTTTCCTGTCGTGAGAGATTATAATGTGTCATTGTCTATTATAGCATTAGTTCCTTTTCTGAGTTTTCTCTTATTCAGCCTGACTTGTTTCAGACTTATTCCAGCACGCTGGAAATATTGTTCAACGTCATCAAATTCATCCTCATATTTTTTATAATAAATTACTTCTGAAATTTTTGCAGCTGCTATTTGTTTAGCACAACTGTAACATGGAGAATACACAGTGTATAGGGTAGCATTTTCCTTTGATTCTACTGTTGGTTGGAGAAGTGCATTTGTTTCTGCATGACCTCCAAGACATGAACGGCTATTTTTACCAATTACGCCTCTTCTATCTTTTTCGCACATATCTTCTAGACAGTTCTCTTTGAAGCTGGGAGCTCTTCCATTATAACCTGTCGCAATTATTCTTTTATTTTTTACAATTACAGTTCCGGTATGAATATAACGGCAGCTTGAGCGTTTTGCTACTGTGATTGCTATTTCAAGAAAGTGCTCATGCCAGTTTGGACGTATGCTTTTCCAATAATCACTTTTTGTTTTATCTATTGCCATTTTCTCCAATCAAAACTGGTTTTACCTTTTCATACACTTCTTCTGCAATGTTTCCTTCTGAACGAGCATGCGATTTATCCGGTGCGCAATCAATTTTTATCCATTTGAACATCTCTGCTAACTGCATGTAAGCTTTCTCGGAATTGATTCCGTGCTTTGGATTTGATTCATGACTATCAGTGCTCCCTCTTTTTAATTTAAGAATTTTGCTGATGGTGTAGGGCATGTAAAGGTAGACAATTGTGTCTGGTCTTGGAAGCCCTAAAAGATGATACTCAAGGTCATCAATCTTATGGAAAATCTTGCATCGTTTGTGACTGTCAGGCTCTTTTCCACCCTGATGTGCCATGTTTGATTCAACATACCTGTCAATCACAAGATTTGTTCCTGAACATAAGGTTTCTTTAATTTCTCGAATAGCAGCGACCCGGTCCGCTGTATAGTAAAGTGATGCGACCAAAGGGTCTACAGAATTAGCATCACCAAGCCAACAATAATCACCTTGCCAGCCAAATTTCTTGCCCAAGTCTTTCTTTCCAAGATAACACTGACCAATAATCCTGCCTGTCGGAGTATCATAGCGTGGAAAAGACATTGCTGCACATGGAATATTTTCAGAATTTAGTCTCTTTACAAGCAGTTTAGTCTGAGTCTCCTTGCCTGATGAGTCATTTCCCTCAATAACTATAAGCTTACCTATTTTTGCCATGATATTTAGGTCATTTCTGGATTTAAATGCATTATCTCAATGGAAAATATAAGTTGAAAGATAGATTTTTATATCACAATTTCATTTGATGGGCATTGCGAGATAAATCATGGTAATGGACAGACTTAAAAACTGGAAAACAGACTGGAAATTTGAATTCAAAGAGCACACAAGACTGATAGTGCTTTCGCTTATTTTCCTTGCAGGAGCATTAGTCCTAAATTCTGTTGTTGGAAATTATGCAGACCGCGTTGGAAATGCGACTGCCTCTGACTTGATTCTTGACCATGTCGGACCTGTTGATTGGACATATCTTTTTGTTTATGGCTACGGACTTGTAATTCTGCTTTTATTTGCCTATCCTTTACTCTTTAGAGTAAGAGAGTTTCATGTTGCAATAAGCCAGTTCAGCCTTCTTATACTGCTAAGAAGCTTCTTCATATCATTAACTCATTTAAAAGTTCCTGCAGATGCAATAGCTGTCAGTGTTTCTCATCTTTCTAATCTTCTTATCTTCAGGAATGATTTGTTCTTTTCAGCTCATACAGCACTTCCATTCCTTGGATTCCTGCTGTTCAGAAAACATAAGATAATCAGCACATTCTTTTTGATTATGACATTTGTGCTTGCTGCGACAGTCCTGCTGATGCACATCCACTATAGCATTGATGTCTTTGCTGCTTTTTTCATAACATATGGCTCGTATAAAATCGGAGAGTGGCTGTTCAGGAAGATTAACCACTACTGAAAATTTATAAATTAGATAATGTCTATTTAATGATGAAGAGGTTAAAGATTGCGATTTTTACAGACACCTTCATTCCACTTCTAGATGGTGTTGTAACAACCACTATTAGCCTAGCCAAGGGACTTGCAGACAGGGGACATAAGATTTATATTATTGCTCCAAGATTTAAAGAACTTGGTAAAGAGTTTGCATATAAAAACGTCAAAGTCAAGCGAATGCCATCAATACCTGCATTCTTCTATACAGGTTACAGGTTTACTTCTCCTCTAAGCATTGCAGTAATCCGATACCTAAAAAAAGAGAAGGTAGATATTATTCATTTTCAGACTCCGATTGGACTTGGGATTCAGGCGCTATTTGCAGCAAGATTTCTTAAGAAACCAGTTATAGGAACATTCCATACATTTTTTACAGATCCCCATTACATAAGGCACATAGGTGCAAGCTATGGATTCATCCAGAGATTGTCCTGGTTTTATGCAAGGAGATATTATAACAGATGCGACTTAGTAACCTGTCCTTCAGAAAGTGCAAAGAAGGAATTGCTTGAGCATGGATTCACCAGTCCTGTCAAAGTAATTTCAAATGGTATCAACATGTCTATATTTGACAATTCTAATTGGAGAAGCATGAAAGCAAAATATAATTCCAATGGAAAGATTTTGTTATTTGTAGGCAGAATAGCGTTTGAGAAGAATCTTGACTATCTGCTTGACTGTTTTAGGCTAGTTCTTGAAAAGCAACCAAAGGTTAAGTTAGTTATTGTAGGACACGGGCCACAAATGAATGAATTAAAAGAAAGCATAACTCAAAAAGGGTTGACTAGAAATGTTGTACTCACTGGGAGGATAGAGCACAACAAGCTTGTAAAATCTGGAATATTCAAGGCAAGTGACTTGTTTGTAACTGCTTCAACTACTGAGACTCAGGGCATATCCACACTAGAGGCGCAGGCAAATGGGCTTGTTTGTGTCGGCATTGAATCAAGAGGAATAAAAGATTTGATAAAGAATAACTACAACGGGTATCTTGCAGAAAATGGAGACAAGCAGGCATTTGCAGACAAAGTGATTAAACTTCTTACTGACAGAAAACTGCATGACAGAATGAAAAAGAATACGCTGAAGGAGGTAAAAAACCACAGAATAGAAAATGTTATTAAAATCTGGGAGAAAACCTATTCGGACTTGGTGACTAAATATGAAAAATAAGATTTCTTGCATTATTCCTGCATATAATGAAGCAGATAGAATAGGAAATGTTCTTAGAGTTCTACAAAAACATCCATTGATAGACGAGGTTATAGTTGTAAATGATGGTTCTAAAGATAATACAGACAATGTAGTAAAGAAGTTCAAGTCTGTAAGATTAATCAGCTACAAGAAGAACAGAGGAAAAACTTTTGCGCTGTTGAAAGGAATTAAAGCGTCTAAGAATAATATTCTGATGTTTATTGATTCTGACTTGATTGGCTTGCAGCCAAAGAACATAACTGACTTGATTAGTTCTGTGAAAAGCAGCAAGGCTGATGTCAGCATCAGCATAAAAGGAAATAGCCTTGCAATCTTCAAACTTCTTGGGCTGGATTTTGTTTCTGGAGAAAGAGTCTTCCATAAAAAACTACTCGGAGACATCAATGAATTAAGCAAACTTGCTGGCTTTGGTTTTGAATCCTTCTTGAATCGAAAGATTATTAAGAATAATCTAAGAATAAAAATTGTCAGCTGGAAAAATGTCTCGCATGCAAGGAAATCAGAAAAAATTGGATGGGTTAAAGGCACGCTCGGTGAATTTTCCATGCTGCTGCAAATAATAAAAACTATCGGAATATCGGGGATAGTTTATCAAAATTTAAAGATGCGCTCTCTTAGAGTTTAGCTATTTTCTTATATTAAAAACCGTGTCTCTTACTTTTCTGGACAAGAGAGGCAGTATTGCAAAGAGCGTCATAAAAATCAGAGCAAGAATGAACTGAACCGATAAAACATTGTTGGTGCTCCTGACAAAGTATATTGTCAGCATTGTTCCAGGCATTATTCCGAGGAATGTTGCCAGGATATATTGACCAAAGTCTATCCTTGACAAGCCTGCTGCAATATTAATCAGCTCATACGGAATCAGCATTATCAGTCTTAGGAAAAAGATTGTCAAAAATCCTCTTTTGTGAAGCTTTTTATCATAACTTTTAAGGGCTTTTATCTTGGTTACGAATCTTTTCTCCACATACTCTCTGCCAATGCCACGTGCAAGATAGAAGGATATTGTAGCTCCGCTTGTCAATCCTAGAATGCTTATGGCAAATGCCCAATAAATATTCAACAGCAAGGCAGATATTGCCACAGGTATTGTAAAGACAAACCCTATTGAAGACGTGACTATTATGATTACTAACAAAACCAATGGAACCCACGGGCCAAATGAATTAATTGCGGTTTTTAATTCACTTATGCTGATGGTTCCTTCAATAAACCGGATTAACAGAATAATTGCTGCTAAAATCAGCAATATGGCAATAAAAATCTTCTTTTCCTTGGATAACTCCATATTCTTTAAAACAAAAACGAGTTAATAAACATTATTCAGCGAATCTATAACCGCACTTTGTTACCTGCCATATTTCCTGATCGCGTTTGTCAAGAGGAAATTCCTTATAACAAGTCCAAGGACGATTGTCATATATTTTGCATAAATTATCCTTGCCCAGATGCTTGCAGCCTTTGCAGCACTTGCCGCATCTTTTGCACAAGCCTTTTCGCTTTGCAAGCAAGCTTGCAATATAGTTCTTGTCAACAAGCTGCATAAATCTCCTGTACAATGCTCGTGGAATTTTGAGAAGGTGGTTCATGAATGAATGTTCGATTTGCTCTTGTTTACTATCTTTGATTCACTCTTGTCTTGAAGCTCCTCGCTTCGCTGTGGGCTTCAATCCTGCGGTGAACAAAGAACGCCCGCACCGAGATTCGAACTCGGATTGCCACCGTGACAGGGTGGCGTCTTAAACCGTTGGACGATGCGAGCTGAGCGAGTTTCACGAGACAATTTATCCACTCACATTAACGAGTGGGGCTCGCGAACTACATTGAGAGAAATTATAATTGATTTAAAAAGCTTACCAATCAATCTTATCCTTGAACTTCTTTATCAGGTAGTACGGAACTCCGAAAAGAAGTATTCCTGGAAGTATTGCGACTGCAAGGCTGGGTGCCACGGCAGCTATGCCTATTGATGAGAATGTACCAAAGCCAATGCTCTCAAGAATTCCTCCAAATTCACTGACCTTGTTCTCTACGCCTTTTTCCAAAGCATCTATCTGCATCATCATCTTGCCTTCCTTGAAAATTTTTACTTTTCTTTCTTCTTCTGAAACAAGAATAGAAAGCGTGTTTGGACATAATGATGCTGAATATGCTGCTGAGTGTCTCGTGCCGTAGCCCTGGAAGACTTTCTTTGGCTTAATTAAAGCGCCATAACACTGAACATCTCCTTTATGATTGATTACTACTGCACCATCAATTGTGGCAATGGATGTCAAAATCTTTTCAGCTCCTCTCTCAAAAATTGAAAATGGCTCGATTTTCTGCTTCAGAAGAAGCTGATGCGGAACATTCTCAGAAACAACAAACAAGGCGCCTTCGCCTTTCCTTGCAAGCTCAATTCCGACCTTAATCAGGATTTCCTCCATCTTCTTCAAACTTCTTTCATGACTCTCTTTTTCTATAAGTTTCTCTATTTTTTTCTGCATTACCTCTTTCTTCTCTTTCTCTGTCATCGTCGGCTCTTTTTGTATAAAAATAAATAAGACTTAAGTTTAGCAAATCTCATATTTAAACTTTATCATAAAATCTTACTATTCCTTAAAACAACA
>JBGQNO010000011.1:0-22695 GCA_041501125.1 Candidatus Nanoarchaeia archaeon
GAATTTCCAAAAGAATACAAAATCGATTTCATAAAAAAATGCTATGATGCTTTAAATGAAAAAGATTCAACCAGTCTAGAGCAAGCAAAAAAGCTTAATGAAACCGCAGAACATAGATGCGTTGCATTATGTATAGAAACACGCCCAGACACATGTTCTGAACCTCAAATTCACGAGTTGCTTGAATACGGAGCAACACGAGTTGAACTCGGAGTTCAGATGCCTGATGATAAAATCTACAAACTTGTTAAAAGAGGACATTCTGTAAAACAAGTTATTGACGCTACAGCGCGATTGAAAGATTCTGGTTTCAAAGTCGGCTACCATATCATGCCCGGACTTCCAAGCTCAAATCCTAAAAATGACATTCAATTGTTTAAGAAAATTTTCAAGGATGAAAATTTCAAGCCAGACCAGTTGAAAATTTATCCAACCCAGGTTTTGAAAGGCGCTTGCCTGGAACAGTGGTACAAGCAGGGCAAATACAAACCTTATACAAAAGAGCAAACAGAAAAGATTATTATCAGTATGCTGAAGATTGTGCCAGAATACTGTAGAGTCATGAGAATAATGCGGGAAATCCCGCCAAACTACCTGATTGCTGGAACAACTCGAATTGATTTAAGAAAAGACATTGAACTTTATTTTCACCAGCACAATGTAAAATTAAAAGAAATTCGTTTCAGGGAAATTGGTTTTGCAATGCGTGATTTGAAACAAAACCACAGCATTAACTCAGACTTAAAACTCAAGAAAACAGAATATAAGGCAAGCAAGGGCAAGGAAGTTTTCTTGCAGGTTATTAATAAAGACAATATTTTGTTTGGCTTGTTAAGATTGCGATTCCCAGGCAAGACATTTATTTCCGAATTGAAAGATTGCGCAATTGTACGGGAAATTCATGTCTACGGACAAACAGTTCCAATTGGCCAGAAAGGCGAGATACAACATACAGGCATAGGAAAAAGCTTGATGGCAGAAGCAGAACAACTGGCAAGAAAGTCAGGCTATAAGAAACTTGCAGTTATTTCCGGAGTTGGTGTGCGAGAATACTATCGCAAGTTAGGTTACAAATTAGAAGGAAGTTATATGATTAAAGAACTCTAAAACTCGAGCATGAACAAAAGATTTATATAAGAGTGCTACTTCTCTAGAGTGAGAACATCATAAAGCAAATTATATAATCTTTAGTGTCCTCATAACAAAATGCCCTTATCAAGGCACAATCTACCACCAAGCAAGGCATCGCCTAAGCAAACCCTAGAGCTTCTTGTCGCCTTTTTGATTTTTCTTGCATTGATTTCCATCTTCGCTTTGATTTCTTGTTCATCCGTCGTTTATGCAAAGAGTGATGTTCCAAACATGAGCATAGAATGGGGCGGAAGTACGCCAAGTAACGCAGCATATCTTTCTTTCGGAACATCAGAATGGGAATCGTTTTGGACACAAGGCGCTAATAACTGGTATTATACAACAACCTCTGAGATCGGCACTCTTGTTTTCGAAATATTAAATGATAAGGACGATGCTGATGATTTAGACCTATATGTTTATGACTATACAGCAACCCGTCTGTTGTGTAAAAGTGATAACGGAGGAAACGCAGATGAAAAATGTGAAGTGCAGAAAACCTCATCAGGATCTCAAAAATTCTACATAAAAGTAATACCATATCGTATAGAGGGAGCCTATTCTTCAGCAAATATTAAAACAAGCAAGAAAAGCTGCAATCAACAGACTAATTATTATTGTTCTGGGAGTGTTGGGGATGTTTTAAGAAAAAGCGGTACAAATTATGACTGTACTACTTTTGATGACTATATTGATACTTGTGATGGAACAAGAACAGAGTGGCAGTATTATTGTAATGGTAACTCAGAAGTTCGTAAAAAGAAAATTACATTTACTGAATATTGCTCAGATGGATATAGTTATTGCAGAGAAAGTTCGTCTACTCAGGATTATCATTCTGAATCTTGTGATTCCACTGAGAAATGTTCAAGTGGTGCATGCATGCCAAAAGTCTGCTCAGATTACAGTGGAAATACTGGACAGGAATGTAATTATTATTTAGACTACTTAACTGGAAATACTAAATGCTTGAGTAATAACCCTGTTGATTGCAATCAATTCGGGAATATTTATTGCTGGAAAGATCTTGACACCTGCACATCAGACGAATACTGCGATGATCCAGCAGGACTGGTTGGTGCACAATGTTTTCCATTTCCATGCACAATCAATTCTGTCTCATGGGACAAGACATCTGCGTTTATTGGAGAAAATGTCGGAATAACAGTCCAAGGAGAACATTGCAAGTCTTCTGATCTGGCGAGTTTTGAAGTTCACGAGGATAAACTAGGATGGAACAATCCTCTCGCAAACAATCAGCCTCCACAAAAATACTTTTCTAATAATTTAGCAAAAACGGCTTGGACTGCAGAATTTGATTCAGATAACCAAGGGAGTGTTACAGAATACTTTGTTAAAGCAATTACAAAAGATGATGAAGCTACAACAGGCTGGTTTGGAAATCTTAAAGTCAGCTGTCCAGACAACGACGGAGATGGTTACAGCAGTTATGGAGGAGTTTGCGGGCTGAAAGATTGTGATGATAACAACAATAATATTTATCCTGGCGCAGCAGAAATCTGTGACTACAAGGATGACAACTGCAATGGCCAGGTAGATGAAGGTTTCAACTTGCAGACAGACAAGAATAACTGCGGAAGCTGTGGAAATACCTGCAGTTCAGGTTATGTATGTAATTCAGGCAAATGCAAGGGCTGTGGAGATGGAATATGCAGCACTGAAATCGGCGAAAATCCTACAACTTGCTCAAATGATTGTTACGGCAACCTGACAATAACTCAGATTACAGGCGCACCAGCCAGTGTAAAGCAGGGACAGCAAGTCACAATACAAGCCAAGGTAGAAAATAAAGGAACATATTCAAAAACCCTTAGTATAGAAACAGGAATCGTTCCAGACAGCTGGAGTGGAAAAGCATTTACAGCACAAACACAGGAATACGGAATACAATCAGCAATTCCTATTCAATCATGCTGCTCTGCAAATAACTACTATGTCGCCAAAAACATTACATTAAATGCAGGACAAAGCGAGATTGTAACATTCAACCTTTACGCTCCTACACCTTCATCAACTGATGCATGCAATGGTCTTGGTTCTGCCTGGAGCAATAACCATAAACTGATAGTTGGCTTGTATGAAAAATGCGGCAGCGGATACAAGGATAGCAAAGTCCAGGACATAAAAGTATACAAGACATGCACCAGCCATGCAGAGTGTCCTGGAGAATACTGTGACTTTAACTCAGGATTTCCAGGAATGTGCAAGCCAAAAGTCTGCGTAAACCAATGTACCAGCTCTGGAAGTTATTTGTGCTCAGGCAACGAGATAAAACAGTGCACTGACATTAATAATGATGGATGTCTTGAAACAAAGAGTGTCATATACTGTTCTGGCGGTTCAATCTGTATCTCCGGACAAAGCACATGCCAATCCGCACCAAAAACAAGCGTACAGATAGAGTACGCAGATTTAAGCACAACAGTAAACAAACAGCCAGGTGATATTGTAAAATTAAGACTTAAATATGCAGGAACTGAATCAATAACTCTTTCCTATAACACGAATGTATTTACATTATTTAACTGCTCTGATACATTTACAATTACATCAGACAAAGAATGTTTTTTCGAAGTAAAAGGTGCTTCAAGCAGCGCTACTTATAATATAGGAATTAATAATGGTAAGCAGGGAAAACTAAAAATAATATCAAATCCTTCAACTATTATAGTCACAGACAGGAAAAAGTTGCTTGAAAGATATGGAGACGAGGATGAAGTAGATGCTATGCTTAAACAAGCATATGTAACAGTCCAACAGCAAAATGGAGTTGTTTACGATGTTGAAGATTATTTGACAAACACTTTATGGACAAGCCCATCAGAGTATGAAGGAGGCAGCTATGCAGTCTAAAAAACCGAAAACAAACAAAAGACTAACTTCAATTATCTTTGCATTCATCCTGCTTGCAAGTGTCCTTCCTTTGGGAATTGTAACTGCAGGAACCCCAACAGCTGAACAAGTTAATGATTATTCCCTTGAAGTCGCCAATCTTGTAAAGGAAAAGTGCAATGGAGAGTGCAAAAATGTTGTCCTGCTAGGAGATGATTATGTAATTCCAAGTTTTAGAAGAGATATCAAATGGCTTAATTGGTATTATTTCTTGCCATGGTTGCCAGACAGCAAAGTTGACAAGATTCTGACAGACATCGGCTATGTTCAGAGAAGCGAGATGGAATTTAGTAATCTGTATGCACTTGTAACCAGACAGCTTGATGGAACTAATTTTGAAGGTAAGAATTTCTTGTTAATTCTTCCTAATTCATTAAGTACTGAACAAAGAAGAGCAGTGAATGACTTAAAGTCTGAGTTCGAAACAAAGTTTAAGTCACACTTTTCTGAGAAAAAAAGTTCTGAAGTTTATTGTAATGATCCTCAGCTTTGGAACAATATGAATGGCTATACATTAATGGTTATTGGAACAGAAGAAAACAATCAGGCTTACAACTGCTTTCCTTTCCAGGCAGGACTTGAAAACAGGGATGCTGCATTTATTGACATAAATCCTTGGGATGGCAGGAATTATGCAGTTATATTTAACACCGAAGATCCCTTGATAATTGATACTTTCACTTTGTTTATACATAATGAGACATTCAAAGGAATCAGATCAGAAACAGCTTATTTTATGAAAATCGGTGCAAAAGTTGCTGTTTACGGCGCAATAACTCTTGCTGTTTTATCAGGGGTTGGAGCGGCTGCAGGATTTGCTGGAGCAGGGGCATTAGTAGTGACTGCTAATGTTGTTAATGTGGCTGCAGGTGCAGCAGTAGTGACAGATTCCTGTTATTATGACAGCTACAAATACGGAGAAAGCTGGGGCGGATGCGTAAAAGACGGCATTATTGTAATAGTCCTGCCAAAAGTTCTCGAGAAAGCAACAAAACTTGCTGTTTCAAAGGCGATTGCTTACTTCAAATATACTGATGAGACTTACCCTACTTTAAGTAAAACCATAGAAAATTTTCTTACTAAATTTGGGCTGAAAAAAGGTACTATAGGAATAAAGGTTGAAGAAAATCTGGTAGACCCTGAAACAGGTAAATTGATAAAAGCATACTTTGATCCAAAGACCAATACAATCACGCTAACTAAAGGATTAGATAACATAGAATTATATTATCAAATTTTGCCTCATGAATATGCGCATGCAAAGGTGTTTTACGAGGTCGGAGACATTACAAGATTAGTTAATGGAATGAGTCCTGCCAATGCTAAACTTGCGATTGGAGAATTTGAAGAATTTTTAGCTCAAAATCTTGCGAAAGATAAGCTCGGTGCTGATTTTGTGTTAAATAAGTTGACTGATGCAAACATAAAAACTGGCGCCGGAGATACAGTCGCAAAATATCTTGCACTTGCCAAAAAATATGACTCTATAGAATATGGCTCTATTGAATACAAGAGAATAATTAATCTTCTTGGCCAAAGAAATGACGGAAGCAAAATAATCCATCTTTCTGAGACGTTCTTGGCTAACTCAAATCTGGCTAGTCTCAAGAATAATCAAGATATAATAACTAAAATAGCAAAGGAGGCAGAGCAATTTATATATGATTAGAGATATTGACCCAAGAAAACCTGCATTTGAATGTCTAAGAATCAGTAAAGGTAGTTTAACGAAGTATATCTCACTCGTAAAAAAGTCCGGATTATTTAATCAATTTAGTACCTCAGATAAACTAAATTTACGTGAGAATTTATTAGGGGATAAATATTCTTCAGAATTGGTAAGTATCTTAGAGGAAGAGTATCCTGCAACAATTAGGCTTAGCAAATACCCAACAATAGATTTGTCTGCTATCCGTTTAATAGAAAGAATAAAATATCTTGCGTGGGCGAGCGTCATTTATCTTAAAGAAGTTGAGAATCTTAAAGATATTTTATATGAACTATCTATTGCTAAAATAACATTTACATGGACTCGAAAGACACTTTTTGGTAAAGATTATTTAAAATATTTAACTGAGAAGGATGAGGATGGGAAGGGTAATTACCTTGATATAGTTCCAGTCGTCAAAATCCTTTCAGAATACATGGATTTGCCACTGAAGGGCAAATCCCTTGAAGAATACAAGAAAGCAATCATTGAAACTTGCAAAGAAATGATTAAAGAAGAAAAGGAGGGCAAAAATGAACCATAAAAACACAATCTTGATGCTTGCAACGATTTTGCTAGCCTTAACTCTTATGGTCCCTGCTCTCGCAATCAGCCAAAACTACGAATCTGCTGCAACTGCCAGGATAGTTGGAAACTCTCCGGAGGATATAGTACAACAGCTGCAAAGAACAGGCGATATTAATCTGGAAAAAGGAGTTTATGCAGGTGGGGTAAGCAACCCAACAATATCAATTGACAGGAATGATGATATAGTTGAGAAAATATTCTCTGATTTCGTAATTCTTCATACCCTAGAAATTTTAGATATCTTAACGCCCCTTGACAACAACAAAGACAATCTGCTTGTAATTAATCCATCAATCAAAGTACCTTCAATGTCAAAAATTGAGTTTATTAATCCAGATGACATGGAAGGAATCTCAAGCACTCTTAAAAGAAATGACAATCTTGTCGTATTAAATTCACCTTATTCGGGTTTGTACATTCCATATGAAAAATCATTTGCAGCTTCAGTATCACCATATGCAAGCATGATAGCTCCAATGTCATATTCCAGCGACATGTTCCTGAAATCATTCTTGTGCAATCTCAACAAATATAACACAATTGGTGAAGCATACAGGCAGGCAAGAAACAATTATTACTGGAATACAAATGACAAGAACGAGCTTATTGGCTTGACACTTATGTCATATACGCTTTATGGCATGCCAACGCAGGGATTCAGTGCGCCAGCAGCTGACCTTTCAGCTTATTGTAATGATTACCAAAAGTATTTTGATACATCAAGTCAGTCATTTTCAATATCATCAACAGCAAGCCCGAAAAATGAAATGATTGCTTTAACTAAAACCTCTGGAGTTTATGAAAAGAATACAGAATTCAGGATTAACAGTTACAATGTTGTTCAAGATGGAAACTATTCTTTAATTGAAACAGACACAGCACAAAATTCCATGAATTTGTTTGAACCCGTCCTACCTTCAAAAACAATTGCAGAAGAATTCCCAATGAATACAATAATAACCAGCTTTAATGTGACTGAACTCTCAAACTCTGTTGACCTGACAATATCTGATTTGCCTGAATTTGATGGCTTTAATTATATTGACAGAGAATGTTATGAAGACTCTAAGGAATCAGGCGTTGAATTTTCAAAGGCTTATGCAGAGAATTCTATGATAGTATTGGCAAGAATAAATCCTGTTGAGATTGTAAATTGCACTGAAGGAAAATTCAGGCTTTACAAGACCGTGAAATATAAAATAGAGTATTTTCCATATTCTCCAGTTTTAGTTGAATCTGCCAACCTTCCAGGCACTGTTTTGCCTGAAGAAACAATAAACCTTTCAGTTACTCTGCAAAACATTCAAACAAGCCCAGTTACAGGATATCTTGCAGTAAAAGATGAAAATGGAAGCATAATCAACGCAAAAGAGATAAATGCAGATACAGGAACATTTAGCATAGATTTCAATGCACCGGAGAAAGAAGGCTTCTACACATACAGGCTAGACTTCTATCAAGGCAATGAGTCTAATGAATCCGTAACATACAAAGACTTCAGTTTTTCTGTTGCAACAATAGAACTTGCCTTGATTACACCTGAAGTGGCAACTTCTCAGGCAGATATCACTGTAGTTGTATTCAGTAATCTGAACAATACATTTGACACCAAGATCAATTATGACATTTCCAATAACAATAAAGTTGAAAGCTCTCAAAACAAAGATGTAACCCTTAATCCAGGAATTAATGTATTTACATTACATTTTGACAATCTTGACAGGAATAAAATAGTGTATGACGTGCTTGTCGGAGTGCCTTACTCAAATGAATATAAGACAGCCACAGCAAGCATACTTACAGAGCATATTCCAATCATAATACAGAATAATATCAAGATAAAGGAAAACGAATCTCTTAACCTGACACCACAGGCATACGATTTAGATAATGATTCTGTAACACTTGACATAAAGTATCCTTTCACATACAGCCAGGATTGGAAAGCCTCGTTTGAATCCAGCGGCATATACGAAATTAACATAACAGCAAACGACGGCATAAAGCAATCAATGAAAACAATTTTGCTTGAAATAGGAAATGTGAATAGGCAGCCTGTTTTGCAGGGCATAGACAATGTTACTGTAAAAGAAGGCGAGAGCATAACAATATCTCCAGCATTCAGCGACCCTGACAATCAAAATGCTGTGATAAATGACAACAACAACCTGACAATTTCATATTCAAAGCTATTTGACGAAAATAACTCGCTAAATGCAAACTTTGAAAGTTCAGGAACCTATACAGTTTACGCGACAGTTTCAGATGGCGAGGCAACAGATACAAAAGCATTTAATCTCGAGATTAGAAATACAAATCGCGAACCGGTATTCAGTACAAATAACATAACAATTCATGAAAACGAAACCTTGAATATTAACGAAATCGTATTCGACCCTGATAATAACAACTCTGTTACAAATGATGACAATAATCTTTCTGTAATAACTGATAAATTATTTGATGCAAATGGAATCTGGCAGACAGATTTCAATGACTCTGGCAGTTATAATGTTAACATCAATGTTTCTGATGGAGAATTCACAAAATCAGAAACAGTAAGCATCAATGTTATAAACGTGAACAGGGCTCCTCAGATATCTTCATCAGCAAGAGAAACTTATTACATTGACGAGAATTCAAACTTGTCTCTGGAAGTATCTGCCTCAGACCCTGATGGTGACAATATTGAAACTAAGTGGTATGTTAATAACATAGAGAAAGCACAATCTAATGCATTTATGTTCAAGCCAGAAAGCCAGACAGGTAACTTTGAAATCAAGGCTATTGCATCAGATGGAGATTTGTCAGCAACCAGAACAGTAAACGTTATTGTGTCAGATGTTCCAGTCCTGTCAGGATTTGATGGCTCTACATCAGTCATAGACAAGACAGGACTTTCTTCTGTCTATCCGTTTATACTTGAAAAGGCAGGAAAAGCAAGGATAATGTTCAAGCAGCCAGTTGACCTTACAAAAACAGTGGATTTCATCAACACTGTTTCACTTGATGCCTCATATGTCTCCCTTGACAGCAACTTCCTTGATGCACTAAAAGGTATTCCAGCGCATGTTACACTTTACAACATTGTAACAACCCAGAATCCAGTGATTTACTATGATGAACAATTCGCAAAGAACAAAGCCAGTGTCTCCAGAGTATGCCCTTCATCAATCTGCTCAAATATAGTTTACAGCAACACTACTCTTGACTTTGATGTCTCGCATTTCAGCACCTTCACTGTAAATGACAGCTCTCAAAAACAGAGTGATATCTCAACACTGGAAAGTATTACCTTAGACGTGCTTCCTGGCTCAAAAGGCATCAATCAAAGCTTTACAATTCAGAATACAGGCCTTGCAGATTTGGATAATCTTCAGATAGAGGGCATATTCAATGCAAGTGTCGCGCTAAGTATCATTCCTCAGCAGCTAGCTCTTCCAAGCCAGCAGTCTGCCACACTTTACATAACAGGAAGCGTGCCTATGCTATCAAGCTGGGAAGCAGAAAAGATTGGGGAGATAAAACTTAAAGATTCAAATTTTGAGCATACAATACAGGTATATCTCAAACAAAAAGAAACATTCTACCTCAAGAGGATGGACATATCGAATAACGGCGAGGTTTACAGCTATGTAATGGATGATAATGTTATTAATTTAACAAGGCAGAATATTGGAATCAGGCTTGACATAGCAAGCTTGTATCAGGAAGACGAGAACACCACACCCAGCAGCAATGTTAAGATAAAAATCTCAATAGAAGACAGTAATGGAAAAGAGGTAGAAAAGTATTCTAAAAGTACTAATATTGACGCAGGCGAGACTGTACACAAGGACATCAGCCTTAACCTGCCTGAAATACTTGGAAAATATATGATGACTGTAAGACTTGAGAGTACAATAGGCGATGCAACCTATACAATAAGCAGCGATATAAATCTTAATCTGAATGAACTTGAGTCTGAAGAAAGTTCGTCAAGTCAGGCTGTCAAGTTCACAGGTATGACAAGCTCAGATAGCGAAACTGTATCTCTGACAGAAAATACTTCAGAACCTAAACTAAATAAAAAGATTATAATCTGGATGCTTGTCATAGATGCTATACTTCTTTTCTTGATTGTAATTGTTTTGCTGGCAAAACTCGCAAGAAATAAGGTTACAGAAGAGATTTAAGCCACGCCCCAGTCGCGTTCCTGAGCTCTCCATTTTCTTTGAATATCTTCTATCTGTTCATTTGAAGGTATTGTGTTGCCAAACCTCACTTGAAGTTCATGTTCAGGACTGACATAATTTTCATTTCCAATAATCCTGTCATTTTTTGGGATTAAATGTTTTTTCTTAGCATGCATGTCAACTAAAATCCCCTTGCAGTTCAGTCTTCCATTATAACCTTCCTTAAGTTCATAAATCTGAACAGTCACAAACTCGTCTTCTTTTAATTGCCTGAATTTTTCCATATACTCATTATCATCCGGTCTTGGCTGGATGTAGATAAAATACTGAGAAAACTTTATCAGCGGGTTTCTTACATGGACCGTATCATTAATTCTTGCTGTCAGAGTATCTCCAAGATCCAGCTTTCTTGCATTTCTATTGTTGTCTGGTGACATGTAGAAAAAGACATTTTAAGGGTTTTTTAAACTTATTTGTGTGCAAAATAGAACTCTTTAGTTTTGGCATCAAACTTGCAGAAACCAAAGCCCTTGAAATATACAATTTCCCTGTCCTTTGGCTTCAGACTTGAAATGCCTGTTACAAAATGCCCGTCGGACATAAGAATCTTCAACTTACCTTTAGCTTCCTGCTTGAAATCATAGCCCTTTACAAATTCATTAAGTAATTTACGATTTTCTGAATAAAGAATGTCAATCGGCACTGTAATTTCATTCTGATTAATGCCTAAGCCAATAATAAATTTCCTGATAGCTTCTGGCTGTATTCCTCTCTTGTCAAGGCTTTGAAGACTCCATGTTCTGGGGTCATCCCATCCAGTATATCTTCCTTCTCTGATTTCTTTTTGTCCTTTGCTCTTACTCAATTTTACGCCTTCAAATTGCAGCAAGCCAGTGTGTATAAACTCAGGATATTTCCAGCCAAATATGTCAAAAATATATTTTTCCATGTCAGTTTCCATCATAAGTTCCTTGCCGCGGATAATATGAGTCATTCCAAGCAGCTTATCATCAATTGCCCATGAGAATTCAAGAAGCGGCCAGACTCTGTATTTCTTTCCAACTCTTGGATGCTCCCTCTCTGATATCCTAAACAAAACCCTGTCACGAAATGCTGGATTTGGGTCCTGCATCGAAGTCTTTATTCTCAAAACAGCTTTTCCTTCCTTGAGCTTGAACATCTTTTTCCATTCAGCCATTGTTTCTTTGGAATTCTGCGAGCGATGCTCGCACTCTTTGCCCTCTGCCCGATTTTTTCTTAAGGTCTCAGCATCGCAATAGCAGACATAAGCTTTTCCTTTTTCAATTAACTCAACAGCATATTTGTAATACGTCTCAAGCCTGTCTGACTTGTACAAGACAGGCTTCTGATATTTTACTTTAAGCCATTGCAATCCTTGCTCAATCAATTTGTAAGCATCAGGCGCAATTTGTTTTTCCTCGCTTCCAATTGTGTCATCCATCACAAGATAAAGTTTGCCTTCATACTTCTTCGCATATTCATCATTCAGAATAAATTGTCTTGTATTTCCAATATGCAAAGGTCCTGAAGGAAAAGGTGCAATTCTCATAACTACCTTTCCTCTGGCAACATTTTCAAGTTCATGCAGCTCACCTTCTGCTCTTCCTTCTCTATGGCTAATATTATCTTTCAGAGCATTAAACTCTACCTGCTGTTCATCAGGAGTCATTGAATTGACTTTGTCAACAACAACTTTAATCTCTTTTATAACATCCTTAACATGACTTTTCTCCAATCCTTCGTGAAATAATCCGCTTATAACAGCACCCTCTTGGCATTTTCCTTCATGCTCAACAGCATTTTTCAAAGCATAAGCCAGAATCAAACCATCCCACTTGCCTGTTTTAGCCATTAATACACTAGAAAAAATTGATTAATAAAGATTACTTCACCCTCAAAACCATGTCAACCATCTTGTCCTTAAATCCAAAACGCCTGTAGAATCCTGTCAGTTTCTCAAGTTCTTTGCTGAATGCCTTAACCTCGGTAATCTTGAGTTTAAGTTTTTTGAATTCTTTTAGAACTCTTTTAACAAGTATCTGCCCAAGATGCATGTTCCTAAACTTCTTTTTTACATACAAGCCATTGATTAGTCCAAACCTTTGTCCAGGATTTGAGTTCAGTGCAACAGATTCTTCCTCATCAGCAAACTCTACTCTGCCATCAATATAACCTGCAATTCCATCTCCAATAAGCGCAATAAAAACCGGGTTTCTCCTTACATTCCAGATAATCTGTTCAGTTGTAGGCACTCTGACACCCTCGCTTGTCCCCTCTGCAACCCACTCCTTTATCAAATGCTGTATTTTTCTGGCATCTTTGCCTTCTGCCCGCCTTATTTCAAACTTCATAAATTAAAGAAAATTCTTAGATTAATAAAGATTATGACTAGAACTCTTAAGGTTTGCTTGGAAAGCGTTCAACCACTTTTCCTATATCTTCAATTGTAACTGACTTTACTGCTCTAGGAATCATGACACAACCCTCATCTGCATATTTGCGCCATTCGTCAAACAAAGAAGCGAGTGCTCTGGCATATTCATCAAATTTGGGAGTTTCAGCATTTTTCAAAGCCTTTGCCAGTTCTTCCAGACTTGTTATTCCGTGCTTTGTCAATTCTTCAGTCCATTTGCGATAATTAGGATTTTTGCCTTTCAAAATATCGTCTTCAATCTCTATCGCAAGAGCAAGTCCGTCAACAGATGTAAGAAGCCGGGCACTATAGACAGAATCTGTTCCTATATTCTTGTTTACACCACGCATTAGTGCATTTTCAAGATAAACTCCTAATTCACTTAACTCATGCCTGGCTTTTTCTTTAACAGATGCTGAGTAAGTATTGCCTTCCTTAATAATTCTCATGCACAAAAGATAGCAATCAGCAGCGCCTCTTGAGATTTCAGAATACTGGTTACTGCCCATTTTATAAAAAGTTTATCAGAGTTTATAAGAATTATTGTTGTGCTCAGCTCAAATTCCTTGATGTCTTCTTCTCAACAACCTCAAACCTGTCAAGCAAGTCATTTAGCTTTTTTCTCAAGGTTTCTACCTTGTATTCAACATCCTCTATCTTGTTCTTCAAGCCCTTTGCCTCCAGGCTGTTATCTTGCGAAGAAAAATTTACTGCTCCAGATGCAACTGCCGAGAATAAGTCAGTTCCTGTTGTTCCTGCATTAGAAGTTATGTCTTTATATTCATTGTTGCTTGAAACTGTTGTCTCAGCAGGCTGTCTTCCTGTCCAGTCAATCACCTTCTTCTTTGAGAATGGCCAAACCATGTTCTTACAAGGAAATTGAACTTTTAAAATGTAACGGCATCTAAATATTTAAAAAACCTTTATGCTTCTACAATTAAGAGAAAAGAGGACAAAATGACAGACAGTGATCTCAATGCATTAATCTCATTGATAAATACCAAGTATAGCTCCAAAGCTGATAAAGTTAAAAAATTACTCAAAGAAAAAGTTTTCCGGGATGTACTTAAAGTAGTTAAAGATGAAAATATAGCACCAAAGCCAGATGAAGAACACCAGCTTATTTATGATTCAGCAGCCGAGACTCTCGAGCCAGTATACTTCTGGATTCTTGATAAGACTAATGATTTCTTTGGCGGCAGTGGCGCAGGTGTTGAAAAATTTGTTGACAATTTTGTCTCAAGTCCAGGCTCAGGACATTTCTCAGAGTTAATGGGCAAAGCAACAAAGATGCAGGAAGAATCCATGAAAGCCATGGGCATGGTCAATCAGCTTATCAAAGCAATAATAAATCTTGTCTACGACTTAAAAAACTTTCAGACACGAATTGCAGATTACGACCGCGCAAATTCTAAAAATCCTGATGATGCAAAAGCCGGTGTATACTCACTAAAGCAAATCTGGATGGACAATGTAGACATCAAAAGGGGAAACACAAGCATAAAAGGGCTTGCCTCGCAGTTTGATTACACAACCTTAATTGATGCATTTATGATTGCAAACTCGCCAAAAGAAGCAAGTGATATGGACTTGAATGAAAGGGTTAAAAGAATCCTTGAAGCAAGATTATCAGAATTCCTTGACTGGAAAAATCGAAGCGAGAAAGAAATCAGGCAGAGATATGAGATTGAAAAAACATATTTGAAAAGTGAGCTTGCATCATTAAAGCTTTATACAAGATGGGCAAAGCCTTATCTAAAAGCAGCGACAGAACTTGAGCAGACTCCTTCAGGAAGAAGACCTGAAATTGTCAAGGCATTCAACACAATAAGGCTTGAGCTTGCACTGCTTGGAAAACGTCCTGTTGATATTGAAGGTTCAATTACTGCTCATGAACTGCCTGTAGAATTCAGGAAAATAAAAGACAGGTTGAAAAGAAAATACTATGCATGCATTGCAATAGATTTTAACTTCCGAGGCATTCCACAAAGAATAGGACAGGGTTATGTCTATGGCGGCAGGACCGAGGTGACGTTTAAAGCATATGCATTAAATGAAGATGAAATAAAAATGCTTGAGGACAAGTTTGACGAAACTGATGTTGCTGATGCCCTAAAGCTGGTAGAAACTGCAACAGGCGAAAGCCTTGGACAGATACAGACTGATATTAATTTCTTCCTTGAAGAAAAGCCAAAAGAGCCAAAGAAAGAAGAGAAGCCAGAAAATGTTAATCCTTTCCTTGCATTGTTTGGAATCGGCAAGAAAAAGGAAGAGCCAGAAAAAACGCCTGAATCACCAAAAAAACCTGAGCCAATAAAAGAAATCAAGCCAGACTCGCATCAGGAATCTCTTTTGAGAAAAATTGCAGTCAGGAATGCTCAGGAAGCATGTTTCAATATTTTTGATATCTACAAGAAGGCTCATGGCATGCCGTCTCATGTAGCTCCTGAATTTGGAATCGAACCATCGAAAAAGACCAAGTTTCAGGAATTTTTAGGACTTTAAGTCTATAGATATTAAACTTAAAGACAAACACATGGTTAATGGCAAAAGAAGAAAAGAAAAAGGAAGAGCAACAAGAGAAAAAGAAATCTGAGAAAAAAGAATTAAAGAAACCAGAAAAAGCTGAAAAGAAAGAAGAGAAAAAATCTGAAGAAAAGAGTAAAGAAGAAATAGAAAAGATAAGACAAAGACTGAAAGAACTGCAAAATGTTAAAGCAACTGAAGAAGCTGAAGACTTTGAAGAACTTTTGTCATCAGAAAGAATAAGTCCAAGTCTTGAAAAGATTGTTAGAAGAGCTCCTGCTCAAGTTCCAAGAACTATAGCAAGACAAAAGCCAGATGAAGAGAAAGGTCCTGTATATTCTGAAGCTAAAAAAGAGTACACAGAAGTAAAGCCTGAAATTATAGGTGAACGAGTTTATGAGCCTGTATTGATGACAGAACAAAAGGAAAGGAATTATGAAGCTCGCCCAATAGAACCATCATCCTCGCAAGAAAAGAGAGGTGGTCTTCCATTTGAAAGAAAAGAGGATGAAAAGAGATATGAAGTTTCAAGGCCAAAATCCTTGGACATAGCCACAGAGAGAGAAAGAGAAGAAAAAGAGAAAAGAAAATACAAAAAAGCCTGATTTTCGAATAGTTTATAAATATCACAGCGTTTATTCTAGTAGTAAAAAATAGGAAAATGGCTAATGAATATTTTTATCCAGGAGCACAGTATCCTCTTGATTCAGGATATACTAGTCTTGCAACTGGCTATAATGCTTCTCCAGGTACCATAGGACTCGCGACAGACCCAAGAACAGCAAATCAATTGCAGGAAGTCGGCAGAAAGTTGAATGTCGGCGCCAGGGCAATAGAAATTTCAATGGTCAGGCCTGAAATCTTTGAATCAATTCCGCAGCAGCATCTTACAGAACTTAATCGTTTGTCAAAACTAACAGGCGCTGAACTTACACTGCATGCTCCTCTTGTAGACCCTGCAGGCTTTGATGAGAATCTAAGATGGTCTGAAGCCAACAGAGAGATGGCAGAAAAGCAGATGTCTCTGGCAATTTCAAGAGCTCAAATCCTGAATCCTGACAAAGGAATAAATGTAACATTCCATCCAAGCGCAGGAGTTCCAGAAGGGCTCATCCAGATGAAAGAAAAGGGAGGACTCATGCCAAAAGCAATGACTATAATCGACCCTCAGACAGGCGAGTTAAAACAATTGAAAGAACGGGAAAGATATTTTCCAGGCGAGCCTGAAAAATTCGATCCTGTAAAAGAATTAGAAAAATTTAACAAGGAATCATGGCTCGGAACTTTGCAGGAAGTCTCATTCTATGCCAATCGTGGCAGAGACATATATGAATCTGCAGCAGGTGGCTTAGAAATTGGTGAAGGAACCGGCAGCAAGGAAGACAAAGAAAAGAAAAGCCAAGCCCTGCTTCAAATATGGGCTCAAGGTGAAAAGCAAAAGCTTACACCAGCGCAGATTGATAAGTTCGGATTTGAAAAGGGAGTAGTAGAAAGTTCCAGGCGTCATTATGAGCAGGCCCAGGTTTCATTGATGACTTCTTACAATCATTTGAAAACACTTTATGATCATGTATACAAAGAAGCCAAGGGTGAAGACAAAGAAAAACTGGATGCATACAAAGATGAGATTACTCCTCTCATAAAAGAGGAAGTATACAAGAATCCTCTTAAGCTGCCGGAATTTGCAAAGATGATTGAGCAGGGAATCCATGTGCTAAGAGAGATTGATCCTAAGATTTATCAGCCGCTTGATAATTTCCTTTTGGACAAGACTGCGCAGTCATTCGCAAATGTAGCATGGCAGGGATTTAATGAAGCAAAAAAAGATGTCAATAAAATGCCGATAATAAGCATAGAAAACCCTCCTGTCGGAACTGCCTTCGGCAGGGCAGAAGAACTTGTTAAAGTGATAATCAAATCCAAAGAAGAATTCGCTAAAAAAGCAGTTGAATCTGGCATGTCAGAAAGCGAAGCAAAAAAAATAGCTGATAAGATAATCGGAGCAACATGGGATGTCGGGCACATAAATATGCTCAGGAAATACGGATATGACACAGTAGACATTACAAAAGAAACAGAAAAGATTGCAAAACTTGTGAAGCATGTTCACTTGTCAGATAATTTTGGTTTGTCGCATACCGAACTTCCAATGGGCATGGGAAATGTTCCGATACAGGACATGCTGAAAGAACTGGAGAAAGCCGGAGTTTCTCCAAAGAAAATTATTGAAGCAGGAAACTGGTACGAGCATTTCAAGACAATTCCATTTGCACAAACACTTGAAGCAATGGGTTCTCCACTCTATGCAATGAAAGCCCAGCCATACTGGAGCAAGCCAGTCGGATATTTTACAGGCTATGGCACATTCCTTCCTGAAGAGCATGTCCAGATGTATGGAACAAGCTTTTCAAGTCTGCCAGTAGAGCTTGGCGGCCAGGTTCCCCAGAGAGGCTCAAGATTTTCCGGCACTCCGATGGAGTAAAAAATAGGTTTAAAAACTCAGAACACTATATTCAAATAAGTTCAAAAAAGAGGCAAAATATGAAAAAAGTCAAGTCTAAAACTGCAAAATTCCCGACATTGAGTATCGTTGACGAGAAAGAAATTGCAATGGACTTTGCAACAAAAGTCTACCAGAAATTTAATAAAATTGTAAAAAGTGTAATTCTTTTTGGAAGCCAGATAAAACAAAACACAAAACCAGGCTCTGACATTGATATTATGATACTGGTTGATGATGCATCTGTGAGCTGGGATGAGGAATTAATTGCATGGTATCGTGAAGAACTTGGAAAAATGATAGCAGAAAATCCTTACAAGCGCGAGTTGCATGTCAACACAACTAAGTTAACTACATGGTGGAGTGACTTGACAAAAGGAGATCCTGTTGTCCTGAACATTATAAGATACGGAATTCCATTGATTGACTTTGGCGGATTTTTCGAGCCATTAAAGATTCTTCTCAACCAGGGCAAGATCAAGCCAACACCAGAAGCAATCTATGCAGCATTGCAAAGAACACCATACCATATTGCAAGAAGTAAAGCTTCTGAATTAAACAGCATCGAAGGATTGTACTGGGCAATGACTGATTCAGCACAAGCAGCATTGATGGCAGCAAAACAAATGCCACCATCGCCAGAGAATGTTCCTGAAATGCTCAAGGAAATCTTTGTTGACACTGGAAATTTGAAGCAAGAGTATATTGACATGTATTTCAAGCTCCTTGAATTGCATAAAAAGATAGCTCATCAGGAAATCTCTGATTTAAGAGGCGTAGAGATAGATTTCTGGCAGGCAAAGACAGAAGACTTCGTCAGGGAAATGACACGTCTTGTGAATGATGTTCTGAGCTTGTAAAATCTGTGATACCTCGCTCTGTAAAACATGCTGCTCCTGTAACCTCGCAAGGTGAAACCGTTTTAATTTTAATAACAAAAGAAAATTATTATTGCCTGTCAAGTCTTGCAGCAGCACTTGGCTCTTCAATCATGTTTGGAAAATATCTTTCCCTTAAATCAACAATCAAAGCTTCAAGCCTGCTGTAGTGAAAGCATTGTACCTCACATGGCATTGGCAAGCCCTCTATGCTTCCTACTTTCTCAGGATACATGCTTCTTAAATTCGCTACGCATTCTCTTAAGTTTTCACGTACATCCGGAATATTCTCCCTGCTATGCTGCCATATCCAGACAGTTTCATCAAATAATGCTCTTGCAATATCATATTCATCAGATTCAGAAACATTGTGATTTTTGCACTCTGTCATTTTAGCCTCTACTTTTTCTTTTCCTTCGCAGTATAAGCATAAAGCAAGTCTAGTGCTCTCTCAACTTCTGCTGGATTGCTCTCTATTGTGTCTTTTGTGACAGAGCTTCCAATTACATTTCCGAAATATTCTCTCTTCTGTTCTCCTTTAAGGCTGTTGAATTTCTTGAAGTCATTGTAAGCATCACCGAGCATGCTTGAAGCTTTATTGAAAGCATAAGCTTCGCTTACTGAAGCAAGATAAGAAAACAATTGTACCCATTCTTCAGGATTTGAAACTCCTGCAGCTTTTACTGTCTTTTCTATTGCAGGTGCAATTTCCTTTGAGATTGCGCCCCTGTCTTTGTTCTTAAGCGCAGTCGCAAGATTGTAAAATCTCTGGTGAGCAGCACTCAATTCCTTATATCCCATTAAACTATTGGGAGCCATAAGTGGCAATGTTACCCGTTCAGGTTTGCCATTCTTATCCTTTCTCATGCCAAGTATATCTTCAGCATTAACTCTTCCTGTGTAAATATCAGAAATAACAATTTCAAGATTCCTAGGTTTTGAAACATAATCCATCAGTTTTGTGCTTGAATTTTCATACCATGCATCAAGAACTCCTTTCAAAGCCGGTCTTGGAAGCTGTTCTATAACTGCAATTTGAGGATCAATTCTCATGCCAGCCAGCTTAATCGAATTATAAACATCTATGTCATCAAGAGAACAATTTCCTTCTTTAATGTCATGAGTTATCTGCTTTGGAACAGCATGATCACGATAGAAATCTGCAAAGCTCTTAGCTACAAGTTTCTCGTCCTTGCCTTTCTTGGCTTTTTCATTCTTTTTCTTATCGTTTGATTTTGCCATTTTATTGTCTTTTTGTTACTATTGTGTAGTGAACACTATTTATAAACCTTTCGTTTCAGCTCAAGTTCAGCCTGGTTCTAGAATCAAAAAATCTCTGAATTGCAGTTTATTGAGATTTTTGGATGCTCAGAAATGTAGCACCATTTAAGGTGCGATTTAAACCACATTTCTGACATTAGAATATGTCCAGGTTCTTTGCCTTTGGCTTTTCGCTTCCGTGTTCAGCGAATATGTCTATGCCAATATCCACATCAGCGAAGTCCTGCTCAGTAGCTGGCCCGGTTTTCTCTACAACTTCTTCAACTTTCTTTACTTCCTCAATTACTTGTTCAGCTTTGTCTTCAACTTTCTTGAGTTTTGCCATAACCTCTCCTTCCAGCTCAATTGCTTTTAAACCTTTCTTTTCAAGATGCTGCACAAACTCGCTTATCTCTCCAGCCTTGTCAGCATTTACAGAAATACTATCAATGCCATGCTTTACTAAAAATTCAGCCATATCCTTGTTTGAGCCTGCCTGGCCGCATATGCTCGTTTCCACGCCGTATTTCTTGCACACCCTGATAACATGAGCCAGTTGTCTCAGGATTGCCGGATGCATCTCATCATACATATACTGAACTGCTTCATTGCCTCTGTCAATCGCAAGCGTGAATTGTGTCAAATCATTTGTGCCGAAGCTTATGAAGTCAATGCCGCTCTGGCACAGCTCATCAATAATCTGGCACGCTGCAGGAGTTTCTACCATGACTCCAAGCCTGACATTATCCATCTTGAATTCAGACAAGAATGCAACCACTGCCTGCACTTCTTCAACAGAAATAACCTGAGGCATCATCACACCAACTTGTTTTGTTTCAGATAATCTCTTTGCAGCTTTCAATTCTGCCTTCAGGATTTCAGGATATTTTAATCCAGCCCTAATGCCGTGCATTCCAAGCATCGGATTCGCCTCAATATCTTTAGGAGCTCCTTTCAGATTTCTGAACTCGTCGCTCCTTATGTCGCTTGTCCGTATCCATAACTCATCAAAATATTCTGCAATCTTGCTTATTCCCTTGTAAACTACATGCTCATATTCCTCTATCTTGTCCTCTTTCAAAAATCCGTACGGATGTATTCCACTCTCTGCAATTATTCCTTCAATTCTCACGAGTCCGACAGACCTGGCACCTGTTTTGCTTGCCCTCTCAGCAAAGCTCGGCAAGTCAACAGTTACTTTAATCTTAGTCTCAGTTTCAACAACTGGTTTTATCTCGACACCGACTGCCTCTGCCTTTCCTTCATAAATTTTTCCCTTGAAACCATCAACAGTAACATACATTCCATCTTTCAGAATTTTAGTTGCATTTCCTGTTCCAACAACAGCTGGAATTCCCATCTCTCTTGAAACAATAGCTGCATGCGCTGTAGCTCCTCCTTCATCTGTGACAATTGCAGCAGATTTCTGCATTGTGACAACCATGTCAGGATTTGTCATCTTAGTGACAAGAACATTGCCTTTGACAATCTTCGCCAAATCAGCAAGATTATAGACAATCTTTACTTCTCCGCTCCCTATGCCCGGAGATGCTGGCTGTCCTGAAAGAATTTCTTTTCCTTGTACAGCTTCTGTTTTCCTGATTTTCTTTAATGTAGTTATCGGACGTGTCTGAACAATATAAAGTCTGCCGGAATCTATTGCAAATTCAATATCTTGTGGCAGCTGATAATGTTTCTCAAGTTCAAGAGCCCAGATAGAATACTTTCTTATCTCAGAATCAGTCAATACCTGACTCTTGCTCTTGTCAGGAGTTAATTTGACCTGAACAGTATTCCCGCCTGAGTCTCTGACCAGAGCTACTTTCTTCTCAGCAATATCCTTGCTCACTGTTTTCAAATCTCTTGAAACAACATAATGGTCTGGCTTAATCCTGCCTGAAACAATACCTTCTCCAAGTCCAAATACAGCTTCAATAACAATATTATCATTCATCTGTATCGGATCCTTGCTGAATATCACGCCAGACTTGTCAGAATTCACCATTATCTGCACAGCAACCGCAAGTAACACGCTCTCGTGGCTGAAACCCTGCTTTACTCTGTAATATATACTTCGTGCAGTAAACAATGAAGCAAAGCATTTCTTTACCGCCTCAATCAAATTTGTCTTTCCTTTGATGTTGATGAAAGTTTCCTGCTGTCCTGCAAAACTTGCCTTAGCTGAATCTTCTGCTGTAGCTGATGAACGAACAGCAACAAAAACAGGCTCGTAACCTTTCTTCAGAATCTCACGGGCAATGTCGCTTGCTTTTTCCATGTCTGTTTCTCCAGCGCTTAATGCTTCATAAGCCTCAAGAATTTCCTGCTCCATCTCAGCAGGCATCTCTGCATTTACAATCATCTCTTGTATTTTCCCGGCAGTTTCATCAAGCTCAACAGTATTCTCAACTTCAAGCTTGTTCAGCATTCCGTATATCTTGGATGAAAGATTTGTTTTTTCAAGAAAATATTTGTAAGCATCAGCAGTAATTGCAAATCCAGGAGGAACAGGCATCTTCAGGTTGTACATCTCGCCAAGATTAGCTGCCTTGCCGCCAACCTCTCTGACATCGTTTTTGCCA
>JBGQNO010000012.1:0-20972 GCA_041501125.1 Candidatus Nanoarchaeia archaeon
TACTATTCCTTAAAACAACATTTTTAAAGCAGTTTTTGTTTCAGAAACTAATGGATCCGTAGCTCAGCCTGGTAGAGCACTGGACTTTTAATCCAGGTGTCGTGGGTTCAAATCCCATCGGGTCCACTTTCTATGCCTACTTTATTTTGTCCTTATGCTTCGCAAGAATATTCTCAACTGCTCTGTAAAGCTTGTCCAGTGCGCTGTCGTTATGTATCTGATAATTAGCCATTTGTATGCATGCATCGACCTGCTGTCCATTTCCTTTTTCATGGCTGCCTCTGTCTCGCTTATCCATCTCAAGGAATTCAGGATATGTCTTTGGGTCGCTTGGCCTTGCTCTTTTCTTTAGTCGTTCGAATCTCTCGGATTCTGGAGCATCAACTGCAATAAGCACAAAATCTGCAAGACTTCTCAGTTCTTTCACCTCGCCAGTGTTTCTTATGCCGTCAATAACATAGTTTCCAGCTTCTTTCTTAATAACATCAAGAGCACGCTTTGCCAGAATAGAATTTCCAAACTTTTCTCTCAGTTCATTGCCTATGTTCTGCAAATCTTTGACAGTATAATCTCTTAACCCGCGATTGGCAGCCTCCTGTCTTACCATATCAGACAAAGAAAGATAAACAAAACCTCTTTGCTTCAAAAAGTCAGCAACCTCGCCTTTTCCAGAAGCTTTTGTTCCTGTCAAGCCTATAATCATAGCAGTAATATGTAAATTTGGTTTAAAAATAAAACTGTTGTGCAGGATATATTGGCAAGGGTTATTTAAATGTCAATTTCTCTTAATTAGCATGAGAGTACGATACAGCTTTTCATCAAGGATGACAGGACAGACTGAGAATATCCTCAAGCAGCGGGAGAAAATTCCGGACATGATAAAGAAACTTGTAGGAATATCTGACATTATACTGGAAGTCCTGGATGCAAGATTTGTTGATGACACCAGAAATAAAGAGATTGAGGACATGATAAAGAAAAATGGCAAGAAAATAATTTATGTGCTTAACAAGTCTGACCTGCTTGACAAACCGAAGATAAAACAGCTGAAGCAGAAACTTGAGATTGAAAATATGCTGCCGTATGCCCTTGTTTCATCAACATTAAGGAAAGGAAAGCGGGAATTGCTTGGCAGGATTAAAGCCCAGGTCAAGAAACTTGAGCCAGGATACGAGAGGAAACAAGTTGGAGTTATCGGATACCCAAACACTGGCAAGTCATCATTGATTAATTATCTGACTGGAAGAAGTTCTGCAGCAACTTCTGCAAGAGCAGGATTTACAAAAGGAATACAGAAAATACGGCTCACAAAAGAAATACTTATGATTGACAGTCCAGGCAATATTCCTGAGAAAAAGTATTCTCACAGGGAACTTGGCAAAATTGCAGCGCATACTCTTGTTGGTGCAAGAGGTTACAGCGAAGTCAAAGACCCTGAATTTATTGTCAATCATATAATAAAGCAATATCCTGGAGTTTTGGAGAAATATTACAGTGTTCATGCTAAAGATTTTGATGATTTTCTTGAACAGATTGGAAAAAAGAAAAACTTTCTTTTGAAGGGCGGCATTGTGGACAGTGACAGGACAGCAAGATTCATTCTGCGGGAATGGCAGGAAGGAAAAATAAAAGCTTAATTACATATATTTATAAGCCATTAAAAAGCTGTATTTATCATACAGCAATAAAGAAGAAATTCTTTGTTGTTTAAACATACGGAGGAAAAAAACATGGGAGATTTTGACAGACCAAGAAGCGGCGGATTTAAACGAAGTTTTAATGACGGCCCAAGAGAAATGCATAAAGCAGTTTGTTCTGAATGTAAGAAAGAATGTGAAGTACCATTCAAACCTACAGAAGGAAAGCCAGTTTATTGCAAGGAATGTTATGCAAAAGTAAGACCAGCAAGAAGATTCTAATCCTCTTGGTTTAGCTTTAGATATGTTCTAAAATTTATTTTTTGACTTTTTTATTATTCTGTATTAATTTATGTCCGCACCCTATCTTTGTCTTGCTCTTCCTGCGGACGCTTGAAAGCATTCCTCACATCGGCAAACAAAGAGGCAAAGCCTTATAAGGCATGATTTCAACCTATTTTTAGATAATTAATTAATGGTTAGAAGAAAAATCAATCATAAGGATTTGACTTTTTCTTCGAGATTTAATTGATGTAATACAATAGAAATGGAAAGTTTCAGAAAGTTAGGCATAATTGAGCCTATTTTGAAAGTAATACAAGAAGAAGGTTTTACAGAACCTACTGAAATACAGGAAAAATCTATTCCCCTTGTTGTTGCTGGAAAGGATATTATAGCAGGAGCTGCGACAGGTTCTGGAAAGACATTAGCGTTCGCATCTGGAATAATCAAAGATTGCGAGAGAGGAAAAAATGTTCAGGCACTTGTATTAACGCCAACAAGAGAACTTGCTGAGCAGGAGATGCAGGCATTCATTAAATTTTCAAAATACAAACCTCTGGAAATTACATCTGTTTATGGTGGAGTTTCAATAAATCCACAGATTTATGCCCTGGAAACTGCTGACGTTGTGATTGGAACTCCTGGAAGGATACTTGACCATCTGCATCGTGGAACCCTAAATTTAAAGCATGTTAAAATTCTTGTATTAGATGAAGCAGACAGGATGCTTGACATGGGATTCATTGATGATGTTGAAACAATAATCAGCCAGTGTCCAAAAAACAGACAGACTTTGCTTTTCTCAGCAACAATATCATCTGATATTATGCACATTGCAAAGAAACACATGAAATATCCAGTAGAAGTTTCTGCTGAGTCACATGTTGACCCTAAAAAATTGAAGCAAATTTTTTATGATGTCCCAGACAACATGAAATTTTCATTGCTTGTTCATTTATTGAAGAATGAAAAGACGGGCATGGCTATGGTTTTCTGCAACACGCAGAGAAATACTGATTTTGTAACAAAACATCTTAGGAAGAACGGAATAGAAGCACTTGCTATACACGGCGGATTCTCGCAGGCCAAAAGAAGCTATGCGCTTGAGAGTTTTCATTGCGGGAGAGTCTGCATACTTGTATGCACAGATGTTGCTGCAAGAGGACTTGATATTAAGGGGGTTACTCATATTTACAATTATGACACTCCGCAGACGAGCAAGGAATATATTCACAGGATTGGAAGAACAGCAAGGGCTGGAAAAGAAGGCAAGGCAATAAGCATTATTGCAAGCCGCGATTATGAGAATTTTTCAAGAGTTTTAGGAGACCGAGAATTGAAAATTGAGAATGAGCTGATGCCAGTTGTTGAGAAAATTGAATTGAATCTTGAACATGACAGGGAAGGCGGAAGAAGACATGCTGGTTATTTTGGAAGAGGCTTCAGAGGAAGACGCGAAGGCGGACATGGCGGAGGATACAGACGTGAAGGACCTCGTGAACATTCTGAACACAGAGGACCAAGAGAAGGAGCATATGGAGAGAAAAAAGAATTCAGAGGAGAAAGAAAATTTGGAGACAGAGAACATACTGGGTTTAGTGGAGAACGAAGATTCAGCAGACCGCCAAGACGTGACAGCAGAAGCAGAAATTTCAGCAGATTCAGAAGATATTAGTTTTCTAACATTAATTTATTTTTACCAGTAATATAATCACGATTTTTAGATAAAGAATTTATTATTTCATCTGCGATGCTTGAGCGAATAGCGCTGGGTGTCTACAAAAACGTGTTTTTTGAAAAATGTAGACACCTTATTTCTTGAGCTCTTTCCTGAGAGCCTTGTATTCTCTAAGGACAAGTTCTATCGAAGGTTTGATATTGCCAGTTTTCTGGAATTCCCGCAGGGCTGCATAGTATCTCTTCCTGCTTTTCAATGATATGTTTACTGGAGGAAGCTTATGCTTTAGAAGAATATTATTCAACAGCAGCCTTCCGACACGTCCATTGCCGTCTTCAAATGGATGGATGTATTCAAACTGGTTGTGAATAACTATCGCAAGAACAATTGCCGGAAGTTTTTTCTTGTTTGCATTATACCATTTTACAAGTTCTGTCAGCAATGCAACAACACGGGAGGCAGGAGCTCCGAGATGAATTATATTGCCAAGCCCGTCTCTTATGCCTACTTCAGTTCCCTTTTCCCTGAATTGTCCGGCAAAACTTTTTGAATTCTCGAATATTGTTTTATGAATGTCCTGGATTAATTTTAATGACACATGAACCCGGGTTTTTCGTATGTGATGAATTGCTTTTGCAACACCGTATGCCTCTGAAATCTCTTCCTTGGGCTTGTCAAACGGCCACTTGTTGCTTTCAAGTATGCTATAAACCTCGTTCTGCGTGATTGTAGAGCCTTCAATTGCATTTGTGTCATAAGTAAAAAGAGCAGTGAACTGCTTCCAGTCCTCTTCAGATAAGTGGAAGATTTTGAATCGTGCTTTTGCCTTCAATGACTTGATGAGTTCAATTTCTCTTTTTGAAAACTTGTAATCAATAGGGCTCCTGATGATTTTGAAGCTGTTTAGCTGCTGCAACAAGAGCTCCTTGGCTTTCTCCATTCTTTGATGAAGAACATGCTTTGCAATGTTGGTGCCCAAGTAGACGCGGATTTTATGGACCTTGCCGCCTTCCCTGAATGAATGCGCAAGGTAATATTTCATGCCGTGGGTGTTCTTTCTTTGCTCAAGATACATTTTTAGGTTTTGGGGTTTGGATTTAGTTATTAATGGATAAACATTTCACCTTGATAGGTTACAGGGGCAATATTCTTGATTGCTGGATTGGCTGCGCTTGAATGGCTGTGTCAGCGTGCAAGGTTTTGCGATTAATTCTTAGTTTCTCATAGTATAATAATGGGTGTCTACATATTTAAATGTTTGTTTATGCTGGGTCTACATCTGTCTACACTATAGAATTAGTAATCAAAAAAACAATGTGTAAGCACTTGTTTTTTGGATGCTCAGAAATTAAAGTTTAATTTCTGACATTATGGGCTTCGTCCGTGGACTATGCGGTATGCTTCGCTGATTATTTTTGCCAGTGCATCCCTTGAGAATCTCTCTGGAGATGCAAGAGCCCTTGCCTGTTCTGCCAGAGCATCAAGTTGTTTAACTCTGCTGTCCAGGGCATATTCAAACTTTGCAGGTGGGAATCTTTCAGTGTATTTTCTTGGTTTTTCTTTTAGAAGGCACATAATCTGCTCATCATTGAGCCTTTGTGTTATTTTAAAGCCATCACACAATTTGAAATATTCATTCATATAGTCCTGGCTAAGTCCAGTGACTGAATGCACCTGTACTAATAGCTGCTTTGCCATGAATTTATGTGCTTAAAGGCAGTTTTTATAGTTTTCTGGCAATAGATAATTTTATACAACAATCCTTAAATATGATTTTTGGATGTAAAAAGAATGAGTATTAAATCATGGGTCCTGAAACGTTTGGGATTGGTCAGCAGACAGGAACTTCAAGTTGCTATTGCAGAACTTAAAGAAAGAGACAATAAAGTTGTTGAAGCTGCTGTTGAAGAACTTAAAAAAAGAGGGATTACAAAAGAACATATTAGAATTCTGAAACAAGATATTGAGTCTGAAATAAATAGATCTCAAGAATATATTTTAAGAGCATTTAACAAATCCTATGCAGAGCTTAAAGGCGAGGATGAAAGGCGTTATAAAAAGATAACAGCGGAATTAACCGCTCTTAAAAGCCAGAATCTTCCAAACATGGACATTTATATTCATGAACAAGTGAAATCTGTCCTTGCAAAACTCATTCCTAATGTTGTTGAGGATGCTGTAAAAGAAAGCGGCAGTCTCATAGCAGAGCAAGCTAGAAATGCTGTAATTGAAGCTGCGAAGGAAGAGATGAAAAGTTTTGGCGGCAAGGTTACAAGAAAGCTGTGGGCTTACAGGGCTGGAATACTTGTACTTGGACTTTCTCTTATTGGAGTTCTTGGCTGGGCAGGATGGTATCTTAGAAGAACAGACGCAGATACACAAGCTGGTGAGATAAAAAGCTTACGAATAGACTATGCGAGCCAAAAGACACAGACAGAGGAATATCACAAGTCTGAAGCAAAAGAATTCGCAGACTACAGGGACAGAAATAAAGCAGAGAGAGAGGCAGAACTTGGAGAACTTGAAGCAAAAGTAATCGGTGAATTGAAAACAAAAGCCAGCGGATTAGATGCCCAGATTGCAGGATTGAAAACTGACGAGGTACAAACTAAAGGTGACCTCGATACTTTGAAGCAGATATATCCTTTATTAAAATCAGAAATTGACAAGACTCATGAATATATCAGAACCTTGGAAGATGGCATGGGAATCTATGAAAAAAGATTAAATGGGCTTACAGAACAAGCTGATGCGCTGGCGAAAAATAGCTTGACAAAAGAAGATTTTGGAAGAACAATTACACTGCTTGCCAAGGATTTGAATGATTTAAAAGAAGAAATCAATCTGTATGAAGGGCTTGGCAAGAAGTATGACGAACTTAATAAGAAATATGAAGCGCTACAAAGAAGTGTTGAACAATTGAAGACTTCTCAGGATGCTTCATCTGTCCAGCTTAAGCTAGAGCATTAAGCAATCAGTTCATTCAGACAAATTCTGCGAATAAAAACTAGGCTGCATATGCAGCAAAACACCATAAGTCATTAAAGAATATATTTGTTCTGTAGACATTTGTATTGTTTAATTTAAGGGCTTTGGCTTTTCTTTCAAGCTCTGGAATTTCTTTATCAGAATTTACTGCCAAGACTTCAAGCTTTGAAAAATCATACGGAAAAATAATTGGAACTTTAGAACGCTTAAGCAGGCATTCCTCAGGATTCAGGAATACAACATATACATCTTTCCCCTTGTCAATCAATTCCTGTAATTTTGATTTGTACATATACTGCCTTAATTACCTGGATTTTTAATTGTTACGTCTCACAGCAAAATAA
Source organism: Candidatus Nanoarchaeia archaeon (assembly GCA_041501125.1). Taxonomy (GTDB): domain Archaea; phylum Nanobdellota; class Nanobdellia; order Pacearchaeales; family GW2011-AR1; genus JBGQNO01. The sequence goes on from JBGQNO010000012.1 coordinate 6,930, forward strand.
AATTAAAAATATAAAAAGACAAAGAAAAACAAAAAATTAGCAAACTTGTTTAGGTAAGAATCTGAAAACTACTGTTCCGCAAGTTGGGCATTTTCCTTTCATAGCTTTTCGTGTTGAGCCGCCTTTGCCTTTTACATCAACAATCTGTGGCTCTTTTGCTATGATTTCGATCTTGCACTTCATGCACCTTGCTTTATGTTCTGTCATTTTTAACCTCCGCTTATTTAAATTTAAACAAAAAACTTCTTATGGAAGTTTTATCTGAACATACGTGTTTAAGTCATTTTATAAACGTTTTGCTGCTCAATTTTCAGAAATTTTTCTTTCTTTTAAGGTAGTTTACAACTTCCTGGCTGACAAATGGCTTTCCATTGACTAAATTATACCTGTAAGGAAGGATGATTGACTCTATTTTGTTGATTTTAACCTCAAGTTCGTCCTGAAATTTCATTTTATTTAATGGCTTGCCTTGTATAATCTGTCCAACTGTATAGACTGCATTGTCAGTTGACATTTGCTCCTTGCCTATGTTAAAAGCAGGAATATGCTTGAACTTGCTTGTCAATTCTTGTCTTGTTCTTTTTCGCGGCGGATAGTCTCCCAGGATGCCGCCAAAAATGAAATAATTAAATTGCTTTGCTAATTTTGGGGTGAGAGTTTGCTTGGATTCTGGATCAAGTATGCATGCATGCTTGAGATTTAGTTTTGACACACTGACTGGAATTATTTTACCGTATTCCTTTAACTTATCGGCATCATGCTTTGTTTTGATATTTGTAAACCAGAGATTGCTCTTGCTGACAAGTTTGCTGATATGCTTGTATTCCATTAATACCCATGGCCAAAGCTTTGGCTCTAAATGCTCGATGATATAGACTGGCATCACAGTATATCCAGAATTAATAATATAAATCTATATATACTTGTTCTGTATCCTTAAAACATACATTTTTAGACAGGTTGAAGATGTATATAAAATGGAAGAAAGAATAACACAGGTTCTGAAATCAATCGGACTTGGCAAAAGCGAGATTGAAGTTTACCTTGATTTGGCGAAGTATAATGCATCTTCTGCACTTGAAATTTCAAACAGGACCAAGATACACAGGCCCAATGTCTATGATGCTCTTCGCAGACTGATGTCAAGAGGCTTTGTGAAAGAAGTTATTGTGAACAAGAGGAAGGCATTTGAAGTTCTTGACCCTGAAAAAATACTTAACTATGTCAAGCACCAGGAGCATGAAGTCGGCCTGATTGTGCCAAAAATCAAGGAGATGATTAAAGAAGATTTTGAGAAAGAAGATATTACAATTGACACTGGATTGTTCACTTTCCGTCGGGCTTTGATATCAATGCTGAATACAGGCAAGCCGATTTATGCATACAGCCTGCCGACAAAAGCAATAACAATGTTTGGACACGGGTTTGCAAAACTGAAGGATTTCCAGTCAGAGCGAATAAAAAAGAAAGTTCTGATGAAATTGATTTACAGCCGGGATGTCTCTGGAATTCTTGAGAAAGTAAATTTGAAATATGCTGAGATAAAGCATTTTGCAAGACGGTATGACCACCTTGTTTCCACGATAATGTCAGGGGATAAGGTTATTATTCTTATATTCACCAACCCGCTGTCAATAATTAACATAAAGAACAAGGAAATCGCAGATTCATATCACAAATATTTTTCTACACTCTGGAAGAACGCTATATGGTAACTCCTAATAAGTGGAATAGGCTCAAAAGTGTCTAAAAAAATACTACAATTCTATATATAGAAAACGCACCTTAATACAGCATGGCATACAGACAAGGTGGAATGCAGAATCTGTGTACAAAGTGCTCGCAGGTCATAACGAATCCGGTTTGTGAAAGATGCCACATCGCAGAACTCAGGCAATGGCTCAGGGATTTGAATATTGGCGCGATTCCAAGAAAGCTTGTCCTTGACAAAGTCGCGAGAGAAATGACTCCTGAGACATTCAATGACGATATGTGCGTCATTTGCGGTGATGAAACCCTGTCAACTTGCTCGTATTGTTTCTTCCTTACGGTTGCAAGAGTTTTGAAGGAGATGAACTTTCCAGACAAAGTAGTAGCGAGATTTTTAGAGGTGTTCAATTACAGACACGGACATGAAGACTATGAATTGTAGTTAGAAATGCGAGCATTGAGATTTCTTTAAGGGCAACTGTTCAATTTTATTGATTAATTCAAAAAACCATACAAAACAAACTTTTTATATGCTCTAAACCTTGGATTTATAATGGATTGGCATTCTAAAAAAGAGGAGCAGGTTCTAAGGGAACTTAATTCGAGAATTGAGGGCTTGGCAGAAGAAGAGGCTGCAAGAAGGCTCGAGAAATTCGGCAAGAATGAGATTATACGGACACAAAGGCTCCAGGGACTAAAGATATTTGCAAGGCAGTTTGCGTCTTTCCTTGTATTGATTCTGATTGCAGCTTCTGTAATATCCGGCTTGCTTGGACACTGGATTGATGCTATTGTCATCATGACAATCGTGATGCTTAACAGCATGTTCGGGTTTTACCAGGAATACAAGGCAGAAAAGACAATTGAGCAGCTGAAAGAAATGCTTGTTCCAAAGGTTAAAGTAATGAGGAGCAACAAGGTTGAAGAAATAGATGCCAGAGAGGTTGTCATGGGAGATATTCTTGTCCTGACTGAAGGAGACAAGGTTATGGCTGATGCAAGAATCATAATTTCTGAAAATTTGCAGATTAACGAGGCTGCGCTGACAGGAGAGAGCATGCCTGTTGACAAGAATGCAAGAATACTGCATGTTGGAGCATCACTGGTTGAAAGAGCGAACATGCTGTATCAGGGAACAGAGACAGTAAGAGGAAATTGCAAGGCAGTTGTTGTTGCTACAGGAATGACGACAGAACTTGGCAAGATTGCAGAACTTGTCCAGAAGACAGAGCCTGACAAAAACCCGCTTGGACGAAATCTGGACAGCTTTGCAAAAAAAATGGGAGTGATTATAATAGTTCTTGTTACAATTGTCAGTTTAATCGGATTAATGCTTGGATTTGACAAGCTTCAGATGTTAATGACAGGCATCAGCCTGGCTGTAGCATCTGTTCCTGCAGGTTTGCCTGCTGTCATTACTGTTACTCTTGCTTTGGCCACACAAAGAATGCTGAAAGTCAACAGCTTAATAAGAAAACTTCCTGCTGCCGAGACTCTTGGAAGGGCAACTTTCATATGCGTTGACAAGACAGGAACCATAACAGAAGAAAAGATGCAGGTAAAAAAGATTTATGTCAACAGGGAGATAACTGGAAAGTTTGAGAAAGACAGCGAAACAGAACTTTTGTTCAGAATAGGCGTGCTATGCAATAATGCAAGATTTGAAAAATCCACAAATGGAATTGAAGAGTATATTATAGGAGATCCGACAGAAAAAGCACTAATTCTTGCTGCACAAAATTATGGCATGGACAAGAAGAAAGAAGCAGAAAAACATGCGAGAATAAAAGAATTTCCATTTTCTTCTGAGAGAAAAATGATGTCAATTGTCCGCGAAAGCAATGGAAATTACATAAGCTATGCAAAAGGCGCGCCAGAGATAATTATTGAAAAATCCGGTGCTGAACTGCTGAATGGACAGGTTTATACGCTGGATGCAAAAAGAAAACAGGAGCTGCTTAATGATTACGAGAAGATGGCATCCCAGGGTCTTCGTGTTTTGGGATTTGCATACAAGACAGTTGTTGGAAACATCACTTTAGAAAGAGCTGAAAGAAATCTGGTTTTTGTCGGATTCCAGGGCATGATTGACCCTCCAAGACCTGAGGTTAAGCAGGCAATAAAAGAATGCAATGAAGCTGGAATAAAAGTTGTAATAATAACAGGAGATTCTGCACTGACTGCCAAGGCAGTTGGCGAGGAAATTGGCTTGCAAGGGAAGATGATAACCTCGCAGCAATTAAGCCAGATGAGCGACGACGAACTCAAGCATGAACTATATGAGACAGTAATTTTTGCGAGAGCAAGTCCTGAAGACAAGCTAAGAATTGTCAGGCTGCTTGAAGAAAATGGTGAGGTTGTTGCTGTCACTGGCGATGGTGTTAATGATGCGCCTGCCCTGAAAAAAGCAGATATTGGAATTGCTGTAGGAAGAGGCACTGATGTTGCAAAGGATGCAAGCGACATGATACTGGTTGATAATAATTTTGCTTCTATTGTCAAGGCTGTAAAAGAGGGGCGAAGAGTTTATGATAACATAAAGAAATTTGTAAAGTACATGCTAAGTGCCAACCTGGACGAGCTTGCTGTAATTACACTGGCAATACTATTGAGTTTGCCCTTGCCCCTGCTGCCTCTGCAATTATTATGGCTGAACTTTGTTACTGATTCACTGCCTGCAATGGCATTATCAATCGAGCCTGCTGAGCCGGATATAATGAAAAGAAAGCCTTCAAAAGAAGGAATCCTGCAAGGAAATATCAAGTTTATTGCAGCAGCAAGTTTCATAGGGTTTCTCACAACGTTTTCTGTATTTTTCTTTTTCATGGCAAACATTGACAAGGCAAGGACAATGGCTGTTACAGCAGTGGTTATCTATGAAATGCTCCTTGTATTCAATTGCAGGACAAAGTCCAGTGTTTTCAAAGCTCCTGTAAATAAATTCATAATTTATGCTGTATTAACATCACTGGCATTGCAGCTTATTGTGATGTATACTGGGTTGAATGTTATGTTTGGCCTGATACCAATCAGTATTTTTGATTGGGTATTTGTAGCTGCAATATGCGGAATCGGTTTTTTAATTATGGACTTGATAAAGTAATTCCTGGCACAATACAATAACCTTTTATATCTCATATTTCTGGCAGATTTATCTCAAACTTCATAGTCATCTCTTTGCTGAGATGGCAGAGGCAGGGCAAATACGCGGCTGCCCTGCCTCACCTAAAATCAAAACTGCGAGAAAAGCTTTAAAAATGCAGTTTTATATCATTTCAACATGGCGAAAGTCAGGATAAAGCTGAGCAGTGCTGATATCGACTCGCTAAATGGTATCTGCACAAACATAAAAGACATTGCTAGCCAGGCTGGTGTTGTCATCAGAGGACCAATTCCACTTCCTACAAAAATAATGAAGATTATGACAAAGAAATCTCCGTGCGGAAATGGGACAGCAACATGGGACAGGTTTGAGATGCGTGTCCACAAACGAGTAATTGACTTGCCTGCAAATGATAGAGTATTGCATGCAATCATGAGAACTCCTATTCCAAGGAATATTAACATAAAGATTGAGATGAAGGATTAGTTCTGATGTATATACTTCTATAAAATTAATTTTAAAAAGCATTGACAAGTAATCTTATTATGCCAGAAGATACAAACGGACTTGAGAAAGCACTTGAAAAACTCAGGACAATGACGCCTGAGGATTTTGAAAGAGTCAGAAGCGATATAGAAAAGAAATGCAAAGAGGAAGGAAAACACAATCTGGTTCCTATATATGATATAAACCAGCAACTTGATTCAAGAGCTGGAGATTTCTACTCGCGTTTAACGATTACTGAAGTCTGTCCTAACTGCAGTATGCTTTACTCCAGACAAGCAACACGAGAAGAGATTGAGAAATATAATGACTATATCAGAAGATTCAGGGAAATGCTAAAAGAGCCGATGACAATCTGATTCCATCTATATACTTCTTTGAAATTAATTTTAAAAAGCAAGTTAAAGTGAGATTTGTATGGCAATAAACCCACAGCTCATCCGCCTGCGTGAAGGACAGAAAATAGAGTATTATCTTAATGGCAAGAATATAGCCACATTAACGCCAGAGATATTTGACTGTATGAATTCTACAATAAGGAGTGCTGTGAGATGGTTTCAGGCATTTGGAAAAAAAGGGCCGGTAACTGTTCCTATTACAAATGTTTCTGATGATAAGGCATATGTTATTGGAGAGGACTACATGCAGATAAATAATGTAACAAGCAGAAAAGTTGAAGGCAATAGCATTCGGTTTGAAACTGACAGAGGTATTATTGAAATAAAATATACTGGAATTAGTCTTGAGGCTCTATTAAGGGAAGCAGACTCGTGCAGTGAAACAAGCACTGCTATTTACAAAAAGTCAGACGAAGCAAAATACTTATTCCCTTTGCTTGGCAATAAGTAGAATTCTTAACGATGGAATAATGGGTTTCCTTCTTCGTCAGCAACTGCATAATTGTTCTTGTCAACATAACAAGTTCCTATAAATCTCCAGCCTCTTGATTGTGCGACTCTTGTGTTATGCGAGTGATACCATGGCAATGCAGGATCAAACTGCAAAACCTCTTTGGACTTGCCTGCATATTCTCTCGCAGGCTCTACCTTAACTGGCACAAACTTCTTTGTTTTTTTCTCTGCAGCTTTGTCAGCATCGGCCTTGTCTTCCAAATTTTCTGGCATTTTTATGGAAGATATTCTGGAACTTTAAATTCTTTGTATTCTGGAAAAAGGGGCTTGCCAAAAATCAGCCTTGAGAATGCTTCGGCTTCAAGCTTCGCGCCTCTCAAGCCGCGATGCGGTTTTTGCTCTGGAGGCAAGCCGACATATTCGAGTGTCTTGTCAAGGGTTATTGCTGTTCTGCCATTCTCAATTGGAATCTTTTTTTTAGATTTTAAGTGATGATAGTAGCATATTGTATGCAAGTCGATGGTTCTATAGCCGAAATGAAATTCTGCATTGTAGCGGCAAGCAGTTGCCCTCAGGAAATCCATGTCAAAACGGGGATTCTCACCAGCCAGTGTCCTGTCACGTGTGTTTTCTGCCCATGCAATAAATTCCTTGATTGCTTTTTCAGGAATCATTCTTATGGGGTTTCTTAATTCTTCGATTGTGTAGCCATTTATCTCAAGAGCTTTGGCATCAATTTCTGCGTCGTTTGGAACTCTTGGCTGAAGGTAAATTTCACCTGATGGAACAAGCAAAGACTGGTCTTCTGGCTTGGTTAAATAAACAGCGCCAATGTCTGCAATTGCATGCTTCTGGCAGTCAAGCCCGGTTGTCTCAACATCTACGAATATCATTGATTTGCCATAATATCCTTATTTTTAAGGATTTGGGTATAAAAGTGCAGGAACGCCCACACCAGGAATTGAACCTGGATACCCTTGCGGGTCACGAGTTCCAGTCGTGTGCATTACCGTTGTGCCATGTGGGCTTAACTTTAGTAGAAAAGTTTGGTTTTTAAATCCTTAAAAAATCGTCTTTTTATGCAGATTTTTTGGGAATCTCAAAACCAGAGCAAAACTCAGGGTTTTGTGATGTTAGCAGCAATACAGCTTCTTATTATCAGTAGAATCACCAAAGGGATTTCCAAATTTTCTTATATTCTTCATCATTTCCTTGTTTCCAGGCAACTCCTGCTTCTTTCCATTAAGAACAATCCTGGCTTTTCTGAATGCATCGCAGAGTTTAATGCCTAAAGGGCAGTTTTGCTCGCAGCTCTTGCAAAGAGTGCATGAAAAGAAAACTTTGTCATAGAACTGCTGGCTAAGCATTAGTGTTTTACCTCTTGGTGAAAGGGTTTCTTCTCTGAGAATTTTAAACACAGGACATCTTCCTCTGCACATGCCGCAGCTTACACATTTCTCAACAATTTCCTTGATTTCTTCAGCTGCATTTTCTGACTCTACACTCATTCTTTATGCTCCTCCTGCTGTTCTTCTTTCTTTTCCTCAGTTTTATTTTCAATATCAATTATCTTATTTGCATTTACTTTATTCTCTGGGTCATAGCGCTTCTTTATTCTCCTGTATAGTTTCTTGTCATTTTCTTCAACAAACTGTTTTTTTGCCAAGCCAATGCCGTGCTCTCCTGAAATTTGCCCATTCATTTTTTTGACAAAGGCGAGCATACTTCCTACAAAGGCTAGATTTTCTGGCTTGAAGCACGGATGCAGGATTCCGACACCTGCATGTCCAAAAAATGGTATTGCCCGCTCTTCAAGATACTTTGCAAGTTCAGGAATTTTGAATGGCATTACTTGGGGGTCTTCAATATGAGAAAAGCCTTCTGAGGCAAGCCTTGGATATATCGAGTCGCGGAGCTCCATAATCTTCCAGTATTCTTCATCCTTGAACTGTCCTGCATCTGACTCGTATTCAACAAGCAAGTGATATACTTCTGGCAAGCCTGCATATTTTGAAGTCAGCTTGTCAAAAAGCTCAATTGCAGAAACATCTGTCTTGGCTTTTAATTTGCGGATTATATCTGCAAGCTTAGTTACATCGTTAACTTTTATCAGAGTAGCGGTTCTCTTCTTTAGGGGAGAAAGCATAAGCTTTGCTTTTGTAATTATTCCTGTGATGCCTTCCATGCCTGAGACTTCTGCAATATCAAGCTTGGAGATTTTTTCAAGCTCGCCTTTTCCATTAACAACCTCAACTTCTTTTATCCAGTCACTTGTTTTTCCATACTTGACAGCCCTTGTGCCGACTGCGTCTGTTGCTATCATGCCTCCTATTGTGCATGATTTTGCACTTGAGGGATTGACTGGAAACTCAAGCCCGTATTTTGCAAGTTCAAAATTCAATTCTTCTAAAGTAACTCCGGGCTCGACTTCTGCCATCTTTTTATCTGGAAAGACAAGAATCTTGTCCATCTTGCTCATGTCCAAGATTATGGAGTTTAATGGAACTGAACCGCCAACAAGTCCGGTGCCTGCTCCTCTTGGAACTATATTGCTGCTGAATTTCACGATGCTTTGCACTTCAGCAGCGGATTTTGGAAATATTACCTGCGAGACTTGTCCTTGTATGCCTGAAGCATCAGACTTGTAAACAATTTTTTCTTTTGTCATTTTAATATTTCTGCAAACTCCCATTTTTAATAATGTAAATTGTCATAACAAAGAATGCGCCAAGAGATAATAGTAGTGCTATGCCAAAGAATATGCTTAACCCTCCTAAGATAAATGAATTACAGCTCAATTTAAACCCATCAGTACCACAAAATAAATTAAAACTAATGTCTCTAACTATTAGTATTAATAAAGAGATTAGAAGTAAATATTCAAGATACTTATTATTTCTTACTATCTTTAATCTTCCAATTAATAAGAATATAATTAAATAAAACATTATTGAAAAGAGTACTCCATATGAGGACATTAGTGGAGGTAACACTGTTGCCCATGTCTGCTGAGGATATTTTAGCCCAGTATCATATCCAAATAAAATAAGCGGTTGATAGGTAAAGTTAATTGTGACAGAAGGAATATGTTCTATTTGGGTGGTTAATAAGGCAGCATTTGCATGGCCTAATTCATGAACATAAAATTGGGAGTAGCTTAGTAGAATCATAAAAATAATTGCAAGCAAAATTCCTGTTAATGAATATAAATAACGCTTTGACCATCTTTTTATAAATTCCCAAAGTTTATTCATTTCAATGCTCCCAGCACTGCGTCTGAAAATTCTATGACTTCAATGCCTGACTTATCAAAGTTTTCTTTGAATTGTGAGAAGCATAATGGACATGTTGAGATTATTTTCTTGACACCTGTGCGCTGAGCTTGCTCGAGAACTTTCTTGGCTATTCTATTTGCAAGTTCATTGTCATTTGCCTTCAATCCTGCTCCTGCGCCACAGCATAAAGCATTATGCCTGTTGCTCTGCAGTTCTATGACTTCATAGCCTAAAAGTTTCAGAAGCTGCCTTGGCTCTTCATAAATTCCTGAATGCCTTCCTAGATGACACGAGTCGTGATAAATTATTTTCTCAGATGCTGTGTGCTTTACAAGTCCGAGTTTTGATTTCAGGGCATCAAGAATTGTTATTGTCATGTGCTCAACATTAATGTCCCAGCCAGGCACAAGTTTCTTGTAATCCTGCGAGAAAACCTTGAAGCATGCCGGACAGTTTGTTATTATCTTGTCTATTTTCTTTTTCTTGAAAAGTTCAAGGTTGAACTTGGCAATGTCATGGCTGTCTTTTTCATAGCCTGCATTCAGGACAGGGCTGCCGCAGCATTTCACTTCAGGCAGAATCATGAAATCAATTCCAAGCAAGTTCAGAATCTGTTTGTAATTCTCCAGCTTGTCCTTCAGTACAAAAGTGGTCATGCATCCTGGATAATACAAGACATTTCCCTTTCCAACCAGCCAGCTTAAGATTCCCATTTTCAGCTTAGATTTACCTAAAGAAACTAAAGTCAATTGTATTTAAAGGTTATTGGGGTGAAAGGTTAATAATGAAATCTTCTTTCGTAATTTGTATGGTCAAACCATTCAAGAATGATTGAAATAATCTCTACTTTAGTTGGGGTTGTTATTGAATAAACTACCCTCCATCCATCAGGCAAATCATATTTCCATAAATTGTTAATTCCATACTTTTGGATATACTCTTTTGGTATCAACTTTTTTGGTATTGGAATTCCACAAAAGGCATTCTCTTGTATATCTTTTATTGCGCGCTTAAGATATCTCTTTATTTCATCATTTTCATCTAATTCATTAAATTCTTTCTCTGTGCTATTATCTCCAAAAATAACTTTGGAAGGTTTTAATATTCTCATACTTTAATTCCTTTCGTGTTGGCAAATCTTTTCGCAACTTCTGGGCTCCATATATAAACTAAAATGCCTTCACTGCTTATTGCAATCTTGTTTATGCTCTGCAAATAGTCCAGAATAACAAGATATGTCTGCCACATCACTTTTTTGGGCAGTTTTTTCCATAATTCTGTTCGATTAAATTCACCGCTATATTTGTCAATAGTTCTTTCTACCATTAATACAGTTTCTAATGTAGGACTTCTTGCCAGAAGGTTTGATGTTTCAGTCTGCATAATTATTAATATATCAATTGATATATAAAGGTTTTGGTGGTTAATTAATGTGATAAACAGGGAGTCTTAAAACACCAGTATATAAATTCCCAAAGCGAGCAAAACTAAACCTGCGGCAAGTTTCATCCATCTTCTTCCACCAAGCCTGCATTTTTCTATTGTTTCTGGCGAAGCTCCTATGTAAATGACTGAGGTTATAATAATAAGTGGAAGTATGAAGATAAAGTTGTACAAAAGCAGGTAGAATATTGAAAAGTTCTGGTGCTGTGACATCATTGTCAGGATTGCCAGGTAAATTCCGCCTGTGCACGGAAGCTCGAACAAGCTGACAAGAAATCCAAGCAGGATTGCAGCTGGCAAAGTTCCTTTTCTTGCAATGTTTTCTATAATTGGCTTGGCTTTGTCTGGAATTTTTAATATGCTCTTGCCATCACACCAGAAGAACTCCCGTATTTCAATCAAGCCAGCTATCAGAACAATGACTCCTGAAGCAAGATAAACATAGTGTGTTATTGAGGTAAGTGACTGTATGACTTGGAAAATGCCGAGTCCTGCAAGGAAATATGTTATATAGACTGCTGCGATGTATACAATTGCAGCTCTTAACATTCTTCTTTTTGAACCCATTGCCAGCATTGTAACAATCAGGAAGATAAGAACTGCGAATGCGCACGGGTTGATGCTGTCAACTGCTGCGCCGACAACAATACTGGCGAGAGTGACTTGCTTAGACGGATTAATGCCTCCAGTCTCGTTAGTTACATTTGTAGCTTCACACTTGTAAACCTGAGCTTCAAGATTGTTGATAATTGAGGTATCACCAGAAAGATATGACAAGGAAGTTGTATTTGTTCTGATGCATTCTATGACTGCAAGAGGAATTCCTCTTTGAGCCTGAGGCAGGTTCAATTGATTGATATACTGGTTGAAGATTACCTGGTTTGAGGCATTGAAATATACTTCGTACCTAAGAACTGTGAAATTTTCGCTGGCTACCTTTTCCAAAACTCCGGATGCTTCGACATTGGCGCAATGCGGACATCCATCTCCGTAGAAATAATGGACTGTTGTCTGTGCTGACGCGAGAGCTAAACAAAGAAGCAATAGAGCTGAAAATATCGCAAACCTCTTCATTTAACCCATAAGAAAAAGAGGTTTAAAAAAGTGTTGGGGCGGAAGTGGTTAAAGATGCAATAATTAAGCAACTCTTTTTATTTTGCCTGCTTTTACATCTGCCAGGCTATTCTTGAATTGTTTTACTAAGTCAACATCTATTTTTTTCATGATAAAAAGAATATGAAACCCGGCTTTGCCGAAGCAATGCTGGGGAGTATATGATTGTAATACATTTCAGGCATTTTTAAGATTATCGGTTTAAAGGGTTAGCAAGCGAGCCATCAGGCGAGCGATAAAGTTAAAAAGTTCTAGTACATTTTTAGAAAATGAACAATCCAGTCTTCAAGGAAGAGATGACCTGGCGAGGCTACAGATTTCGCTTGGAAGTATTTGATGACAATGATTTTTCCAAGCTTAAAGATATCCAGCAAGTTTATGGCTTTTTGTTTAATGAGAAAGACGAGATAATGATTTTAAGGGAGGGGCCAGATAAACAGTGGCAACTGCCTGGAGGCACTCCTGAAAATTATGATAAAACCTGGAAAGATACATTAATCAGAGAGGCAGAAGAAGAGGTAGATGTTGAATTAGAAGATATTAGACCTGCAGGTTATATCCGCTCAACCGCATTAGACAAAAATTCTCCCCAAGAAGCAAAGGTGGGAATCATGCTAAGAACTGTGGCGAAAATAACCAAAATAAAACCACAAACTATTGACCCTGATACAGGAATACTGAATGAGAGAAAGTTAATTCCTGTTAAGGATTTTCTGAAATACTTTCATTGGGGTGAGAATGGAAGATTACAGTTGGAAATGGCAATGAGGGCTAAAGAGGAACGGAAAGGTTAAAAAGAAGGAGGTGTTTTTTGAAGAATGAAAATAGGAATAACTGGACCAAACAAGCTATTTGAAGGAAATTTAGAAGAAAGAAAAAAACTGATAGATAACGTTGTTAAAATAATAGCAAAATCTGGAAATGAGATTGTTCTTACTCCTGACAAGGACTCTTTATTAGCATATTTTGGAGAAAAATATTTAGAATATGGTGGAAAAAAGATATGGTTAGTAATTCCTGCAGAAGAAAAAGACCACAAAAAATATCTTAATACAGAACTTGGAGAGATAGTTTCATGCATTGATTGGGACAGGCAAGCAGATGAATTTAACAGGCAAAGTGATATTTTTGTATGCATTGGCTATTCTTGGGGAGCAATGAAAGAAATTGCTTGCGCACAGTATTTTAATAAGAAGAAAATATATATCCTAAAAGAGTTTATTTCTGAAAAGTTGCCTGAAACCTTAAATTTTCTTTTAGATTACATAACCTTAGACGACCTTAAAGAAAAAATAAGAACATGAAACTGATAGCCACAATAACAGACAAAGAAGTTATAGGCAAAAAAATTGAATTTAAAGGGGAGTATTCCTTAAGGACTGCTGCAAGAGCCATTGTTTTTAATTCTGAAGCCAAGATTGCTATACTTAATGCTAAAAAATATCAATTTCATAAATTGCCTGGTGGAGGAGTTGAAGGCAGAGAAGATATAAAAGAAGCATTAGAACGAGAATTAAAAGAGGAAATAGGCTGCAAAGTACAAATTAGAAAAGAAGTTGGAGAGATAATAGAAATAAAAAATAGTTATGGGCAAAAACAATATTCATATTGTTATGTTGTAAAGGTGTTAAGTAAATGTAATGCTAATCTAACAAAAGAAGAGAAAGAGGGTTTAGGAGTTGAAGTTAAATGGGTTACAGTAAACAAAGCTATTAAATTGTTTGAAAAAGACAATCCTGAAGACTATACTGCTAAATTTATCAGATATAGGGACTTAATGTTTCTTAAGGAGTTAAAATGAAAAAATGTGCTGATTGCAAGGCTGAATTTGAAGACAAGAAGGGTACAAGATATGAAAGAAAATACTGCTTAAAATGCAGCAAGAAGAGAAAAAAGATGTGGGATAATCAGTGGAAAGTCAAGTTCGAAGATCTTCCGGATGAGTAGCACGTTGGGGAGAGGAGACGACTAACAAAAGATTTATATACTAAGTAAGAATAATCTTACTATGACAGAAATAGAAATAACCAGGATGAGCTCAAAA
>JBGQNO010000013.1:0-15660 GCA_041501125.1 Candidatus Nanoarchaeia archaeon
AAACACATTAATGTTTGGATTGTAATAATTATTATATGTAATATTAAATCCAGTATTGGAATCTAATAAATTGAAATCACTCCATGCTGAACCATCCCAGATTTCCATATAAAACTTATAGCCATTGCTTCCAAGTATTGTACTAGTTGCATTTCCTGCAAGCTTGATTTTGTCTACTGTCTCGGTTTCAGCTACAGGAATATGTGTGTCTGCATTTTTAATACGCTCATAACTGTCATTTGACATTGTAACCATTGAGACATTACTGCCAGGATTTGCATAAACAACCATCAATCTTCCGTCATCTAAGTATTTTAAGTCACCTGCAATTCCTCTGTAATATCCGCCTGTTGTAGACGGGAATTGAATTGTCTCCTCATAATTCAGCACTGAGCCGAGTGAAAAGTCATATCCATTCCAAATCTTTAATGTCAATGCAGGATTGTATGTATCGCCTTTCTGATACAACATAGCAACTTTCTTTCCATAACTGTCAATTCCTTCTATGTAGCTTGGGAAACCTTCTGACGAGAACGGAGTCATCCAGCCGCTTCCATTGAACAGATAATTTCCAGAGGATATTCCATAGCCCCAACTGTTAAATGCCTGCTTGCTAGAGATATAATTACCTCCACATGTCCAATTAGTTCCATTGAAAGCGCAATTTCCAGCAAGTGCTTTGCCATAATGATTCTTGTCTCCTGTTACATAAGCTGACTCTCCTCCATAGTTTGAGCCATAACTGAAACGCGACAGTGCCAGTTCATTCAACGTTGCAAGTGTCTTTATTTCCTTCTGCCATACCCCATTCTCCCAAATTCTGTAGTAAGTTCCAGTATCATTTACTTTTGTTACTATTGCCCGCTCTGCCTGGCTGTTTATTGTAAAAGTCCTGTTGGAATCTGCCATTACTGTTCCTCCTGAAGCATCACTCGCGATGCAATTCCATACATATGTTCCTGAAGGAATCCTGTCAAGTACAAGTGTCGCAGTAGAACTTGATGCGCTTATTGGTTTTGTAACATCAATTTGCCAGTTGCCAGATGTGTTTGTTATCAGCGACATGTTCACTGCCCCGCTCATTCCAGCAACGCTGCAGGTAAAGATTATCATGTTTGAATCTGTAGAATAGCTGTCTGTTGGGCTGATAAGAGTCACTTGCGCAGACTGCAGGATAGGCAGCCAGTCCCCTCCATTCACAATGCTTGTTGTACCTTTCCATGGAAGCTCGGTGTCTCCAACACCGTCACCATCTAAATCAGTCCCATTATAATCTCCCCAGTAATTTCCGCCAGTGCAGTTTCCTGCTACTATATTCTTCGGTCCTGTACAATTATATGTGACATTCCAGATGTTGCTTCCTTCATCCACAACATTTACAGTATTGTTAATGTAATTGTTGTAAACAGTATTATTATCATTTGTGACATCAGTGTCATTAAAAAATTTAAGTCCAATGCTATTTTTATTTATTGTATTATTTGCTATCATGTTGTCATTAGAAAGCTTAAGTGCAATTCCTGAGCCTGAATCACTGCTTAACATTTCATTGTCAACTATATCAGTCTCTGTACTTGAGAAAAGATACACGCCTGCTGCATAGCCTCCTACTACATTCGCATTCCCACTCATTGAATTGCCGCTTATTGTGGTATTAGAGCTTCCACTGACAGAAACTCCAATTCCGCCGTAAGTTTCTCCGCCAACAGTATAATAATTGTAGTCTGCGGTATTATTTGTTATATTGATATATGAGCTTGATGCGATGTTGATTCCCGCAATGCTGTTATTTAATGCTGTATTGTTTACCACATTTATGTTCAAGGCATTAGAAACTTCAATGCCATTTTCATTGTTTAAGCTGACAGCATTGTTATTCACAAGCGTATCGTTCGTAAATAAAAGGTAAATTCCATTGCGGTAGTTTGAATTTGCAATGTTGTTTGTTATAGTAATATTTTTTGACCATGGAACATAAATTCCGATGGAAAGTGGTATACTTACATCTGAACTTTCAGTATTGTTTATAATTTGAATGCTGTTTGATTGCTGGACATTGATTCCGATGCGGGTCATATTCAATGTATTGTTTACTATCTGCGTATTAGAGCTTGAATTAATGTATATTCCTGATGAGAAATTGGATATAACGCAGTTTTTAATGACAGCATTGTCATACGATAAAACAGCTACTCCATCACCAGAGTCAATTATTATGCTGCTTCCATTTATGCTGTGTCCCTGGCAGTCCAGCACTATATTATCTCCTGCAAGTGTTATGCCTGCTCCTGCACATTTCAAATCGCTTGTTAAGTTTGCACTTGCAGTTATAATAGAGCCGCATGCAACAGGTTCGGGTCCAGTGGCATTGGTCAAAGGCAGGTAGTCGCCGCCAATAGATATATTATTGGTTGAATTAGCAGGCAGTCTCGTGTCTCCAATTCCGTCTCCATCCAAATCCCGTCCAATATAATCACTCCAGAAATTTCCGCCTAAGAACGCGCCACCAATAATGTTTGTTCCAGCTGTTTTTGTTGTATTCCAGTAGTTGGTGTTGTTTGCGCGTGCGTTTGCTGCACTGAACCTGCTGGTATTAAAATAATTGTTATAGATTAAATTGCCTGCCGAATTATTATCAAGATATACTCCAAAAGTAGTCTCATTTGTAAATGTATTATTAAAAATTGTTGAGTTTGACGATGCAGAAAAGTTTATCCCTACTTTGTTCTGGCTTATGTTGCAGTTCTGTATTGTTGCATTTAAAGCTTTTGAGATAGTAATAGCAGTCCTTAAGTATGTTGAACCTAACCTGCCTGCTGTAAGCTGACAGTTTCTTACAACTGTGTTGTTTTGATTAGAGAAAATTCCATTGTATGAAAGAGCGCTTGACGTGACTCCGTATGCAAGCATATTGCTCCAGTTCAAGCAATCAACAGTAATATTAGGAGCACTTATATTTAAGCAGTATGATGGGGCTGTTGATGGTACTGTAATTGAAATCGGTCTAGTTATGAAATAAATATAATTAGGAGATGTCAAATTTGCACATGTGCTTACAATGCTTTGTGTCAGAGGCAGGTA
The DNA here is from genome assembly GCA_041501125.1 of Candidatus Nanoarchaeia archaeon. Taxonomy (GTDB): domain Archaea; phylum Nanobdellota; class Nanobdellia; order Pacearchaeales; family GW2011-AR1; genus JBGQNO01. Next base: position 3,082 of record JBGQNO010000013.1, read on the forward strand.
GTCTCCGCCATTTACGATTCCATTGGTTGAATTATAAGGTAGTTTTGTATCGCCAATGCCATCAGCATTCACATCTATTCCATTATAATCACTCCACCAGTTTCCTCCTAAATTTAAGCCCAAAAAGTGTGTGCTATTCATAATATTAAATCCAGAAGTTTCTGAAATATTCCAGAAATTGTACGCATCAACATCAGAAAATGCATTGTTAGTGTTGTTAAAAAAGTTGTTATAGATTGTATTGTTGCTCGAAAAAGTAAGACTTCCACTAACAATATAAATTCCGTAATTATTGATATATATCTTGTTCAATGTCAATATATTGTTTGTCGAGCCAAGCGAATCTGGGCCGACAGTTCTGGCACTCAGTTTTATTCCATAAGTGTTATTAGTTACGTTATTTGAAAAAAGAAGATTGTAAGCAGCATCATTTAAATCAATTCCAATACTGTTGTTGAATACAGTGTTTCCAGTAATATTATTGTAACTGCTTGTAGTAATAAAAATTCCGGTATTTGTCTTGCTTGCAGTATTGTTGATAATATTGCTAAATCCATATCCATACCTGACTGCTATGCCATAAGCTGTGTTATCTCTTAATGTATTATTGAAAATCGTGCCATTAGTCGCAAGGAAATTAATGCCTGTGCTGAAGTTATAGAAACCACAGCTGTCTATTGTCATATTTGAAATATATGTTGCATTGATTCCAACGCCAGTACCATTTCCAGTTACGTTGTATTTTCCCTGGCAGTCTAATGTTACATTATTTGCTAAAACATTAAAACATGTCCCATTTGTTATTATCGAGATGGTCAGATTATAATTTATATTGCTCTCGTTCAAAAGCCTGCACTCAGTAACTTGAATCGTATTATATTGTGGTGCTACTAATGGCAAATAATCTCCGCCATTAGTTATATTGTTGCTTGCATTATAAGGCAAGTTTGTGTCTCCAATACCATCTCCATCAACATCAGTTCCATTGTAATCACCCCAGAAATTTCCGCTGATATTTGAACCGCCTATTATGTTTGGTCCATTAGTTTTAGTTGTATTCCAATAGTTTACTCCACTAATGTCTTCAGCATGTACAACTCCGCTTCCATAAGTTATATTGTTGTTGTATATTTTTGTTCCATTTGAGCCATCTTTAAAGCGGATTCCACGAGGCCAGTCGCCAGTCCAATAAGTATTTATCAGTTTGCAGTTTGTTATTGTATTGTTGAAACTGCCGCCTGTAACATCAATGCCATAGCCAGCATTGTAAACGCTACAATTACTAATGTTGTTATTGCCTCCTCCTGATATTATTAATCCCTTGTAGTCACTTGTAGAATTATAATTGAAAATGCTGTTGTTAAATCCTGCAATTGAAAGTCCATTGCCACTTCCATGCCCAAAAGAGGATACATTTCCGAAAACACTTCTATTTCCACTTGCACTCATTCCACTATCGCCATTTGATATAAGACGTATCTTATTGTAAGTGTTATTGTTAGAACCTATTGCTGTAAATCCATTACTATATTCCGACTGACATGTTATGTTCTCAAATCTGCTGTTTGAAACATTGTTCATTGATATTCCTGCAGTTCGCCAGTACATAACAGTACAATTTACAATTGTAATATTTGTATGGTCTTGGGAATAGATTCCATAGTAAAGATTATTGCCGCTGTCAGGGTCTGTGCCATTTACTGCATATCCTCTGCAGTTCAGTTTAACATTATTAGAAGTAATATTGATGCAGGTTGTTGTAGAACCTATGCTTACGTTTAGATAATAAGTTCCAACACTGTCAAGAACCTGGCACGATGTCAGGTTAGTTTCAGGCGTGGATTCAATCTGCATCGGAGCTGCTTTTCCAGAAATAACATAAATCGCAAACTCGTTGCTCTCCACCAAGCTGCTTGCATTATACACACTAATTTTTCCAGTTCTCGTGCCTGTAAAGTTTGCATCTGGAACTAATGTTAAAATTTCATTGTCTATTATTTCAGTTATATTCTCAATTTCTGTTATACTATATCTTGTTGCACCAACAAAATATTCACTCAAATTCAATGTGAAGTTTGAGTTTGTATTAATTGAAATATCATCAATTGTCCTAATTTGCTGCAGCAGTATTTCTGTAACATTAGTAACATTCTCTGGAAGTGTTCCACCAGCTCCGCCGCCTTCTCCACCCGGGCTTGTATTCTCTTCAGGTGTTGGTGCAGGAACAGGTACTGGAGTAGGCTCGGGCTCTGGAATCTCATTTCCAGTCAATGAAATTGTCTTTTCTCCTTCAACAATTTTAGCATCGCCATATTCAACAGAAACTTGCAATGTGCCATCTTCAGGTGTCATGTTGAAGTTTGAAACATCAATTGCCAGTTCAACAGTTTGTTCGCTTAAATAATCCTGTCCAAAACCTTGCTCTTCAAGATAATAATCCGTTGTTACAATAGCTTGTCCTCCACTTACAGAAAGACTTACAATATTATCATCAAGTACATCAGTGTCATTCCTTACGCTTCCAGAAACAATGCTTACTTCCTGGTTTGATTCAAGATTGTAACTGAAACTCTGAAGTCCTGTGACACTTCCATCAATGAATTCTGAAGAAATTGCCTGTCCTGTAATTCCAGGCTCAGTAGTTTGAACAGGTTCAGCAGGTGTTTGCTCTGTCGGTGTTTCTGCAGGAGTTTCTGCTGGCGTTTCTGCTGGCTGCTCAGGCGCTGGAGTATTTTCAGTTATGCCATAAACCGGCTCCTTTTCTTTCTCATAAGTATCTATCTTCAACCTGAAATAAACAGCAGGATAAATCTTCTTTGCACCTGAAATGCCGTATCCTTCACCGCTTCCCTGCAAATTTTGGTTTTCAATGAAGAAATTTCCATTCTCTTTTGATTGCGATAAAAGTTCAGAAATAGGAATTTGCTTTTCCTGGCCATTAAGCTTAAGCTTAACAATAGAATCTGCAGGAAGGAGCTCGCCTGCTCTCAAATCAAGAGTTACATGTCCAATGAATGAGGTATTTGTATAAGAAATGTCAGGCATCTCCATTATTATTCTGCCTGTAGGGTAAAACACTTTCATCGTCACAATGAAAACTAAGAACAGTAGAACGATTGATGTCCAGAAAACAAAATTTATTTTCTTTACATCCTTTCCAACATAATCAGTAACAATCTTGTTGCCTTCTCTCCTGCTTTTATAAGTATAAGGTCCGTAAATTTTTCCCTGTCGCTTGATAAACTTCTTATAAGCCATTATACCTCTTTTCTAATAACATTTGTAGGGTAAATTAGCTTTTAAACCTTTCTGGAAATATACTCGTCGTCAAAGAGTAAGTAAATTCCAGAAGAAAGCGTAAGGTAATTATTTTTTAGCTTCTGATTTTTTCTTGCTCTCGAAAAATCCCTGGAACCACAAGCCAACTTTCAAGACTTTCAGCAGAATTGCAGTTATTATCAACACAACACCCAGGATAGCAAGATAAATGAACAATGTCTGCGATGTAGAGAATATGCTATTCACGAATCCCATTACAAAATCTTTCAGTTCCAAAGCATCCTCAACAACATTCTTTGTTACATTTGGAATAACAAGCCTGTTGAAAATAAATGATGTAGGATAATAGAATGCACTTGTGACAAGGACATTTATGCCAAGAAGCATGAATCTTCCAGAGAACAGCAGGACTATTGCAGCCAGAGCCATCAGAAATACAATAAGTGCAAAATTTTTGACTTGAAGTGCAGTATTATACACTGATGGCATTGGTGTCTTGCCATAAACGTTTTCTGCAAGTTCTGAAATCATTAATTGCTTGAATTTTGGATAAGGTAGTTTTAACATGTCTTTCTCAAGTGTAAGATTACTGTCAGAATAAAATGGTATCTCTATTGAAGAGGCATTTGTCTTGTTGAAATAGGTTGTAGCATTGTTATAGAATGAAGCAAGATTTCTGTTTATCTCCTCATTTTCAGAGAAATGCGTGCCTGCTTGGCTGAGAAAATTTTCTTTTGTAAGTGTCTTTGTTATTGAAAATGAAAGCACTAGCGTTAAAAGGGATAGTATAAACACAATTGAGAGTATTACTTTCAGCACCCCTTTAATCAAACCCATAATAAAAGATATTAATTTATGTTTATAAATTTGATGTTAAAAATCATTAAGCATAACCGCTCAAATAAAAGAATATGCTGCCCAAACATCCAAAATCGTTTTTCACATTAATTCTGTTAAAACATCAAGCGCATACATCAAAACAATTAAAAACATCCCAGGTTTCTAGAAAGAATGGTGAAAATCGGGCTTGAAATCCACGGCTACTTGCAAACAAGAGAGAAGTTATTTTGTCGTTGTAGAGCGATGCGTCACTCAAAAAAAGAGAACGTCAAACCAAACACCTTCGTGTGCCCTATCTGTTGCGGATATCCAGGCTGCAAGCCAATGCTTCCCAATGCTGAGGCACTGAAGAAACTGGTACAAATAGCATTGATAATGAACTGTTCAATCAACACAGTTGAAAAAGGCAAGAAACTTGTCTGGCAGAGAAAACATTATGACTGGCCAGACCTGCCAAAGGGCTACCAAGACACAATTTCAGGAGCGTATGCTATTCCTATAGGTGAAAAAGGAAAATTTGAAAATATCAGCATACGCGAAGTCCATTTAGAAGAAGACCCTGCTGCATGGAATCCCGAAACAGGTTGCATTGATTACAATCGTTCAGGTTTGCCACTTGTAGAAATTGTCACAGAGCCAGATTTCACAACAGAATCCGAGGTTGAAAAATGGATTGATACTTTGGTTCTGACACTAAGTTACATCAAAGCAGTTGACAAAAACGCTGGCTTGAAAGCTGATGTAAATATTTCAACAACAGGAGAAAGAGTCGAGATAAAAAATCTTACAAGTCTTGAAAGCATCAAGAAAGCCATTCTTTACGAGATAGAACGCCAGGCAAAAGAGCCTATTGCCAGAGAGACAAGAAGGTTTGATGAAAATTCTGGCAAAACAGTTCTGATGAGAACAAAGGAGCAGGCTGAAGACTACCGATTTATTCCAGACCCTGACTTGCCGGTCATAAAAATTCTTGAGAAAGAAGTTTTGGAACTGAAGGCAAAACTTCCAGAAACACCGATGCAAAAACTTGACAAGCTTGTCAAGAAATTTAAGCTCGATAAAACAGAAGCAGAAGTTTTAACAAAGAATCTTGAAGTAGTAGAATTTTTTGAATCAGTAAGTGAGAAAATTGACCCAAGATTCGCGCTTCCATGGGTGACAATCGAGCTTCTAAGAGTCTTGAACTGGAATAAAGCAACACTTGACCAAGTCGATATCAAACCAGAACACTTTGCAGAACTGCTTGAAAATGTCCAGAAAGGCAAAGTCACAGAATTGAAAGCAAAGCAGATATTGAACAGTTTTGTTCCAAAATCATTTTCTATAAAGTCACAATTAAAAGAATTTGAAACAATAACAGATATAAGTGAAATTGAAAAAATCTGCGAACAAGTACTTGAAAAGAATCCAAAAGCAGTTGAAGACTACAAAGCAGGACAAAAAGAAGCTCTGAATTACTTGATAGGCGAGGTAATGAAAGCCAGCAAGCGCAAGGCTGACTTTAAAACCAGTAAGGCAATTCTTGAAAAGCTGATAAAATAATTCTAAAAAAGTTTATTTAAGCTTGAACGTCACTGAAACTCGCGCACTAACATCTTTCTCTCCAGGCTGGATATTAGTTGTCGCTGCTTTGGCAGTCTGCGCATTCATTGCCAAGCCTCCTTCATAGATTGGCCACGGATAATAATCAAAGCTTGAATCTGAGATTGACATTATATCTGATACTCTCATGCCAAGTCCCTGCGCAATAGAATCTGCTTTTGTTTTTGCATCCAAAGTTGCTTGTTTCAAAGCTTCTGCCTTGTAAGTATTAAGCTTGGCATCACTAAGTTCAAAATTAATGTAACTAATTCCAGCGCCTGCATTAACACCCGCGTCTATAACTTGTCCTGCCTTGTCAGTTTTATTTGCAGAAAGCTCAATTTTGATTGTATATCTTGCAACATAACCTGTAAGTATCTGCTGGTCATATTCCCATTTGTATGCAGGATTAACACTAAAGTCCTGAGTCACAATATCACTTTTCTTGAATCCTGCAGCTATCATATTCGCTGTCAGTTTGTCAACAACTGCTGAATTATTATCCTTCGCCTCTTGTGCTGTATTTCCTGCTGTTTCAATATTAAAATACACACTGATTACATCTGGAAGTGCCTTGATTGTCGCCTGACCATTAACATTTACTGTATGCTGTGGCGCTTTAAGTTGCAAGAATACATACGCTCCTATGACAGTAAGTACAACAATAGCAGCAATCACCATTAAAGTAATCTTAACTGGATTGCTCATTAGCGCCTTTGCATCATGCATGCCTGACTCATGAGCCTCATGCTTCATATCATGCTTTGCCATTTAAGTATATGGTAAGAATGATTTATAAATAATTCGCTAAGACTATCTTAAAATCTCCAGCAAAACTGCAGCGACAAACAGCGCGCTTAACACCAAGATTATTGGCCAGCTTATCTTCATGCTATACTCTGGCTTTCTATTGCCGAGTTTTTTCGCGCGAAGGTTCATCAATAAAACACTTATGCCAGTTAAACCGCCTGAAACAATTCCTGCAATTGACAGAATCTGGACAAAGCTTACTACCTTATACAAAGAAATAATTAAGAACAGCAGCAACGGAACAAAAGAACATAACAACCATCCTTTAAACCTGCCAAGCTTGAAATCAAATCTGAACATATCTCTTATAGCAATGCTCAAGGCAAAAAATGCAGTGAACATTGTTGTTACTCCCAATAATGCAAAAAATCTTCCTAAACTTAAGGTTGCAATTTCCTGAACACCCTGCCCAAATACTCCTACGACAACAAAACAAAATGCAAGATAAATCAAAAATGCAAGCAGGACTCCTGTCACAATAACTTTTTTCATTAATTTTTCTTGTCCGCTTAGTATTCTTTTGACTTCAGGCAAAGACGAGAATGCTAAGAAGCTGAAAAGAATGATGCCAAAAGGAGCAAATTTCTCGCTGTTAATATAACTCAGGTTCTCAGGATTGATTTTGCCAATGAAAAATACAAATATCAGCAATACAAGTCCAAACACAACAAACATGCTGATCTTTTCATACTTTTTCAAAGCTTTTAACCCAATATAAGTCAAAACAGACAAAATACTCCAAAATAGCAATGAGATAACAAAGGCATTTCCAAAATTTCCAAAAATAATATAGCTTATGCTTCTGCCTTCGCCAATCAGGTAAGCCACGAGCGCAGAATATATTCCAAAAATCATTGCAAAAAACATCACAAACTTTCCAGTCTTTCCAAGATATCTGTCTGCCAAACCTGTAAGCTGGTGTGTTCCTTGCGTCCTAAGGCTGACTTCTCCAAGATAAAGTTTTGTTAGCATAATAAAGCCTGCTATCAACAGCAAGTAAACAGCTCCGACTAAAAATCCTGACCTGGAAACAACATACGGAATTCCCAGGAAACCCGCTCCGATAATCGTCCCAAGCAGGACTGCCAGTGCTGGAATAAATTTGCTTTTCACCATCTTCTTTTTCAAAATGAGCCCGGAAGGATTTGAACCCCCATCACCCGGTCCGAAGCCGGATACTCTGTCCAGGTTGAGCTACGGGCCCATCATTCAATACCCAAATAAGAGTTATTTAAATATATTCTCTGCCGAACCAAAATGCTTTTAATGCATCATAAATTAGTATTCTCAGAACTCTAAACATGATAATTATCACGCATTCAGATGCAGACGGAATTATATCTGCGCATTTGATTCAGAAGATAGCAGGGCCTGGACGCATTGCATTCGCAAGCCAGTCATCAATCGCCAAGACACTTGATTATTTCACTCCAAGAAAGAAAGAGAAGCTTGTTATTCTGGACATTGCTCCAACACCCGAGACATTAAAGAAAGCCAGCCAGTTCTCTGAAGTCCTGTGGATTGACCATCATGAGAACGATGTGAAGCAGATTCCAGAGAAAATCAAATTCATCCAGAGCAAATCGCCAAGCACTGCAGAAGTCATTGCGCAAAAATTTAACATGGGCGAGAAACTTGTGAAGATTGCCAACGAGATTGATACAAATAATGTAAAGTCAGAAGACGCTGAACGATTGCGTGACTATATTTCGTATATCAAAGACACTGCCAGGGGCATAATCTTCCAGCCGCTTGCAAAAGAGCTTATTCAAAGGCTGAATAACTTGTCATTCTTGTCATTTCCAGAAATAGCACTTAAAGTAATAGCTCATAAAGTCCATGAAAAGCAAAGAATAGAAAGTCTTATCATTGATGCTCATGACATAAGAGATGAAAAGCTTGTTTTTGTTGAGCCGAAGGCAAGAATCTCAACATACGAGATATTGAAACAAGCCAAGGGAGATTATGTGGTTATACTCAACCGATCAAATAAAGGAACAAAAATGGAGTTCAGAACAAAAAGCAGCAAAGACGTCCTGAAGCTGGCAAAGCTGTTTGGAGGCGGCGGACATCTTCATGCAGCCGGTGCATTCACTGACAATACAAACCTAAGCAATATCAAGAAGAAAATTGTAAACTTTATAAAGAAGAAAGTCTAAAAGATAAAATGGTGAAAAAAGGGGCAAAAGAGAAGGTGGAGAAATCCGAAAAAGTAACTTTTAATATTTCTAAGAAAGACAATTTTTCAGAGTGGTACACTGACATAGTCCAAAAAGCAGAGCTCGCGGATATAAGATACAATGTCAAGGGCTTTATTGTATTTCAGCCATGGTCTGTGATGGCTATGGAAAAGATGTATGGCTATTTAGAACAGTCATTGCAGAAAAAAGGGCACAAGCCTTACTGGTTTCCAACTTTAATTCCAGAAAAAAATCTTAAAATTGAGTCCTCGCATATAAAAGGATTTACTCCTGAAGTCTTTTGGGTAACAAGCCACGGAAATAATGAGCCGATAGAAGAAAAATTAGCATTAAGGCCAACTTCAGAAACAGCATTTTACCAAATGTTTTCATTATGGATTCGCTCATACAAAGATTTGCCTTTTAAAACATACCAGCGGGCAAATGTATTCAGATATGAAACAAAGGCAACTCGCCCTTTTCTTAGGTCACGGGAATTCCACTGGATAGAAACACATTGTGCTCATGCAACCCAGGAAGATGCAATGAAACAGGTTCATGAAGATATGGAAACAACAAAAGAAATCTTGCATGATGTTTTTGGTTTGCCATTCATATTCTTCGAAAGGCCATATTGGGACAAATTTCCAGGAGCGCAGAGAACTTTTGCAGCAGATGTTTTGAACCCTGATGGAAAACTAGTCCAGCAGCCATCTACTCACTTGTTAAAACAAGATTTTGCTAAAGGTTTTAATGTAATGTATAAAGACAAAGACGGAAAAGACAAATATGTATGGATAACATGTTACGGTCCTGCAATTTCAAGGATATTTGCAAGTGTTATTGCAGTGCATGGCGATGATAAGGGTTTAAAATTTCCTTGGAAAATCGCTCCAAAACAAGTTGTTATTACAACAATAAGCTCAGACAAGGAAATATTAAAAGAAGCACAGGCTATTAAAGAAGAGCTTGAAAAAAATAATATTTCTGTTGAAATAGATGCAAGTGAAAAAACACCAGGCGAAAAGTTTTATTTTTGGGAGATGAAGGGCGTTCCTTTGAGAATTGAGCTTGGAAATAAGGAAATAAAAGAGAAAAAATTGTCAATTTTCAGGCGAGATACTGGAAAAAAAGAAATTATAAACAGGAAAGAGCTTTCAGAATATGTTAAAAAAACAGCAGAAGACATTGACAAGAATATCATAAAACAGGCGGATAATCTGTTTAACAACGCGATTGTTGATGTTAAAAACAAGAAAGAGCTTAAAGATGCAATAGAAAAAGGAAAAATTGCAAGATGCAACTTCTGTTCTGTTGAAAAAGAAGGCGAAAAATGCGCAGAACTTGTAGAAAAAGAAGTTACAGCAAGTATCCGTGGAACTCGGCTTGATGAAAAAGAAAAGCCATCAGGAAACTGCATTATATGCAACAAGAAAGCAAATGCGATTGTTTACATTGCAAGGCAATACTGATTTTCATGAAACTCTCAACTGCTAAAACCGAGATATGGTTGATAGCAGCATACAAACTTCTTGTTAACATCACATTCGGCACTTTTGGTGTTATTATACTTTGTTTTGGTTGCAATCTCGAGAGAATCGCGCAATGCATAATAAAATCAGGACTTGTCAAGCCTGAAGATGGCTTCTTTGTAAGTCACTTTCTTCCTCACGTTGATGTGAATGACACGCTGGTTGCATGTTTTTTTGGAGCAGCGCTGATACTTTCTGCAGTTATTGAGATATTTTTCACAATTGAAATGCTGTACAGAAAGCGCTGGGGTGCAATTGGACTTTCAATAGCTTCAAGCCTGTGGATTCTTGCGTCCTTGTTCTTTGCAAAAGAGCTTTTAACATACTCGGGAATGTTTGGTTTAATCATTGATTTGCTGATTATTGCAGTGTTAATCCATCTTGTAAGAAAATCCCACGGATATTTTGAGAAATAAGCATAGGCTCGCCTGATGGCTCGCTGCCGAAACCCAAAACTGATGAGAGCAATTCACCCTACCCTCTCTTACTCTCTATGAAAAACCTTAAATTCTTAGTTTTTCTAATGAAGAAATGAAAAAACTGGTTTTGGGCTTATTACTTGGCATATTCTTAATTAATTTGGTTATTGCTTTAGATTGCCAGTATAAAGAAAACCACCCTTATCAAAAGGATGTTATTGTTTTTTATGAAAATGGAACAAAGTTGGACTATAACCTTCTTGAAATGCAAGATTTGAAGCAAGGGAGTCCTGGAAATTCTTATGGGGCAGGATTTACTCAGATGGAATTTAATGTTTATAACAATTACAATTTAGAGGTTAATGTTACAATTGACTATATTTTTAACGGTCAACTTCAATCAGTAAATACTGCAATTGCCTCAAAAGGACATTATTTAGTAACAGGCCCGGCGACTCCAGGACTTGATGAAAATAGCATTAATTTCTACATAAGAACCACAGGATTAGAAGCTAAGAGAGAACCTACTCGATTCGATAACTATTCTTGTACTCAATGCCCCGACGGGAGTAATTTTACTTGCTTAAACGATGGTCAAAATTGTACTGATTTTTCTCAATGTGGTGGGGCACATTGTGTACATGGATATTGTTCACATTCTAGTTCTTGTTTTAATAATGACTGTAAATGCGCTCCTGATGAAATTCAATGTGGAGACAATACTCAATGTGTAAAAAAGAATTCTGTTCAACTTGGATTTAAGCCAATTTGCAGGTATGAAGAATGCGTTACAGGTTATCTAAACAAAAATGGTGCTTGCGCATTAAAAAATGGAGAGAATTGTCTGATTCCTGATGATTGTGCATCTGGGATTTGTAATCCTAATCATGAATGCGGCCCATTTGATGGATGTACGGGAAATACTAATTATTGTAATGTGACTGATAAATGTGTTACTCCATCTACAAAAAAAGCTGGAGAAGCATATTCTTGTAAGTTTGAGTGCAAGTCCTTGAGAGGAGCAGACGGGATTTGTTTAAGGTCAATAGTGTGGTGGGTTTGTTTTTGGGTAATTTGTATAATTATTACCTCTGCGGGAGTTTGGGCTTTTGCAGTCTGGAACAGAGAAAAAGCAAAAAAGGAAAGGCTAGAAGCTGAAAAAGGAAGGGATGAAGCGAAGAGTGAGATTGATAAACACAGAAAGAGTCTACTGGATTTGAAGGAAGAGAATGAAAATATTAATAAAAAAATAAGAGACGCCCAATTGAGATATGACAAAAATGACAAAGAACTAAGTGAAAGACTAGAAAAAGCAGAGGTTCTTGCTAAAGAAGAGGTAGAAAAAGAGATTCAAGATGAGAGAAAAAGGAGAGAGAAAGAACTGAATTCATTAAAAGAATTAAAAGAGAGTACAGAGAAATCTATAACAAGAACGAAAGAATTGATGACTTATCCTTTTTTAAATAATCAAAGATATAAGGTTTTACTTAATGAATATGGTTATGAAATCTGTTCATGGGATAAAACTAAATCATTCCATGTATGGTGGTATGAAAAAAATTCTGGAGAGACAGTAAATCCTGGTTTATTTGAAGTGCACCATATAGATGGAGACAAAAGAAATAATGATTATTTTAATCTTATAAAGCTAGATAAAGACACTCATCGAAAGATTCATCATTTTGAAAAAAAGTGGTTGAGTCGTAAAAAAGGGATAGAATTATTAAAGAAATATAATATAGATGTCACCACACGAGTAAATGAGCAGAAGAAATTAGATTAACTCTTTCTCTCAGCTCGCTGATGCTCGCCTTCTTTGTCATTAATATAAAAAACGCTCTTGCATGCTTGATGAATATTGCTTTAACAAAACATGCTGCCCCTGTAACCTCGCAAGGTGAAGCGTTTCAACATTAATTCTTTTCAGCAAACGCCTTC
>JBGQNO010000014.1:0-9844 GCA_041501125.1 Candidatus Nanoarchaeia archaeon
GCTTGAAAAAATCTACAAGGATTACAAATCAGGAAAAATGTTGACGAGTGAGTTAAAAGAAATTCTTATCCAAAAGATCAACTTGTTCTTGAAAGAACATCAGAAACGCAAGGAACAAGCAAAGAAACAACTTGACAAGTTCTTGATAAAATAAAAAACTAATATCCTCTCAACCACATAAATCTTTTTATAATTCTGAATTTATATTGAGGCATGGATGAAGAACTGGAAGCAGCACTGAATGAAGTGCCTGTAGCAGGATATGTCGAAGAAATTGGCGACATAGAGCCCCGCAAAGTATTGAGGATAAACAAATGTCAGGGTCTAGTTAGTGCGACTATAGCAGTCAGCGATACATCAGAAGACATTTATTGGCACAGAAAGTTCAGGGAAAGAATTCCATTGACAGCACGAAGGTTTTTAGCATTTGCTCTTGGAAGATTTCCTAACACAGATGGAAGAGAGTATTTGTGTTATGCAAGATACGTGGGCAAAACTGACGGCTCAGAAGTTGAAGAACTCAGTCTAATTCCAGTAGAGTCAATAAAGGATTTTTTTACTCTGGCAAAATCAATAAAAGTAGTAACTTACTAAATAACTAAATTTCTGCCCTCAAAATCCAGATAACTCTTGGGCAAAAGCTCTAATTCTTGATAAAGTAGAGCCCAAGCTCAATTACATTAAAAACAAAAAAATAAAATAAAAAAGAACTATCTATGCATCATGCCATGACCTTTATGCTTGAGCATCTTTCCAAGTCCAAGCACTAAAAAGCCAATCAGATAATACAGCAATGCATTCCAGTTCCACAAGCTCCATGATATGGCACTCGCCATCTGCGTCATGAATCCCCAGATAAGAAAGTAAATTCCAACAGCCATCAGAGCCGCTGCAAGAATACCCATTCCCGGTTTGCCTTCGCACATCATTTCTTTCGCCATTATACCTCCTTTAGTTTAATTAATCTAATATAAAAAAGACATTAAGCTTTTTAACACTTCCTATAATCCAAAAGCCATCCATTCCCTTCCAATTCTTCTCATATCATCTGTAGTTGCCAGATCATAGCCATGATTATAAGATTCTGCAATTTCTTTCTCCTTTAAACCAATATATTTAAGCAGTCTTGTGCATCTTCGCATCAGTTTGACATCTTCTATATGCCTTGCATGCCCCCATGCCATTTGATAATAAATTTTTTTTTCATTTAAATTTTTTATATCAGTCTGAGACATGCTGCGCCCCCTGCGAATCAAAAACTCTGCTTGTTCTTTGCATACTCCCAGAAGAATTCTTAATGATGTCTCATTCCAGGTTTCTTCGCTGTCAGAATTTTCAAGATTTTCAAGTGCCATGTTTTTAACTCTTCCTGTAGAATTCATGCTTAGTTCCTTTGACTTCTTTCCTTTCCATACTCTTAGCCCATTTAGGACTGACAACAGAAGGATTGAAGTAATGTGTTGCGCCGTTTGTCGGATCTTGGTACTTTCCAGCAAGAACACCTGTTGATATCTCAAGACATTTTTCCCATGCTTTTGAATCATACGCTTCAGGATTCATCAATTTCTCTCTGTTTGGGTCATTAGAATTAAAACATGAATACTGCCATTTCTTTAACACAGCTCCCCTGATATCAGTTCCATTCCATTTCTTGCCATCTTTGGCCCTGTTTAAAGCAGTATAAGCAACAGCTACCTTTTCCTGGTCAGAACAATTTCTTGCCTCTCCAAAAAGCATTCTTGCAAGTAATACTTCATCAGAATCTTTTGAAAAATTGCTTGTTTTATAAGAAACTGGTTTTCTTTCAGCAGGCTTTGTTTCGCTTGCAGAATTAATATCAAGTTTTCTCTCCAGATTATTATAAAACTCGTCTGGAAAAATCCTTTGTTCTATCCTCTTTGGAGTATCTTTAAGCCTTAATTCAGAATTTTTGTTGACAGCATATTCAATTCCTAAACAAGCCAGAACTCCAGCGACAGCAATGGCTAATCCACCAAGCAAACATTTCTTCTTCATGGATTTTCTTGCCCGATATTCCCTATACCATGCGCAAGCGTCTCTTTGTTTGTATTTCATACTAATTCTACCAAAATTTCCTTTATAAACCTTACTACTGTAACTACTGCATATTAGTAACAATATTCAGGATAAAACTGAACTTGATATGCAGAAGATTTTAAAAACAGCCAAGAAGTATATTATTATATACAATAAAAGGGGAAAATGAAAAAATTAGCTGTCTTTGTTGCAATTTTGTTTGTATTCAGCATGCTAAGCCTTGCAAGTGCAATTGAACAAAATCTTTCTTATGGTTCTACAACAGGTGCATCTGTTACAGTCACGTCATTGAAATACGAGCCATACCCTGTCGAACCCGGCGAACTCTTTAATATAAACCTTATACTAAAAAATATCGGAACTGATTTCTATACCAATGACGCTACATGCAAGATAGTAAACCAATTCCCATTTTCAGCCTATGGCCAGCAGCAGCAGAGCATAGGCAAGCTAGCTCCTGGGCGTGAATTCTCATTGAACTTCCAGATTAAGGTTGATGAAAAAGCAATACAAGGCATACAAAATCTTGAAGTCTGGTGCACAGATGACCCAAACAAAGATGCGTGGACAATCTCAAAGATTCCGATAGAAATCCAGCTCAGGTACTCTATTCTCAATATTAATATTTCCACAACTCCAGAAATGCTTCCTGTTGGAAAACTTTCAACAATAAACATCAACATACAAAACAATGCAGAGAGCATTATAAAAGACGTGCTTGCAGAAATCAAGGTAGAGAATATGCCAATAGCACCTGCTGGCGGCGTGACAATAAAAAAGATAAGAGACCTTGCAAAAGGCGATACTGGAAACATTGCATTTGACATCATGACCATGCCAGACACAACTCCTGGCTTGTACAAAATTCCTCTTTCAATAAACTACACAGACAGTTCTGGCGACAAGAAAAGTTTTTCGACTTATATTGCATTAATGATAAGCGACAAGCCAAGTTACTACATCGTTGTCGAATCAATGCAGTCTTCAGGCAGCACCAAAGATGTCACACTGAAATTCGTGAATAATGGGGCCTCAGATTTGAAATTCTTCAATGTAGAAGTTCTTGATTCAAAGCAGGTCAAGGTAAAGTCAAGCAACCTTATTTATATTGGAGACTTGGACTCTGACGATTATCTTACAGAAACATTCTCTGCCCAGATATCAAGCAGCAAGACAACAATTCCATTGAAGATAACATACAAGGATGCATTAAACAATGACTATACAGATTACGTCAATGTAACCTGGGACACAAGCAAAATCAAGGATACAACAAGCAGGAGCATGTTGCCCTTGATAATTATTGTTCTGCTTGTTGGAGGATACCTGTACTACCGCTACAGAAAGAAGAAGAAAATAATAATTGAACGAGAACGCGAAGAAGAAGAATGACATGAAAGAATATGAAAGATGTAATAACTCTAAAGAATGTTCATAAAGTTTATATTAATGGCAAGGAAAGGCTCGAGGCATTGAGAGGCGTTGATTTCTCTGTAAAGCAGAATGATTTTATTGCAATAATGGGCGCAAGCGGCTCTGGCAAGTCAACCTTGCTGCATATCTCAGGACTGCTTGACAAGCCAGATAAAGGGCAGGTTTTCATTAAAGGCATCAACACAACCCGCTTGGACGACAATCAGATTGCAGAAATACGCAACACAAAAATTGGTTTCATATTCCAGCAGTTCAACCTGATGCCTCACCTTTCAGCAATTGACAATATTTTTCTTCCAACCCTTTTCAGGGACGTGAATAACATTAACAGGAAAAAAGCAGTCGAACTGCTCCATCTTGTTGGATTAAAAGGCAAAGGAAGAAATCGTCCTGGCGAGATGTCAGGCGGCGAGCAGCAGCGTGTTGCTATCGCAAGAGCCCTGATAAATGATCCTGACATAATTCTTGCAGACGAGCCAACAGGAAATCTTGACAGCAAGACAGGAAAGCAGATTATGGACATGCTTGTTCACTTGCATAAAGAACATAAAAAAACAATTGTTGTAGTAACTCACGACCCGAATATCGCAAGTTATGCCAAGAGGCTCGTTTACATAAAAGATGGCAATATACTCAAGGATCATCATGTTTCCAGTAAATATTTATGGAAAAAGTAAGATGAAATGGCAATTACTGACATACGCATTTAACAATCTCAAAGCTAGGCAACTTAGAAGCTGGCTTACTATACTCGGAGTCATAATAGGCATTGCAGCTGTTGTCACATTCATGCTCATCGGACAGGGATTGCAAAGTTCCATACAAGCCCAGTTTCAGAAAATCGGAGTCAATAAACTGATGATCTCTCCAGGCCAGTCAGCTGCATTCGGCGGAATCCTGAGCTCTGAAAGACTTTCTGATCATGATATTGATATTATAAAGAATGTCCGTGGTGTCGATAAAGTCGGGGGCATGGATTACAAGAATGCAAAAATCACGTTCAAGAATGAAGTAGAGTATGCCTTCATAATAGGAATGCCTTCTGAGATTACAATTATAGAGTATGGAATGGGAATAGAACACGGCCGTGAACTTGCAGCATCAGACAAATATGAGGCAGTTGTTGGATATGACATCTATCATGCCAATAATTTCTTTGACAAGCCTGTCAAGCCAGGAAACACAATCACAATACAGGATACAGATTTCAAAGTTGTTGGCAGTGCTGAGAAAGTAGGCAATCATCAGGATGACACCCAAATTTATATTCCAATTGATACAGCAAACACACTTTTCAACCAGAAGGGCTATGCCATGATAATTGTCCTGACAGATAAAACTGCGAATGTATCAGAGGTTGCAACTGCTGTCAGCGAGAAATTAAGAAAAGACAGGAACGAGAAGCGCGGTGAAGAAGATTTCACTGTCCAGACATTCGAACAGGTTCTGCAGACATTCGGCAATATCCTTGGGATTGTCCAGCTTGTTGTTATAGGCATTGCTGCAATCTCCCTGATTGTTGGAGGCATAGGAATCACAAATACAATGTATACTTCTGTCCTGGAAAGGACAAGACAGATAGGAGTGATGAAAGCTGTTGGTGCAAAAAACAGGGATGTCTTGGCAATATTCATATTTGAATCAGGAATAATCGGACTGATAGGAGGAGCAATCGGAGTCTTGCTTGGAGCATTGGCAGGAAAAGCTATTGAGCTTACAGCAAGCGTGGCTGGCTTCAGCATGCTCCAGATTTCAATAAGTCCATATGTCGTAGTTTTAGGATTATTGTTCGCATTGGTTATTGGAGTCATATCTGGAATAGCGCCTGCGCGCCATGCCTCGCGTTTAAATCCTGTAGAGGCGTTGAGATACGAGTGAAACTTGGACATAATTGCAAAAAGTTCTTTAATACCACAACACTTAAAATCTTCAGAATTCTTTAGCATATATGGTTCTAAAAAATCCAGATAAATATCAACTGGGAAAAACAATGATTTATTTTGTAAGGCATGGTGACAGAGTTCACATTCCTGGAACACCCGAACCGCATGATTTTAGCCTAAGTGCAAAAGGAAAAAAACAAGCAAGAGATGTAGCTAAAAAATTTGCTGTAATAAGGGGCGAGATAGATGCTCTCTATACAAGTTCAATGAAAAGAGCTTACGAAACCGCTCTCGAAATAGGCAAGAAAATAGGCAAAAAACCAATAGTTATCAAGGGTTTTGAAGAAATGGACATAACAATCGAAAATCCTAAACTTTTCAGTGTGAAATATTGGAAAGCAAGATTCAATTTCAGAAAAAAGCAAAAAATCTTTGATAAGATTCTCGAGAAAAACAAGGGAAAGGTTATTGTTCTTGTAGCTCATGGACGGCTGAATAGAATGCTTATTGGTAGAAAACTTGGGCTTTCGCATAGAGACAGCAATGTATTTGATACGCATAACTGCCACATAACCCTCGCCAGATTTAAGGGAAAGAAACTGGATTACATCCATTGTGTTAACAGCCCGGATTTGATAAAGCTATCTTCAGCTACCAAAAACCAGTAATGCTAATCTTTAAAAAAACCCTTTTCCATAAAGAAATATGAAATTTTTGTCAATACACTGTGATTACATAAAGTTCAAGCCTCTGAAAAAGGCATTGAAAGACATTGAAGAACTTCCTGAAAAAGAGAAAAAAGAGAAGGAAGTAAAAGAAGCTCTTGTCATACTCACTGCTGTGGAAAATGGCGATACTGAAGCAAGTGTGCCAAAATTCATTGAGAATATCAAAGATATTGCAAAGCAGGTAAAAGCAGAGCAGATTGTCATTTACCCTTACGCTCATTTGTCATCAAATCTCGCAAGTCCAAAGACAGCTGAATCTGTTTTAAAAGCAGCAGAGCAAGAGTTAAAGAAAGACAAGAAACTCCAGGTAACGCGGGCGCCTTTTGGCTATTACAAGGAATTTGAATTGAAATGCAAGGGACATCCTTTGTCAGAACTCTCGCGAGAAATTAAGTTAGAAGATAAAAAAAGTCAGTCTATTGATGAAACCTACGATTCAAAACAGCTCCTCAGGCAAGTATCAAAAACAAAGCTTGATACTTCAAAATTAAAAGATAATGACCACAGAATTCTTGGGCAGAAACTTGACTTGTTCAGTTTCAGCGAAGTTGCTCCAGGAATGGTTTTCTTCCACAACAACGGACTGATAATCTACAATGAATTGATTAAATTCTGGCGTGAAGAGCATAACAAGTCAGGTTACTTGGAGATATCAACTCCACAGATTCTTGACAAAAAGTTATGGCAGATTTCTGGACACTGGGAAAAATACAAAGAAAATATTTTCCTTACAAAATATGAAGGCAGGGATTTCGCAGTTAAGCCAATGAACTGTCCTGGTGGAATGCTTGTTTATAAAAACAAGCCAAAATCATACAAAGAACTTCCACTAAAGGTTGCAGAACTTGGCATTGTTCATAGGCAGGAACTCTCAGGAGTCTTGGCAGGATTATTCCGGGTTATCAAGTTCACACAGGATGATGCTCATATCTTCTGCACTGAAGAGCAGCTTGAAAAAGAAATAATTGGCGTTATGGAGCTGGTAGATAAATTTTACAAGAAGTTTGGTTTTGAATATCATGTTGAACTTTCAACACGCCCGGAAAAAAGAATCGGAGATGAAAAGTTGTGGGACAAGGCAGAAAAAATCCTTGAGACAGTACTTAAAAAGAACAAGAAAGAATACAAAGTGAACAAAGGCGATGGTGCTTTCTACGGTCCTAAGATTGATTTCCACATAAAGGATAGTTTAGGAAGGACATGGCAGTGCGCAACAATTCAATTGGATTTTGCAATGCCTGAAAGATTTGAATTAGAGTATACAACAGAAGACAACAAGCAGAAAAGGCCTGTAATGTTACATAGAACTGTTTTTGGCAGCTTAGAAAGATTCATTGGAGTTCTGCTTGAACATCTGAATGGCAACCTTCCAACATGGCTCTCTCCAATTCAATGCCGAGTCTTAAGCTTCACAGACAGGAACATAAAAGCATGCGAAAAGGTTTTGAAGCAGATGAAAGAAGCAGGCATACGTGCTGACATAGACTTAAACTCCAGCCCTATAAATGAAAAAGTGTATAATGCTGAAATGATGAAAATTCCTTACATAATTGTCCTTGGAGACAAGGAAGAAAAAGCAGGTACTCTGGCAGTAAGAGAAAGAGAAGCAAAAGAAATTAAGCATGGCGAAAAGGAAATTAAGCAGATGAAGCCCGAAGCATTTATTGAAAAATTATGCAAAGAAATAGCAGAAAGAATATGAAGCTTGTAACAAAAAGGCTAATTCTAAGACCATTGAGAGACTCGGATGCAAAAAGTATATTTGAAAATATTAAAGATTTAAATGTATCAAAGTGGCTTTTAGTTGTTCCATATCCTTATAAATTAAAAGATGCAAAGAGCTGGATAAAGCATACTAAAGAGAAATGGAGAAAGAAAAAGAAAGATGATTACACTTTTGGAATTGAAGTTAAAGAAGAAAAAAAGATTATCGGAGGCATTGGATTACACCATGTTAGCAAATTTCAAGGAAAAGCAGAAGTTGGCTATTGGTTAGGAAAAAAATATTGGAGACAAGGATATGGAAGTGAAGCACTTAAAGCAATTTTAGATTTTGCATTTAAAAAATTAAGACTAAGAAAAATAGAAGCAGGAGTTTTTGTTGGAAATCCTTCTTCAGGAAAATTACTTGAGAAGTTTGGAGCAAAAAAAGAGGGAATGAAAAGAAAAGCTTGCAGAAGCAAAGCAACCAAAAAGATATGTGATGAAATTATATATGGCTTGTTGAAACAAGAGTATAAACCACGAAAAAGAATATAAACCATTGAGTTATTAATATTTTATATTAAAAGAGAAAGGAAAAAACTGAAATGAAAAACGTACAGGATAAAGTCAAAAAATTCAACGACGAAAGAGATTGGGGCAAAGTCTGGGAAATTAAAGACCTCCTATTAAACATGAACGAAGAAATAGGCGAATTCTGGAATGTTATCAAGTGGGTTAATGAAGAGAAGCAGAAAAAACTGATAGAAGAAAATAAAATAGAGGTTGGCAATTTCATTGGAGATATGGCATATTTGTTACTGAAAATATCTTCGATATGTGATATTAATTCTGAAGAAGAAACATTAAAAGTCTTGGAGGAATATGAAAAAAGATTTCCAATTGACAAGATTAAACAAGTCAAGCACGCAAATGTAAGAGCTGGCGGCGTAGACGATAAAGAGGCAAAATAAGATGAAATTTGAACACTACCAGAAGAAACTTCTTGAATCTGAAGTTTACAAGAACTTCAGGAAAGAAAATCCAAAAGCATACTTGTGTGCAGGATTTTTTGTTCTGGATTTTGAAACAGGCAAGAACATGCACCAGATTGATTACATGATTGGCAAGAATAAAATTGCAACCTTCAGCCTTGATGATGGTGTGAAGATGAATGTCTCGAGCATGCCTATAAACAAGAAACTTCCAAAAATAGAAGGTGACATCCAGACTGACTTGGAAGCATTGAAAGGAATTGTAGAGGATGAGATGAAAAATCGCACAATAACTGACAACATAAAGAAGATAATTGCAGTCCTGCAGATTACAGATGGCAAGGTGATATGGAACCTGAACTGTATCACTAATAATTTGAATGTCCTTCAGATTCATGTCGATGATTCTGACAAAACTATCCTGAAGTTCATGAAGTACTCGATAATGGACATTGTGAAGACAATGCCCGGCTCAATTAGCATGCCAAAGAACATTAAGGTGAATTCCGCTGCTGCAAACAAAGCAAGCATTCTAAAGCCAGAAGCCGAACCTGCCGAGGAAGCAGAAGAGCAATAATTCTAAACATTTATAAGTAAATTTCTAAGTTTTAACATCATGAAACTTCCTTTGATGCATGAAGTCAGAAAACCATCAAAAACCTTGGCAGGAGTCACACCTAT
The DNA here is from genome assembly GCA_041501125.1 of Candidatus Nanoarchaeia archaeon. Taxonomy (GTDB): domain Archaea; phylum Nanobdellota; class Nanobdellia; order Pacearchaeales; family GW2011-AR1; genus JBGQNO01. The sequence goes on from JBGQNO010000014.1 coordinate 9,481, forward strand.
AGCAGTTATGACTCATCCACGCAAGTGCAAGCACGGAACCTGCATATACTGTCCAAGCCTGAATGTTCCTCAGTCTTACACTCCTTTGTCTCCGCCTGTCATTAGGGCAAAAATGTTGAATTACGACCCGTATAAGCAAGTCCAAGCCAGATTGAAAGCATTCAAGTTAATGAACCATCCAACAAATAAAATTGAGTTGATTGTAATGGGTGGAACATTCCTAGAATTTCCAAAAGAATACAAAATCGATTTCATAAAAAAATGCTATGATGCTTTAAATGAAAAAGATTCAACCAGTCTAGAGCAAGCAAAAAAGCTTAATGAAACCGCAGAACATAGATGCGTTGCATTATGTATAGAAACA
>JBGQNO010000015.1:0-8198 GCA_041501125.1 Candidatus Nanoarchaeia archaeon
AACTTGTCAAGTTGTTTCTTTGCTTGTTCCTTGCGTTTCTGATGTTCTTTCAAGAACAAGTTGATCTTTTGGATAAGAATTTCTTTTAACTCACTCGTCAACATTTTTCCTGATTTGTAATCCTTGTAGATTTTTTCAAGCTTCTTATCATCTGGTTCGAAGAACATCTTCAGGTATTGGAATGAGACATCAATGTCAGGATTGCCGCCTTTTTTTCTTTGCTCCTCAAGAGTTGGCTGTCCGCCACTGAAGGCATATTTTTTAATTTTGAGTGCGACTTCTTCTGGAGAATCGCTTAAAAATATCTGGCTTCCTTCTGACGCAGACATCTTGGCTCCGCCTGACAATGATGGAATGAATTTTGCATGAAGTGCTGCTGGTTTTTCCATGTTAAAATCTTTGTGTTCTGCAATATCTCTTGTAAGCCGGATGAAAGGGTCCTGGTCTATTCCTACTGGCACAACTGAAATATGTTTTTGTTTTGTGTAAAATTGCGGAAATAATATATGAGCTGCCTGCATTGCTGGATAAAAGCTCCAGCCGACATTATTTTCTGGCTGAAGTCCAAAGACAGCCTTAGCAGTCGAATATGTGATTCGCTTTGCTACTTGAGCAGCATATTTGTAAATATCAGTATACACAAAGTCCTCAAAGATAAACGTCTTGCTTGGCTTGAATCCCAGGGCAATCAAGTCAAGGATATTATCGTTGCTGTATTCCAAGGCTTGTTCATATGTTAAATTCTCTTTTACATAGAACTTTTCGTCGTCTGAAATTGGAATAAAAACATCGCAATCAAACTGCTCTTGCAATGATTTTGCCACTAAAAATGGGACTAAATGTCCGAGATGCAGTTTTTCTGAGGGGCCTCGTCCTGTTATCACAGAAACTTTTTTGCCCTTGTCATAAGCATCAAGCCATTTGTCAAAGTCCCGATGCGAGAAGTAAATTCCTCGCCTTAACAATGGGTGTGTTTTTTCAAGCCTTTTTTTCATCTTGTCTGGCATAAGGGTTGTGCCAAACTCCTTCACAAGTTTCTCGTAATCAATCTTGCCTGAAACTTCCCAGGGAGTGACTTTGAACGATTCCTTTGCCTCTTTTTTCATTTTTCTATTAAGCATACAGCATTTATAAAATTATTTGATAAGATTTATATAAACTTGATTGTTAGTAATTAAATGACAGGGATAAAGGAGATTGACTTGGAAAAACTTCTGCAGCATGGTTCTCTTTTTATTCAAGGGACTATGTCAAGTGAGGGCATGCCCAAAGAATTATTGGAAGCATTTGACAGTTATTACAAAGGTAATGGTATGTCTGTGGAGATTCTTAGAAAATATTATAGTTATGGAGAGGGTTTGACTATTATGCCAGATGAAAAATTTCATAGAGCATTATTCTGCCCTTCCTATTCTTAATTAGATTATTTATAACTGCGAAACAGAAAATATAAATACTACTTTACCTACTGGAAATTATGGTAAAAGTTGCTAAACTCTCTGGTGAAAAACCTGATGCGATTATTCTTGCAGCAGGCATGATGGGCAGGAAAACCCTGTTTCCAAAAGCATTGGTTGAACATGAAGGCAAAGCTATTATTGAGCATCAGATAAACTGGCTTTCTTCGCATGTTAAGAAAATAATTATTGCATGCCATAAAGATGAATATGAGCAGATACACGGATATCTTGGAAACCTGAAGAATGTTGAATATTCATTAGAGCCTGTTTTGCTTGGAACTTCAGGAGCTGTTACAAAAGCACTCGAGAAAACCAAAGCAGCCAAGCTGCTTATATGCAATGTGGATGATGTTACTGACATTGATTTGAGCGCGTTACTTGGCTTTGGAACAGACACCATTGCAGTTGCTAATCCGAGATTGAATTACGGAATCATAAAGATTGACGGAATTGAGGTTGAAGAGTTCAGGGAAAAGCCAATAATGCCTGACTTGTGGATGAGCTGCGGCGTATACTTGTTTGACAGGAAAACTATTGAGGGATTTCCTAACCAGGGCAGCCTAGAGAGAGATGTTTTTCCGGGTTTGAACTTGAAAGCATTCAAGCATGTCGGACTTTTCAAGACTTTCGGGCCGTGCTAGACTTCTGAGGCTTGTTTGCTGAAACATTTTTCTGTATAAAAATGTTTAAATACCATTTTTGCTTTTGTTTTTGATACTAAAATGAGGAGACTACTATTATTACCGCTGCTTTTTATCATTTCAGTGTCACTTTTATCAATTGTCTCTGCAGAAGTCATCTTTGGACAGACAAACACGCTTTACAATCTGGGAGATACATTGCAGATAAGTGCAACTGCAAAACCTTCAAGTGCTTTGGACGGGTTTCTAGAACTTAATCTTGTTTGCGGAGATAGCTCGATTAATTTTTTCCGCGAGTATGTATCGCTCGATGCTAATGAAGAAAAACAAGTTTCAAGCGAAGTGCCTTTGAACAGGTTTTTTGTCAAGCAAGCTGGAACATGCAAAGTAGAATCTTCTCTTAACAATGAAATGTCTTACAGCTCCGACATCACAGTCTCTGATAAGATTATAGTAACTCTCGATGTCAAGAATACAGATGTTATGCCTGGGCAAGAGATTACAGTTGCAGGAACTGCAAAGAAAGAAAATGGGCAGAATGTTGACGGATTTGTCGATGCTGATGTTAATGATATCAAGGCAAGTGGAAGTGTTATGCAGGGAAAATTTTCTGTTAGCTTGAAGCTGCCTGAAAACATGAGGTCAGGCACGTTTTCTGTCAATGTCAATGCTTATGAGAAAATTGACCAGGAATCTGAGCTTAGCAATCATGGCAATGAAAATTTTATGATTGTTGTCAGGGCGGTGCCTAAGGAGTTGGATATTGCTTTAGACTCTGGAAATGTAAATCCTGGAACGACTCTCTCGTATAAGCCTATGCTGTATGACCAGGCTCATGATATTGTTTTAGATAGAGAGATTGCAGTTAAGATATACGATGCTGGCAATAACCTGATTGCTGAAAAGGTTTCAATATCTGGCAAGCAGGAAGAACTAGCGCTTGAACAGAATGCACTTCCTGGAGAATGGAAGATTTATGCTTCTGCAGCAAATATTTCAACAACCAAGCAGTTCAATATCAATGCGCTTGAGCAGGCTTCATTTTCCTTAGATAACAACACACTTACTGTGACAAACACTGGAAATGTTCCGTATAAAAAATTATTGCAGTTCACCATCGGAAAGGAATCGACAACGCAGGAGGTGAGTTTGGGTGTTTCTGAAACCAAGAAACTGAAGATTTATGCTCCTGATGGAAAATATACAGTCAAAGTCAGTGATGGAACTTCGAATGTTGAAAGAAGCGATGTGCTTCTTACAGGAAGGGCTGTCAAGATACTTGATGCTTCTGAAGGTGCAAGCTTCTCACGTTACCTGCTGGCATGGATATTCTTGTTTGCAATTGTCGGATGGGTAGTATATTCAAAATTTTCAGGGTTAGTGCCATGGGCAAAGAAATACAACGTGCCTGAAACGATTCCAGAGCAGAAAACGCATCATCCTATCATGGTTGAGATGCCTGTAAAGAAAATGTCAGAAGTAGTCTTGCCACAGAAATCAATTCCAAGCCAGGCTGAACATACAATTGCATTAAACGGGCAGAGGCAAGAATCGAGTGTAATTGCATTAAGCATTAAGAATGCGGAGAAGATGCCTCATTTCAAGGATTTATTGAATGAAATCACACAGGACATTATTGCAAGCAAGGGCTCGATATACCAGAGCAACAACTTCGTGTTCGGAATATTCCCGCCTGTCTCAACAAAGACATACAGGAATGAAGTGCCTGCAATCAGACTTGCGAAACAGATTGAGGCAAAGCTTAATACTTACAATTCAAAATTCAGGGAAAAGATTGATTACGGATTGACTGTGCATTCAGGGCCGCTTGTAGTCGAGAAGACTCAGGACAAGCTGAAGTTTACTGGACTTGGAAATACTTTAGGAATGGCTAAGAAGGTGGCTGAGGCTGCAAACAATGAGTTCTTGATTTCTGAGGAAGCATTCAATAGAGCTTCTTCAGACATAAAGGCATTCAGGGAGACAAGAGATAACATGCCAGTTTACAAGCTGAACAAGATACTTGAAAGAGAGGACAGCGACAAGTTTATAAGAGGTTTCTTAGACAGAAATTATAAGTAAGAAATTTGTGATAATTCTGGAATTAATGTTAAAACGATTTTACCCATCGGGGTGAAAGTAGCAATCCTCATCAAGCTGATATAACATTCATTAGCTCACACATCACTTAGCAAGCAAAAGAATGGCTGATTAAGCATTAAAAAGCGTTTTGTATATTAATGAATGGCGAGCATCAGCGAGCCTTGTAAGCATCAATTTTAAATATCTCTTAGTTTTAACTATAAGATGAAAGAGGGTAAAATCAAACTTCTATTATTCGACTTTGACGGCACGCTTGCAGACACTAAAAAAAGATGGTTTCATTCTATACTAAAAGTTCTGAAGTCAGAAGGGCTTTTCTGCCCTGAATGCGAAACACGGATTATTGTGCATTTTGGAAAGAAAATCAAGGACGTCTTGGAGATGATTGACATTCCATCAGAGGAAATTGCAAGAATAAGGCACAAAATCTATCACGAGTTTCTGAAACAACAGCCAAAAACATTTAATCTAAGCTCATTAAAGGACATTAAGTGCAAGAAATTCATTCTTTCCAATTCTCCAAGCATAGTTATCAAAAGAGCATTGGGAAAGCAAAGCAATCTATTTGACAAGATTTATACTGAAGAGAAATTTGACAATAAGCCAGAGTTGATAAAGCAATTGAAGAGGAAAATGAAACTTTCTTCAGAAGAAGTTGCATATGTTGCTGACAGGGCAGGCGATGTTCTTACAGCAAAGAAAGCAGGCTGTTTAAGCATAATAATTGCATCAAAGTATGCTTGGAGTTCTATGGAAGAGATTGTAGAAGCTGAGCCAGATTATGTTGTTGACAGTTTGCAAGATTTTGCAAAATTGTTCAATTAATTATCTATCGCGCCTTCATGTATCTCTATGTAATTAAGCGCTTCTCTGTAGAAATCTTCCATGTCGCAGAATTTTAAAGTCCATTTCAAGCCAAAGTAGAAAGGGCCGTCAAGTTCTTTTTTATCCTTAAGATCGTACCAGCCTAAAACTTCATTTAGCCAGTCTGTTCTATCTGCACCCATTGTTAAATGAGTATATATGTGATATGCTGTAAAAGCTCCGTCAAATGCTTCTGAGGTGTCTTCTGGAGACTGGTAATCATGCTTAATTATGATTGGAATTCCAAGATTGACTAGAAAGTCAAGCCCTTCCTGACTAGGATTGCTTGATTCAACAGTCATATACTCTAATGGTAAATTTTGTAATTCCATGTGTGCTCCCAAAAAATTATAATAAAACAACAAAAATAATAAAAAAATAAATAAAAAATAAAATCAGTTACATGAGTTTTTACTCTTTCTCTGATTCTTCTGCTTCTTCTTCGGCTTCTTCCTCAGACTCTTCTTCAGCTTTTGGTTTGCTTTCTCGTGGTGTTATGCCCTTCTTGGCCATGAAACACTCTTTACAGTAAACCGGTGTGCCTTCTCGTGGTTTGAAAGGTACTTCTGCTTCCTTACCACATTCGCTGCATGTTATCTTATGCATCTCTCTTGGTCCGAAACTTCTCCTGAAGCCTCCTCCACCGCTGCTGCCGCCTCGTCTGAAGCCGCCACTTCCGTATGCCATATTTATATATCCTCCTTGATGTTTAATTGAAAATAATATCTGCTAGAATTCATTATGTTAAATCTTGTTGATTGATTTCTCCTATTGTATATTGATTAAAATTAGTTAATTTATTGCTTTATAAATGTTATGATTTAGGGATTATAAATTACTTCAATCCTGCTTTTTTCAAAATCTCATTTATTCTTCCTTTATTGGACTTATAAAATTCTATAATTAACTTTGCATCTTCGGGCGTTATTTTCTTTGCATAATATTTTGAGCCGTTTCTTTTATATCTGAAATTATCAAGCGCAGACATAAATGCAACATCGAGCCCTTTTTTAGCTAAAAATGAAATAGAGCCTTCGTGAGAATAAGACTTGTATCCTTCAACAGCCAGCAGGGCATCACAGAAATCTCTTAAAGCATCATAGACGCTTTCGAAAATTATCTTTGGAAATGCTTCAGTGTCAAGCTTCATTGCATCGGATGTTCTCTCTTCCATGTCCACAACTAAAGAAATTGCAAGCTGTTTATCCTGAGATACTTTCTTCACATCTTTCTTGTTCACATAATATTCAAATTCTCTCATTCTTTCTTCTTCAGATACCCATATAAAAGCATCCCATTTATTAAATTTATATAAAACTCTCCTGACATTTCTTTGTAGTTAGTTATAATCAGATGACTTTTTCTTTTCAATTTATCTTCAAATTTTTCAAGAGCAGCAGTCTTTCCGCTGTTTTTCAGCGGTTTCACAACAACAATATCAATATCACTTCTTTCTGTGTCTTCTCCCCTGCTATAACTTCCAATGACTGAAATAGATTCCGGCTCAAGAAGTTCAATAAGATGTTCAACAATGCCTGAATTATAAATGCTGGCAAAATTAAACTCCCTCTTTTTTCTCGCAAAGCTTTTATTCTCTAAGTCTGCAAATATCTCAGTAAGATGCATTTTCTTTTCAACCTGTACAATTCCTTCTTTTTTTAGCTCTATGACAGCAGATTTGGCACTGTTTGGATGCACCTTGGCGAGCCTTGCTAATTCTCTTAAGTGAAAGTGGTAACTGGGTCTCTCAAATATAATTTCAATTATTCTGTTGTATATTTCTTTAGCCATTTGTATAATAAATTGTATAGTTGTATAATATATTATACGTTTATAAATGTTGCGATTGAACTGAAATAACTTCAGAATAGCGCATATAGAAATATTTATAAAGGTATATCATTTGATATACCTAAGGAGATGATAGACGCAAAGAGAGGGTGATGGAAATAGAAATGATAAAAACATCCTCAGCCAGATACCCGAGATTAGACACACTCTTGATGATAGAGGGATTCATAAAAGAACACGATGGAGAATACAGAAAAAAACAATTATGGGAGCACCTGCCAAAGAAGATGATGTATCAAACTTTTAGCATATCACTAGATTACTTGATAGTATCTGGAAAAGTTTCTGTAGACGCAGAAGGAAAGATTGGATGGATTTTCTACCCTAAAGAAGCTCAGGAGAGATTAAAAAAAGCACATTTATTCTGGAAAAAACCTAATGACAAACAAAAAATGTGAAATTCAATTTGCAAATGAAAAAGTAAAAAAAGCCTATGAAGAATTAGAAGAGGATACCCTCAAGAGGTTTATAGACAGAGCATTGTGCGATATTGAAGCAAATCCTTTTTGTGGTATACAAATACCAAAAAAGCTGATTCCTCAAGAATACATCAAAAAATTTGATATTGACAATGTGTGGAAATATAATCTTCCTGACGCATGGAGATTAATTTATTCTATAAGAGGCGGTGAGGCTGTCATAATAACAATAATCCTTGAATGGATGGACCACAAAGAGTATGAAAGAAGATTTAGTTATTGAATAATCAGTCTTAGTTTAGCATAAAAATTATAAATATAGACTAATTTTAGTTATCAGATGACAGACAAAAGTAAAATATGGTATTTAATACTAATCTGCATGATTATAATAGTTGTGTTCTTATTTATAATTGGTTTTACTAATCCAATCTATCTTGATAATTTCTCAAATCTGCTTATTTATTTTTGGCTAATTCCGACTTTTCTCTTTTTGGTTGTTGTTATTATATTCTCAAGATGTTTTTCCTTTGATGCAGATTTAAAGATGATATGTCTTGGACTTTACTATGTTTTACCATTGGGATTTATCTATAGCTTAGTAGAAGAGTATTATCATCGTTCACAACATATATTTTCAAATTTTGTTTTATCCTTTGGCACAATATTTATTGTTTTAATCTTATATTTAGCTGCAGGTAAATTATTATTAGTTTTAATAGACAAAAAATTTGATGCTCTTTGGTATATTAAGCAGGTTTTTCTGCTTATTAAGAGAAAAATATTAAAATGAACTTTCCTTTAATCTTTTATGAATAATAGACTATGTCCTAAATGTAAAAGAGATAATTTAGTAGAGT
>JBGQNO010000016.1:0-5188 GCA_041501125.1 Candidatus Nanoarchaeia archaeon
CAGAATTTATGCAGATTCCCTTTGATTCTTCATCTATTTTCTCAGACAAAAGGAACATTACCTTGTCGTCTGCCATCAGGAATGATGCTGGAATTTTTGCTTGTTCTGCATTTATGCCAAACTTCTGTTCAACCTGTTTTATCTCTTTTTCATCGCCCTGCAAGATGAATCGTGCATTGATTTTCTTGCTCTTGAGTTTTGAGAATATTTCCTTGAATATCCTTGACTTCTCAGTTATCTCTGAGACAGGCAGATAGATTATTGCATTTTTCTTGGCTTTGTCAATTGCATTCTTGAAATGCACATAGATGTTTGTTCTTCCATTCAAAAGACTTGAAAGATCTTCTTTCTTGACCATTTCGAATGCAGAATTATGAAGTGACTTAAGCTCGTCGTATTCCTTTGAATCTTTAAGATTTTCAAGCACAGAGATTCTTTCCTCAGCATCAATCATTACATTGTTTTTGAGCTTGTCAAGAACTATTGTTGGCTCAACTGCAATATACTTTGTCGGTTTGCCGACTTTTGCAATTGCAAAGCCCTTCTTTTCAAGGCTGGAAAGAACATCATAAGTTCTTGATCTTGGCACGCCTGAAATTGAAGATATCTCGCTTGAGCTTGCCACGCCTTTAGAAACGAGGGCAAGCCATACTTTAGTTTCATAAATATTCAAACCGAATTTTTCCTTGACTTTTCTTACAAGTTCTTTGTCTATTTCCATAACTCTTCAATAGATAATTGGTTTATAAATCTTTCTATTTGTTACCTTTCTTAAGTGAATACAAACAAGAAGATTCAAGAAGATGCTATAATAATGAGTTAAGAACAGCGAAAAGTGCCATGCCTATGAAACATCCGGCTGAGATGAAAGGCATTGCTGGATAGAATTCGCCTTTCTCAGCTTTGATGAACAGGTAAAGAAGACCGAGGGTTGCAAATGCTGAAACAAGCAGAGCTGCCAGCCAGCCATACGCTATTAACATAACACCTGATGCCATTATCGGGAAAACAACATCTCCGCCGCCGAGAATTGCAAGATGAACCTTGACATTCTTCATTTTTCCAGTTTTCTTTGGCAGAGGCTTGGTCATATACGGAACAAAAAATCCTGCGAATAATTTCAGTTCTTGTATCTGGAATTTTGCCATTTTCTGCATGATTCCAGAATGCCAGACAGCATAAATATCATAAAGCGATATTAACACCAACAAAATTGAAACTGACAGGATGCTGAGCATTGGAACAAATATTGCAGCTATGCCTGGATAAATCAAAAGCTCAGTAAGATTGTGAACAAGAATATCGCGCCTGAATATCTTGATGTAAGAGAGGATTGCTCCTGCGATAAGCACTATTATTGCTGAGTATGGAAGAATATTTTGTGTGAATGCATTCAGGGTCATTGCAAGTGCAATAGCCACGACTGAGAAAAACCAGATTCGTATTACCCAGTTGGCACGTATCCTCATCAGCAATAAAACCAGAGATACTGCAAGGAAAATTGAAATGATAATGCTTGATATTGAAGCGCTTGTTGTCATTTCAGGAGGCTGCATGCCATACGGCAGTGTTTGTCCTTGATACAATGAAATTACAATCAGTCCGATAACTTGCGCTACAATAAACATCAGCAATAGAATTGACGTGATTTTTACATTATGCTTCATTCTTTCCTCTTATTTTATCCTCACTGTCTCAAGATTCTTTGGAGCTTCTGTCTCTATCCTGTTCATCTTGTAAATTGTTGATGCCAAGTCTAGGCATCTTGAGGCTTCTCCGTGATTAACAATGATTTTCTTTGGGCGAGGGGAACATTTGCTTACAAAAGCCAGAAGCTGGTTTCTTCCAGAATGTGCTGACAAGCCGTCAATTGTGTGGACTTCGAAATTCACCTGGACAAGCTCATCCCTGCCCTCTGTCATCATCTTGACTTCCTTGACTCCTTCTTGTACTTGTCTTCCAAGCGAGCCAACACCCTGGTAGCAGACAAAGGCAATAGCATTTTTCTTGTTTCCTGCGAAGTCTTTAAAATACTCGACTGATGCTCCACCTACAAGCATTCCAGAAGTTGCGAGAACAACACACGGACCGCCTTCAAATACCAGTTTTCTTTCTTGTGACGAGCCGACTCGTTTGAAAATTGGTGAGGAAAACGGATTCTGGTCCTGGAAAATCAAGCTTCTTGTGCTTGCTGACAAAAATTCAGGATATGCTGTGTGAATTGCATTAATATCCCATATCATTCCGTCAATGTAAACTGGAATCTCTGGAAGAAGTCCCTGTCTTATGGCATCTTCTATGATAAGCATTGACTCCTGGGCTCTTCCTAGTCCAAGTTCTGGAATCAAGATTTTTCCTTTTCTGTCAAATGTGTCTTTGATTATCTTGATCAGCTCGGCTTCAGCTTCCTGTCTTGGAGGAAGAACATTATCTTTGCCGCCATATGTTGATTCAAGGATTGCTGTTTCAAGTCTTGGGAAGTTTATGGAAGATGCGTCCAGCAGTCTTGTCTTGCCAAATTTCATGTCTCCTGAGTAAAGCAGATTGTGCAAACCGTTTCCGATATTAAGATGAGTCATTGCACTTCCTAGGCAATGTCCTGCATTGTAAAATGTCAATCTTACATCTGGTGTTATGTCAGTTACTTCATTGAAGCCGATGCATACAGAATGCTTGACCATTTCTCTTATGTCTGTTGTTGAAAATAAAGGCGCGGCTGCTTTTTTGTAGGCAACTCCGATGAAATCAAGAGCCAGGAGCGAGGCAATGTCTCTTGTAGGAGCGGTCATGTAACACGGACCTTCATAGCCCATTTTGTAGATGTAAGGAATAAGTCCTGCGTGGTCGAGGTGTGCGTGGCTGACAATTATAGCATCAATCTGGCTCAAGTCAAATTCAGAAACATCCAGATACGGAAATCTTTCCTTGCCCTGAGCAGCAACATCTATACCACAGTCAAGCAATATTTTTGAAACTGGTGTTTGGAGCAGCAAGCACGATCTTCCTACTTGTCTTCCACTGCCAAGGAATGTGATTCTTATCCATTCATCAACTTTCTCTGGATTCCATTCCTTGTAGATTTTTTTTCCGATGTTATCAAGAAACTTTCTTCTGAAAACATTATTTTGATATAATACTGAACGGATATCCTCAGTGATTTTGCTTGGAATTGCAGGGCTTCTTTGAACCTGGGGAGCCCAGAATGTCTTTTTTTCAATCTCCTGCAGGATAGAACCCATCTTTCCAATAACCAGCCCGGGCTTCTTTGCCTCGATTACAACAACACCCCGGTAATTTTCGAAGATTATGTTTGTTATCTCTGCTTCTGGCGGAACAGTTTCCCGGATTATCTTCTCAGTCTCTTCATTAGCCAAAAGATAGTCCTTGTCGACCCTGAGCTCAATCCTTTTCTTTATCTTGTTTACTATTTCCCTGATTTTGGATTTTCCTTCTATGAAAAAATTGCGGTCAGAGGTGTAGAGAACAATGTTTGCACCTTCAAAGTTCGCACTGGATATTTTCTTTTCTGGAAGTTCACTCAGTATGCTTTTCAGAATATCTGTCATGATAATAAGTTAGTTTTTTGATTTAGCATTAATGTTAAAACGCTTTAATCTGTGGGCTCAGCAATTATTTGGAGAGCAGATTGTAATGAATAGTTACTCTTGTCTTAGATTATTTATACTGGTAGATTATTACTTGGATTCTTTGAACTCTGGCACTATTTCCTGGCCAATTGCCTGATTAATTCCTTCTTTTGTGATTGTGAAAACATCTATTCCATAGCCAGAGCCTGTATCTCTTTGTGTTGATGCTTTTATTGACTCTACTGCAAGCTCAACTCCTTGTTTTACAGTTATATCTTTCTTGTATGTTCTTTCCAAGAAACCTAAGATATACGGCATTCCTGAACCGAAATTAGCGTCGTAATCCTCAACTTTATTTATTCCTCCGGCAGGCTCGATTGTGTATAATTCAACTGTACCGTCTTTATTATAACCTGCAACTAGTGTTCCGACAACATTCACGATTGTTGAGAACTGCCTTATGTTCCTGTAGGACATCATTGAAATCAGGCTTGCAGATTCTTTTACAGTAGGTCTTTGCCGGCTTTTTAATTCTTTTAATTTAAGCTCTGCGACTGCTATTCTTGAAAGCATTTGCGCATCTGCAGCTCCGCCGCACCATGCTGCAACAAGATAATTATTAATCTTTGAGGCTTTTTTCATCTTCTTGTTCATTACTATGTTGCCTGCTGTAACCTGCCTGTCAGCAGCCATTACAACGCCGTCTTTGCAGACAATGCCCATTATGCTTGTGCCTGTTTTCAGGATATTGTTTTTTAATTCGTCATCCATGTTAGAAAAACTGATATAACAGTATAAAGTAGATTATTTATAAAGGTTTCGGAAACCTTTATTCTCGTGCGTTAGAGGTTGGCGATTAACTTAAAGGAACTTGTTTAAAAAGTTCATTTTCCTTGCTTTTTAATGGCTAAGAAAGATGCAAAAATTTATGATGAATTTGAGGTAATCTTAAATTTAAATGATTCTGATAGAAAAGAACTAAGGAAAAAAGTAGTTAATACTTTTCTGAATGAAAAGGGTGGTTATTGGAAAGATGGAGTTAAACATGTTACAAGATATAAATATTTTGTTGAGAATCTTAAAGATGGAAAAAGAATCTTTCTGCTTAGACCTACATTCTTGAATAAGGGCATAGATTTTCAAGTTTGGGTTGAGAAGATGGATAATAATGAAGATGCTAGACCAAGTCATAAGGGCATCTTTCAAGACTTACAGATTAAGAAGGTAGAAAATCCAAAAGAGTTTAAACTTTTATCTAAAGCAATAGACCGAATATGGAATTGTGAAGATGTTGACAAGATACTAAAGGAAACAACGGCTAATTTTAAGAAAGGTTTTACCCTAGAGATGTTATTTAAAATATTGAAATGGTTATTTATAGAGCAAGATATAACCTATTGGAATTATGATGGCAGAGGTATGCTTAAATTAGCTATTGATGAACATTTTAAAGATTAACCTTTAAACTCTTCAAATTTTATTTCGGCTTTTGTGTTGTCTAGAGTTTTTTGACTTTCATTAAGCCTCTTTTTTATAATGTCAAAGTATTTTCTGTCAATCTCAATTCCTATAGAATTCCTGCCATAGTATTTGGCTGCGAC